>NZ_JBOHHL010000020.1:0-81570 GCF_050725395.1 Aquabacterium sp. | reverse complement strand
TCCACACTCAAGCTTGAAAATGAAATCGCCTCGGGAGTTCAGGCAATATCAACGGCGCGCAAACCAGCCCGATGGGGCCGCGCTACATTGCGCATAGACCGTGTCCGGGGATAGGGGGGCAAGATCATGCTCGGCGGCGCAGACAGCGCGAACAACTCGCCGAAACGCTGGCGAAAATGCGCAAACTTGCCACGCACGATGGGCTCACCGGACTGCATAACCGTGGCCACATGCAGACCTTGCTGGAGGATGAGGTGCGCCGACAGGCTCGCAATGGGCGTCCCTTCTGCGTGGCGATCCTCGACATCGATCATTTCAAGCAGGTCAATGACCGTTTTGGGCACGCGGTGGGTGACACAGTATTGCGTCACTTCGCGGCCTTGGGCCGAGTCGCCTTCCCGGGGCCAACCGACATACTGGCCCGTTGGGGAGGCGAAGAGTTCCTTCTGATCATGCCGGAGACCACGCTGGTGGACGCGCAAGCAGCCGTGGCGCACATGCGCGACCTGGTCAAGCTGTACGACTGGCGGCGGCATCACCCGGATCTCAACGTGGCCTTCTCTGCAGGCGTGTGTGAACACGAGGGGACACGAGCGATGGAGACCACCCTCGAATTGGCTGATCAAGCGCTGTACCAGGCCAAGCGGCTCGGACGAGACCGGATTGAGACAGCCAGGCCATCTGCCCCCTCGGACCAGGAATCCCGGGCGCGTCCGGCCCGCGACACAGTGGCTTCATTTCAAGTGTTGCACCAGGCGGTGGCGGCGCATCTTCCGCAGCCCGACGACATGGATGAGCTCCCCGCTGCCACAATTGTTCGCCCTGCGGGGGGCGCTGCGGCCAGAGCGAGGTCCGGTTGGACCGCATGGGGACTGGCAGGTTTGTGGTGGGGACCAGATCCTGCCTTGCACCAGTCGCTGCGACTGTGCCTGGTTTCCAGCGTGGTCTACCTGTCGCTGGCGCTCGTGAGTCTGACCTACGCCATCCCCCATGGGCTCGTTGAGGAGAAGATCGGGCATCTGTTCATTGTTCATCAGTTGATCGGGGCGCTTGTGCCATATGCTGTCATCCGCAGCGGTCTGACTGTGCAGTTGGCCGATCGGGCATTGCTGGTGCCCCAGATGCTTTGGGCATTCGGCGGGCTGGCCATTGCCTTCGCCGTGGTGCCAACCACCCGCGCATACGACTTGCAGATATTTTGTGTCGTGATGGTCTTCGGTTTTCTGGACCTGCAGCCACGTCAGGCGATCTCAATGGGGGCGACTGCCATTGGTTTATTGGCGCTGTCGTACACATACCTCCTGATCGCTCAGCCATCTGATTTTCAATGGGTCCGCGATGGCGTGGGCGTTGCCAGCGCATTCGTGGTGCTATCCCTGCTGTCGCTTCAGTCCCGCAATTTCGCTCTGGTGCGCAACCGGGCAAGGGATCAAAAGCGAGCGCTGCTGGTTGCTTCCGAAGAGGTCCAACGGTTGATGACGCGGGATGCGCTGACCGGTCTGTTTGCCCGGCGGCACATGCAGCGCCTCATGACGCAGGAGTGCGAGCGTCACGCCCGCTCGGGGCACAGCTTTTGCGTGGTATTGATTGACTTGGATCACTTCAAGCAGATCAACGATACCTACGGGCATCAGGTTGGGGACGAGGCACTGATGGGGTTTGCGCAGGAGGCCGTGTCCGTGCTGCGAAACACCGACGTCATCGGGCGCTGGGGCGGTGAGGAATTCGTGCTGCTGCTCTCTGATGCAGAACCAGCACAAGCGGGTTTCCAGGCATCCGAGCGCCTACGGCAGCACGTGGCCTCACGGCGCCTTTGTCCAAAGGCGCCTGATTTGAGAGTGTCGTATTCGGCTGGTGTAGCCCAGCACAGGCCGGGAGAGACACTGGGCCAGTTGCTGGAACGTGCTGACATGGCGCTGTATGCCGCGAAGGCACGTGGGCGCAACTGCAGCGTGCTATCGCCGCCCGAATGACTGCGGTTGCCTTTGGGTATGGCGTTTGCAACTTGCATCGAACTACATTTCAGGAGAAAGCGATGCGCACACCAAAGATCAAAACACTTGTCTTGCTTGGATTGGTGGGAGCTTGGGCTCTCAAAAATCAACAGCGCAGGAAAGCAAAAGAGGCAGGAGCCCAAGCGAGTCCCCACACCTTGGCCTCGTTGGTGGATGACTTTCCGGATGGAAGCCAGGATCAGAAAGTGCCAACCGCTGAAAATCCTTTCCCCAAAGGGAATCCGACGGTGATTCCCACCGGCGCCGGCCCCGGCGGTTGAGCATGGCATGAGTGGGCGCCATGACGGCGCCCACTGTTGTCGCCAAGACCCTTGTCAGGCAGGCATCGCCTTGGTGGCCCTTTCCCAATGGCGATGGACCGCAATGTCGGAGATGAACGTGCGGGCAAGCGCCGCTGCATCGCTCGCCGTGCTGACACCAGCAGCGGTGCTTGACGCTGGCATTGTTCCAAGCACACCCGCGGCGGCAAGCAACTCACGCCCTTCGCCGAGCGCTCCAATGGCCTTTGAGTGTTTGTACGCCTCACTGACAAAGTGAACCGCATTGCCATAAGCCTTGAGCGCCGTGACGCTGGCGCCCCCGCCGGGGATGAACACCGCGTCGAACACGACAGACGGCATGGTGACGATCAGTTCATCGACACTGACGCTGCCACCGCCCGCGCTTCGCAACGTGCCCAGATGCGGCGCGAGCACCTTCACCACCGCGCCTGCCTTGGTCAGTTCTGCCTTGACCACCTGCAAGCCTGCACCATCCACGCCGTCGGTCGCCAGGATGGCAATCTTGCGGCCGACGATCGCTTTGGGATTGCCACGCGCAATCATGCTCAGCGCCGGGGATGGCGCGTAGCGCTTGTTGCCCACGCGTGGGCTCGCCGCTGGCACGGGCACACCGAGGACCTCGGCCACTTTGGCCGCGAGATCGCGGTCGACGTTGACGAGGTTCGACAGCATGCGCAGCCGCACCGCCGGCACGGTGACCTTGCCCAGTTCGAATTGCAAAGCCTCGATGATGTGCTGCTGTTCGACTTTGGTCTGGCTTTGCCAGAACAAGGTGGCCTGGGAGTAATGGTCCGCGAAGGTTTCTGAGCGATGACGCAGCTTGACGCCTGAAACCGGTTCCGGATAGGAGCTGAACCCGCCTCGCGCTGCCGGGACTTCCTGGATGGGCGGCACATCAATGGAGCTGGGTTCGTAGTTCACCCGGCCCTTGGCGATGGTCTGGCGGTGAAAGCCGTCTCGCTGCAAGTTGTGGAAGGGGCAGATGGGCCGGTTGATGGGAATTTCGTGAAAGTTCGGGCCACCCAGGCGCGTCAGCTGGGTGTCGACGTACGAGAACATGCGTCCCTGCAGCAATGGGTCATCCGTGACATCGATGCCGGGAACCAGGTTGCCTGTGTGAAAGGCCACTTGCTCGGTTTCGGCGAAATAGTTGTCGGGGTTCCGATTGAGGGTCAACTTGCCCACGGGCTGGACCGGCACCAGCTCTTCCGGAATGAGCTTGGTGGCGTCAAGCAGGTCGAAGCCAAAGCGGTCGGCATCGGATTCCTCGATGACTTGCAGGCCCAATTCCCACTGCGGGAAGTCCTTGGCCGCGATCGCGTCGGCCAGGTCGCGCCGGTGGAAATCGGGATCCTTGCCGCCCAGCTTTTGGGCCTCGTCCCAGGCCAGGCCGTGAACGCCCTTCAGCGGCTTCCAATGGAATTTGACGAAGCGGCTTGTGCCGTGCGCGTTGATCATCCGGAAGGTGTGGACCCCAAAGCCTTCCATCATTTGGTAGGACCTGGGAATCGCCCGGTCGGACATGATCCACATGACCATGTGGGTGGATTCCGGCATCAAGGAAATGAAATCCCAGAAGGTGTCGTGGGCCGTGGATGCCTGGGGAATCTCACGGTCGGCCTCTGGTTTCGCCGCATGGACGAGGTCTGGAAACTTGATGGCATCCTGGATGAAGAAGACCGGGATGTTGTTGCCGACCAGGTCATGGTTGCCTTCGTCGGTGTAGAACTTGACGGCGAATCCACGCACATCGCGGGCAGTGTCGGCGGAGCCTCGCGAACCGGCCACCGTTGAGAAGCGGACGAACACCGGTGTCTTCTTGCCCCCGACGGCCAGGAAGTTGGCCTTGGTGAGGTGGGCGAGCGATCCGTAGGTCTCGAAGACGCCATGGGCTGCGGCGCCGCGGGCGTGAACGACCCGCTCGGGAATGCGCTCGTGGTCGAACGACGTCATCTTCTCGCGGAACAACTGGTCTTCGAGCAGGCTGGGTCCGCGCAAGCCAGCCTTCAGGGTATTTTGGTTGTCGGCGATCTTGACCCCTTGATTGGTCGTGAGTGCCTGACCCGCGTCGACCGAGGTCTCTCGTGCCAAATCTTCTGCCTTGTTCGTGATGGCCGAACCCGCGGCGGGTGGCAGCGTGGGCTGTGCCGCGGGCGCGTTGTTCACCATCATGGGGGCGACGACGGCCCCCGCCGTGGTGACCCCTGCGGTGCCAAGAAAACGGCGGCGCGAGGCGTCGGCGGGCGTATTGCCCCCGGGATTTTGAGAAGTGGGCATTGTGGAAATCCGTGTGTTCGTCAGCCCTGGTGCCGACCTTGTCTAGACAGCGCAACAAACCTCCATTGCGCACCCATGGCAACCGTCCAACCCGGAAGTACTGGGTCAAAAGAAAGGTGCCAGGCACGCGAGAGCAAACAGCATTCCCGGAACGTCATGGGCATTTCAATTGCTCGACGATGGCATCTGAACTCCGGATTGATGGCCATGACGGCGCACGAGTTGATCAACCTTTTCACGTTCACCATGTCTCCTTGGGAGTTGTTGATCCGTGGCACAGCGATGTATTGGTTCCTCTTCCTGATCTTCCGATTTGTATTGCGGCGGGATGTGGGGTCCATCGCCATTTCGGATGTGCTGCTGCTGGTCATCGTCGCGGACGCTTCTCAAAACGCCATGGCGGGTGAGTACAAGTCGGTGGCCGACGGCATGGTGCTTGTGGGGACGATCGTCGGGTGGAACTACGCCCTGGATTGGGCGGCATTTCGATTCGAGTCAGTCCACCGGTTCTTAGAGCCGCCCAAACTTCCTTTGATTCGCCATGGGCAGGTTCTGCACCGCAACTTGCGGCAAGAGTTTCTCAGCTTGGACGACTTGATGAGTGAGCTGCGCAAGCAGGGTGTGGACGATGTCCGCGTGGTCCGGCATGCCTACATGGAAGGCGATGGACACATCAGCGTGCTTCGTGCGCGTGGCCAGGAACAGGAAAGTCACAGGGCCGAGGACCCCGTTAAATAGAGCGAGCTTTGAAGTTGAGGTTCATGGCCCCGCAAAACGACCACCGGCCAGATGGGCTGGAGGTGGTGCAGGACCAGGGCGGCTTCGTCGATCAGGGCCTGGTGCTGTCGATAGGCCCGGATCCAGTCATCAGGTTCGGCAGAAGCGCCGAAATGCCTTTCAAGCGCTTCTTTCAGGATCACGGCTTTCAGCACCTGTCCGTCATCATTGACGGTGAACTGCACGCCTTGCATGACGTTGCAAAGCTGTACTTTTTTAGCCATGGGGGATCCGATTCGACTGGAGGGCGGTGGCTCGAGGAACTGGCCTCACCATGCCAGCAATGGACGGTTTGCGCACCCCGGGCAGATGCCGGTCGAGCCCGGGCTTTCCCCGGGTTGGTCAGCCTTCGTCGGGGGTCTGTTCTTCCTTGAGCCACCCCCGCGCCAAGGCGTGGCGCACGATGTCGGTCCGGCTGCGCAGGTTCAGTTTTCTCAGGGCGGTGGATTTGTACGATTCGACCGTCTTGATGCTGAGGCCCAGTTCGGTGGCCACCTCTTTGTTGCTTTGTCCCCAGGCGATCAGCTTGAGGACTTGCTCCTCGCGATCCGCCAGGTTGGGTATCGAACCGGCTGACGGCAACAGGCCAGCTTCGTCTTGGCCAGCCAGCCGAGACAGCAGTTGCCCCGACAGGCTCGGGTCGATCCAGGTGTCGCCGGTGGCCGCGGCCCGGATCGCACTGATGAGGGCGTCGCCAGCGCTGCGCTTGAGCACATAGGCGGATGCGCCCGCCCGGAACATGCGCTGCATGTAGCCCCGGTCGGCGTGCCGGGTCAAGGCGACGACGCGGGTGTGGTGCTGCTCGCGGCGGATGGCTTCTGCGGCGTCCGCCCCGCCCATGTCAGGCATGGACACGTCCAGCACGGCCACGTCCGGGTGAAGCAGTTTGGCTTTTTCCACCGCCTCGCGGCCGCTGCCCACCTGCGCCACGATTTCCATGTCCGGCTGGGATTCGATCAGCGCGGCCAGGCCCTCGCGGAGGATTGCGTGGTCATCGGCCAGCAAGAGGCGCAATTTTTCACCCATGGCGATCTCCTTGGCCGGCTGACATGGGCAAGGTCAGGTAAACCGTGGTGCCTTGCCCTTGGCCCGATTCAATTTCGATCTGGCCGGCGACCATCAAGGCCCGTTCGGTCATGCTCCGCAGGCCCATGCCTCGGCGTTGCTCGCCTTCCAGCGCAGCGGTCCGTTCAAAGCCCTTGCCGTTGTCTTCGACGATGATGCGCAGGTCATTGTGCCTGCGCTCGATGATCAGGCCCACGCGGGTGGCGCCGGCATGCTTGTGGACGTTGGTCAAGGCCTCCTGCACCACGCGGTAGGCGGTGGTTTCCAGCGCTTCGGGCAGGCGCTCGCGGCCAACGCCCCGCGTCTGGAAGTCGACCTTGATGTTGGTGTCGGCCGACCAGCCCTCCAGGTGCCGCCGGAGGGCGTCCTGCAGTCCCAGGTCATCCAGCGAGGTGGGCCGCAATTCATGCGAGAGGCGGTCGAGCGCATCTTCCAGGCGCAGCAAGGCGGCCTGAGAACGGGTCAACTGGTCCCTCACCTCGGGTGAGCATTCGGCGTGGTCCATGATGGCCTTCAGGCCGATGCCCAGCAAGGCCATGTGCTGGCCCAGGGTGTCGTGCAGCTCGCGTGAAATGCGACGTCGCTCGTCTTCCTGGGCGCCCACCAGCCGCCCGAGCAGGTCGCGCACACGTTGTTCGGCGGTGATGCGTTCCTGCACTTCGGATCGCAAGCTCGCGTTGGCCTGGGCCAAGTCGGCTGTGCGGGCCCGTACGCGGTCTTCCAACTCGTCACGGGCCAGCCTCAAGGCCTCTTCGTTGCGCTTTCTTTCGGTGATGTCCACGAAGGTCAGCACGACGCCGGCGATGTGGTCCTCGATGGTGCGGTAGGGCAGCAGGCGGGCCAGGAAATAAGTGCCGTCGGACTGGCTGACCTCTCGCTCGACGGGCACCAGCTGTTCCAGCACGGCAGTCTCATCGGCGCCCAGCTGTGCGTAGTCGAGTTGCGTGGTCAGGTCGGTCAGGGGCCGGCCGATGTCGCTGGGGATGAGGTTGAACAAGGCCACCGCTGGCGGTGTGTAGCGCGTGATGCGCAACTGGCGGTCCAGGAAGATGGTGGCGATCGCCGTGGCACCCATCAGGTTGTGGAGGTCGCTGTTGGCGTGGCCGAGTTCATCGACCTTGCTTTTGAGTTCCAGGTTGACGGTGCTCAACTCCTCGTTGATGGACTGGAGTTCTTCGCGGCTGGTTTCAAGTTCTTCCGTGGCCGAACGCAACTCTTCGTTCATGGCCTGCAATTCTTCGTTGCTGGACTTGAGCTCTTCGTTGGAAGCTTCATATTGCTCGACCGTGTCGCTCAGGTAGAGCTTCAGGCGCTCGAGTTCGCGGTCGAGTTGCCGGGCCAGTGGATCGGGCTCCGGCTCACTTTGGGCGTGGGGCAGCTGCGGCGCCTCTGAGGCCGACAGGGGCTTTGCATCGAAAACGACAAGGAAGAAATCTGGTGCGGCCTCACCGGCTGGCGCAACCCGCAGCGTGATCTGGGATTGCTCCGAGCCGATGTCCACCGGCACCGGGCCCGACTCTGCCAAGCCACCTGTCTGGGCAGCCCGGTACAGGGCCGCGCGCAGTTCGATGCGCAAGGCAGGGTGAACGGCGCGGAGCAGGTTTTTCGTGAGTTCGCCACCGCTGTACTGGAGGAAGCGGCCGGCGGTTTCCGACAGGTGCACGATGTCGTGCTCGGCGTTGACGATCAAAGAGGGAGGCGCCAGCCGCTCGATGAGTTTGAAGTGCAATTCGCCCCAGGAGACTGGCCGTGTCGACGAGGGTTCGGTCAGGCTCCGGATCAAGGGCCGGGCGTGGTCGAAGGCCTTGCCGGCGATCACTGGCACGTCCTTGGAGGCCAATTGCACTTCCAGGTTCAAGGCCAGCGTGCCGGGGCGGAAGGGCATGGGCAGGTTCGTGCGAGGCGCAGGCCAATGCGTGAACAAGCGGTGCTTCTTGTCGAGCACGGTAAACAGCGGGCTGCCCTCGTCCACCGACTCCGACGAACCCAGGAACATGCGCCCGCCGGGCTGCAAGGCGAAGTGGAAGATTTCAAGCGCCCTGGCTTGCGCCTCGCGGTTCAGGTAGATCAGCAGGTTGCGGCAGGACACCATGTCCAGCCTGGAAAACGGTGAATCCTTCAGCAGATCGTGCACCGCGAACAGCACCGTTTCGCGGATTTCGCGGCGCACACGGTAGCCGCGGTGCTCTTTGGTGAAGAAGCGGTTCAGGCGTTCTTCGGAGACATCGGCGGCGATGGTTTCGGGATAGACGCCATTGCGCGCGACGTTGATGGCCTCGCCATCCAGGTCGGTGGCGAAGATCTGCAGCAGTGGGGGCGCGTCCAGCTTGCGCGCGTATTCGTGCAGCAGCATGGCGATCGAATAGGCCTCTTCGCCTGTGGCGCACGCTGCCACCCAGATGCGCACGGCATCGCCATGTGCCTTGTCCTTGAACAGCTCGGGGATGACGGCTTCCAGGGCGGCGAAACAGTCGCTGTCGCGGAAGAAATTGGTGACGCTGATCAACAAGTCTTGCAACAAGGCGCCCGATTCGCCAGGGTTGGCGCGCAGCAGCGCCAGATAAGCGACCAGGTCATCCACGCCATTGACCTGCATGCGCCGACCCAGTCGGCGCAGCACCGTGGCGCGTTTGTAGTAAGAGAAATCACGGCCCGTGCGGGTGCGCAGGAAGGTGAGCACATCGCGCAGGGCGGCCTCCTTGTCTTCCTGGTTGCGGTTGGGCGGATCGACCGGCTTGGGCCCGTCTTCGGCGGGCAGGCGGACTTCGCCTTCCATGCGCTGATAGTTGATCAGGCGCGCGGGCATGTCCTTGGCCGACAGAACCCAGTCGACCATGCCCGTGTCGATCGCGGCCCGGGGCATGCCCTGGTGCTCGGCCTCGTAAGGGTCTTGCGCCACCGTCAAACCGCCACGCTCCTTGATGCGCTTGATGCCGATGGCGCCATCGCCGTCGGCGCCGGACAGGACGATGGCCGAGGCGTGGGGGCCGTGGGTTTCGGCGAGGGTGCGGAAGAACAGGTCCACCGCGACCCGCTTGCCTCGCTCATGGACCAGGTCGGACAGGCGCAAATAACCATCGGCGGCGGACAGCGCCTTGCCCGGCGGAATCACGTACACGCAGTTGGGCTCGACCTTCTGGGGGCCCGTGACTTCCATCACCCGCATGCTGGTGGCGCGTTGCAGCAAGCTGGCCAGACGGCTTTCGTGATCGGGCGACAGGTGCAGGATGACCACGAAGACCATGCCCGAGTCAGATGGCATGGCCTCGAAGAACGCTTGCAAGGCGGTGATGCTGCCCGCCGAGCCGCCCAGGCCCACGATGGGCTGAAGCTTGAAGCCGCGCGATGGAACAACGTTGTCCAGGGTGCTGGCCAGGTCTTGCTCGGCATGGTCGGCGGGCAAGAGTTCGCCCGGCCGCGCGCTGTCCACGCTGTCGGATGGGGAACCATTGCTGAAGTGGCCAGGCTGGTCGTCGTTCATGGGCGTCTTTTCAAATCAAGCCGCCCATCCTACCTTTACGCAAGGCGATTCAGGGCCTGCCGTGATGTCGGGGTGGCGGGTTCCAGCCCCGCGCAGAAGACCTGGTGGTGCATCAGATACACCTTGGCCGGCACCACCTTGCGGCGGGCGATGGCCCAGGGCAGACCGCTCAGGGCTTCCTTCAGAAAAGGCAGCAGGAAGCCGCCTGCGCGGCTTTCCCTCAACACGGCGCGGGTGTGAAGCCACACCCCCGTCCAGGGCAGGCGCATGACGGCGATCCACAGGCGATTGCGGGCCACCGCGATGCGCCGTGCCCGGTTGTCGCGCTGGGGCGAAGGGTGGTGGTGGAGGACCATGTCGGCCACATAGGCCATCTGCCAACCCTGGGCCGCCATGTCCAGCGCCAGCAAGGCTTCCTCGGCACCCAGGAAAAGCCTGGGTTCGTAGCCGCCAGCGCCCACGAAGGCATCGACCAGCATCACCACCGCGCCGGCCATGAAGGCGATGAGCGCCGGCCCGGGCAGGTTGTGGCCGTGCAAGGGGCTGTTGGCCATGCGTTGGCAGGTGGGGTCTTCCTCCTGGCGGTCGCCCACGAGCACACGGGCCGACAAGGCGCCGACGCCAGCATGGCGGTCCATCAGGTCGCAGGCCAAGGCGAGTGAGCCGGGGGCCCACCAGGTGTCGTCGTCGCAAAAGGCCACGTAGCGGGTCCGCACCTTGGCCACGCCCAGGTTGCGCCCTGCGGCGCCCAGGTTTCGATCAGACCGAACGACATCAATGCCCTCAAACTTCCCTGTGATGGCGTTCACGACACCGGGTGTGGAAGCGTTGTCGACCACGATGAGGTGGGGACGCTCGGGCAGGGCGCTCAAGTGGCGCAGGGTTCTTTCCAGTTCGAGGGGGCGGTTGTGGGTCAACAGCACGATGCTGATTCGCGGGTCATCGGTCATCTTTGGTCCTCTTGAAATGCGTCTGGTTTCAGCGCAATGTCCCAGCTTCGTTCGGGTGCGAAAACGTCGTCGTAACCGGCGTCGCCAAAGGCGCGCAACTGGCTGCGGTAGGCCGCCACGGCGTCGCGCTTGGCCTCTGTCGGCGCGGATGCCGTCGAGGCCACTGGCGTGACTTCGAGCCCGGCGGTGGCCAGTTCCGCCAGACGTTGCTGCAGCAAACCTTTCATGCGGCGGTAAAGCGCATCCTCGTAGACCAGCGCCCGGTGGTGCGGGCACTCGCGCAGCGCCTGCAATGCCGCTTCATGGACCAGGAAGTGGTCCGAATGGAACAGGCCCATCGGGAAAAGGACGGTGTCGGCCGGCATGTCGCGCAGCACGCTGACGAGCTTGGCGCAGACCTGGTCGACCGTCGGGGGGCTGCCGTACTGGCTGTCGACGAAATCCAGCCAGAGGGGGTGCGCTTGCAAGCGGGCCAGGGCGTTCCGGTCTTCTTCCAGCCTGGCCAGCATCGCTTGCCTTGCATGGCTGAATCCGCATTGGCGATCCCAGTCGGTGAGGCGGTCTGAATCCAGCGGCATTCCGGTGAACACCGTGATCACGGTGCTGCCGACGGCTTGGCCGAGCATCTGGCCGCAAGCGAACACACCGTCGTCCAGGTGAGGCGAGATCACCACCATCGTGTGCGGGCCGTCATTGATGGATGTGGGTGCCCGCCGTGGCCGCCACCAGCGAATGCAGTCCGCGGGCAGCCTGGAAATCGCCGCCGTTGAGCAAGGCCTCGAAATAAGCGATGGTGCTGCGCAGGCCCTCCTCAAGTTCCACCGTGGGCGACCATCCGAGTTGTTCCCGGGCCAGGCTGATGTCCGGGCACCGCTGCACGGGATCGTCGGCGGGCAAGGGCTGGTGCACGATCGGCGAGCTGGAGCCCGTCATCTCGATGACCAGCTCGGCCAGCGACCGCACCGTGAACTCTTGCGGATTGCCCAGGTTGACGGGGCCCGTGAAGGTGTCCGGTGTGTCGTGCATGAGCCTCAGGCACCCTTCGATGAGGTCATCGCGGTAACAGAACGAGCGGGTCTGCTGGCCCTCTCCGAAGACCGTGATGGGCTGGTTGCGCAAGGCTTGAACGATGAAATTGGAGACCACCCGTCCATCGTTGGGGTGCATGCCGGGACCGTAGGTGTTGAAGATGCGCATGACCTTGATGCGCAGTTGGTGTTGCCGGTGGTAGTCGAAGAACAGGGTCTCCGCGCAGCGCTTGCCTTCGTCGTAACAGGAGCGGAACCCACAAGGATTGACGTGGCCCCAGTACGCTTCAGGCTGGGGATGCAGTTGCGGGTCGCCATAGACCTCGCTGGTCGAGGCCTGCAGGATCTTGGCCTTGACCCGCTTGGCCAGGCCCAGCATGTTGATGGCGCCATGCACGCTGGTCTTGGTGGTCTGGACGGGGTCCCGCTGGTAGTGGATGGGAGAAGCCGGGCACGCGAAGTTGAAGATCTCGTCCACCTCGATGTACAGCGGCATGGTCACGTCGTGGCGTATCAATTCGAAGCGGGGATGGTCGAGCAGGTGCTCGATGTTTCGGCGGGTGCCGGTGAAGAAGTTGTCGACGCAGATGACTTCGTGCCCCAGACCCAGCAGACGCTCGCACAGGTGGGACCCGAGAAATCCCGCGCCTCCGGTGACGAGGATGGCTTTCCTTTCAAGTTCCTTCATGTCGCGGTGCCTCCTGGCTGATCTGGGTTTTGCCGCGGGGCAAACGGCATACCAGGCGGACCATCCCGTGCATAAACAGCAGGCGCGGGAATTGCCGCCCGAGGGCTTCCAAAGACTGCTCCCAAGGTTGACCATGCTGCCCAAGTCCCGGCCCGCTTCTCCGCCCTTGCTTTCCCTCGTCCCTCCGTCCACCGGGCCCTTGCGTCGCACGAAGACGCACAGCATCGTGATCGTCGGCGGTGGAGCCGGTGGATTGGAGCTGGCCACACGGCTGGGGGATGCCTTTCGGCGCCATGGCGGTGCGCAGGTGCTCTTGATCGACCGGGCCTTGAAGCACCTGTGGAAACCTTTGCTGCACGAAGTGGCGGCGGGCAGCCTGGACATGGCCAACAACGAGGTGGACTACCTGGCGCATGCGAGGCGCCATCACTTCCAATACCAATTGGGGGACGTGGATGGCCTCGACAGAGAGGGGCGGCAAGTCTGGCTGGCTCCCTTGCTCGACGATGAAGGCCAGACAATCGCGCCTCGGCGTTCCGTGCCTTACGACACCTTGGTCCTCGCCCTGGGCAGCCGGGTCAACGACTTCGGCATCCCGGGTGTGCAAGAACATGCCATGCCTTTGAACACGCCCGATGACGCGCGGCAATTTCACCAACGCCTTTTCTGGGCCTGCGTGCGTGCGGAGTCGGACGCCTCGGCACACGTGGACATCGCGATCATCGGCGCGGGCGCGACCGGGGTGGAGCTGGCCACGGAGCTGCGCAGCACCTTGCGCGACTATGCGCAGTACGCCTGGTCGGGCAAATCCCTTGAGAAGCAGGTGCGCATCACCTTGATCGAGGCCGGCCCCCGGATTCTGGGGGCCTTGCCGGACAAGCTCGCCGCGACCGCGCTGGCCGAACTGCAGGAGCAGGGCATCGCGGTGCTGACCAATCAACGTGTCAACGAAGTGACCGAGAAAGGCGTGGCCTGCCCTGACGGGCGCTTCGTTCCTGCGCAGCTGGTGGTGTGGGCCGCGGGTATCAAGGGACCAGAGTTGATCAAGAATTTGGCCGGACTGGAGGCCACCAAAGGGAACCAACTGGTGGTGCGGCCGAGTCTGCAAACCACCCAGGATGAACGGGTCTTCGCCATGGGTGATTGCGCATCCTGCATCCTGCCTGGGCGCGAGCGGCCGGTGCCGCCGCTGGCCCAGGCGGCGCAGCAACAGGCGCGGTTCCTGGCCTCGTCCCTGCGCCGCGTGGTGGCAGGGCGGCCGCCGCTGGACCGCTTTCAGTTCCACGACCGGGGCTCGGTGATTTCGCTGGGCCATGACAACGCGGCTGGGAGCATCGTGGGCTTCCTCACGGGGCGCAGGTTTTCCATCCAGGGCTTGTTCGCCAAGATGACGTATTGGCTGCTGTACCGCCGCTACCTGGTTGCCTTGCATGGCGTACTGCGCATGCTCCTGACCACGGCGGGTGACTGGCTGGTGCGCACCGGTCACCGCCGTGTGAAGCTGCATTGAGGCCGTTTGGGCTCGACTCATTTGGGCACAGGCGTTGCTATGCGGATCTGCCATTGACTTGCGGTGTTGCCATGCGCCATTCCAATTCTGCCGACCCAGCATCCCAGCCCATTGACATGGTGGCCTCCGGCGCCATGCGCATCCTCGTGGTGGGGGACTCGATGCTGGACCATTACTGGGACGGTTCGGTCGATCGCATTTCACCCGAGGCGCCCGTGCCCATCTTGTCGGTGGCTGATCGGCGCTCGGTGCCAGGCGGGGCGGCCAACGTGGCCGTCAACCTCGCGGCCTTGGGCGCGCAGGTGACGCTGCTGTCTCTGGTGGGCAGAGATGAAGCGGCCGATCACCTGGAGTCGATGCTGGAGGCGCAAGGCGTCTACCTGGAGCGCGTGGCCGACCAGAACTACAGCACCACGCAAAAGATCCGCTGTGTGAGCCGGCGCCAGCAGTTGCTGAGGGCTGACTTCGAAATGGCGCCGCCACCCTCCATGTTGACCTTGCTGGCCCACCGCTACTCGGCCTTGTTGCCGGGCCATGATTTGGTGGTGCTGTCCGACTACAACAAGGGCGCCTTGCAAGAGTGTCAGCCCTTGGTCAAAGGGGCGCGTGACCTGGGCAAGCAGGTGCTGGTCGATCCCAAGGGCCGCGACTACTTCCGCTACGCGGGTGCCACCTTGATCAAGCCCAACCTTCACGAGTTCAAAGCCTGTTCGGGAGAGTTCTCGGACGAGGCGCAGTTTTGCCGACGCGCGCAGGTGTTGCGGAAAAAGCTGCGCATCGACCACCTGCTGGTGACGCGCGGTGAGCAGGGCATGAGCCTCTTCAATGAAAACAGCGTGCACCACCAGCCAGCCCGTGTGCGCGATGTCTACGACGTCAGTGGGGCAGGTGACACGGTGCTGGCGACCATGGCCTACCTGATGGCCCAGGGTGAGCCGGTGGTGCAAGCCATGAAGTGGGCCAGCGCCGCCGCAGGCATCGTGGTGGGCAAGTTTGGAACATCGTCCGTGACCATGAAGGAGCTGCAAGCCCATGCTGACCTCTGAAACGAGCCGATTGGTGGACGTGCGCTCGGCGCCCCAGGACCTGGACCAGCGCTCCCTGTTCGAGCGCAACTGGGCCGAGCACCAATTGGTGTTCGGGCTGGTGGCCGGGTTGCGAAGCGTCGTGGAAGAGACCGGCCTGGTGCTGGCCGACTGCCTGGCGCGCGGCGGCAAGATAATGCTGTGCGGCAACGGGGGCTCGGCAGCCGACTGCCAGCACATCGCCGCCGAGCTGACCGGGCGTTTCTTGAACGACCGGGCACCTTTGGCCGCACTGGCTTTGACCACCGACACGTCCGCCTTGACCTGCATCGCCAACGACTACGAATTCGCCGACGTGTTTGCGCGCCAGGTCAGGGCGTTGGGGCGGCCTGGTGACTGCCTGGTGGGCATCTCAACCTCGGGCAATTCAAAGAACATCGTGATGGCGGCGAGCGCGGCGATCGACCTGGGCATCGGCACCATCGCTCTCACGGGGCAGGGCGGCGTGTTGTCGCACCTTTGCGATCACACGGTCGCCGTGCCCAGTGGCGTGACGGCGCGGGTTCAGGAGGCGCACATCTTCATTGGTCACACATGGTGTGGCTTGATCGAGCAAAGCCTGGCGAGCCGGGGCGTGCTCAGCCAGTGAGTGAGGGGCGCCCGATCAGGCGCCAGCCTGGATGCGGGCGATGACCTGGCTGCTGGATTGGCCTGGCAGGTACTCGATGGCCAGGCTTTGGCCGCCCCAGGTTTGCACCAGCCGGGTCTCTTCGAGCTGGGCCATGTCGTAGTCACCGCCTTTCACGTACCAGTCGGGCTTGATCTCGGACAGCAGTTGCACGGGCGTGAGCTCGTCGAACAGCGTCACCAGGGAAACGCTTTCCAGCGCGGCCACGACCCACGCGCGGTCGCATTCATTGTTGATGGGGCGCGATGGGCCTTTGCCAAGCTGGCGCGCCGAGGCGTCGCTGTTCAATGCCACGATGAGGCTCGCCCCCAGGCGCCTGGCCTGGTCAAGGTAAGTGACATGGCCACGGTGGAGCAGGTCGAACACGCCGTTGGTGAAGACCCAGGGACGGGGCAACTGCGTCAACTTCTGCGGGAGTTGCTCGCGGGCTTGGAATTTGAGTGGCCATTGGGCCTTGGGCATGGTCATGGCTGTGGGGCAAGCAGCTTTCATGCTTGGTCAATGGCATGCCACACCTTGAGCCATTGCTGGAAATGCTTGAAAACCGGTGTGTAAGAAATGCCCGGCCAGGCCTTTTTATGCAGTGGTTTGCATGGGCACATGCTTTGCCAATGTCCACGCCATGATCCACCCAGCCCCCTCCAGCCCTCCAATCAATGAACGGTGGAAAGGTGTGCGTCGCCTGTTGGTCATCCGCCTGGACAACCTCGGCGACGTGTTGATGACCACGCCTGCCATCGTGGCCTTGCGCCGTGCCTGGCCTCAGGCGCATATCACCGTGCTGACCTCGCCATCGGGGGCCATGCTGGCGCCTCACTTGAGCGTGGTCGATGAAGTCATGGCGGCGACGGTGCCCTGGATGAAGGGCGCGCCTCTGCGGCGGCCCATCGATCCCGAGGGCTTTGACTTGGTCGAACGTGTCCGCGCTGGCGGCCACGACGCCGCCGTCATTTTCACCACCGCCAGCCAATCCCCCCTGCCCATGGCCATGGTGTGCTGGCAGGCCGGCGTGCCCCTGTGCCTGGCCCATTGCCGTGAGAACCCTTATGAGTTGTTGAGCGATTGGGTCGGCGACCAGGAGGTGGTGCACGACGGCATGCGCCATGAGGTGCGGCGGCAACTGGACCTGTTGTCGGCCATTGGCGTGCATTCGCCTGAGGGGAGCATGGTGTTCGAACTGCGCCCGGCCGACCAAGCGGGTGCGCAGGCCCACCTCAAACGGATTGGCCTTCCGGTTGGACATGCGTTCGTGCTGATGCATCCCGGGGCCACGGCACCGTCGAGGCGGTATCCCGCCACTTTGTTCGGCCAGGCGATGGGCAAGCTCGTGCAAAGAGGTTTGACCGGTGTGTTCGTGGGCAGCGGTGATGACGCCGAGCTGGTGCGCGAGGCCCATGCCGCGGCGGGTGGCCAGGGGCTGGTCCTGCTGGATCAGCTCACCTTGGGCGAACTGGGCGCCCTGATCCAACAAGCGTCGGTGCTGGTCTGCAACAACAGTGGCCCAGCCCACCTGGCCGCGGCTGTGAGCACGCCGGTGGTCGACCTGTATGCCCTGACCAACCCGCAGCACACGCCCTGGCAGGTACCGTCGCGTGTGCTGTACCACGATGTGCCTTGCCGAAACTGTCTGCGCAGCGTGTGTCCGCAAGGTCACCATGCTTGCCTGCGCGAGGTGGCCCCAGCGGCGGTGGCCGATGCGGTGATGGACTTGCTCGAATCGTCTGCCCATGAACAGTCGCGGCCCGCTGCCTGACAAGCCGCCGGGCCAAGCGCTGGAGGGCGTGCGCCGCATCGCCGTGTTCCGCGCGCTGGTGTTGGGCGACATGATCTGCGCTGGCCCCGCGCTGCGGGCCTTGAGGGCACGCTTTCCAGAAGCGCACATCTCATTGGTCGGATTGCCGTGGGCGCACGAATGGGTGCGCCGCACGGCCAGCATCGACGATTTCATCGAGTTCCCTGGCCACCCCGACCTGCCCGAGCGTCCGGTGGATGTGGCCGCGTTGCCGGCTTTCATGGCAGGCATGCAGGCCCGGCATGTCGACCTGGCGGTGCAACTGCATGGCAGTGGTCAGACGGTGAACGCCTTGCTGGCAACCTGGGGCGCGCGACAAGTGGCGGCATTCTGTGAGCCGGGCCAGTATTGCCCGAACCCTGAGCTGAGTTGCCAGTGGCCCAAACACGGCACCGAAGTGCAGCGCCTGTTGGCTTTGACCGACGTGCTGGGCGCACCGCGTTTGGGCGAAGGGTTGGAGTGGACCGTTCGCGATGAAGACCGCAACGAAGCAGTTGCTTTGCTGAAGGCCCATGGCGCCGATCCCGAGCGCCCTCATGTGTGCGTGCACGCCGGCGCCCAACTGGCCTCACGCCAGTGGATGCCCGAGTCCTTTGCCCACGTGGCAGACCAGCTCGCCTTGCAGGGCTTCACGGTGGTGCTCACAGGCGTGCCGCATGAGCAGGCACTGGGCCAACGTGTGCAGTCGGCCATGACCCAGCCCAGCGTCAACCTGGTGGGCCAGACCAGCCTCTGGAACATGGGGGCCCTGATCGAGCGCGCGCGGCTGCTGGTGTGCAACGACACGGGCGTGTCGCACGTGGCCTCGGCCCTGAAGACGCCGAGCGTGGTGATCAGTTGCGGCGGCGATGTCGACCGCTGGGCCCCGGTGGACCAGCAGCGCCACCAGGTGCTCTGGGTGCCCCGGGATTGCCGCCCTTGCAGCCATCCCGTGTGCCCCTATGCCCACGAATGCGCCACGGGCGTCACCACGACCGATGTGATGGCGGCCGTGGCCCGGGCTTTGGACCGGGCCTGAAGCGAGGTCAGGCCGCTGTCATTTCCAACACCGCGGGCACCGGTTGTTCGACCAACGGCTCGCCGACCGCGTCGTGGCGGCCCACCATCTCGCGGAAGATGGGCTGGCGCGCCAGCAGTTCGTCCACGGTGCCCGTGTCCAGCACTTCACCTTGCGCCATCAGCACCACGGTGTCGAAGTGCGAGAGCAGGCTCATGCGGTGCACCGAGGCCACGATGCAGGCACCGGGGAAGGCCTGGTCCAGCCGGCGGTGCACCTGGGCTTCGGTCAGCGGGTCGAGCGCGCTGGTGGGCTCGTCCAGCAGCAGCACCGAGCTGTCACGCGCGGCCAGCACACCGCGGGCCAGGCACAGACGCTGGCGTTGACCACCCGACAGGTTGAAGCCGCCTTCGGTGATCGGCGTGTCCAGTTTCGAAGGCATGCCGGCCAACACCGAGTGGAAGGAGCTCACGTGCATGGCCTGCTCGATGGCGGCGTCCTCATGCGGCAGGTCGAAGGCGATGTTCTCGCGCACGGTGGCTTCGAACACTTCGGCTTCCTGCGGGATCAGGGTGGCATAGGGCGCCAGCGAACGCTGGCCCATGGGCGCCACGCCATCGACCTCGATGTGGCCGTGGTGGGGTTCGTACAAGCCGGCCAGCACGCGCAACAAGGTGCTCTTGCCCGAGCCGCTGGGGCCGACCAGGGCGATGCGTTCGCCACGGCGCAGGCTGACCGACACCTTGTGCAGGCCGCCGCGTGGTGCCGCGCCTTCGGCAGGCGAGCCCTCGGGCAGGCCGCCCCCGTGGGCGTAGCTGATGTCGCACACGTCCAGGCGTTGCCAATCGTCGGCATTCAGCACCGAGTCGCGACCGCTGTCTTGCTGGATCATCTCCTTGCTTTGCGGGGCATTCCAGATCGGGTCGGCACTGGCGAAATCAGTGCGCACGCGGGCGAAGTTCTGGAAGTTGGCAGCGAGTGAGCCGATCACACTGCCGGCCTGGCCAGCGTATTGATAAACCATGAACAGGTTGCCCAGCAGCAAGGCGGTCTTGCTTTGCGTGTGCCAGGCGTAGGCGCACACCAGCACCCAGGTGAGGGTGATGGTCATCATGTCGACGGCGCACCATTTCCACTCGTTGAGCGTGATGCTGCGCTTGAGCGGCAGGAACACGGCGTCCAGGCGCTTGCCCAGCAGGCGGCGTGTGCTGGCCTGCAGGCGCAGGCTCATGATGGTCGAAATGTTGGACAGGCAGTCGAGCACGCCAGCGGCATAGCGGCGTTCAGCGGTGTTTTCCTCGACGGCCACTTTCATCAGCGCCCGGTCGAAGCTGATGATCACCAGGGCCACGCCGACGAAGCCGACCAGGGCGATGCCGCCGGCCAGTTCCGACAGCAGGGCCAGCGCGATCAGCGGGCCGAGCAGGTTGACGGCGTTCTGCAGGTAGATGAACTGGTTCTGCGCGAAGTTGGACAGGGCGTTGGTGGCCTGGTTCATGCGGTGCTGCACATCGCCGGAATGGTGGCGGTCGTGCCAGGCCAGTGGCGCGCGTGACAGTCGGGTGTACAGGGTGTCGGCCATCGACTGGCGCACGCGCACGCCCACCGAGCGTTCCAGCACGCGGCCGGGGCCGTGCAGCAGCCAGGTCAGGGCGTAGATGCCCAGGATCGCGGGGATCCACAATGCGGCGCCCTTGAAACCGCCAGCGCCGGCCTGCAAGTGGTTGATCGCTTGCGCCGCCAGGTAAGGCACCAGCAGCTTGACGACCTGAGAGCCGACCAGCAGGCCGGTGGAGGCGATCAGGCGGTGGCGCACGCCTTCAGCGTGTTTCCAGATTTGTCGGTAGAGGTCGAGGATGCCGGTGTTCGAAGTCGGGAGGTCGGCAGAGGCGGCAGAAAGGGGCATGTGGGCGTCGATCCAGTGAGGGCGTGGGGCCGGAGATCTCCACACGCGGGCGCTTGGCGCAACTCGAATTGGACCGCATCGTTTCTACCCACCGGCGATCAAACAACGCACTTTCTGCCGCCTAGTTGACAGGATTCGGAAAAATTTTCAGGTCGTCAAGGTGCGCAGGGCCGCGAGCCAGTCGTTGACGAAGCGGTCGATGTTGAAGCGCTCCACCGCTGTCTCGCGCGCCGCGTCGCCCAGACGCTTGGCTTCTGCAGGGTCTTTCAGCAGCCGGTTCATGGCATCCACCAGGCGGTCGACACGCGTGTCGATGAAGCCGTTCTCGCCATTGCGGATCACCGTGACCAGCTCGGTGGTGGCCAGGCCGACGATGGGCATGCCCACCATCATGGCCTCGATGATGGACAGGCCCAGGCTGGTGTAGCGGATGGGGTTGAAAAAGAAGCGGTGCGCGGCCATGGTGGCAGGCAACTGGTGGTTGATCACCTCGCCAGCCCCCCCCATGCGCTCGGCGCCCATGCCGACCAGGGTGAGCGGCACCCGCTGGCGGACCTGCTCGTACACGTCGGCCCCCAGTCGGCGACCGCGCTGGTCCAGGTTGTTCACCACCACCAGGCCCTGTTCGTACTCGCCCCGGTAGCGCTCGGGCGACAACGGCAGCACGCCGTGCTCGACCACCACGGTGGGCGTCACACCCGCGTCCCACATCAGGGCGTTGAAGGGGGTGACCTGCACCAGCAAACCTTCGGGTTCCTGGAACCAGTGCAGCGTGTCCGTGGGGTGGCCTTGCGGGGGATCGTGCTCGATGTAGACGCGCGGCAGGCGGCGCTGTTCGTCGGAGAGCACGCGGTGCTGCTCGTCTTCGTAGGCCTCGCGCGACTGGAACATGATGAGGTCGAAGTCCATGTTCTTGACGTTGTTGACATGGGCTTCGTGCACGTTCGGCCCCCAGGGCAGCACGCCGCTGCGGCCACTGTGGTGGGTGGACCGCTCATCGTCGGTCAGCAGGTAGAAGTCATGCGGGACCTGGGTCAGGTTGTAGAGGTAGTTGCCGTGAACATGCCAGGTCAGGATGCGCAAACGTTTTTGCATGGGGGCCTCGGCTTCAAATGAACAGAACACGAAAGCGGGCTGCGCCCAGCAAACGCCAGTAAATGGACAGGTAAGGGATGGCCAGCGAGGTGATCACCATCTCGGCGATGTGCGACGGGCTGTGCGAGGCGCCTTCAAGCCGTTTGAAGACGAAGCCTGCGATGGCGATCAAGGCGGCCGCAAGGAATGCCAGCGCAAAAAGCCCGTGACCGCTGACAGCACTTGCCAAGGCCAGCACCGTGCACAAGACCACGAAGTAGTAGCGCCAAGGCGGCTGCGGGTGAATCCTCGTCCGGTACAGGCGCGGGTATTTCTTGTACAGCAAGGCGTCAAAGAAGGCGTTGGCCTGCTGTTGCATCGACACGCCCCAAGGCGCGCTGCGCACTGGGTGCGTCACGGCGGCGTCGGGGGCCTTGCCCACCTCGCCCAGCTTCATGAGGGCGAACTGCAGGTCCGAGTCTTCGCGCCAGGCGCGCTTGAAACGTTCGTCGAAACCGCCCACCGCGACCAGTGCCTCGCGGCGCACAAAGGCGTTGGCGGTGACGAACTCGGCCGTCTCCAAGCCCTGGGTGTTGCGCTCGTGGTCGGTGGGCGCCTGGGTGATGGGCACCACCACGCGGCCGCACACGGCCACTTTGCCATCTGCCAAAGCGGCCAAGCCTTGGGCCAGCCAGTCTTCGTGCGGGATGGTGTCGTCGTCGGTGAAGGCGATGATGGGCGCGTGGCTGGCCCGCCAGCCACGGTTGCGGGCACCGGCGGGGCCGCGGGTGCCTTGGGGCCTGAGGTAACGCAGGAAAGGTGCGCCGCCTGTGCGAATGGTCAGGCCTTCGACCAACTGGCGGATGTCGTCCTCCTGGCCGTCGTCCACCACGATGACTTCGAAGGCTCCGGGCGGCAGCGTTTGCGCCAGCACGGCTTCCAGGCAGCGCATCAGCAAGTCGGGCCGGCGGTAGGTCGGGATGACCACGGCGACTTGCGGCGCCGTCATGCGGATTTCTCCAGCAAGAAGGAGCCGATCACCAGGGCATCCAGCGGCGTGCTGTAGAAGGCGTCGATGGCGTCCTTGGGGGTGCAGACCACCGGCTCGCCGCGCACGTTGAAGGAAGTGTTGATCAGCACAGGCACGCCGGTGATCTGGCCAAAGGCCTCCAGCAGTTCGTGAAAGCGCGGGTTGGCGCGGTGGCTCACGGTCTGCACGCGGGCCGTGCGGTCGGCGTGGCAGGCCGAGGGGATGCGCTCGGCCTGGCCGTCGAGCACGTCGTAGATGAAGAGCATGAAGGGCGCGACGCCGCCATTGGCGTCTGCGGGCGTGAACCATTCCGCCAGCTTTTCCTCGGGCACGGCGGGCGCGACGGGGCGGAAATCCTCGCGGTCCTTCAGCTCGTTGATCCGCGCCTGCATGTCAGGGTTGACCGGCGAGGCGAGGATGGACCGGGCGCCCAGGGCACGCGGTCCAAATTCCATCGGGCCCTGGTACCAGCCGATGACGCGGTCGTCGGCCAGCAGGCGCGCTGTGGCCTGGGCCGGGTTGTCCAGGCGCTTGTAGGGCAGCTTGGCCCAGCGCAGCAGCGTTTCGATGGCCTCGTCGTCGTAGTCAGGGCCCAGGTAGGCATGGTCCATCTGCCAGGCGCGCGGGGCCAAGGCGATGGGGCCGGACTTCGCGGGCGCCGAGCCCTGGCGCTGCACGGCGTCGGTCCACAGCGCGGCGCCGAGGGCGGTGCCGGCGTCGCCCGCGGCGGGTTGCACCCACACCGAATCGAAGATGCGGCTGTCGCGCACCTTGGCGTTCATCACGCAGTTGAGTGCCACGCCGCCGGCCATGGCCAGCCGCGATTCGCCAGTGGTTTCGCGCAGCCAGGTGGCGATCTGCAGCACCGATTCTTCCAGCACCACTTGCAGCGAGGCGGTGAGGTCGAAGTGCCTTTGTTCCAGGGCCGTGCCGCGTTCACGGGGCGGCCCGAACAGCTCGCTCAGGTCCATCGGGTCGATCTCATACTGGCCGTTGTCCTTGACCCGCACATGGGCCTTGAGCACGTCGCGGAAGGTTGGTTGGCCCATAGCGGCCAAGGCCATCACCTTGTACTCGTCGGACGAATGCAGGAAGCCCAGATGGCTGGTGATGCGCTCGTAGAGCAGGCCCAGGGAATGCGGCATGCGCACCTCGCCCAGCGGCTGGTAGCTGTTGTCGCGGTAGACGCCGTAGGAGGTGGTGGCGTCTTCGCCGCGACCGTCCAAGGTCATCACCGCGCACCTGTCGTAAGGCGAGGCCAGGAAGGCGCTGGCCTGGTGACACAGGTGGTGATCGACGAAGTGGAAGCGGTAGCGGTTCTGCCCATCGGCGCGGGCTCCGGCGAAGCGTGCCTTCAGGTGGTGGGGTGCGCCATCGGCCAACTGTCCGGGGGCATTCAGGATGTAAGAGGCGAACAGCGGGTCCCAGACGTTCTCCCACACGCCGGCATCGTGGCCCGAAGGCTTCATTGGCAGGTTGATCTGTGAGCCGGTGGAGCGGCCTTTCAGGAAGCGCTCCGGGTCGTAGCTGTAGGCCACATGGTCCAGGTCGACCAGGCGCAGGCCGGCCTTGGCCAGGCAGAAGTCGATGGCGTTGAAGGGCAGCTCCCAGGCCGTGAAGGGCAAGGGACGCTTGCCATGCTTGATGCGCGAAAAGCGCTCCTCCTCGGCCGCCGCCAGGACGACGCCGTCGCGCACGATGGCGGCGGCTGAATCATGAAACGCTGCGTTGATGCCTAAAGTGATCATCGGATCTCCTCGGGTGGGCGCCGGCTAGAAGGACAGGCCGAGCAAATGAGGTTGGGGTGGAACGGTTTTGAACACAACGGACTTGCCGATGGAGTCCTCAGCTTCGCCCGGTGGGGTGACGGGTTCGGCCGCCAGGATGGCCTCGGCCGCTTCCAGCAAGGTCTTTGCCTTGATGCAGGGCTCGCGCAAGGGGGACATGCGCCATTCGGTCTCGTTGCCGACGTCCATCAGCACGCTGCGGCAGCCGGCGCGGTGGCCCGCCTCCACATCGTCCAGGATGTCGCCGATCATCCAGGAACTGGGCAGGTCGATGTGGTGGGCTGATGCGGCCTGGCGCAGCATGCCGGGCGCAGGTTTGCGGCACAGGCAGCCGGGCTCCAGCTTGTTGGTCGGTGGCGCGTGGGGGCACAGGTAAACGTCCTGGATCGGGATGCCTTGGTCGAGAAGCAGTCCAGTGAGCGCTGCCTGGAGCCTCGCAAAATCCGCCCGAGTGAACAGTCCGCGCGCCAGGCCCGACTGGTTGGTGACGATGAACAGCACATAGCCATGGTCCACCAGCAGCTTCAAGCCCTCGATGGCTTGCGGTGTGAATCGCAGTTTGGCGGGATCGACGTTGTAGGGCACGTTCTCGACCAGGGTGCCGTCCTTGTCGAGGAACACGGCTGAGCGGGATGGCGTCTGGCGCTGCTGGTTGGGGTCAGGGCGGACGGGTTGGCTCATGTCATGCCTTGGCAAGTGAAGGTTTTGGTTCAGGGCGTGGCCATCGAAGCGGCGTTGGCGGCGGGCATGCCGACCAAGTGCAGACCGTGAGCTGCCGGGATGTGGGGAAGCTCACGCGGTTGCAACACGGACTCGTACACCTCGGTGAGCTGCTCGGTCACGCGCTCCCAGGTGAACATGGCCCGCGCACGCCGCAGGCCACCCATGCCCAGCCCCTCGGCCAGCGACGGGTTGTGGAAAAGCTCCTCCAGCCTGGCCCCCAGGGCGGCCGGATTGTGCGGAGGCACATGGAAGCCGGTCACGCCATCGACCACCGAATACTGCAAGCCTCCCACGGCGCTGGCCACCACCGGGATGCCGGAGGCCATGGCCTCGAGCGGCGTGATGCCGAAGGGCTCGTACCAGGGCGTGGTGACGAAGACATTCGCCGCCGCGTAAAAGGGGCGCAACTCGTGGCGCTGGCGGTGACCGATGAAGGTCACCTTGTCGGCCACACCCGCTTCATGGGCGATCTGCCGCAGCCGTGCGATCTCGGGCGTGGCGACTTCGTCAGGCTCGTGGGCGTCACCACCGACGATCAGCAGGCGGGCTGGGATGGCGGCATTCAGATGGGCCAGTGAGCGGATGACGTTGTCGATGCCTTTGCGCGGCACCAGCCTGCCCAGTTGCAGGATGACGAACTCGTGCTCAGCAAGGTCCAGGGCTTTGCGTGCTTTGCCACGGTTCATCGGGCCAAACTCGCTGGCGTCGAAACCGCAAGGCACCATGGCCAGGCTGGAGGGCCTGGCGCCATAGAGCGACAACAGATCGTGCTGGTCCTGGGGGCATTCGGCGATGATGGCATCGGCCCGCTTCACCAAGTTGCGTTCAATGCTGATGCGGGCGAGGGGAAAGGTGTCGGCTTCTTTTTGGTGCTGCTGCCGCACCAGTCCCAAGGCATGAAAGGTGATGACGAATGGCGTGCAGGTCGTGGACTTGAGGCGCTGAGCCACCAGCCCTGACATGAAGAAATTGGCGTGGACCACATCGTAGGGCTGGCCGATGCGAAAGAGCCTTTCAGTGCTTCGGGCGAACTCCGGCATGTGTCCCAGGAGCTTTTCCTTGGGGATGAATGTTGGGTCGCCCGCGTTGATGTGAATGACGCGCGCACCGGGCCGGAGGTCAACGACTGGGGGCAGGTCCGGGTTGTCTCTTCGTGTGAAGACATCGACCTGGTGACCAGCTTTGGCAAGGCAGCGCGCGACCTGGGCCACGTAGATGTTTTGCCCTCCCGCATCAGTGCCTCCCATGGTGGCCAGCGGAGACGCATGTTCACTGATCAAGGCAATTCTGAGTGGTTCGCGCATGATGTGGTCCGGTGGGTTCGGGACTCTTGCCGTGGCAAGTGATATGCCCGGCAAAGCTGTCAAAACGAGCACTTCTGGGGAAGCCGATCGCCACCATCACGCTAGAAATAATTACGGACGCTTTTGCAAGGAGCTTGTCAAATCGGCATCACGCACAAGGGCACATGGCGCTTGATCGTGCAGGACCACGACGGTGCGAACCTCCTTGCGAAAGGTATGGCATTTGCTGAAAAGCGGTATCTCTCGAAAGTGTTCAACGTCAGGAGCCCGCCCCATGAGCAAGCCGCCCCTCAAGTCTCTCGATCAGCAGGTCATCGTCATCACCGGTGCATCCAGCGGCATCGGCCTGGCCACGGCATTGGCCGCGGCCAAGCAAGGCGCCAAGCTCGTCCTGGCAGCCCGCAGCGGCTCGACGTTGGAAGAAATCGGCCGGCAGATCAACGTGGGCGGCGGCCAGGCCATCACTGTGCAGGCCGACGTGGGCGAACGCGCGCAGGTCGAGGCCATCGCGGCCGCTGCCATCCAGCATTTCGGTCGCATCGACACCTGGGTCAACGATGCCGGTGCGTCGGTCTATGGCCGACTGGACGAGGTGAGTGAAGAGGACAGCCAGCGGTTGTTCAAGACCAATTTCTGGGGCGTGGTGAACGGATCTCTGGTGGCCTTGCCTTACCTGAAGGTGAATGGCGGCGCGCTCATCAACCTGGGCAGCGAGGTTTCGGACGCGGTGGTGCCGCTGCAGGGCATGTACTCGGCCAGCAAGCATGCGGTCAAGGGCTTCACCGACGCCCTGCGCATTGAGCTGGAGGCCGATGACGCTCCCATTTCGGTCACCCTGATCCAACCCACCGCGGTCGACACGCCTTACCCAGAGCATGCTGGCAACTACCTCAGCCAGGAGCCGATGCTGCCGTCTCCGATGATCGAGCCGGAAAAGGTGGCCAGCGCGATCCTCGACGCCGCCACCGACCCCGTCCGCGACGTCAAGGTGGGCGCCATGTCGGTCATCAACACCGCGATGTCCAAGGTCCTGCCGGGACTGGCCGACACCATGGCCAAGATGCAGATGGGCCGTCAGCAGCGCAACGAAGTGCCGCACTCGCGGGATGGCACCTTGTACCAAGCCGGTGAATCAGGGCGCATCCACGGACGGGGCGATCAGAGCAAGGCCGATCCCAAGCGGGCTCGCCAGACCAATGTTCGCCCGCACGCCGTCGTCGACGGAGATTGAGCGGTGCCCACCGACGAGCGCAGGGCGCCCTTGGCGAAGGAGCATGCCGCTGGCGGAACGGCCTTGCTCATCATCGACATGTTGAGTGATTGGCGATTTCTGCACGCGGAGCAACTGCTGGCCCATGCGAGCGCCATCGCGCCGGCCATCCATGCGTTGAGCGCCCGTTGCCGCGAGGTGGGCGTGCCCATCGTGTACATCAACGACAACCACGGACATTGGCGTTCAGACTTTCGCAAGGTGGTCCAAAATGCCTGCGATCAAGAAGGGCCGGGCGGGCAAATCGGCCGCCTGCTCACACCGCATGAGTGTGACTACTTCGTGCTCAAACCCAAGCACTCGGGCTTCTATGCCACACCGCTCGAATTGCTGCTCCGCCACCTGCATGTCGGCAAGCTGATCCTCACCGGCGTGTCGGTCGAGCATTGCGTGACGATGACGGCCACCGATGCCTGGATGCGCGACTTCAAGGTATGGTGCCCCCATGACGCAGTGGCTTCTCATGACCCGGGCCTGCGTGATCGGACCCTGGCGCAGTTGCAGGAGACCCTGCAGGTTTGCACGCGGGCCTCTGGGACCTTGAGCCTGCCAGGACTTGACTGACAAAAGCTGGGGAACGCGCGTCGGCTCGGGGTCACGCCTTCAATGATTTGATATTGCCCATGGGGTCCGCATCAGGAACCTTGTCAAGGTCTGCCAGCCAGGTCGTGGCTCGGGCATCGCTGGGGGCTCGCCAATCTCCACGGGGCGACAGCGATCCACCGGAGCCGACCTTGGGCGAGTTGGGGACGCAGGACCGTTTGAACTGGTTGGCGAAGAAGCGCTGAAGAAACACCCTCAAGTGCTTCTTGATGTCGGTGAGGGTGTACTTGTCGTGGCCCAACCAGGCGGTGTAGGCCAGGAAAGCGATCTTCGATGGCGGGAAGCCGTAGCGCACCAGTTGGAACAGGTGGAAATCCTGCAGTTCGTAAGGTCCGATGAAGCTCTCGGTGCTTTGGCCAGGCTGATCTTGCCCATCTTTGCCTGGCACCAACTCCGGACTGATTTCCGTGTCGACGATGGCGTGCAGGACATCGCTGCCTGGCTGACCCACCTGCCCGGAGTCAGCCACCCAGCGCACCAGGTGCTTGATGAGTGTCTTGGGCACGCTGGCGTTCACGTTGTAGTGCGACATGTGGTCGCCCACGCCGTAGGTGCACCAACCCAGCGCCAGTTCGCTCAGGTCCCCCGTGCCAACCACAATGCCTCGGTGCAGGTTGGCCAGCCGGAACAGGTGACTGGTGCGTTCGCCCGCCTGCACATTCTCGAAGGTCACATCGTAAACGGGTGATTCGGCGGTGTGCGCGTGCCCGATGTCCTTGAGCATTTGCTGGCAGCTGGGACGGATGTCGATTTGAAGCTGAGTGCAGCCTACCGCCTCCATCAGCCGCAAGGCCTGGTCCAAGGTGCGGGTGCTGGTGGCAAACCCTGGCATGGTCACACCCAGGATGTCCGAGCGTGGTCGCCCGAGCAAATCCAGCGCTTTGGCGCACACCAGCAATGCATGGGTGGAGTCCAGGCCGCCTGACACGCCGATGACCAGTTTGCCCTGGCCCGCCACCGAGAGGCGCTGCACGAGGGCCTGCACCTGGATGTTGTAGACCTCGCGGCAACGTTCATCACGTTTTTGCGGATCGGCAGGCACGTAAGGAAAGCGTTCGATGCGGCGCTGCAGTGGCCTTCGGCATGACACCCATTGCAAGCTGAAAGGCACCGTCCGGAACCGCGACAGCTGGGGCCCATGCAATGCCGCCGATTGCCCGAAGCTCGTCTGGCGCATGCGTTCATGCGCGAGCCTCTCCAGGTCCACGTCGGCCGTGACCAAGTGGGAATCTCTCAGGAAGCGATCCGACTCTGCGAGCAAATCGCCGTTCTCGCAAATCAGGGCCTGACCGTCCCAGGCGAGGTCGGTGGTCGATTCGCCTGCTCCGGCGGAGGAATAAAGGTAGGCGGCCAGGCAACGGGCCGAGTGCAAGCTCACCAGTCGCTGCCGGTAGTCGGCCTTGCCCACGGTGATGTTCGAGGCGGACAGGTTGAGCAGCAAGGTGGCACCCGCCAACGCGGCATAGGAGGAGGGCGGGATGGGCACCCAGACATCCTCGCAAATCTCCACGTGAAAGCGCAGATTGGGCACGTCCTGGCATTCGAAGATCAGCCCGCTGCCAAAGGGCACGGCCTCACCCGCGATGTCGACCTCGGTGCTGGAGGCTGCTGTGCCAGGATTGAATTGCCGGGCTTCGTAGAACTCGCCATAGTTGGGCAGGTAGGTCTTGGGCACCAGGCCAAGCACCCGGCCGCGCTGCACGATGGCGGCGCAGTTGAAGAGCCTTTGCTCTACCCGCCAGGGAACGCCCACGACGGCCACGATGGCCAGTTCGCGAGAAGCTTCGACGATCTCAGCCAGGGCACGCTGGCACGCCTCCAGCAAAGCCTGTTGATGAAACAAGTCATCGCAGGTGTACCCCGACAAACCAAGTTCAGGGAACACCACCACGGCGGCATGGGCCTCTGCGGCCTGGGTCATCAGCGCGGTGGTCTGCTGGGCGTTCCAGGCTGGATCGGCCACGCGGATCGCCGGCACGGCCACCGCCACTCTGATGAAGCCATGCTGGTACAGGTCCAAGAAATCGGCAGAACGGTCCATGGTGTGTCGTCAGCGTTGGGATTGCATGTTTCCTGAGCATCTGGCGTACCCAGAAAACTGTGGTTGATTGGCGGACAGGTTCGGCGAGCAAACCATGAACCTGCATGCCACACCAGGAACGTTGTTTGCCATTTCCGCACAATACGTTCACGGGACCCCACCATGCCAAACGATGAGCTCTCTTTCTCTACCAGCCAAGGCATTCCCCAACGAGACATCCGCTTGCGCATCAACGGCGAACTGTCAAGCCTGCGCGTCGAGGTCTGGGTGACCTTGCTGGATCTGCTCAGGGACAAGCTCCAGCTCACCGGCACCAAGAAGGGCTGCGACCACGGCCAGTGCGGCGCCTGCACGGTACTGGTCGACGGCAAGAGGATCAATTCATGCCTGACGCTGGCGGTCATGCGCGACGGGGCCGACATCACCACGGTGGAAGGTTTGGCTCAGGGCGAGACCTTGCACCCTTTGCAGCAAGCTTTCATCGACCATGACGCATTTCAATGCGGCTACTGCACGCCGGGGCAATTGTGCTCGGCCGTGGGCTTGATGAACGAAGGGCAGGCGCGCACGCCGGACGAGGTGCGTGAACTGATGAGCGGCAATCTTTGCCGCTGCGGTGCCTATCCGCAGATCGTGAAGGCCGTCGGCCAGATCATGTTTGGTCCCGAGGCCCCCAGTCGGACCGAGCCCGTCCAGGACAGCACGGCCGAACGGCCGATCGTGGTCGGGACGGTGCCCGCATGAACGCCTTCGACTACGCCGTGCCGCAGAGCCCAGACAGCGCCTTGGCCGAGATCGCCAAGGCCACGGGTTCCAGTCGGTTCATCGCTGGCGGCACCAACCTCATCGATCTGATGAAGGAAAACGTGTTGCGCGTCGGCAAGCTCGTGGACATCAACCACCTGGGGCTGGACGGCATCGAATCTAACGACGCAGGTGGCCTGACGCTGGGTGCCCTGGCCCGCAATGCCGACACGGCCTACCACCCGGTGGTGCGCGAGCGCTATCCACTCTTGAGCGCGGCCATCCTGGCAGGCGCTTCGCCCCAAATCCGCAACATGGCCAGCAACGGGGGCAACCTGTTGCAACGCACCCGTTGCCTTTACTTTTATGACACGGCCACGCCTTGCAACAAGCGCCAGCCCGGCAGCGGCTGCTCGGCGATTGGTGGCTTGACGCGGCAGCACGCCATCCTGGGCGCCAGCGAGCATTGCATCGCCACCCATTCCTCGGACATGTGCGTCGCTTTGGCAGCCCTGGGTGCGGTGGTGCGTGTGCAGTCGGCGGCCGGCCCGCGCCACATCGCGTTTGCCGACTTCCACCGCTTGCCCGGCGAGCAGCCCGAGGTGGACACCACCCTGCAGCCCGGTGAGCTGATCACGCACATCGAATTACCGCCAGCGGACCGCTTCAAGGGCCACAGCGCCTACCTCAAGCTGCGCGATCGTGCCTCCTATGCATTCGCGCTGGTGTCGGTGGCCGCGGCCCTGGACGTCGGGGAAGACGGCTTGGTGCGCGCCGTCCGGGTGGCCTTGGGCGGCGTGGCGCACAAGCCGTGGCGCGATCCGGTGGCGGAAGCCATGCTGGTGGGCCAGCCCGCCACCGAGGCCGGTTTCCAAAGTGTGGCCGACTCCTTGCTGCAAGGCGCGCGCGGCCAGGGCGTCAATGATTTCAAGATACCCATGGCACGGCGCGCCATCGTGCGGGCACTGTCCGTGGCGGTGCAAGGGACGGTGGTTCAGCAAGAACACATCGAAGGGGAGTCCGCTTGAACGACACCAGCACCGCCGTGGCCATTGGCCAGCCTCTTTCGCGGCTTGATGGCCGGGCCAAGGTCACTGGGCAAGCACGCTATGCGGCTGAGCACCACGCGCCGGACCTGGCCCATGGGGTGGTGGTTTGCAGCACCATCACCAAAGGGCGCATCGCGGGTTTCGAGTTGGACGCGGCCCTGAGCGTCCCGGGTGTGCTGGACGTGATCACCCACCAGAACCGTCCCAAGATGCGTTCATTGGGCTTGTTTCACAAGGACATGACGGCACCGGGCGGCATACCGTTTCGGCCGCTGTTGAATGACGAGGTGATGCACAGCGCGCAGCCCGTGGCCTTGGTGGTGGCCGACACATTCGAAGCGGCACGGTACGCGGCCTCGCTGGTGGTGGTGCGCTATGAACAGGAAGCGCACGACACCGACCTGATGGCCAACCTGCACCGCGGTTACAAGCCCAGCCGCTTGAAGGCCGGCTATTCGCCGCCACCCAAACCGAAAGGTGACGCCGATGCCGCCTTTGCCCGCGCGCCTGTGAAGCTGGAAGCCGAGTATTACTCGGGCGTCGAGCACCACCATCCCATGGAAATGCACGCCTCGACCGTGCTCCTGGGGGAGGACGGTCACCTGACCATCCATGACAAGACGCAGGGCCCGCAGAACAGCCGTTGGGTGGTCTCCCGCGTGTTCGGTCTGTCGAAAGACAAAGTGACCGTGCGCAATGCCTTCGTGGGCGGGGCTTTCGGCTCGGGTCTTCGGCCGCAGTATCAATTGCTGCTGGCGGTGATGGCAACCTTGAAGCTTCAGCGCTCGGTGCGCGTGGTGCTGACACGCCAGCAGATGTTCACCTTCGGCCACCGGCCCGAGACCTGGCAGCGCCTGAAGCTGGCCGCCAGCCGCGACGGTGCCTTGCAATCCGTCATCCACGAGGCCGTCGCTGAGACTTCGCGCAACGAGGACTACGTGGAAGTGGTCGTCAACTGGTCAGGCCAGCTCTACCAGAGCGAGAACGTGCGCCTGGACTACAAGGTGGTCGACCTGGACCAGCACACGCCCATCGACATGCGCGCACCCGGTGCGGCGCATGGTGTTCACGCCTTGGAAGTGGCGATGGACGAGTTGTCGTATGAATTGGGCATGGACCCCTTGGCCTTGCGCTTGAAGAACTATGCCGAGCGCGATGGCAACGACGACCTGCCGTTTTCAACCAAGGAGTTGCGGGCCTGCTATGAGCAAGGTGCCGAGCGTTTTGGCTGGGCCAAGCGACCACAAACACCTCGGGCCCGCAAGGAGGGCACCGAGTTCATCGGCTGGGGCATGGCCACCGGCACCTGGGACGCGATGCAGATGTTCGCGCGGGCCAGCGCCGTGCTGCACGCCGATGGCCGCCTGGTGGTGGGCAGCGCTGCGTCCGACATCGGCACTGGCACGGTCACGGTGATGACGCAGATCGCGGCAGCGGCGATGGGTTTGCCGCTGGACGCGGTGACGTTCCAGTGGGGCGATTCCACCTTGCCGGCGGCACCCATCGAAGGTGGCTCGTCGCACGTGACCACGGTGGGCTCGGCGGTGGAGGGTGTCTGCGAAAAGCTGCAGAAGAAGCTCTTCAAGCTGGCCAAGGCTTTGCCCGCATCGCCTTTTGCCAAGGCGCGCTTCGAGGAACTGTTGTTCAAGGACGGCGCCATGATGCTGATGGGCCAAGCTGCCACCGGGATCCGTTTGGTCGATGTCCTCAAGCTGAGTGGCCAACCTCAACTGGCCGAGAAGTACCTGATGCTGCCCAAGATGTTGGAGCAGAAGAAGTACGTGCGGGCCACGCACTCAGCCGTGTTCGTCGAGGTGAGGGTGGACGAAGACTTCGGCACCGTGCGTGTGACGCGCGTGGTCAGCGTCATCGCGGCGGGCCGCATCATCAATCCCAAGACGGCCACCAGCCAGATCATCGGTGGTGTGGTGTGGGGCATCAGCCAGGCCCTTCACGAAGAGACCCATTCGGACCACCGGTTGGGCCGCTTCATGAACCACAACTTCGCGGAATACCACGTGCCCGTCAACGCCGATATCCACGACGTCGAAGTGCACTTCGTCGAGGAAGACGACCGCATCGTGAGTCGCCTGGGCGCCAAAGGCGTGGGCGAGATCGGCATCGTGGGCGTGGCGGCCGCGGTGTCCAACGCCATCTACCATGCGACAGGCACGCGGGTGCGCAGCACGCCGATGACACCTGACAAGGTGATGCGGCCCAGCCCTCGAGTTCAGGCCCGCGAGAGGCTTGAGGCGGACTGAATCAGGGCATCTGCATGGTTCCAGGGGCAGGGCCGTCATGCGGCACGGTGGATGGTTCTTTGCCCTCCACGTTCGAGTTCATAGAATTCGCCAGTTTCTCGGGGCACGAACATTCACGCAGGCACGCGTGAAATTCAGTGCAACATCAATCCCTGAGAATTGACCCGATGAAAAGAGGAGACCAGCATGAGTCATGAAGATCCGGTGGTGATCGTGTCCGCCGCCCGCACCCCGCTGGGGGGCTTTCAAGGTGCCCTGTCGCAGGTCACGGCCCCCGCCCTTGGCGCTGCCGCCTTGGGCGCCACGCTCGAACGTGCCGGCCTTGCCGCCGACCAGGTGGACGAAGTCTTCCTGGGATGCGTTCTGCCCGCTGGTCTCGGCCAGGCGCCGGCCCGGCAGGCCGCCTTGAACGCCGGGCTGCCCGACACCGTGCAATGCACCACCGTGAGCAAGGTTTGCGGCTCGGGCATGAAGGCCGTCATGCTGGCGCACGATGCGCTCTTGTGCGGCAGCGCGAAGGTGGTGCTGGCCGGTGGCATGGAGTCGATGAGCCAGGCGCCTTACCTGTTGCCCAAGGCGCGCGGCGGGCTGCGACTGGGGCACGGGCAGGTGCTGGACCACATGTTCCTGGATGGGCTGGAAGACGCCTACACCCCCGCCACCAGGGGCCAGTTGATGGGCCACTTTGCCGAGGAGTGCGCCTCGGAGTTCGGCTTCAGCCGGCAGGCCCAGGATGCCTATGCGATCACGTCGACCACCCGCGCGCAAGCCGCGATCCAGCAAGGCGCCTTCGATTGGGAGGTCGTGGCTGTGCGCGAGGTGGTGCGGGGCCGGGAAACGGTCGTCTCGCAAGACGAGCAGCCATTGAAGGCCCAGGTGGACAAGATCCCCACGCTCAAGCCGGCCTTCAAGCCTGACGGCACGGTGACGGCGGCCAACGCCAGTTCGATCTCCGATGGGGCCGCGGCGCTGCTGCTGATGCGCGCTTCCACCGCCGCGGCTTTCGGTTTGACGCCCCTCGCCGGCGTGGTCGGCCACGCCGGACATGCGCAGGAGCCGCGCCGTTTCACCACGGCGCCGGCTGGCGCGGTGCGCAAGCTGCTCGCGAAGGTGGGCTGGCGGACCAATGACGTGGACTTGTGGGAGATCAACGAAGCATTCGCCGTCGTGGCGATGGCCGCCATGCAAGAGCTTGACCTTGCCCACGAGCGGGTGAACGTGCATGGCGGTGCCTGTGCGCTGGGCCACCCCATCGGCGCCACCGGCGCGCGGCTGATCGTCACCTTGCTGGGGGCGCTGCGCCGCCGCGGACTGCGGCGCGGCGTGGCCACCTTGTGCATTGGTGGCGGTGAAGCCACGGCCGTGGCCATCGAAGTGATTTGAAAATACCAAGACCCAGGAGCAAGACATGGACATTTCCCGCAGCGTTTTTCTGATCACCGGCGGCAGTTCCGGCCTGGGCGCGGCCACCGTGCGCATGGCCCTGGAGGCAGGCGCCCGCGTCGTGGTGGCCGATCTGGCCGAGCCGCGGCCCGAGGTGTTGCCGCCTCACGAGCACATGGCGTGGGTGCGCACCGATGTTTCCAGCGAGGACAGCGGTGTCGCGGCCGTCCAGACCGCGGTTGATCGCTTCGGGCGGCTTGATGTGCTCGTCAATGCCGCGGGTATCGGGCCCGCCGAGAAGCTCAATGGCAAGAACGGCCCGCACCGCCTGGACACCTTCTCCAAGGTCGTGCAAGTGAACCTGATCGGCACCTTCAACATGATGCGCCTGGCGGTGCCTGCCATGATTGCCAGCAAGGCGCCCGGCGATGCCGGTGACGCCTCGGCGTCCCAAGGGGTGGTGATCAACACGGCCTCGGTGGCGGCGTTCGATGGGCAGGTCGGGCAGACCGCCTATGCGGCCTCGAAAGGCGGCGTGGTTGCGATGACCTTGCCCGCCGCGCGCGACCTGGCCCGCGACCGCATCCGCGTGTTGACCATCGCCCCGGGCATCTTCGAAACGCCGATGCTGATGGGGCTGCCGCAAGAAGTTCGGGATTCCCTGAGCGCCACGGTGCCGCATCCTGCCAGGTTGGGCAGGCCGCCCGAATACGCGGCGCTGGTGCAAAGCATCGTGGCCAATGAATACCTCAACGGCGAGGTCATCCGGCTGGATGGCGCACTGCGCATGGCGCCGCGCTGAAGCCGATCGAGATGGCAGGCAGGTCGGTCGAGCCGGGGACCATCTCCATCCACTTTGTCCGCGAGGCGCTGCGGGCGGTGTCGGGGCGGGGCGTGCCAGAGAGCGCGGTTCTCCAACGGGCCGCCATCCCGCCGGCCTTCCTGGACGAACCCCTGGCGCGCGTGTCACCCGAGCAGTTTGGCATCCTGTGGCGCACTGTGGCGCGGCATCTCCAGGACGAGTTCTTCGCGCTGGACCCGCACCCGGTCCGGCCTGGTGCTTATGCCTTGCTCTGCCACGGCTTGCTGGGGTGTGAGGATCTGCGCGCGGTCCTTCGGCACCTCTGCCGCTACACCGAGGTCGTGCTGGACGGCATGCGCGCCAGCCTGGAAATCACCGGGGACACCGCGACATTGCGCCTTCGCGATGCCCGGCCCAGGGCCACGCCCTTTGCGCACGCCACCTACTTCATGGTGGCGTACGGCTTGGCCTGCTGGGTGATTGCCCGGCGCATTCCCCTCGTCCAGTGCCACCTGGCGGGCCATGCGCCGGGCTTTGAACCGGAGTACCGCGTGATGTTCTGTGAAGACCTGAACTTTGGCGCCAGGGAAGGCGCACTGGTGATGCCTGCCGCGCTGTTGTCCCAACCCGTGGCCCAGACGCGTGACGCCTTGCGGCAGTTTCTGCGGCGCGCGCCCGACGTGTTCCTCGTCAAGTACCGCAACATGGACAGCCTGGCCGCGCAAGTGCGCGCGCGGCTTCGGGCCATCGCACCGCCCGATTGGCCCGGTCTGGACGCCGTGGCGAGCAGCCTCCAGGCGGCTCCATCCACGTTCCGCCGCCACTTGGATGCCGAAGGCACCACCTTTCAAATGATCAAGAACGAGTTGCGCCGCGACATGGCGATCACTGCCTTGCGGGAAGAGGCCTTGTCCATCGAGCAACTCGCGCAGACGCTGGGTTTCACGGAGGCGTCCGCCTTCCACCGCGCCTTTGTGAAGTGGACGGGGATGAAACCGTCCGACTACCGGCGGCGCGCGCCTTGATCGTCACCACCCGTCATTGCCAGGCTGCCTTGCGCTTTTCAAGGAAGGCATTGACCCCTTCGCGCTGGTTGGGCTGGTTGAACAGTGCCATGAAGCGCTCGCGTTCTTGCGACAAGGCGGCCGCCCGCGGCACGCCTTCCCGCGCCGCATGGATCAGACCCTTGCAAGCCAGCACGCTGTCCGGGCTTTGCGCGCCAACGCGCTCGGCCAGCGCCAAGGCCTTGGCCAGCGCCTGGCCGCTGTCGACCACTTCTTCCACCAGGCCGATGCGCAAGGCGGTGGCGGCGTCGACTCGCTCGCCCAGCAGGATCATGCGCTTGGCCCAGCCTTCGCCCACCAGCGCGGGCAGCATCTGCGTGCCAGTGCCGCAAGGCAACAGACCCACGGCGGCCTCGGGCAGGGCGAGGTGTGCATGCTGCTCGGCCACGCGGATGTCGGTGGCCAGGGCGCATTCCAGGCCGCCACCCATGGCGTAGCCGTTGATGGCGGCAATCGTCACCAGGCGCGACTCGGCCAGGGCTTCGAAGGCCGCGCCAAAGGCCTGGGCCATGTCCAGCGCCTTGCTCCGATCGCCTTCCGCGAAGGTGTTGAGGTCGGCGCCGGCGCAGAAGAACTTGGCGCCACTGCCCATGACCAGGGCGCGCACGGCGGCGTTGGTGTTCAGGTCCAAGACGGTTTGGCGCAGCTGACGCAAGCCTTCAAGGCTGAAAGCATTGGCCGGTGGCCGGTTCAAAGTCACCAGGGCGGTGTGGCCTTGCTGTTGAAGGTCGATCATGGGGTGTCCTCAAGTGGCGTCCGCACGGCTCAGCAGTTGGATGATGGAAGAGAAGTCCAGATGGCCCTTGCCTTGCAGGCTCCACACCTGGTAGAGCTGCTGTGCCAATGCGCCCATGGGCAGCGGGTGGCGGCTCTGGCGCGCGGCCTCGGCCGCCAGGCCCAAGTCCTTGAGCATGAGGTCCACGCCGAAGCCGCCCTGGTAGCCCTTCGACGCAGGCACGGTTTCGATGATGCCTGGGTAGGGGTTGTAGGTGTCCGAGCTCCAGCAACGGCCGGACGAGGCGTTGATGATGTCGGCCAGCACTTTGGCGTCGATGCCCTGGTTGACGCCGAGGGCCATGGCTTCCGAGACAGCGATCATCGAGATGCCCAGCACCAGGTTGTTGCAGATCTTGGCAACCTGGCCGTTGCCGACATCGCCGCAATGGACAATGCGTCGGCCCATGTGCTGCAGCACGGGCTGGATTTTTGCAAAGAGATTGTCGGAGGCGCCGACCATGAAGGTCAGGGTGCCCGCCACCGCGCCGCCCGTGCCACCGGAGACCGGGGCGTCCACCAGATCGTTGCCTTGCGCGCGTGCAAGTTGCGCAAGTCGGCGAACGGTGGCCGGATCGATGGTGCTGCAATCGACGATCGGCACGCCGGCTTGAATGGCGCTCAGCACGCCCTGGTCGCCCGCCAGGACCTTCTCCACGTGGGCTGAGGCAGGCAACATGGTCAGCACCAGTTCGGCGTCGGTCGCTGCTTCGGCGGGCGAGCCGCACCGGCGAGCGCCCTCGGCCACCAAGCCATCCACGGCCGCCATGTTGAGGTCATGCACGGCGAGCGCATGGCCCGCCTTCAAAAGGTGGCGGGCCATGGGCGCGCCCATGTTGCCCAGGCCTATGAACGCGATCACCATGGCTTGTCCCTCGCTCATTTGAGGCTGATGGTGGTGTTCACGCCGGCCGAGATGGCATCGTCGTCAAACCAGCGCGCCGTGACCGTTTTCGTCTGCGTGTAGAACTGCACGACCTGCTTGCCATAAGGACCCAGGTCGCCGAGTTTGGAGCCACGCGAGCCCGTGAAACTGAAGGTCGGAACGGGCACGGGAATGGGCACGTTGATGCCCACCTGGCCGACATCGATTTCGCTTTGAAAGCGACGCGCCGACGCGCCGCTCTGCGTGAACAGGGCCACGCCGTTGCCGAAGGGGTTGGCATTCACCAGCGCGATGGCGTCGGCCAGCGTGGCCACTTCCAGGCACACCAGCACCGGCCCGAAGATCTCTTCGGTGTAGATGCGCATGCTGGTCTTGACCCCACCGAACACCGTCGGGCCGACGAAGTTGCCTTGGTCATACCCAGGAACCTTGACGTCCCGTCCGTCCAGCAGGAGCTGCGCGCCTTCGCTCACGCCACTGGCGATCAGTTGTTCGATGCGGGACTTGGCCGTCGTGGAAATCACCGGACCGACATCGGTGCCGGGTTCGACTCCGGCGTTGACCTTGAGGGCCCGGGCGCGCTGCACCAGTTCCGGCAGCCAATGCCGCGACTCGCCCACGAAGACGGCCACCGACGCGGCCATGCAGCGCTGACCGGCCGCACCGAACGCGGCGCCCGCCATGGCGTTGAGCGTGTTCTCCTTGTGGGCGTCGGGCAGGATCACCGCGTGGTTCTTCGCGCCCATCATGCTTTGCACCCGCTTGCCGTGACGGCCTGCCAGGTCGTAGACATGCGTGCCTACCGCGGTCGAGCCGACGAAGGACACGGCGGCGACATCCGGATGGCTGCACAAGGCATCGACCACCTCTTTGCCGCCGTGCACCACGTTCAACACGCCGGGCGGCACACCGGCTTGCAGCGCCAGCCGCACCAGTTCCATGGTGCTCATCGGATCTTGTTCGGAGGGCTTGAGCACGAAGGTGTTGCCACACACGATCGCCATGGGGAACATCCACAGCGGGATCATCGCGGGGAAGTTGAACGGCGTGATGCCCACGCACACGCCAATGGGCTGGCGCAGCGTGTAGGTGTCCACGCCACCGGCCACGTTCTCGGCGAATTCGCCCAGCTGCAGCGTACCCACCGAGCAGGCATGCTCGACCACCTCCAGTCCACGGACGATGTCCCCCTCGGCGTCGGCCAGGGTCTTGCCTTGCTCGTCGGTGAGTACGCGGGCGATGCGTGGCAGGTTCTCGCGGATGAGCGCCTGAAGGCGCAACATGATGCGCATGCGCGCGGCGATCGGTGTTTGCCGCCAGGTGGCGAAGGCAGCCTTGGCAGAGGCCACCGCCGCATTGACCTCATCCGGCGTCGCACAGGGCGTGTGCGCCAGTACTTGCTGGGTCGCCGGGTTGACGATGGGGCGGCGCTCCACGGCGATGGACGCCACGAATTCGCCGTTGACCAGGAGGCGGACAGTTTGGTCGGCGGTGTAGAGGGGGGCGGTGGTGTTCATGAACGGTCCTGGGTGTCGAGCAGCAGTTGGCGGGCGATGACGAGCTTCTGGATCTCGCTGGTGCCCTCGTAGATCTGGGTGATGCGGGCATCGCGGTAGTGGCGCTCGACCGCGTAGTCCTGCAGGTAGCCGTAGCCGCCATGGACCTGGATGGCCTTGGAGCAGATCCATTCGGCGGCCTCGGACGCGAACAGCTTGGCCTGGGATGCCTCCGAGATGCATGGCACGCCGGCTGAGCGCAAGCGTGCGGCGTGGTGCACCAGCAGGCGGGCGGCGTTGAGCCTGGTCTGCATGTCCGCCAGGGTGTGGCCGATGGCCTGGTGCTGTGCGATCGCCTGGCCAAACTGCACCCGTTCGCTGGCATACCTGGCCGCGGCCTCCAGGGCAGCCCGGGCAATGCCCACCGCCTGCGCGGCGATGCCGATGCGGCCACCCTCCAGATTCGACAGCGCGATCTTCAAACCTTCGCCTTCCAGGCCGAGCAGGCTTTGGGTGGGAACATGGCAGTCGGTGAGCGTGATGGGGCAGGTGTCCGACGCGCGGATGCCCATCTTGTGCTCCGGGCGGCCCACATTGAATCCTGGCGTCTCGGTTGGAACGAGGAAGGCGGAGATGCCTTTCTTGCCTGCTTCGGGATTCGTCACGGCGAACACGATGGCCACGCCCGCACGCGCCCCGTTGGTCACGAACTGCTTGGCGCCGTTCAGCACCCAGGCATCGCCATCGCGGACGGCGCGGGTTGTCAGCGCATCGGCCTGCGACCCGGCCTGCGGTTCGGTCAGGCAAAACGCGCCGATGACCTCGCCAGTGGCCATGCGCGGCAGCCATTGCCGCTTCTGCGCTTCCGTGCCGAACTTGAGGATGGGCACGCAGCCGACCGAGCTGTGCACACTCATGAGCACGGCCGAGGAAGCACAACCCGCCGCGACCTCCTCGATGCACAGGGCATAGGCCAGGTCATCCGTCTTGAAGCCACCCCATTCTGGCGGCACCAGCAGGCCCAGCAAGCCCAGTTCTCCCATCTGCGCCACCACCGTGTCCGGCAGGTGAGCGGCCTTGTCCCATTCGGCCGCATGCGGCGCGAGCGCCTTCCGGGCGAAGGACCTCGCGGCGTCCTGCATGGCGCGTTGGTCATCGGTGTAGATCGGGGCAAAGCTGCTCATGGTCGGTGCGCCAGTGGGTGGACTGTGGCGCGATCCTAGGAAGGAAGCCAGGCTTTGTCGATGACCGTTTTGGCGCTGCTTCTGAGCATTTCGATCAATCCCGACGGCCAAAATGGCGGCTTCATGTGAAAACAGGCGCCCATGGGGCGCCTGTTTGTCATGCGTGGGATGTCGGTTTTTTACTTGAAGTAGTAAACGGCGATCACACCCACATGGCTGCCGTCGATCTTGTCGGCACCAGGCAAGTTCTTGACCTCGTACTCTTCGTTCACGTAGCGCACCTTCAAGCCGAACTTGGGCGTGAACAGGTATTCGCCTTCCACGACCACGGCCACGGAAGAGTCAAACTTGTAGTCGCCAACGTTGCTGGCCACACCCGATGAACTCAGCTTCGTTCCGGTGGACTGACGTGCGCCGCCGCCAATTTTCCAGCTGTCGGTCACGTGGTAGTGCGCCAACAACTCGATGGGGAAGCGCGAAAAGGTGACGTTGCCGTTCCGGGCGCTGGCGTTGGCCACGTGGTAGCCGATGGCGGCCTGGATGGACACCGGCGAATTGGCAAACCTGTAGTCCAGACCAGCACGCAGGTCCAGCAGGCCGCCTGCGGTCACCGAACTTTCGTTGCCATTGGTGTAAACCATCGTGGCCACCTTGTCGCCACCCAAGGTCAGGCCGGCGCCCAGCAGCGGGGCCAGCTTGGCTTCGTTGTCGGCCCAGGCCGCGGTGCCCAACAGACTCGTGCTGGCCACCAGGCTCAGCAGTGCTTTCTTCAACATCTTGACTCCATTTTTGGATGTTCATCCCTCCAGCCGAAGGGATTCCGGCTGGTGGCGAGATGTTAAAGATGTGACCGCATGTTTTCCCAAGGTGTGTTGTTGAAACGCTCAAACCAGGGGAGGGGTTAGCCCACGGCCTTGGTTCTTCCCTGCCGGGCAGCCTCCGCGAGCATCGACGCCACCGCGCACGAGGCCAGGCGAGCCGGCTCGGAGTCGGCGCGGCTGGTCAGGATGATCGGCACCTTCGCGCCCAGCACCACCCCTGCCGCATAAGCGCGGGCCAGAAAGCTCAGGCTCTTGGCCAGCATGTTGCCCGCGTCGAGGTCGGGCACGATCAACACATTGGCTCGCCCCGCCACGGGCGAGACGATGCCCTTGATGTGCGCGGCCTCGGCGTCGATGGCGTTGTCCATCGCGAGCGGGCCATCCAGCACCGCGCCGGTGATCTGCCCACGGTCGGCCATCTTGCACAGCGCGGCGGCGTCGAGGGTGGAGGGCACCTTGGAGCTGACGGTCTCCATCGCCGACAACACGGCCACCAGCACGGGCGACATCTGCAGCGCCTGCGCCAGGTCGATCGCGTTCTGCACGATGTCCACCTTCTCTTCAAGCGTGGGCGCGATGTTGATGGCGGCATCGGAAATGATCAGGGGCTGCTCGTGACCGGGCACGTCCATCACAAAGCAGTGGCTGATGCGCCGAGAGGTGCGCAGACCGCCATCGCGGCGCACCACGGCCCCCATCAACTCGTCGGTGTGAAGGCTGCCCTTCATCAGGGCATCGACCTCGCCTTTCAAGGCCATGGCCACGGCCGCCTCGGCGGCGCCGTGGCTGTGCGGCGCGTCGATGAGGGTGATGCCGCTCAGGTCGATGCCCGACTGCCGTGCAGCGGCTTCGATCTTGCCCCGCGGCCCGACCAGGATGGGCGTGATCAGGCCCAGCCTGGCAGACTCCAGCGCCGCGTTCAGCGAGACTTCGTTGGTCGGGTGGACCACCGCCACCCGCAGAGGCGGCAACTTGCGCGCGGTGTCGATCAATCGGTCGTAGTGCGGGTGAACGGAGGTGCTTGGTGTCGACATCGCGGCCCTGCCAGATTGGACAAGGCCCAGTATAGACTTCGTCGACATGGCGTGTTGCGCTGCAGCAATCGAGGCGGTTGGATGACATCAGGACACAAGGACATGGTGGCCGTGGCGAATGCAGGCTCGTCGAGCCTGAAGTTCTCGCTGTACGGTTTGGAGGATGGCAATTTGACCCTGGCCCTGCGCGGCTTGGTCGAAGGGCTGGGCACGTCGCCGGCCTTCACCGCCAAAGACCCCGCCGGCCAAGTCATCGGCCAGCATCGGTGGGAAGAAGGCGCCACGCTGGGCCACGAAGCGGCGCTTCGCCACGTGATGGCGTTCGTGCGCGAACTGGTGCCCGACATCACTTTGCAGGGCATCGGTCACCGCGTGGTGCACGGCGGCCTGGAGCATGCGGCCCCGGTCATCGTGACGCCCGACATCCTGGCGCAACTCGACGCCCTGTCCCCCTTGGCGCCGCTGCACCAACCCAACAACCTCGCGCCCATCCGCTTGGCATTCGAGGTCTTGCCGGGCGTGCCTCAGGTGGCTTGCTTCGACACGGCTTTTCACCGGAGCAACGCCGAGGTCGCCCAGGTCTACGCCTTGCCCTTCGAATTGCACGAAGCCGGCGTGCGGCGCTATGGCTTCCACGGGCTGTCTTATGAATACATCGCGGGGCGATTGCCCGAAGTGGCCCCCGAACTGGCGCAGGGCAAGGTCATCGTCCTGCACCTGGGCAATGGCGCCAGCGCCTGCGCCATGCAAAATGGCCGCAGTGTGGCCAGCACCATGGGCTTCACCGCGCTCGAAGGCTTGCCCATGGGCACGCGTTGCGGCGAGCTCGACCCCGGTGTGCTGATCTGGCTGATGGACCAGCGCGGCATGGATGCTCGGGCCCTGGAAACACTGCTGTACAAGCAGTCCGGCCTGCTGGGCGTGTCGGGGATCTCCAGTGACATGCGTGTGCTGCTGGCCAGCGATGAACCTCGCGCGCGGCTGGCCGTCGACCTCTTCGTGCACCGCACGGTGCGCGAGATCGGCTCCCTGGCCGCCGAGTTGGGTGGGCTCGATGCGCTGGTGTTCACCGCGGGCATCGGCGAAAACGCCGATGAGATCCGCCGCCGGGTGATCGAAGGGTGCGCTTGGTTGGGGGTGAGCATCGACGAGCCCGCCAATCGCGCGCGTGGTCCACGCGTCAGCCATCCAGGCGGCGCGTGTTCGGCCTGGGTCATCCCGACGGATGAAGAACTGATGATCGCCCGGCACACCGTGGCGCTGCTGGCTCAATCACAAGACGACGTCGGGGCGAGGCCCTGAACCAATCCCCTGCTTTTCTCGCGGCCATATTGAAATGAGATTGATTTGCATTTACAATTGCCTTGCGTTCTGTGAATTCACCATCCATTGCGACCTTTGAGAAAGCGGTGTTGCTTGTCGATACCGTCGCGGCTGGGTGAAGTGCACGCCATTGGCATCGAGTGGGGGCGCCAATGGCGGGAATGGTCTGGTGGATTTCCAGAACGCACCTGATTCAAAGCCGGAGCCCGCATGTGCCAGCATGACCCCAAAGAGCTTGAAACGATCGTGCGCCAGGCGGTCATGGGCACCGGCGCCACGGTGATGACCCGCCAGCCGGTCGTCCGTGATGGCTCGCGTCGTCGGCGTCTCTGGGAACTGAGCGATCACGTGCATTGCCCGGTCATCGGGGTGTGCCTGCCCATCTCAAGCTTGCGTCGCATCGTCGACAAAGTGCTGGGCGGTGTCACCGTGGCCGATGACTACGAGTTGCACTGCGGTGTGGTGACGGACAGCAAGGTCCGCACGAAACTGGCCGAGGCACTTCAACGCGAGCTGGACCGCAGCTTCATGCTGTGCGTGCGGCAATCCGCCAAAGCCAAGTCGCCAGAAGCTTTGCTGGTCTGGTGGACCGAAACCGCCCAGGTGAACATGGCGGGGGCGCTGTGGGCCACCGTGACCCATGCCCGTTGCACGCCGGCACTGGAGCACTTGGTGCTGGGCCAGGTGCACATGATCCAGCACCAGGTGGGCGCCGCGCAACGCGTCAATGTGCAACGTTTCGAAGCCGTGGTTGAGGAGAACGCTGCGCTGGCCCGGGCGCTGGGCGACGCCCAACGGCGCAATGCGGTGTTGACCGAAGAACATGCGCGTCGGCAGGAGTCACTGCAAAGCCAGATCGTGCAGTTGAGGGCGGATTTGATCGGTCGTGACACCGCCGTGGCCACGATGAAGGAGTCGCTGCAGGCCCTGGAAAGCGCCATGCCTGGCTTGAAGACTCGCCATGAACTGGCACGCCAGGGCGAACGGCAGATCGAGCGCATCCATGAACTCGAACGTGCCTTGGCGCTGGCCCAGCAAGAGGCCCAGAACCAACGGCGCCGTGCGCAAGCCCTGGCCGAGAAGCTTCACCACGCTGACGAGGCCACCGCCCAAGCAGCCGGGCCCTCGCCGGACTCGGACCCCAGCCTGGAAACCAGCCTTGATGACCGCGCCGTGTTGTGCGTGGGGGGCCGCCAAGCCAGCGTGCCGGCTTACCGCCAACTGATCGAACATGCCGGTGGACGCTTCCTGCACCACGATGGTGGCGATGAAGAGAGTGCCGCCAAACTGGACGCCACCCTGGCCGCCGCCGACCTGGTCATTTGCCAGACGGGTTGCATCAGCCACGAGGCTTATTGGCGCGTGAAGAATCACTGCAAGCGCACGGGCAAACGGTGCGTGTTCCTGGAGAATCCCAGCGCCTCGTCGCTGGCCCGCCGATTGGCGGAGTTGTCGGAGGTCGAGGGGACCTGACCGCAGCTGTCTGAAAAGCCCGAGGCCGAGCCGGCCAGGTAGCCGCGTTGCGCCAGTTGAGGAGCGCTGCAATAATCCAGCTTCGAATGGTGAAGCTTTTCAAGACCCTCCTCGTTTGGCTGTGCATCCTGTCGCTCCCTGTCCAGGGCATGGCGGCGGTGATGAGGCTGTCTTGCGGGCTTGCACACCACCATCAAGCCAAGGTGATGGCCGAGCAGGACCATGCCGCGCATGAGCACCATGCGCACGCCGATGGCCTGGGCCATGCCGATCACCACCAGCATCAGCAGCAGGGGCAGGGGCAGGGGGCCGACAAGTGCAGCGCTTGCGCTTCTTGCTGCACTGGCTTGGGCTTCGTGGCCACCTTCCCGCATTGGCCCGTGGCCTTGCAGGCGCACGCGCCCTGGGAGGCCACCTTCAAATCGCTTTTGCCATCCTTCCTGTCGGAGGGGCTGGAGCGGCCACCGCGATCGGTCCTCGCCTGATCCGACGCCTTGCGCGGCGTCTGTCCTGACGACCGCGCCGATCCAGCAGAGATGACGCTCCGCGGCTTTGGCCGTGGGTGTTCGATCCCCTTTCGCGAGGTTTCCCATGTCGACTTCATCCCGGGCCGTGGCCATTCAGCGAAGTGAGGCACCCATGATGATGACGCTGAAGCACAGAGCCTTGACGGCCGCGCTGGCCCTGGGGCTGGGTGGCTGCGCCGGCTTGTCCGACGACAGCGGTTTTGCCGAGGTTCAACAGCAGACCCAGGCCCGCATCGGCCTGGAGGCCCGGTGGCCCAAGACCGACGCTCAGCACAGCGCCGCGCAGCGGCGTGTGGCCGAGCTTCTGGCCGGGCCTTTGTCGGTGGACAACGCGGTGCAGGTGGCCTTGCTCAGCAACCGTCGGCTGCAAGCCTCGTATGCCGAGCTCGGCATGTCCGAGGCGGACCTGGTGCAAGCCACCCGCTTGCCCAACCCCGGGTTTTCTTTTGGCAGGATGAGGCGAGGTGCCGAGACCGAAATCGACCGCGGCTTCCACTTCGACCTGGCCCGCCTTCTGGTGGCACCCTGGGCCTCCCGGGTCGAAACGCGCCGCTTCGAGCAGGCACGCCATCTGGCGACGGCGCAGACCTTGTCGTTGGCGTTCGAGGCGCGCAAAGCCTGGTTCATGGCCGTGGCGGCGGAGGAAACCTTGCGCTACACGCAAGAGGTGCTCAAGGCCGCCGATGCCGGCGAAGAACTGGCGGCCAGGATGGTCCAGGCCGGCAACTGGAGCCGGCTGGACCACGCCCGCGAGCAAGGCTTCTACGCCGATGCCGCGCTCAATGTGGCCAAGGCCACGCAGGCCAGAACCGCCGCGCGCGAACGCCTGACCAGGCTGCTGGGCCTGTGGGGCGATCAAACCAACTTCAAGTTGCCTGAACGCCTGCCCGATCTGCCCAAGGCGCCCGATGACTTGCCCGACCTTGAACAGCAGGCCATGGCCACGCGCCTGGACTTGCAAGCCCTGCGCGCGCAAAGCCAAGGACTGGCCAGCAACCTGGGCCTGAGCAAGGTAACCCGCGTCATCAACGTGTTGGAGTTGGGCGTGGCCCGCAACACCTTCAGCGATGCCCCCAGCACCGAACGTGGCTATGACATCCGCCTGGAAATCCCGCTGTTCGATTGGGGCGGCGCCCGGGTGGCCAAGGCCGAGGCGGTCTACATGCAGTCGGTGGATCAATTGGCCCACGCCGCGATCGAGGCCCGGTCGGAGGTGCGCGAGGCCTACCTGAATTACCGCGTCAACCACGACATCGTCCGGCGCTACCGCGACGAAATCCTGCCGCTGCGCCAACGCATTTCGCAAGAAAACCAGCTTCGCTACAACGGCATGTTCATCAGCGTGTTCGACCTGCTGGCCGATGCCCGCGCGCAGATCACCGCCGTCAACGGCCACATCGAGGCCTTGCGTGATTTCTGGCTGGCGCAAAGCGATTTGCAGATGGCCCAGATCGGCAAGCCCCACGGAGATCAACCATGAGTTCAAGAAGAAGTTTCCTCCAGAGTCTGGGGCTGACGGGGGGCGCGGTCGCGGCTGCGACGGTCAGCCGTGTCGCGATGGCGGCCTTGCCCGAACCCGTCATCCAGACCTCGCCCGATACCATGGCGCCGCTGGTGCCTGCCAATGGCCGGCCCTACAACCCCGTGGTCACGCTCAACGGTTGGACCTTGCCCTGGCGCATGAACCAGGGCGTGAAAGAGTTCCACCTGGTGGCCGAGCCCGTGGTGCGCGAGCTGGCCCCCGGCATGAAAGCCAAGCTGTGGGGCTACAACGGCCAGTCACCCGGCCCCACCATCGAGGTGGTGGAGGGCGACCGCGTTCGCATCTTCGTGACCAACAAGCTGCCCGAGCACACCACCATGCACTGGCACGGCCAACGTTTGCCCAATGGCATGGACGGCATCGGCGGCCTGACCCAGCCCACCATCAAGCCGGGCAAGACCTTCGTCTACGAGTTCGTCGCGCGCAGGCCGGGCACCTTCATGTACCACCCGCATGCCGACGAGATGACGCAGATGGCCATGGGCATGATGGGCTTCTGGGTGACACACCCCAAGGGCAGGCATCCCCTGATCGACGACGTGCAGCGCGACTATTGCTTCCTGCTGAATTCATACGACATCGACCCTGGCAGCTACACGCCCAAGGTGATGACCATGCTGGACCAGAACCTGTGGACCTGGAACAGCCGCGTGTTTCCCGGCATCGATCCCTTGGTGGCCCGGCAGCACGACAAGGTGCGCATCCGCGTCGGCAACCTGACCATGACCAACCACCCCATCCACCTCCATGGTCACGAGTTCGTGGTCACGGGCACGGATGGCGGCCCGGTGCCGAAGTCCGCGCGCTGGCCCGAGGTGACGACGGATGTGGCCGTGGGCCAGATGCGGCAGCTGGAGTTCGTGGCCAACGAGGAGGGCGATTGGGCTTTCCATTGCCACAAGAGCCACCACACCATGAACGCCATGGGCCATGACGTGCCCACGATGATCGGCGTGGACCACCGTGACGTGTCGCGGCGCATCACCCAACTCATCCCGGGCTACATGGTGATGGGCGACCGGGGCATGGCCGACATGGCCGAGATGGAGATGCCCTTGCCCGACAACACCTTGCCCATGATGACGGGGCAGGGACCGCATGGTTCGATCGAAATGGGCGGCATGTTCTCGGTGGTCAAGGTGCGCCAGGGCCAGAAAGCGGGTGACTACCAGGACCCAGGTTGGTTCAGGCCTCCGGCCGGGACCGTGGCATTCGAGTGGACCGGGTCGCTGGCCGAGCCTGCTCGCCAGGTCGAGCAGCCGGCGCCGGCCGGGGAGTCCTTGTCGGTCCGCAAACCTGGAAGCCATGCCGGGCATTGACCTTCCCATGGTGGGAAGGTGCACAGTAGAGCGTGTTCCCTGTTTTCAGAAGAAAGGCCCAGCATGACCGCCCTGTCCAGCCCCGCGCCCACCTTGCCCGATCAGGCATGGACGATGACCATCGAGGGCATGAGTTGCGCCTCGTGCGCCTCGCGTGTCGAGAAAGCCTTGAACAAGGTGCCCGGTGTCACGTCCGCGGCCGTCAACCTGGCCACCGAAACGGCCACGGTCCACACGGCCGGTCCTGGGCTTGGCATGGACACCCTGGTGGACGCCGTGGGCCAGGCTGGCTATGTGGCGCGGCCGGTTGAAGAAGAGGTTTCCGCCGAGGGGGATGAATCGCCCTCCGGGCTGCCCGACTGGTGGCCCATCGCCGTCGGGGCGGCCTTGTCTGTCCCGCTGGTCTTGCCCATGATCGGCATGCTGCTGGGGCTGGACTGGGCCGTGGGCGGGTGGTGGCAATGGGCCCTGGCCACGCCGGTTCAGTTCTGGTTGGGCGCGCGCTTTTACCGGGCCGGCTGGGGTGCCCTGCGGGCCGGTTCCGGCAACATGGACTTGCTGGTTGCCCTGGGCACCTCGGCCGCCTACGGTCTCAGCGTCTACATGCTGTTGCGCCATGGTGGGCACGGCATGCCTCACCTGTACTTCGAAGCTTCGGCGGTGGTCATCACCCTGGTCATGCTGGGCAAATGGCTGGAGACACGCGCCAAGCACCAGACCACGGCGGCCCTGCGCGCGCTCCATGCCTTGCGGCCCGACACAGCCCGAGTGCGTCGCCGCGGGCAGGAGGTGGACGTGCCGGTGGCTCGGGTGCGCGTGGGCGACCTCGTCGTGGTCCGTCCCGGTGAGCGTGTGCCGGTGGATGGCGAGCTGATCGAAGGTGCCAGCGAAATCGACGAGTCGCTGATCACGGGTGAAAGCCTGCCCGTGTCCCGGCAGGTGGGTGACCGGGTCACGGGTGGCGCGGTCAACGGCCAGGGCTGGTTGCTGGTGCGGACCTTGGCGGTGGGGGCCGAATCGACCCTGTCCCGCATCGTCAGGCTGGTCGAGTCGGCACAGGCCGGGAAGGCGCCCATCCAGCGCTTGGTCGACAAGGTCAGCGCCGTCTTCGTGCCCGTGGTGATCGCCATCGCGGGGGGCACCTTGCTGGCCTGGGGGCTGAGCACGGGCCACTGGGAGACCGCGATCCTCAACGCGGTGGCCGTGCTGGTCATCGCCTGCCCCTGCGCCCTGGGTTTGGCCACGCCCACCGCCCTCATGGCGGGCACGGGCGTGGCGGCCCGCCATGGCATCCTGATCAAGGACGCCGAGTCGTTGGAGGTGGCGCACGCCATCCAAGTCGTGGTCTTCGACAAGACCGGCACCTTGACGGAAGGCAAGCCGAGTTTGGTCGCTTGGGCTTCCACCGATGAGGATGAAGCCCGCTTCCTGGCCGACTGCGCCGCCATCCAGTCAGGCAGCGAACACCCCCTGGCGGCGGCCGTGTTGCAAGTGGCCCGGGCGCAAGGTCTGGCGGTGCCCCGCGCCACGCAGGTCCGGGCATGGCCTGGGCGAGGCATGGCGGCGCAGGTGGGCGAGCGCGGGTTGCAGTTGGGCAGCCCTCGGCTGATGCAGGAACTGGGCGTTGACGTGTCACCGCTGCAGGCGCGGGCCGAGCCATGGCTGCATCAAGGCAAGACCGTGTCCTGGGTGGCCGATGTCACGGATGCGCAATCGCCCAGGCTGCTGGGCATGCTGGTCTTTGGCGATGGGGTCAAGGCCTCGGCCGGTGACGCGGTGTCGCGCTTGCGCCAGCAAGGCCTGCGCACGGTGCTGCTCACCGGCGACAACCGGGGCAGCGCCGAGACGGTGGCGCGGCAGTTGGGCATCGACGAGTTCCACGCGGAGGTCCTGCCGCAAGACAAGGCGGCCCTCGTGGGCCAGCTCAAAGGGGCAGGGCAGCGCGTGGCGATGGTGGGCGATGGCATCAACGATGCGCCAGCCCTGGCCGCCGCCGACGTGGGCATCGCCATGTCCACCGGCACCGACGTGGCCATGCACGCCGCCGGCATCACGCTGATGCGGGGTGACCCCTCCCTGGTGGTCGACGCCATCGACATCTCTCGCAGAACTTACGCCAAGATCCGGCAAAACCTGTTCTGGGCTTTTGTCTACAACCTGGTCGGCATCCCGATGGCGGCGCTGGGGCTGCTCAACCCGGTCATCGCGGGCGCGGCGATGGCGTTCAGCAGCGTCAGTGTGGTCGGCAATGCGCTGGTGCTGAGCCGTTGGAAGGGACGCACGCCATGACCGAAGAGACCTTGTTCACAGGGCCCATGAACATCGGGCAGGCTGCCGCGCAATCGGGGGTCTCGGCCAAGATGGTGAGGCATTACGAATCGCTGGGCTTGTTGCCCAAGGTGGCCCGCACCCAGGCGGGCTACCGGCAGTACGGCGAGCGGGAAGTGCACACGCTGCGCTTCATCAAGCACGCGCGCCAATTGGGTTTTGGCATGACCGAGGTCGCCGAGCTGCTGAAGCTTTGGCAGAACCGGAGGCGGTCCAGTGCCGACGTCAAACGCATCGCCTTGGCCCACGTGGCCGACCTGGACCGGCGCATGCGCGAAATGGCGGACATGAAGCGGACGCTGGAGCGCCTGGCGCAGTGCTGCCATGGGGATGAACGGCCCGATTGCCCGATCCTGGACGAGCTGGCCGACTAGTCAGGCTGCCTTCACTGCATTAGAATAAGAATCGTTATTATTCTTGTTTGAACGTTTTGCAGGGCTTGTCCTCCATGTTCCGAAGTTTCAACGTGGACCCGAGCACGGGCCTGGGCCCATGAAAAAGGCCGTTTTGCTCAGCGCCCGCGAGCGATGGGCCGTCGCCTCCAGGGCCTTGGCCGCCATCCTGGGCGGCTACATCGTCGCCGCCTTGTCCACGGGTGCTTTGGCGGTGTCCCTGCCGGGCAGCCGGCCTGAAGCCACCTTGACCGCCACGATGTTGTCGTTCGCCGTGTACGCGGGGGCGGTCATCTGGGTTTTCTCCGCGCGATCGGCATGGCGGGCATGGCTGGGGTTGGCGCTGCCGGCCTTGGTCTTTGGCGCCTTGATTGCCAGCCATGCGTGGACGAGCCAGCAGTAGCCAGCGGAGAGCAGCAAATGAAAGAAGGTTTCCGCCAATCCATGGCGTGGTTGCACACCTGGTCAGGCCTGCTGGTCGGCTGGTTGCTGTTCATGATCTTTGCCGCTGGCACGGCCACCTATTTCCGCCAGGAGATCACGCAGTGGATGCAGCCCGAGTTGCTGCAAGCCCAGCCCGGCCCGCAGGCCACCACGCATGCCCTGAACGCCTTGCGCGAGAAAGCCCCCAAGGCCAATCGCTGGAGCATCGAGCTGCCCACGCCGCGCGAGCCGGCCGTGCGCATCGGCTGGGTCGAGTCACCGGCCTCGTCCGCCAAGAACGCCCGCGGTCGTTTCAAGACCGAGTTCCTCGACCCCGCCACGGGCGCCGAACTGAAGGCCCGAGAGACCCGCGGCGGCGAGTTCTTCTACCGCCTGCATTTCGACCTGCACTACATGCCAGCGGTGTGGGCCCGGTGGATCGTCGGCTTTTGCGCGATGTTCATGCTCGTGGCCATCGTCAGCGGTGTGATCACGCACAAGCGCATCTTCAAGGACTTCTTCACCTTCCGGCCTGAAAAGAACCAGCGTTCATGGCTGGACGCGCACAACGCCACGGGCGTGCTGGCCTTGCCTTTCCACCTGATGATCACCTACAGCGGCCTGATCACCTTGATGACGCTGTACATGCCCTGGGGCGTCATGACGGCCTACCAGGGCGACCAGAAGGCATTCACCGCCGAGGTCTTCCCGCAGACCAAAACGCCCAAGCCCACGGGGCGGCCAGGCACCTTGACGGCCGTGGAACCTTTGCTGGCGCAGGCCCGGGCGCGTTGGGGCGTAGCGCCAGGGCATGTGACCGTGGTCAATCCGATGGACGCTGGCGCGGTGATCGAGGTCCGTCCGGTCGATGAGCGCCGCATCTCGCTCAATGGCCCGGTCATGACGTTCAAGGGTGACACGGGCGCCTTGCTCTCGGTGCGTGGCGATGACGCGCCCGCGGCCGCCACGCGGGGCGTGATCTATGGCTTGCACGTGGCGCGGTTCGCCGAGCCCTGGCTGCGCGCCTTGTTCTTCGTGTCTGGCCTGGCCGGTTGTGCCATGGTGGCCACGGGTCTGCTCTTGTGGGCCGTCAAGGAGCGCCAGAAGCATGCCAAACAGATCCGCCATGGCCTGCCCATCGGTCTCGGTTTGCGCCTGGTGGACGGGCTCAACATCGGTGCGATCGCCGGTGTGCCGATCGCCATGGCCAGCTATTTCTGGGCCAACCGCTTGTTGCCCTTGGGCTTGCCTGATCGACAGGAGGCCGAGATCACCTGCTTCTTCGCGGCCTGGGGCGTGGCCGCGGTGCTGGGCCTTGCGAGGTCCACGCGCGGCATGTGGCGATGGCAACTGATGGTGGGCGCGGCGCTTTTCGCCTTGCTGCCGCTGCTCAATGCCTTCACCACCTATGCGCATTTGGGCGTCACGCTCGCGGCGGGTCGCTGGGCATTCGCGGGCTTCGACCTCACGGTGCTGGCGCTGGGCTTGGGCCTGGCCACCGCGGCCTGGGTGCTGCAACGTCACGGGGGCAAGGCGATCCGGAAGGCGCGGTCCTCCAAGGCCAAGCATCCTGTGGCGGCGGGAGCATGAGCATGGTCATCTTTTGTCTGGCCTACGCGGCCTTTGCCGCGCTCTGTCTGGCCATGGAACGCCACTGGTCCGATCGCTTCGGACGCGAAGCGCAACCCGGCCGTTGGCGCGTGCCATTGCAACTGGCTGGCACCGCTCTGCTGGTCGCCTCGTTGGCAATTTGCCTGAAAGGGCATGGATTCGGCATCGGCCTGGTCGCATGGCTGGGGAGCCTCACGGCCGCCGGCATCGCCGTGGTGCTGACCTTGACTTACTGGCCCAGGGCCGTCACGGTGTCCGGGCCCGCGCTGCTGGGATTGGCCGTGCTCATGGCGACGGTCAGTCGCCCCTGAGCACGGCTGCTTGGCGGGCGGGTCAGTTCGTGGGGGTCCAGGGCAGGCCGTCCGTGACCTCGAAGCTCAAGGTGCCGACGTGGCGCGAGCGGTCGAAAGCCGGGCCTGCCGCTTCACCGGCCGTGGCGTCCTGGTAGGCGGTCTCGAACACAGGTCTTGGGTACGGGCTTGCCCTTGAGGGGCCGCGTGAAAAGTGTTCACGTTCGCAAGTCCAATCCTAATAATATAAATGCAAATGATTCTCAATGCCGATGCTTGCGCGAAGGCTTCCGAATCTTTGAGAGGTTGGCCACAAGCTGGGGCCTTGCCATGAAAGACCGCCTGTCAAGACCACGTACAAGGCTGCCGTTGTGTTTTGCCGGCTCGGCCTGTCCATGCTGGAGGCGTTGAGATACCATCGGCCGGCCTCACTGGTGCTCGGAGGATGGCGGTGCCGCGGGCCTCGGCAATCTTTCGAAAATCACCATTTCAAAAGGGATTGTTGCCGTGCTATTTGCGCCTTTGAACCTGAAAGTCCTGGCCGCTGCGGCCCTCACGCTGGCCATGGGCTTGGCATGGGCCCAGCCCGCCACGCCAGCGGTCACCTCGCCTTCCGCCCCTTTGCGCGAGCTGGGCAAGCCCGAAGAGGATTTCTCGCTGGACGTCCAGGCCTACCAGGTTGACGGACTGCCCGATGCCTCGGCGGCGCGGCTGGCGGCCATCACGGCGCCTTTCACTGGCAAGGGCCGTGGTTACGAAGACCTGGTCAACGCCACCGCCGCCGTCACCCTGTACATGCAACGGGAGCTGGGCTATTACGTGGGCTTTGCCTACCTCCCGGAGCAACAGGCCAAGGACGGCATCGTCCACATCGCCGTGCTCGAAGGGCGTCTTGACCAGGTTGAGCTGAACTGGCCGCAAGACACCCCGGTGCGCCGCGAGGTCGTCGAGAATTACCTCGCCGCCCTGAAGCCGGGCGAAGTCATCCGCGTGAAAGACGTCGAACGCGTGGTTTTCCTGATCAACGACCTGCAAGGCGCGCGCACCCGTTTCGAAATCGGAGAGGGGCGCGAGCCCGGCACCGCTTCATTGGTGGTCACGCCCACCGCCGAAGCCCGTGTCAGCGGCCGGGTCGAGCTCGACTCCTTGGGCTCCAGGTACACCGGTGTGGGCCGTGTCAGCGGCGGCGTGACCGTGGTCAGCCCGACGGGGCGGGGCGATGCTTTGTCCCTCAACGCATTGAGTTCCTTGTCGGGCGGCCTCGCGTTCGCGGGCGCAAGCTACGTGTCGCCAGTGGGCTCCAATGGCTTGAGGCTGGGCGCGGCGGTTTCCAAGGTTCGTTATCAAATTGACAAAGACGATTTTCCGACCGACCTGAACGGCACCGTGGTGGCCGCCAGCGGCTTCGGCCTCTACCCCCTGGTGCGTTCGCGCAACCTCAATGTGTTCAGCCTGCTGAGCTATGAAAACAAGCGCTTCGATGACCGTGAATACAGCGTGTCTTCCCGCAAGCGCAGCGATGATCTGCAGGCCGGCGTGGTCGGGGATTTCCGCGACAACGTGTTCAATGGCGCGGTCAACACCTATGAGTTGACTTGGCTGCAAGGCCGCATGAAGTTCGATGCCACCGACGCGACCACCGTGGGGTTGAAGCGCAGTTTCGGCAAGGCCAGCCTGGGTTATTCACGTTTGCAAAATCTGGTGAGCAACCGTCTCCAGTTCTACGCGCGTTACCAGGGGCAGATTGCCAACACCACCTTGGATGCCACCGAGCGTTTCGCGATCGGTGGTCCCACGGTCGTGCGGGCCTTCGCGCCAGGCGAGGCCGCGGCCGACACCGGCCACGTGGTGACCGCGGAGTTGCGCTTTCTGCCACCCGAAAGCTGGTTTGGCCGTGCTTCGCAAGACCTGATGTTCAGCACCTTTTACGATTGGGGCCACGCCAAGCTTGGGCAAAACGCCGTGTCGACAGCTTCCAGCGTTCTCAGCGGCTATGGCTTGGGCATGATCTGGGCTCACCCCAACGATTTCTCCCTCCGTCTGAACCTGGCTTGGCGCGCTTCGGGCGAACCCCTGTCCGATGGCGGCACCCACCAGCCGCGCGCCAATGCTGTGGTGACCAAACACTTCTGAGCGTCAACGCCGAGGACATCCTTATGACAAGCCGATCATCCATGTTCACTGTTGCCCATCGCCGTCTGCTTCAAGCCGTCATGCTGACAGGCTGTGGAGCCCTTTCCACGGCGGTCTGGGCGCAGGCCTCTTCCCCCAACACCGAGGGCGGGCCCAACTCATCGATCACCATGAGGTCGGATGCGCCGACCGCTCCGGGCGTGGCCGCGAGGAACTCCGCGGCGAAAACCGTGGACCAGACCCAAGGCACCGCCGCCGCGCGTGCGGTGAGGCAGGGCGATCCGCTCAGCATTCGCGGCGGACTGGTCACGCAAGTGGGTTCAGGCCAGCCTGTGGCCGAAGGCAGCCGGGTGCTGCGGTTGCCAGGCAAATGCACGCCCAAGACTGGCAGCCTGGATTGCGTGGCTGAAGGAGGCCAGGCACCCACTGGTGCGAATGTGTCGTCCAAGGTACGCAACAGCGTCATCGGTGAAGTGGGGGCTGGTCGTGCCGCCACCGAAGGCAGTGGCACCGTCAAACGCAAAGAGGCGTGTACGCCAGCGCCCGGCAAGCTCACCTGCGATTGAAGATTGAACAAAAAACCCGCCTGAAGGCGGGTTTTTTGTGAGCGCCGCCTGTCAGTGCGGCAAGCTGTGGCCAGTCCCTCCAGACAGTTCCCTGAAGTGCAAATCACTCAGGGGATCGGATTGAGCCTGCTCTGCCGTGAGGGCATCGACTGGCTGGATGTTTTGCGCAAGCATGCCTTTCGGCCCGGCTATCAGTTCATACTGAACTTTCGAGCCCTGCTTGAGCGTCCGGAAGCCATCCATCTGGATGGCGGAAAAATGGGCGAAAACGTCTCCCCCACCTTGTTCAGGTTCAATGAAACCAAACCCTTTGGCGTCGTTGAACCATTTGACAGTGCCTATTGCCATACTGTCCCTCCTGTTAGTTTGTTGTCATTCTCTAGGTCGGATTCGGGAGTGTCAAGCACCTAAGGTTGATCTGGTTTTTCGGACTTGACATCCAAAAAATATTGCATTGTGAAATTTTCTTGATTTGTGCCAAGGCGCCTTCAGATCGTTTCGGTGTGCTCATGCCAGCCTGATCTGTGGTGCTTCGAAAAGTCGTGAAAGCTGGGTGAATTTCCCCCCTTGAAGTCAGGTGGCTTGTCGCAACATGTGAAGACACAAGGCAATGGCGTCTCGTAGAATGAATTCATGACCGAACCGTTAAAACCCCACTCATCCGAACCGCCTGTCGGGCCTGGTGACGGTGGAGAGGGCCTGGCGATTGCCGAAAAAGAAACAGTCAGCCTGGAGCCGCCAAAGCTTTACAGGGTGGTGATGCTCAATGATGACTTCACACCCATGGAGTTCGTGATCGTCGTGTTGCAGGAATATTTCCGCCATGACATAGAGACAGCAACGCAGATCATGCTCAAAATCCACCACGAAGGTCGTGGTGTGTGCGGTGTCTACACCAAAGACGTCGCGGCCACGAAGGTCGAACTCGTTCTTGCCGCCGCCCGCAGAGCCGGGCACCCCCTGCAGTGCATTCTGGAGACCGCATGATTGCGCAAGAGTTGGAAGTGAGTCTGCACATGGCCTTCGTCGAGGCCCGACAGCAACGCCACGAGTTCATCACCGTCGAGCACTTGCTGCTCGCCTTGATCGACAACCCCTCTGCTTCCGAGGTGTTGAAAGCTTGTGCGGCCAACCTGGAAGAGTTGCGCAAGAACCTTGATCAGTTCGTGCGGGACAACACCCCCACCGTGGGCGGTACCGACGAAGTCGATACGCAGCCCACCCTGGGCTTCCAGCGTGTGATCCAGCGCGCCATCATGCATGTGCAGTCGTCTGGCAGTGGCAAGAAGGAAGTCACCGGCGCCAATGTGCTGGTCGCGATCTTCGGCGAGAAGGATTCCCACGCGGTGTACTACCTGCACCAGCAGGGCGTGACACGCCTGGACGTGGTGAACTACATCGCCCATGGCATCCGCAAGGCCGATCCTCCGGAGCCCATCAAGTCTTCGTCTGAAGCCAATCCCGCCGAAACCGAGAAGGAAGAGGGCGGCGAGCCCAAGGCCTCTCCGTTGGAGCAGTACACCCAGAACATCAATGCGATGGCCCGCGATGGCAAGATCGATCCCCTCATCGGTCGCGATCATGAAGTCGAGCGCGTCATCCAGATCCTGTGCCGTCGCCGCAAGAACAACCCGTTGCTGGTCGGTGAAGCCGGCGTGGGCAAGACCGCGATCGCCGAAGGCCTGGCTTGGCGCATCACGCAAAAGGACGTGCCCGACGTGCTGGCCGATGCCGAGGTCTATGCCCTCGACATGGGCGCGCTGCTGGCCGGCACCAAGTACCGTGGTGACTTCGAGCAACGCCTTAAAGCCGTGATCAAGCAGCTCAAAGAGCAGCCCAGCGCCATCCTGTTCATCGATGAGATCCACACCCTGATCGGTGCGGGTGCAGCTTCGGGCGGCACGCTGGATGCCAGCAACCTGCTCAAGCCCGCGCTCAGCTCGGGCCAGCTCAAGTGCATCGGCGCCACCACCTTCACGGAATACCGTGGCATCTTCGAAAAGGATGCGGCCTTGTCACGTCGCTTCCAGAAGGTCGAAGTGGTCGAACCCTCGGTCGAGCAAACCATCGAAATCCTCAAGGGCCTCAAGTCGCGCTTCGAAGAGCACCACAGCGTCAAGTACGCCTTGGGTGCCTTGCAGGCTGCGGCCGAGTTGTCCGCCAAGTTCATCAATGATCGCCATCTGCCTGACAAGGCCATTGACGTGATCGACGAAGCTGGCGCGGCGCAACGCATCCTGCCCAAGAGCAAGCAGAAGAAGACCATCACGCGGGCCGAGGTGGAAGACATCGTGGCCAAGATCGCGCGGGTGCCCTCGACCAGCGTGTCCAACGACGACCGCTCCAAGCTCAAGAGCCTGGACCGCGATTTGAAGAGCGTGGTGTTCGGCCAAGACGCGGCCATCGATGCCTTGTCGGCCGCGATCAAGATGTCGCGCTCGGGTCTGGGCAAGCCTGACAAGCCCATCGGCTCCTTCCTGTTCAGTGGCCCCACCGGCGTGGGCAAGACCGAGGTGGCCAAGCAATTGGCCTACATCCTGGGCATCGAGCTGATCCGCTTCGACATGTCGGAGTACATGGAGCGCCATGCCGTCAGCCGCCTGATCGGTGCGCCTCCGGGCTACGTTGGTTTCGACCAGGGCGGCCTGCTGACCGAGGCCGTCACCAAGAAGCCGCATTGCGTGCTGCTGCTGGACGAAATCGAAAAGGCCCACCCGGACGTCTTCAACATCTTGCTGCAGGTGATGGACCATGGCACGCTGACGGACAACAACGGTCGCAAGGCCGACTTCCGCAACGTGATGATCATCATGACGACCAACGCGGGTGCTGAAACCTTGCAGAAGTCGACCATCGGCTTCACGACGCAGCGTCAGGCGGGCGATGAAATGGGCGACATCAAGCGCCAGTTCACGCCCGAGTTCCGCAACCGCCTGGACGCCATCGTGGGCTTCAAGGCGCTGGACGAAGAGATCATCCTGCGGGTGGTCGACAAGTTCTTGCTGCAGCTCGAAAGCCAGCTGGCCGAGAAGAAGGTGGAGGTCACCTTCACCGATGCGCTGCGTGCCCACCTGGGCAAGAAGGGCTTCGATCCGTTGATGGGCGCGCGTCCGATGCAGCGTTTGATCCAGGACACGATCCGTCGTGCACTGGCCGACGAGCTGCTGTTTGGTCGCCTGGTCGATGGCGGTCGCCTGACGGTGGACGTGGTCGAAGGCGAAGGTGGCGAGATGGAAGTCAAGCTGGACATCGTGCCGGCCAAGAAGAGCGACAAGCCGAAGGCGGAAGCTGCCACGGCCGAATGATGATCCGCGCTTGACGCGATGAGCGTCTCAACAAAGGCTCAGCCCTCACAGGCTGGGCCTTTGTGTTTTTCGGAGGGGGGTGGCCTCAGTCGGCCTGGGACAGAGCGATGCGTTGAAATCCCTCGGCCGTGAGGCGGAGCACTTCACCGCGTGGCTGCTCGCCATCGAAGTCCCAATCGCTCAGCACGTGGCGCGTGCCACCTGCGGGGCCAAAAGGCGCGGTTTCCGGCCGGTGGGTGTGGCCGTGCACCAGGACCGAAGCGCCTGCCGCCTGCATCCAGGCGCTGGCGGCAGCTTCGTCCACATCGGCCCAGGTTTCGGGTTTTTGCTGCTGCTGGTGCATGGCACTGGCTTCGCGCATCTGCTTGGCCATGGCCAGGCGATGGGAGTAGGGCAGGGACAGCAGGGCTTCCCGGGCGCCAGGCTGGCGCATCTGCGCCCTGAAGCGCAGGTAGGCTTCGTCGGCCAGGCAAAGCACATCGCCATGGATCAGCAGCAGGTGCTGGCCCCAAGCGTGCAAGACCGTGGGATCGGCCAAGGCGTGGGCGTGGCAGGCGGCGATCATCTCCTGACCCAGCATGAAGTCGCGGTTGCCGACCATCATGCCCAAGTGCAGGCGCTGGCCTGCGTCGGCCAGGAAAGCCGTGCATTCGGCCTCGAAGGCCTCGTTGCGCATGTCGTCGCCCACCCAGGCCTCGAACAGGTCGCCCAGGATCAGGACGGCGTCCGCAGGGGTGTGGCGCAGGTAACCGGCCAGGGCCTCTGCCGTGCGGGGCAGGCCGGCATGCAGGTGCAGGTCCGAGACAAAATCGATGCACCGCCACGAGGGCGGTGCATCGAGGGCCTCGGCAGCCGGGAAAGGGGGGAGCGTGTCCCCGGCCATGTCGTCAGACTTCCGTGGCTTGGGTGATGAGCACGTTCTCGACGGGCACGTCGTCGTGGCCACCGCTGCGGCCGGTCTTGACCTTTTCGATCTGGTCGACCACTTCAGTGCCGGCCACCACCTTGCCGAACACGGCATAGCCCCAGCCACTGCTGGTTTCCGACTTGAAGTTCAGGAAGTCGTTGTTGGTGGTGTTGATGAAGAACTGGGCGCTGGCCGAATGGGGAGCGCTGGTGCGGGCCATGGCCACGGTGTAGTGCTCGTTCTTGAGGCCGTTGTTGGCTTCGTTCTGGATGGTTTCGTTCGTGGGCTTTTGCTTGAGGCCGGGCTCGAAGCCGCCGCCCTGGATCATGAAGCCTTTGATGACACGGTGAAAAACCGTGCCGTTGTAGTGGCCAGCGCGCACATAGTTCAGGAAGTTCTCGACGGTGGCGGGGGCCTTGGCGTCGTCGAGTTCAAGGCGGATCACGCCGGCCGTGGTTTGCAGTTCAACGGTTTTGGTCATGTCATTTCTCCAGGGTAGCTTGTTTGATCACGATGGGCTTGACCGGCACGTCGCCGTGGGGGCCCTTCTGGCCGGTTTCGACCATGCGGATTTTGTCCACCACGTCCATGCCTTGCACGACCTTGCCGAACACGGCGTAGCCATTGCCATCGGGTGATTGGGCGGCATCAAGGAAGTTATTGTCCTTGACGTTGATGAAAAATTGCGAGGTGGCCGAGTCGGGAATGCTGGTACGGGCCATGGCCAGGGTGCCACGGACGTTGCTCAGGCCGTTGCGGCTTTCCAGGGGAATGGGCGCACGCGTGGCTTTTTCTTTCATGTCGGGGGTCATGCCACCACCCTGGATCATGAAAGTCTTGATGACGCGGTGGAACACGGTGCCGTTGTAGTGGCCCGATTTGACGTATTGAATGAAGTTCTCAACCGTCTTGGGTGCCTTGGCGGCGTCCAGCTGGACGACGATGTCGCCCTCGCTGGTGGCGAATTTCACCGTTTGCGCGAATGCAGGGCCGATCACGGCACAACTCAGGGCAGTCGCCAGCAGGCTGGCTTTGACGATCTTGGGCAGGTAGGTCATCCGATCACTCCTTCAAAGAATATTTTCCAAAGGCCACCTTCTTTACCCCAGTATTGACGTTTGATGGTGCCTGTGCGTTGACCTTCGGTCACTTCGCCGAAGGTCACCACGAGGATGTCGCTCTTGTCGCGCCAACCCAGGATGGCCAGGTCCTTGAGTTGCACAGACCGGCCACGCTGGCCGACGATTTCCTTTTCCAGCAGCTGGCGCCATTGGTTCACGTCGCGGTTGCCATTGGAAAACTGCGCAGAATAAAACGACATCAGCCGTGTCAGGTCGCCACTGGCCCGCGCCACCCGCCAACCTTCGATGAGGTTGCGCATGTTACGACGTTCATTCTCCGCCGATTTGGTGGGCACCCAGGTCAGGCTTTTGGCGATGACCACCGGGGTGGTGCGTGGCTGCACGCTTTCGAGAATGGTTTGCAGTTCAGGGTTGGCCAGGGCCACGCAGCCGTCGGTGCTGTTGGGGCTTCGCGCATAGCTGTCGCTGGGCACGCCATGCAGCCAGATGCCGGAGCCGGTGCGGCCTTGGCGGCGGTCGTACTCGTTGGGGTAGTTCAGGGGCAGGGCGCCCACACCATAGAAGTCGCTGAGTTGCTTGCCGTCCAGGCGGCTGGTGATGTAGTAAACGCCCAGGGGGGTGCGTTGATCGCCTTGCGCGGCCTTTTCCGCGCCCAGGCGGCCGATCGACACGTAGTGGTCCGCCACCACGTGCAGACCATGCGGACCATTTTCGAAAAGGTAAAGGCGTGAGCGGCTGGCATCGACCGCGATGGCGTGCTTGGTGGAGGGCGGGATCTCGATGAACTGGGCGGGCAGGGCATCGGCCGGTGGGCGTTCGCGCAAGGCGAACAAGCGCCGCTCGGCTTCGGTGCGCAATTGATCAATGCGTTGCGGTGCGCGTTCGGTCAGGTCGGTGGGCGCGCTGCCCATGGCTTTCAGGGGCGCCGTCTGGGACATCAGCAAATCGCCGTAGACCATCTGGGCCAACTGGAAGTTCGGGACATCCTCGACCAGGGCCTGGGCTTTTTTCAAGGCCAATCTGCCCTGTCCGGCGCCAATGAGCCGGTAGATGTCGAGGAGGCGGGCTTCGGCAGGTTGGCTTGCCTGGACGGGCTTGAGCGCATGGGAAGTCCCTGCACCGACAAGACCCAGGCCCATTGCGCTCGCCATCAGCATGCTCCGCAGGAGCACGGAAAAACGCCGACCTGCCGCAGGGCGCGGCGGTCGGCCCAGATCTCCACTCATCACGAACCGGTGCTTTCCTTCACGATCACCCATTCACCACCGGAACGGACCAGATCGACGCGCTTGCCGCTGCTCACGCTCAGGCTGTCGGCCTTGTAGTCCTGGTGGAAGCGGGCGGTGGCCTTGTTGCCATTGATGGAGATGTCGATCTTGGAGAGCTTGACCGAGATGCTGCGCTTGCCCTGGATGCGCTCGCGGCGCTCTTGCTCCCAGGCCTTGCGGGATTTGCCGCCGTTGAAGTCGCGGCTGTAGGCGGCGAAGTAGCCGCTGAGGTCTTTCTTGCTCCAGGCGTTGGCCCAGGCTTGCAACGCCGCTTCGACTTCACGCTCGCCAGCTTCGGCCTTGGCTTCCACCGGAGCGGAGGCTGGCGCCGGTTTGGTCACGGGAGCAGGCGCTGGCGCAGGCACCGGCGCAGGTGATTTGCTGGGGGCTGGCGCGGGGGCGGGGGCGGGCGACGGCGAGGGCACCGCCGGGGCGGTGCTGCTGCTGTTGCTCAGGCTGGCCATCGAGGTGCCACGTTCCTTGGGGAACAGGTCGCGGATCATGGCGAGCTTGGGCGCCACGGCCGAGCGCGTATCGATCTGCAAGGCCTTGGAGTAAGCCTGGCTGGCCAGCTTGGCGTAGACGTCGCCCAGGTTTTCGTAGGCGGTGGCGTAGCTGGGGTTGGTGCGGATCGCCATTTCGAGCGCGTTGCGCGACTTGTCGTACTGGCCTTGCTGGGCATAGAGCACCGCCAGGTTGTTGAACGGCTCAGGCAGCTCGGGGTAGTCTTCCGTCAGCTTGGTGAAGGCGGTGATGGACTCGGGGATGCGGCCAGCTTGCGAGAGGCTGATGGCCCGCAGGAATCGCATCATGGGGTCGCGCGGCCGCGCTGCCAGGAACTGGTCGGCTTTCTGCAGGGCTTCGGTGTTCTTGCCAGCAGAGAGTAGTTTCTGAACATCGCCGACTTCATCTGCCTGCACCGCGAAGGCGGTCATGGACAAGGTGGCAATGGCCAAGCACTTGGCGGCCAGGGCCGTGAAGCGGACTCCAAACTTAGGCGCAACAGCTTGCATGAGTGGTATTTATCCGATGGGTTTGTGTTGGTTGCCGTTTTCGAGGATACCAGCCATGCAGCGGCCGCAAAAGTATCTGTCATCCTCGGCAGCAAGTGGGCCGCTATACTCGTTGGATTGTATCTGAGCGTTGCAAGTTTGACGGGGCCCGTGCATGCCCTGCGCACTTGTTGCTTTGCCGCAAGTACCACATGGCCCGTGTCGTCCGACACCGGATGTGGTCTTGGGCGCCTGACCAGAATTTCTCTCCAATGAGCGTGCGTATTTTCAACAGCCTGTCGCGGCAGGTCGAGTCCTTTGTGCCCCTGGTTCCTGGCCGGGTCGGTTTGTATGTCTGCGGCATGACCATCTATGACCTATGTCACGTGGGGCATGCCCGCATGATGATGTCATTCGACGTGGTGCAGCGGTGGCTCAGGGCTTCCGGCCTGATGGTGAGCTACGTGCGCAACATCACCGACATCGACGACAAGATCATCCGCCGGGCGGTGGAGCGTGGCATCACGATCCGCGAGTTGACGGACGAGATGACCGAGGCCATGCACCAGGACATTGGTGCCTTGGGCATCCAGCCGCCAGATCACGAACCGCGCGCCACACAGTACGTGCCGCAGATGCTGGACATGATCGCCAAGCTGGAAGGCAAGGGGCTGGCTTACCAGGCCGATGGCGGCGACGTGAACTACGCGGTGCGCAAATTCCAAGGCTACGGCAAGCTGTCCGGCAAGTCGCTGGACCAGTTGCGCGCGGGTGAACGCGAACTGAACGGCGCGGGTGCCAAGGCCGCCGATGGCAAGCACGATCCCCTCGACTTCGTGCTCTGGAAGGCCGCCAAGCCTGAAGAGCCGCAAGATGCCAAATACGAGTCGCCCTATGGTGCGGGCCGCCCTGGATGGCACATCGAGTGCTCGGCCATGGCGTGCAGCCTGTTGGGTGAGCAGTTCGACATCCACGGCGGCGGCCTGGATCTGCAATTCCCCCACCACGAGAATGAAATCGCCCAGAGCGAAGGCGCCAGCGGCAAGCGCTTCGTCAACTACTGGATGCACAACGGCTTCCTGAACGTGGACAACGAGAAGATGTCCAAGTCCTTGGGCAATTTCTTCACCATCCGCGACGTGCTCAAGAGTTATGACGGCGAGACCGTGCGGTTTTTCATGTTGCGCACGCATTACCGCAGCCCGTTCAACTACAGCGATGCCGGTCTGGACGATGCACGCCAAGGCTTGCGCCGTCTGTACACCGCGCTGGGCACCGTGCCCGATGTGCCCGCGGTTCAGATCGATTGGTCCCACCCCCAGGCGGCTCGGTTCAAGGCCGCCATGGACGAAGACTTCACCACACCCATTGCCGTGGCGGTCTTGTTCGACCTGGCGGCCGAAGTGAACCGCTCTGCCTCGGTCGAAGCCGCTGGCCTGCTGAAGGCGCTGGCAGGCATCCTCGGCTTGCTGCAGCAGCCGCCACAGGTCTATCTGCAAGGCGGTGCTGAGGCGGGGGGGCTGGATGCCGCCACCATCGATGCCCTGATCTCTGCCCGGGCTGAAGCCAAGAAGGCCAAGGACTTCGCCAAGTCCGACCGCATCCGGGACGAACTGGCCGGGCAGGGCATCGTCTTGAAAGACGGCCCGCAGGGCACGACGTGGGTCAAAGCCTGATGTCGTCCTCCGATTTCCAGGCAGCAGCCGATGCCGCCGCCGCGTCGCAGCAGCTTGTGCCCGCCTTGGTGACGCCCCCTTATTGGGACGAAGCCTGCAAGCACCTGGCCAAGCGTGATCGCGTGATGCGCAAGCTGGTGGCCGATTACGGGCAGGGGCGTCTGTACAGCCGCCGGGACGCGTTCACCACGCTGGCGCGCTCGATCGTCGGGCAACAGATTTCGCAGAAATCAGCCCAACTGGTCTGGGAACGCTTGCTGACCCTGGTGGGGCAGCAGCCGCCCCAGTCGCGGGCACCGCTGTCGGTGCAGGCCGTGCTGGCCATGGGGGCCGACCAGCTTCGCACCGCTGGCCTGTCGGCCCGCAAGACCGAATACCTGAAAGACCTGGCGGAGCATTTCGCCGAAGGCCGTGTCCATGTGAACCACTGGGAGCGCATGGACGACGAGACCATCATCGAGGAACTGGTGGACATCCGCGGCATCAGCCGCTGGACGGCCGAGATGTTCCTGATTTTTCACCTGATGCGGCCCAATGTGCTGCCGCTGGATGACGCCATATTGATCCAGGCGATCAGCCAAAGTTATTTCAGCGGTGAACCCGTGTCGCGTGCCGAAGCGCGCGACATCGCGGAAGCCTGGGCCCCCTATCGCACAGTGGGAACGTGGTATCTGTGGCGCAGCCTTGACCCGCTGCCCGCGGCATCATAAAAACCTGCTGCGCGTGACCGAGGACAATCTGCCATGAGCAAACGACATTTTCTGGAATTCGAGCAACCGATCGCGGAACTTGAAAGCAAGATCGAAGAGCTGCGCTACGTGCAAAGCGAATCGGCCGTCGACATCTCGGAAGAGATCGACCGGCTGAGCAAGAAGAGCTTGCAACTGACCAAGGACGTGTACTCCAGCCTGTCGCCCTGGCAGGTGACGCAGATCGCGCGGCACCCGCAGCGGCCCTACACGCTGGACTATGTGAACGAGCTGTTCACCGACTTCCAGGAGCTGCACGGCGACCGCCACTACGCGGACGACCTGTCCATCGTGGGCGGCCTGGCGCGCTTCAATGGCCAGGCCTGCATGGTGCTGGGCCATCAGAAGGGCCGTGACACCAAGGAGCGTGCCATGCGCAACTTCGGCATGTCGCGCCCAGAGGGCTACCGCAAGGCCCTGCGCCTCATGCAGGTGGCCGAGAAGTTCGGCTTACCGGTGTTCACCTTTGTCGACACGCCGGGCGCCTACCCAGGCATCGGTGCCGAAGAGCGCAACCAGTCCGAGGCCATTGGCCGCAACATCTTCGAGATGGCGCGCCTGGAAGTGCCCATCATCACCACCATCATCGGTGAAGGTGGCTCGGGCGGTGCCCTGGCCATCAGCGTGGCCGACCAGGTGCTGATGCTGCAGTATTCCGTGTACTCGGTGATCTCGCCAGAAGGCTGCGCCTCCATCCTGTGGAAGACCTCGGACCGGGCCGAAGACGCGGCCGAGGCCTTGGGCATCACGGCGCACCGCCTGAAGGCCCTGGGCCTGGTCGACAAGATCGTCAGCGAGCCGGTGGGTGGCGCGCACCGCGACCACAAGCAGGCAGCGGCCAACCTCAAGCGCGGCTTGAACGACGCCATGCGCCAGCTCAGCGACCTGAAGCTCAAGGAACTGCTGCAGCAGCGCTACGACCGGCTGCAAAGCTACGGCCGCTACAACGACACCAAAGAGCATTGAGCGCCATGGGCGCGGCGGGCGAGGGGGGCTGCATCGCCGTGGCCTACAGCGGTGGACGTGACTCCACCGCCTTGCTGCACGCCACGGCCGTGGCCGCCCGCGAGCAAGCGGGCCTGCGCGTGGTGGCCCTGCACGTGCACCATGGCCTGAGTCCGAACGCCGACCAGTGGCTCGCGCATGCCCAATCGCAATGCGAAGCCTGGGCCGCCCAGGGCCTGCCCGTCAGCCTCGTCTGGCGACGGCTTCGCCTGGAGCGCCAGCAAGGCGACAGCGTCGAAGCCTTGGCGCGGGATGCCCGCTACCAGGCCCTGACCGAGATGGCGCATGAGGCAGGGGCCGACACCGTGCTGCTCGCCCACCACCGGCGCGACCAGGCCGAAACCTTCCTGCTGCAGGCCCTGCGTGGCGCGGGCATGGCCGGCTTGTCGGCCATGCCGGCCATGGCGGATCGCCATGGCATCCAATGGGCGCGGCCTTGGTTGACGCATCCACGCCGTGCCATCGAGGCTTATGTGGCCCAGCATGGCCTGAGCCATGTCGAAGACGACAGCAATGCCGATCCCCGTTTTGCCCGCAACCGTGTCCGCTTGACCGTGTGGCCGGCACTGGAGGCCGCCTTCGAGCAGGCCGAGGTGTCCTTGGCCCAGTCAGCCTCCCGGGCTGCCGATGCCCGGGCCTGCCTGGAGATCTGGCTGGAGCAGTCGCTGGCCGGTTTGCTTTTGCCCGAACAGGATGAGGCGATGAGTGCGCCTGCGCTGCTGGTCTGGCCTTTGCCGCAACAACGGGAGCTGCTCCGGCATTGGTTCATCACCCGCACGGCGCGGCACCTGCCCGCCAGCGCGGTGGCGCGCCTGACCTCGGAATTGCCCGCCTTGGTTGGCACGGGCCGCTCCATCCAATGGCGCGCGGGTGCTTTCGATGTGTGCCTGTACCGCGGTGTTTTGACCTGCCGGCCGGCCGCCTTGGCGGGGCGCCTGGCCGAAGGCGTGCCCACGGTTCGCTTGAGCATCCAGGGCCCGGGGCGCCATGAATTGCCGTCGTGGGGCGGCGCCTTGCTGGTCTCGCCCGTGGCACAAGGTGGCGTGGCCTTGTCCCGTTTGGCGCAGGTCGAAGTCCGGGGCCGGACAGGGGGTGAAGATTTCCAGTTGGGCCCCAAGCGCCCATCCCGGGCCTTGAGAAAGCAGTTCCAGGCCCAGGCCGTGCCCGAGTGGGAACGTGCCGGGCCCCTGGTGTATGCGGAAGGCGAGCTGGTTTTCGCACGGGGCTTGGGGGTGGATGCCCGTGCCCTGGCGGCACCTGGGGAAGCCCAGGTCACCCTGATTTGGGTGCCTGATCTGACAATTTAACGGGTCACGATGGAGGAGCGGTCAGTCGTGACTGACTGATCGGGCTAAAATCGAAGGCTCGACCGAGTAATCGTTACCCTTCAACTTCATCTGACATGGCACTGATCGTTCACAAATACGGCGGCACCTCGATGGGCTCCACGGAGCGCATCCGGAACGTGGCCAAGCGCGTGGCCAAGTGGGTGCGGGCTGGTCACCAACTGGTGGTCGTGCCCTCGGCCATGAGCGGCGACACCAACCGCCTGCTGGGCCTGGCCAAGGAAATCTCCGACCGCGCCAGCCCCCGCGAACTCGACATGATCGCCTCGACCGGGGAGCAGGTGTCGGTCGGTCTGCTGGCCATCGCCTTGCAGGCCGAAGGCCTGGAGGCCGTCAGCTACGCCGGCTGGCAAGTGCCCATCAAGACCGATTCGTCCTTCACCAAGGCGCGCATCGAAAGCATCGACGACGTCCGCGTGCGTGCCGACCTGGCCGCGGGTAAAGTGGTGGTCATCACCGGCTTCCAGGGGGTCGATCCCAACGGCCACATCACCACCTTGGGCCGTGGCGGTTCGGACACCTCGGCCGTCGCGATCGCCGCGGCGATGAAGGCCGACGAATGCCTGATCTACACCGACGTGGACGGCGTCTACACGACCGACCCCCGCGTGGTGCCCGAAGCGCGCCGCCTGAACAGCATCAGCTTCGAAGAGATGCTGGAGATGGCGTCATTGGGCTCGAAGGTGCTGCAAATCCGCTCGGTGGAATTCGCCGGCAAATACCGTGTGCCATTGCGTGTCTTGTCCAGCTTCACGCCCTGGGATATCGACCTCGACGTGGAAGCATCGTCGGGCACGCTGATCAGTTTTGAGGAAGACGAAAAAATGGAACAAGCCGTTGTCTCTGGCATCGCCTTCAACCGCGACGAAGCCAAAATCACCGTGGTTGGCGTGCCCGACACCCCCGGCATCGCCTACCAGATCCTGGGCAAGGTGGCCGAGGCCAACATCGACGTGGACGTGATCATCCAGAACGTCTCGCACGATGGCAAGACCGACTTCTCGTTCACCGTGCACCGCAACGACTACGCGCGCACGATGGAACTGCTGGAAACCAAGGTGGTGCCTGCCCTGGGGGCGCAGCAGGTCGTGGGCGACCCGAAAATCTGCAAGGTCAGCATCGTGGGCATCGGCATGCGCAGCCACGTGGGCATCGCCAGCACGATGTTCCGTTGCCTGTCGGAAGAGAGCATCAACATCCAGATGATCACCACCAGCGAGATCAAGACCTCGGTCGTGATCGATGAGAAGTACATGGAACTGGCAGTGCGCGCCTTGCACAAGGCCTTTGGCCTGGAAGAAGCCCGCGCCGCTTGATCTGGATGGTGAGCATGCCGTTGTTTTGACGGCAGCGCCAAGGAAGGCGTCGTTTTCACCGCTATAATGCCAGCTTGTGCTGGAGACGTGACCGAGTGGCCGAAGGTGCTCCCCTGCTAAGGGAGTATGCGCCAAAAGCGCATCGAGGGTTCGAATCCCTCCGTCTCCGCCAGAAACAGAATGCCCCCTATGAGACTGGTTCTCCTAGGGGGTTTTTCTTTTGACCATGCGCTTTAACCATGGCCCCGGCATCGCAATTGCCGATTGCTGGAGTCCACCATTGCAAGGAGCATGCGATGACTAAAGCTATTACACGCGGTTCGACTCAAGACATCAACACGGTAAACGAGGGCCAAGCATGAAAGCTCCCAACAAGTTTTCGATCGTTGTTGCCGTGGGCTTGGTGCTGCTCCTGGTCTTTCTTGCCAGCCTCGGAACGGGAGCGGTTGATTTTTCGGCCCTGCGAGGTAAAGGCTGAGTTTTCGATTGCGCGCTTAACCGATGGTGAACCGGCTTCTTCCTTGAAGGCTTCTCCTGCCCTCGGCGATGTCTGGCTGGGCTTCACAAGGATCATAAAATACTGTATAAATATACAGTATGAACACGCCACTTCGAGACCAACGGATAGAGCAATGCGCGAAGCGCCTGAGCGCTGGGCGGGGGCCTGTGAAGAAAAACGGTGCCCCAAAAAGGGCCCAGCCTGGGCGCATCGACATGGATTGGTTGCTGGACCTTGGTTTGATGCTGTGCACCGTCGTGGGAATCTTGACGTGGCCCTGGTAGCTAAAACATGAGAGTCCTGGCCATGCCGTAAATCGCCTTGGCGATCTCCGACAACGCCAGCAAGACCATGCAGATGGAGCCGACCCAGATCAACAGGGCCACCCTTTGTTCGGCGCGGCTCATAGGCGCGCGTGTATTCACCCGGGTGATCCGAATCCGAGTGACTTCCCCGCTGGAGTGAAGCGGGGCATTCGACAAAAGATTGGGCTGAAAGCGCCGTTCGCGTTGTCTGACCACGACATGTCTCCCAGTGCGAGGTGGGATGCATGCTTTGTGCCAGGGTGCTGGTTCAGGCCACTCAGGCGATGGCTTCCCGCGGGCCGAAGAACTCGTAGCGCAGTCGGTCGGTCTGCACGCCCAGCGTCTGGCCGATCTGGTAGACGGCTTGCATGAAGGGTTTGGGGCCGATGAAGTACAGGTCCACGTCGCGGTCGTCCGGCAGGTGCTGGGCCAGGATCTCATGGTTCACGCGGCCAACCGCATGGGCCTGTTCATCGCCCCGTGGTTGGTCGTACACATAAGTGGTGCGCACATTCCCATGCTGACGCGCCAATTCGTCCACCCGGTCGCGGAAAGCGTGCACGCCGCCATGCAGGGCCGCGTGGATGAAATGGATCGGCCGGCCAGATGCTGCCGTGGCTTCCAGCATGCACATGGCCGGGGTGATGCCCACGCCACCGCTCACCAGCACCAGGGGACGCGTCGCAGTGTCGCCCAACACGAAATCGCCACTGGGGGCCTGCACCAGCAGTTCCTGCCCGATCTGGACCTCGTCGTGCAGCCAGTTCGACACCAGTCCGCCCGGTTCGCGCTTGACGCTGATGCGCAACCAGTGCTTGCCTGGTGCGTCCGACAGGGAGTAGTTGCGGCGGGCTTCCTGTCCGTGGACGTGGACCACCAGGGTCAGGTACTGGCCGGGCTGAAAGGCGGGCAAGGCACCACCATCGGCGGGCTCCAGGTAAAAAGAGGTGATCAGATCGCTTTCGGGCACCTTGCGAGCAACTTTGAACGCCCGCGTGCCACGCCAGCCGCCCGTTTTGGCGGCATTCGCCTGGTAGACCTGCTCCTCCGCATCGATCAGCAACTGGGCCAGCGCGGTGTAGGCCTCGCCCCAGGCCGCGATGATGTCGTCGGTGGCGGCATCGCCCAGAACGTCCTTGATGGCGCGCAGCAGGCATTGCCCGACGATGGGGTAGTGCTTGGCCTGGACACCCAGGGCCACGTGCTTCTGGATGATGCGGGGCAGTGCGCCGGCCAGGGCTTCCAATCGGTCAATGTTGGCGGCGTAGGCCAGCACGGCGCCGGCCAGCGCGCGGGCTTGCGTGCCCTGGGCCTGGTGCGCTTCATTGAAGAATGCCTTGAGTTGGGGATGCTCGCGCAGCATCAGTTGGTAGAAATGCGTGGTGATCGCTTCGCCATGCTGTTGGAGCACGGGCACGGTGGCCTTGATGAGGGCGATGGTTTGAGCGGAAAACATGGTGAGAGGCGTCCTGTTTAATAGAGGTGTGCCTGAATCAATCCAAATTGCGTGCCAGGTGATCGGCGCGTGCAAGTGCTTGATTTGGCGAAGGACTTGCTCGTTCGTTGTGCTTATGACAACATGATGTGTGTTGTCATATTGACGGGCGTGTTGTGAAATTGACCTTTGAAACCCCCTTGGCCCCGTACCAGCGTTTGCTGTCGGCCGCCCGTGCCCTGGTGCGTTGCGATGCCGCGGCTTTGTTGCGGCTGGACCATGACATGCTGGTGCCGGTGGCCATCGATGGCCTGAGCGAAGACACCATGGGCCGTCGTTTCGCGGTCGCGCGGCATCCCCGCTTGTCGCAACTGCTGTCGAGCGTGCAAGGCTTGCGCTTCCCGCCCGACTGCAATTTGCCCGACCCTTACGATGGCTTGGTGGCCGGGCACCCCGACATCCTGCCCGTTCACGATTGCATGGGGGCGCCCTTGATGGTGGGCGGCCGCCTCTGGGGCCTGGTCACCCTGGATGCCCTGACCCCTGGCGCACTGGGCGACGTGTCACCGGGGCAGTTGCAGGCCTTGAAGGCCATGCTCGAGGACGGCATCGAGAAGCAGGACACCATCGGTGCCTTGGCCGAACGGGCCGAACGCGAGCAAGCGGTTTCGCGCGCATTGCTGCAGACCAGCCAGCAACCTCGGCAGTTGCTGGGGCACAGCGATGCCTTGCAGCAGTTGCTGCGTGACATCGACATCGTCGCGCCGTCCGACCTGACCGTGCTGGTGCTGGGCGAGACGGGTGTCGGCAAGGAGCTGGTGGCGCAGCAGCTGCACGCGCAATCCGGGCGGCGGGAGCGCCCGCTCATCCAGCTCAATTGCGCGGCCTTGCCCGACACCCTGGCCGACAGCGAGCTGTTCGGGCACAAGCGGGGCGCCTTCACGGGCGCGGTGCAGGACCGCGTGGGCAAGTTCGAACTGGCCGATGGCGGCACCCTGTTCCTGGACGAGGTGGGCGAGCTGTCGCCCACCGTGCAGGCCAAGCTGCTGCGCGTGCTGCAAAGCGGTGAGCTGCAGCGGCCCGGCAGTGACAAGGCTTTGAGGGTGGACGTGCGCGTGATCGCCGCGACCAACCGGGATCTCAAGCAGGAGGTGTCGCAAGGGCGTTTCAGGGTGGACCTGTACCACCGCCTGTCGGTGTACCCGCTGCATGTGCCACCTTTGCGCGAGCGTGGCCGGGATGTGCTGACCCTGGCGGGTGGTTTTCTGGAAGAGAACCAGCATCGCCTGGGGGCTCGCAACCTGCGTTTGTCACCCCAGGCCAAGGCGGCCTTGCTGGCTTACGACTGGCCTGGCAATGTGCGTGAACTGGAGCACCTTGTGAATCGTGCCGCTTTGCGGGCCCTGTCCGAGCAGGGGCGAGGGGCCCGCTGGGTGGCCATCGAAGCCGCGCATTTGGGGTTGGACGTGCAAGCCATGGCCGCGGAGGGCTCGGCGGCGAAGCCGGATGACAGCACTGGATGGATGGCCCCGATCGGAGAAAGCTTGCGGGCCGCCACCGATGCTTTCCAGCGGCGCTGGATCGTGGCGGCGCTGAAACGGCATGGTGGCGCCATGGCCGCGGCGGCACGCGAGGCGGGGATGGACCGCAGCAATTTTCACCGCCTGGCCGCCCGACTGGGCGTCAAGACCAACTGAGCATGGGAGGGTGCCTGTGAGTCATTGAGGCGTGCGGCCGTAACTGATGGACTGCACCACGCCCGACTTGAAGCGCACCGTGGCCATGAGGTTGCCGGGGCCACGGTCGTAGAGCCAATCCTCGACCTGCTGGCAGGGCACGACCACGCTGGCGAAAGGCTGCGGCACAGGCGCCAGGGTGGGCGCGTAGTAAACGGGCGCGCAGAAGGCATCGACCAGCACGGGCTGTCCGCACTTGTACAGAACGGACATGCGGGAGTCGCCTTCCGAGGTGATGTTGCCATTGCAGCGCAAGGATTCCGACCTGGCGCAGTTGGGCAACAGCATGGCCAGGATCGCCATCGTCCAAAGCAGACCTCTCGCGTTCACCTTCGGCACCTCCATGTTCAACGCGTCATTTGAACCCAGATCAGCAAAATTGACACCGTGAAAGGGCTTGGCAGGCCTTCAGTGGCGGGCGCATCATTTGCTTGGATGAAAGCCAGAACAAAAGGATGGACCATGTCCCTTTCAAGCTCCGACATCGACGAATTGCGCCAGGCGAAGATCCTGCTTGAGAACCCAGGGCTGGTCGCCAGGATCAGTGATGTGCTCGGCACACCGCTGGAAAAAGGTTTTGGCATGCTGCCCAAGAAGTGGGGGCAGCTCATCAACGAGGCGGCCAGCAAGTCCATCGCCAAGGCCATGGACGTGGCCTTGAAGACCATGGAGCGCGGCCAGACGATCGAGCATTCCGCCAATGTCTGGCACAAGCTGGCCGTGGGGGCGTCGGGGGCCGTGGGCGGGGCTTTCGGGCTGTCGGCCTTGCTGATCGAATTGCCGGTGTCGACCACCATCATGCTGCGTTCGATCGCCGACGTGGCGCGCAGCGAAGGAGAGGACCTGAATTCGCCCGAAGCCCAATTGGAATGCGTGCAGGTGCTGGCCTTGGGCGGCCGGTCCGACAAGGACGACGCGGCCGAAACCGGTTACTTCGCCGCGCGTGCCGCGATGGCGCAGGCCGTGTCGGAAGCGGCCAGGCAGGTGGCTCAAAAAGGTTTGGTGCAGCGCAAGGGCGCGGCCCTGGTGCAACTGATCGCGCAGGTGGCCTCGCGTTTCTCGGTCAATGTGTCCGAGAAGGTGATGGCGCAGGCGGTGCCGGTGGTGGGCGCAGTGGGCGGCGCGGTGATCAACACCTTGTTCATGGAGCACTTCCAGCGCATGGCCCGCGGGCATTTCATCGTGCGCCGACTGGAGCGGGTGCACGGCGCCGAGGAAGTCAAGGTCATCTACGCGGGCCTGTGACTTTTCTTGCTGAACATGTGCCCAGGGCCGCAAGGCCCCAGATGCTCGCTCAGTGCTTGACGTGTTCCTTGTTGAATCCGCCCGTGGGCGCGAAGGTGCGCGGCCGGTCGTCAGGGGTCGAGCAGGGGGCCTGCCACTCTTTCAGTTCGCGGGCCAGCAGCTCGTGCCCGTGGTGTTTGGCCAGGTCGATCAGGGCGAAGACGTTGTCGTCGGTGACCAGTTCATGGCCCAGGCCCTTGGCCAATTGACGGTAGATGTTCTGGATCTCGGGCGTCGCGGAATCGGGCAGTGCGGACATGGGGGTCTCCTGGCTGAGTGGCGGCGGCGAGATGGCCGCCCCCTGTTTTAACCCAGTTTGCAATCACCGTGCCCGAGATGGCTCAACATCGTTCAGTGCTGGGTGGGCGCGCAGGCGCTGGGTCGCGAAATCGATGAAGGCCCGGACCTTGGCCGCCGCGTGCCGGCCTTCCGGGTGCACCAGGTGCACAGGGATGGGGGCGAGTTCGAAGTCGGCCAGCAGGATGCGCAACCGCCCCGATGCCACGTACTCGGCCACCTGGTAGGAGATGGCGCGGGTCAGGCCATGTCCAGCGCAGGCCGCGAGGATGCCGACCTCCGTGGCATTGACCGTCATCTGCACGCGTGGTGAAGGCGCTGGGCGTGGTTGCCGTGCAGGGTCGTCGGGCCGCGCGAACTGCCAGGGGGTGAAGGGCCCGCCCGAGGTTGAGACGCCGATGGCGTCGTGCTGGGCCAGTTCATCGGGCGATTGAGGTTCGCCATACCGGGCCAGGTAATCGGGAGAGGCCACGATGACCCGCCGCACGGTGCCCACCTTGATCGCGCTCAGGGACGAGTCGGGCAGGTGCGCGATGCGCAAGGCCACGTCCACGCCTTCGTCGATCAGGTGCACCACGCGGTCCACGAACATGGCCTTGGCCTGCACCCGCGGGTGGGCTTTCAGAAAGTCGAACATCAATGGCGCGATGTGGATGCGGCCGAACAGCACGGGCGCCGTGACGGTGAGGTGCCCTTGCGGTTCGACGTGGGCACCGCTGGCCAGAGCGTCGGCCTCGTTCAACTCGCCGAGGATGCGGCGGCAATCGGCCAGGTAGCGTTCGCCGGCCTCGCTCAAGCGCAGGCTGCGGGTGGTCCGGTGCAGCAGCCGGGCACCGAGGTGTGATTCGAGCGCGGCCACGGCTCGGGTGATGGCGGCCGGCGAGCTTTTGAGCTGGCGTGCGGCGCCAGCGAAGCTCTGGGTGTCGGCCACGGTGACGAAGACGCGCATCGATTCGAACTGGTCCATGGCTGAATTGTTGCGCAATTTGCAATGATCAGTTGCTGGGTTTGGTGATTCACATTGAAGTTCGGTGTGAATAAGCTGAGCGCACTTCAACAAGGAGCTTCATCATGACCATCCGCCTGCACGACTTCGCTTTGTCGGGCCATGCCCACCGCGTGCGCCTGTTCCTGTCCCTGCTTGGCTTGCCTTTCGAGACTGTGCCGGTCAACCTCGCCAAGGGCGAGCACAAAGGCGAGGCCTTCCTGGCTTTGAACGCCTTTGGCCAGGTGCCGGTGCTGCAAGACGGCGACCTGACGCTGCCCGACAGCAACGCGATCATCGTGTACCTGGCTTTGAAGTACGACCCATCGCGCCAATGGTGGCCCGAGGATGCTGCCCAGATTGCGCAGGTGCAGCGCTGGTTGAGCGTGGCTGCCGGACCGCTGGCGCATGGCGTGGCCAAGGTGCGGTGGACAGGCCTGACGGGTGGAACGCCCGAGAAACCCGTGGTGGAGATGGCCACCCAGTTGCTGCGGGTCATGGACCAGCACCTGGCGGCGCAGCGTTTCCTGGCATCGGAAGCCCACCCGACCGTGGCCGACATCGCCTTGTACAGCTACACGGCCCGCGTGACCGAAGGCGGCATCTCGCTTGAGCCCCATGCCCAGGTGCGGCGCTGGTTGGCCGAGTTGGAAGCGTTGCCGGGTTTCCTGCCCATGCCTTCGACCGAACCATTTGCCAAGAAGCCGGCATGAACACCCAGCGGGAAACCTCGCCCTTTCATCCTGGCGAGCAGCACGTGCAAAGCCTGACCGGGGTGCGGGAGGTGATGGAGGCGCGCGGACGGCAGATGATCCGGGACCACATGCCCGACCAGCACCGCGACTTCTTCGCCACTTTGCCCTTCATCGTCATCGGTGCACTGGATGCAGGGGGGCATCCCTGGGCCACGGTGATGGCGGGGCCACCGGGTTTCATGGACTCGCCCGATGCGCGATCGCTGCATTTGAATGCGGGTTTGCTGGCCGATGACCCACTGGCATCGCATTGGCAGGCGGGCATGCAACTGGGCCTGCTGGGCATCCAGCCGCACACCCGCCGACGCAACCGCATGAATGGGGTGCTGACGCGGGTGAATGAGTTCGGATCCACGGTGGCGGTGCGGCAAAGCTTTGGCAACTGCCCCAAGTACATCCAGCCGCGGGAGGCTTTTTGGGTGCCCGACGCCAGGCCACCCTTGGGCGTCCTTGGACCTGCGTTTCAAGACGAAGGCGCCCACCTGTCGCCGCGGGCGCAAGCCCTCATTGAACAGGCGGACACCTTCTTCATTGCTTCGGCGTCACCGAATGCGTCGGCGAGGGACCTCGATCGCAGCGAAGGCGTGGACGTGTCGCACCGCGGGGGCTTGTCCGGTTTCGTCAAGCTGCGCGATGAGGCCGAAGGCACGCTGCTGACCGTGCCCGACTACACCGGCAACGCCATGTTCAACACTTTGGGCAACATTGTGAGCAACCCCAAGGTGGGCCTCCTGTTCATGGACTTTGAACGTGGCGCGCTGCTGTGGCTGCAAGGGCTCGCAGAGGTTGAGCACGACAGCCCCGAACAGGCCGAGCACACCGGTGCGCTGCGTTTGCTGCGAATCCGCGTCACGCGAGGCAGGCTGCATGAAAGGGGTTGGCCGCTGGCCTGGTCGGAAGACTGATATCGTCTCTGCCCAGGACCACAAAGCAGAGGAAACCCCATGAGTCAGCACTGGTTGCGCCGCCGCATGCCCCGAACCTTGATCTGGGCGGCGCTGGTTTTGAGCGCGGGTGTGTTGTCCGCCGCCACGGTGCAGACTTTTTCACCCCAGGGCGAGGTGGCGCGTGTGCGGCAGGCCCGGGCCACCTTCACCGAATCGATGGTGCGCTTTGGTGACCCCAAGTTGCCCGCGCCGTTTGATTTGGCCTGTGCCAACAGCACGCCGCCAGCCGGCACGGGACGTTGGGTGGACGACAAGACCTGGGTGCACGACTTCACGCAGGACGTGCCGGCGGGCACCAAGTGCAGCTTCAAGCTCAAGATGGGTTTGAAGACCTTGGCGGGTGATGCCGTTCAAGGGCCAGCGGCCTACGACTTCAGCACGGGTGGTCCGTCCATCGTCCGTGCCTATCCCTCGGCGGGCGAGGGCAGCCGCATCGAAGAAGAGCAAGTCTTTGCCTTGCTGCTCACCGGCGCGGCCACGCCTGCCAGCATTCAACAGCACGGTCATTGCGAAGTCGGGGGCCTGGGCGAGCGCGTGCCGCTGAAGGTGGTGATGGGCCCGGTGCGCGACGCCATCCTCAAGGCGGTGGACCTGGTGCCGCAACAAGCCCGCGTGGCGACGGTGCAATGTGGCCGGCCCTTGCCCAACGACGCGCGCGTTCAGGTGGTGTGGGGCCGTGGCATTGCCACGCCCTCGGGCGTGCCCAATTCAGCCGACCGCAGCCTGGACTACACCGTGCGGCCGCCGTTCACCGCGAGTTTCACCTGCGAGCGCACCAGTTCGCGCGCCGATTGCCTGCCCATCCGCCCGATGCGCCTGGAGTTTTCATCGCCCGTGCCGCGCAAGCTGGCCGAGCGCATCGTGCTGGTCGCGCCTGATGGCTCGCACAAGCCCGAGGTCGAGCAGCAGCGTGGCGAGACCAAGGAACAACTGCTGTCGGTGGTGCAGAACGGCGTCCGAAAGTTCTTCCACCTGTTCAGCCGCAACCAGGGCGAGGTGGGCATCGATCCGTCCGAGAGCGGCGTCAGCGCTGTCGAGTTCAAAGGGCCCTTGCCTGAAAGTGCCGATGTCCGCATCGAGTTGCCCGCCGACCTGCGCGATGACGCGGGCCGTGTGCTGAGCAACGCCAGCGCCTTTCCCTTGAAGACGCGCACAGCGGAGGCGCCAGCGCTGGCCAAGTTCCCGGCCGCCACCTTCGGCATCCTGGAGCTGAATGCCGAGCCCATGCTGCCTTTGACGGTGCGCCGCATCGAAGGCGATTTGAAGGTGAAGGGCCTGGCCACACCAGGCGGCGCCGTGCGTGATTTGAAGCTGGCCGACGACCGCGCCATCATCGAATGGCTGGGCAAGGTCAAGCGCTACAACGAAGGCCGCTTGCCGCGCGCCGAGGTGCAGTCGGAGCTGGGCATCAAGCTGCCACCGCCGGTCAAGAAGGCCAAACCGGCACGCCAGGCGAAACGTTATGGCGAAGACGTGTCGGATGACGAGGGCAACGAAGATCCGCCCGACGTGGTGCAGACGCGCACGGTGAGTTTGCTCAACCGCGAGTCTGGCGCGAAGAAACTGAGCTTGCCGTCCAGCGATGCCAAGACCGAACCGCGGCCTTTTGAGGTGATCGGCATCCCGATGAGCCACCCGGGCTTCCACGTGGTCGAGGTGGCGTCGGCCAAGCTGGGCCAGGCCTTGCTGGACCGCGATGCGCCCATGTACGTGCGCACCAGCGTGCTGGTGACCAACCTGGGTGTGCATTTCAAGACGAGCACGAATAACTCGATGGTGTGGGTGACGACGCTGGACAAAGGCAAGCCGGTGGAAGGGGCGCAGGTGCAGATCTCGGATTGCCTGGGCGAGCCGGTGTGGTCGGGCCGCACCGACAAGCAGGGCTTGGTCATGGTCAAGCAGGAACTGCCTCGCCTGAGCTGGGACCACTGCCAGCGCGGTTC
>NZ_JBOHHL010000019.1:0-83349 GCF_050725395.1 Aquabacterium sp. | reverse complement strand
GGCCAGCACCGTGGTGATCGCTGCCGTCAGCGTGGTCTTGCCGTGGTCAACGTGACCGATCGTGCCCACGTTGACGTGGGGCTTGGTCCGTTCGAACTTGCCTTTTGCCATGTTTCGCGCTCCTGGCGGCTTGCATCAAGCCGAGAGAATTGAAGAAGAAAGGTGTGGTGCCCATGGGCAGGATCGAACTGCCGACCTCCCCCTTACCAAGGGGGTGCTCTACCACTGAGCCACATGGGCATCGACACGGGTCTGGGCGCAGCATTTGGCATTTGCACACCCCACCCACACCAGTGTCGACCGCAATCATCCCAAAATTCGGGAAGACGACGAGTTTAGCACGCGAACCATGACAGAACCGCGACTTGGAGCGGGAGACGGGGATCGAACCCGCGTCATTAGCTTGGAAGGCTAAGGTTCTACCATTGAACTACTCCCGCCCGGGAGTGATTCACGATCACGTGATTTTGTTTGCCTTGGTGGAGGGGACAGGATTCGAACCTGTGTACGCATAAGCGGGCAGATTTACAGTCTGCTGCCTTTAACCACTCGGCCACCCCTCCGAGGCAAGCCCTAGATTATATCACAGAAGCGAGCACTGCATCAAGCAAGCCCCGAATTTGTGCAAATCCATCAGGCGGGGACTGGCCGCAAGGCGGGTTTGCGCCAGAGCATGGGCGCCTCGATGAAGTGCCAGCATGCCCAGGCCAGGCCGGTCACCAGCACCAGCAGCAGGGCGAGCCCCCCCATGGGCGAGGTCTTGAACACGCCGAACTGCACCAGGGTCTGGATGATGGGGAAATGCAGGATGTAGACGCCGTACGACAGGTCGCCGTGCCGCGTGACCGAACCCAGGTAGGGCAGGTTGTGTGCCGCCCACGAAACGCAGGCGGACAAGGCCAGCGGGTAGAGGAAGACGCCGAAGGTGGGACGGGTCTGGTCCCATTGGTAGGCCAGCAGCAACAGCAGCAGACCGATGGCGCCCAAGCGCCAGCCCAGGCGGCGCAGCCTGTCGCGCTCGCAATAGCACCAGGCGCCGGGCAGGAAGAACATCAGCTGGCCAGGCATCTGCTTGGCCACTTCGAAAAACCCGGTCTTGCCCGTGCTGTAGGCCAGGTGCATGAAGCCGCCCCACCACAGGCAGGCCGCCAGGAAGCCCAGGCCCAGCACCAGATGGTGGCCAAAACGCCGCGTGAGCCAGACGATGACGGGCACCACCGCGTAGAACATCAGCTCGACCTTGATCGTCCACAAGGCCCCATTGACGGGCGCGCCAGGCATCGGGTTGTTGGTGAAAACGCCCGGGAGGCTGGGCTGCAGGAAGTTCAGGAAACTCAGGTTGGCGATCAGGTAGTGCACCCAGGCCTTGCCGAAGTAGGCCGAAGCTGGCAGGGCGCTGATCAGCCCCCCCAGGAAGGCGCAAGCCAGGATCACGGCGGCGTAGGCCGGCACGATGCGGCGCAGGCGCTTGCCGGCGTAGTCACGCAAAGAGGGCGTGCGTTCGCAGCTCATGAAGACCAGGTAGCCGCTGATGACGAAGAAGGTCGCCAGGGCGATCTTGGTGTCGGCCCAGAGCAGGAAAGACAGCGAAGGCTCACGCGACAGGTCCACCACGTGCAGGGCCATGACCCCGGCGGCGGCGATCAGGCGAAGCAGGTCGAAATTGTTGTCGCGGTTCATGCGGGGACGGGTTTCCAAGGACGCAACCAGGCGGCCAGGGCCATGAGGCAGCACAGGCCGGCACCGGCCGACGCGGCCAGGCGGATCACCGGGGCGGCGGGCCACAGCGGCAGCAGGAAAGCGGCGCTCAGCCCCAGCGACAGCGCGCCGGCCAACACCAGCGTGGACAGCCGGACGCTGGTCCACAGCCGGTTGAAATGCAGGAGCAATCCGCCATTGACCACCACGCCCAGCAACAGGGCCATGGCCATGCCCTGGGCACCGTACAACCAGGCCAGCAAGGGCAAGGTGACAGCCTGGGCCAGGTTGCCCGAGGTCTCGCAGACGAATGGCAGGCGGGTGTCACCGGCCGCGTAGTTGTAGCGGGCCAGCAGGGTGTTCCAGCCCGCCAGCACCAGGGCCACGGCGTACCACCCTAGTAGCGGCGCGAGGATGTCGGTGCCCTGCACCTTGGGGAACAGCAAGGTGACGATGGCCTGGGCCGCCAGCAACAGGCCGACGGCCGCCGGCGTGGTGACCAGGGTGTTGAGGGCCAGGCCTTGGCGCAACAAGGGCAGGCGGTCGGCACCGCCGCCTTTGCTCATCAGGCCCAGCAGGACCTGGTTGACCGACATGAGGGCCACCAGCGGCAGGTTGACCAGCTTGCGCGCCAGGTTGAGCACCGTGACCACGCCTTCACCCAGGTAGGAAGCGACCATGCGCTCCAGCAGCATCAGGCCCTGTCCCATCAGGGCACTGCCGAGCAAGGGCCCGATGCGGCTCGACAGCTCACGCACCGTGGGCGCGTGCCAGCGCATCGCCCCCATTGCCAGGCCATGGGCGCGGACCGCGGGGACCATGAGCAAGGCGGTGGCCAGGCCGCCGGCCACGAAAGCCCAGGCCAGGGCCGGTTCGGCAGACAGCGACTGGTGCAGGGCCAGGTAGATGACCACCGGCAGGTTGTAAACCAGGGACGACAGGCCGGCCAGCAGGAACCGGCCCCGGGCTTGCAGTGGCACGCTCCACAGGGCTTGGAGGAGCAGGCCGGGCACAGTCCAGGCCAGGATCCGCAAGGCCTCTTGCGTGATGGGCCGGAGCTCCGGCGCCAGGCCAGGCCCCACGAGCCTGACCCACCAGGGCGCGCCCAGGGACAAGACCAAGGCCAGCGCGAAGCCAAGCAGGCCCACGCTGAAAGTCGCGCGGCCCAGCCAAGCCACGCGCTCGGGTTCGTTGCGCTCCTGATACAGGGCCATCCAGGCGGACGACAGCAGGCCACCGGCCAGGATGATGCGAATCGCCTCGGGAATGAACAGCGCGATGAGGAAACCATCGGTGCGCGCGCCAGCGCCCCACGAGGCCACGAGCAGCCATTCGCGGCCCAGGCCGGCGACGAGGCCCAGCAGGGTCACCAGGGTGAGGAGTCCGGCCGAGCCGAGCATGGTCAGCGCGCCTTCAATTCAGTGCAGCAAGGTGAACAAGCCTTTGGCGCCCACCTTGTAGTTCAGGCCACGGGCGCGGGTGCCCACGGTCTTGCCGCCCTGCCCGGCCACGATGGCGTAGGGCTCGACCTTCTTGCCGACCGTCGTGTTGGCCGACACCACCGCGCCTTCGCCGATGTGGGCGCCGGGCAGGATGATGGCGCGCGAGGTGATCCAGGCGTAGTCGTCGATGCGCACGGGGGCGGAGACGGACCAGAACTCGGGCGCGTCCAGGTCGTGCCCGCCGGCCACGATCAGCACGTGCGAGGCGATGGCCACGTGGTTGCCGATGGTCAGGCCGGAGCGCGCGTCGATCTGGCAATGCCAGCCGATGCAGGTGTCGTCGCCAATGACGAGGCTTTCGACGCCCAGCACCTCGGTGTTGCGCCAGATGCTGGAGCCCTTGCCGATCTTGGCGCCGCCCAGGCGCAACCAGGCCAGGCGCACGTTGTGGCTGGGAATCTTGTTGATGACGATGTTGTAGATCTGTTCCCAGAGGCGGCGCAGGCGGTCAACGATGGTGGGCCAGTTGCGACCGTAGTCGGGCACCTTGCGGCCGGGGACTTCATCGAACAGCATCACGAACAGATCGCGCGCCAGCGGGTGGGGGATGCGCTTGCGGATGTCCAGTGAGCAGATGTGCAGCACCACGTCTTCCGGGCCCTTGCCTTTGGATTCGAAGAAGAGGTCGTTCTGCAAGCCCCAGTCGTAGGCGGCTTCGAGTTGGGCCGGGTCGGCCTTCAGGCGGGCCGCGTATTCGGGCAGCCGGGGGCGCAGGTTGGTGCTGTGGAGGATGCGGTGTTTCATGAGCGCGCCTTGGCGGTCTGCAGGCTGATGGCCAGGATCAACCAGAACAGCGAGATCAGAACCTGGGTGAAGCTGAAGTAGTGGTCGATGAACCCGGTGGCCAAGGCCGCAAGGACTGTGCCGACGGTGGCGATGCGCATGGCGTTGCTTTGGTCGATGACCTTGAAGTCGCCGGACATGCGCACCTGGCGCCACCAGGCCGTGGTCACGCCGATGAAGAGCAGCATGCCGGGCAGGCCGAGCTTGTACCAGTAATTGAGCCAGAGGTTGGAGATGCCGTAGACGCCGTTGGCGGTGGCCGGCGTGTCGGCCTTGAAGCCCATGCCCAGCGGGTAACGGGCGACCGATTCAGGGAAGTGCAGGTATTCCTCGAAGCGCACGCCGGTGCTGACGTCGTTGGAGGAAAACAGCGAGGCGAAGCGGGTCTGCGCGGGTGGGTAGAGCACCAGCAGGGCGGTCGCCAGGAAGAGCGCGATCAGCAGGCCCCGGCCCGCGTAGGGCGTCTTCTTGTAGGCCAGCCAGACCACGAACACGCCCATGCACAAGAGCGCGCCGCGCGAGCCGCTGAAGACGATGCCGGCCGCGCCGCCCACGGCCACGAACAGGCCCAGGGCGCGGCGCCAACCGGTGTGGATGACGGCGAAGAACAGGCCCAGGGGCGTCCCCAGCAGCAGGGCACCGCCGGTGGAGTTGGGGTGCACCCAGGGCGAGGCCATGCGGGTCGGGTCGGCGCTGAGGATGTCCTGGATGGCGTCGGGCCGGGCGTATTGCAGGGTGGTCAGGAACTTGACCATCCTCATCGGATCACGGCCGGTGAAGAAGAAGCCCAGCGCGATCACCAGCAGGCCCGCGAAACCCAGCAACAAATACAGCAGCAGGCGATCGCGGTTGCGCTCGTCGGACGCCAGCAAGGGCACCAGGAAGACGGGTGAAACGTTGAGCAACCAGCGCACCCAGTTGACCGGGCCCACGCCTTCGGCCTGCACCATGAACTGGCCGGCGATCAGGGGCACGATGCTCCAGACCAGGAGGCGCATCATGGCGCGCTCGGCGGGTTGGTCGGGCCAGGGCGGCAGGCGGCCGGACCACCACTGGAAGAAAACGCCCACCCAGGTCAGGGCCAGGATGGCTTCGGAGGTGGTGATGCGCACGCCCAGGGTGATGGTCATCCAGGGCAAGGCCGGTGCCAGCAGGCAGAACAGCAGCAGGCCACGCAGGGGCTGGGTGACGATGAAGACCGCGAAAGCCAGGGCCACGGCCGCCAGCATGCCCAGCGGCGCGCCGCCCAACAGCATCAGCAGGGCAAACAAGGCCCCCAAGACCGCCGGGAACACCGTGGACGCGCCCCAGGTCATGCGGCCTCCTGGCTGGCGGCTTGCAGGCTTTCGTAGACCGCTTCCAGCTGACCAGCCGCGCGCGCCCAATCGAACTGCTGCGTGACGTGGTCCCGCGCGGCCAGGCCCATCGCACGGGCCTGCACGGGGTCGGCCATGGTCTGCACGATGGCCTGGGCGAGGCCCTCGGGGGTGTCGGCCACGCGGGCATGGAGGCCGGGCGTGGCTTTCAGGCCAGACAGGCCTTCGTTCGTGCTGATGAGTGGCAGGCTGGCGGCCATGGCTTCCAGCACCTTGAGTTTGGAGCCGCCGCCATGGCGCAGGGGCGCCAGGAAGGCCGACGAGCGCGACTGCACCTCGGTCAAGTCGGGCACGTAGCCCAGCCATTCGATGCGCGGGTCGGTGAAGCGCTGGCGCCAAGCCTCGGGCAAGCCATGCCCGCAGACGCGAAAACGCGCATCCGGCGCCTGTGACCAGACGCGGGGCCAGACTTCGGTGAGGGCCCATTCGACGGCATCGACGTTGGGCGCGTATTCGTAGTTGCCGACGAAGAGCACGCTGCGCGAGGCGGCATCGGGTGTCACGTGGGCGAAACCGCGGGTGTCGACGCCATTGCTGACGACGTGGGCCGGGCGGCCGCCGATGCGAGAGAGCTTGTCGGCATCGGACTCCGTGACGGCCACGATGGCCGCGGCCTGGGACAGCACTTCGCGCTCCCAGCGCCGGGCGCGGAACTGGTCGTAGCGGGCCAGGCCGCGCAAGGGCGCCGGCCACTTGCCGTAGGTGGCCGCGCCCAGCTCCGACTCGACGTTGTGCTCGGTGATGATGAAGGGCCGTTGCTGACGCGCCAGTTCAAGCGCGAAAGGCTCAAAGCCGTAGCTGTGCTCGATCTGGACCGCATCCCATGCGCCCTGTTGCAGCAGCTGCGCGAAGCGCTGTGACAAAGCCGGTGCACGGCCATTGACGCTGGCCAGCAAGGGCAAGGGCGACGCAGCGGCCAGCCACAGGCTCAAGGGATGGCGCAGCGGCCGGCGTGGCAGCACGATGAGCTCTTCCAGCAGCGGCGCCAGGACCTTGCGCACCTCGTCATCGGCCGGCGTTTTGGACTGCACCAGCAGGGTGATGCGGTGCCCTCGCCCCGCCAGTTCGCGCAGCAGGTGGAACTGGCGCGCCTTGCCACCACTGGTGATGGGCCAGGGCAGGTAGGGCAGGGTCCACAGCAGGCGCAGCGGCTTCATGCGTGGCTCAGGATCTGCAGGCTGGTGTCGACCGGCACGCTGAGCTGGCCCTTGGCATCGGCCTTCAAGGCACGCTGACTGCCCTTCAAGGGGTTGTGCAAGGTGGCTTGGCCGACACCCTTCAGGCGCACGGTGCCTGGCTTGTCGGCCCAGACCATCCACAGCTTCTGCCCATCGGGCTGGCGCCAGGCGATGCTGATCAGCCCTTCGGGCTGGTCGCCAACGATGGCGGGTGGCGTGCCAGGTTCGATGCGCGGGCCGCAAATCTTCAGGAAGCGTTGCAGGGCGAAGTAGACAGGCTTGGGCTCGCCGTTCTCGCGCAGCAGGCCGTAGTGCTGGTCCCGCACGCTGGCGCGCTTGTCCAGGTCGGACAAGGTGAACAAAAAGATGCGGTCGTAGTCCAGCGCGGCCATCAGGGCCAGGCGGCGCAGGGTCAGGTCGGCCTGGCCTTGTTCGCCCACGATGGGCTGCTCTTCCTTCGGGCCGTCGTAGCTGGACCAGCCCCATTCGGTGGCCCAGATCTGCTTGACCTTGGCGCTGCGCAACCACTGGTGGGCGGGCAGCACGCGTTTGACGAAATCGCGCGGGTCGGCTTCGGAACCCTCGGCCGTGGCCGTGTACGGGTGGTAGGCGATGATCAGGTCGAGGTTGAAGGCGCCCAGCTCGCCCATCTTCTGGATCATCAGGCCATTGCCTGGCGCCATCTCGCTGAAGTAGGCCATGCCGGCCATGGCGATGGGCTTGGACGGCACCGTGGCGCGCAAGCCCTGCACGCTGGCCAGCAGCAGGCGACCATAGCCTTCCGGGTCGGGCTTGGGCGCCCAGAAGCCGAGGATGTTGGGCTCGTTCCAGACCTGCCAGACATCGACCTGAGGGTAGCGTTTGGCCAGCATCACCATGCGCTGCGCGAACAGCACCGGGTCTTTCGGCGGGAACTTGTCGAAGTACTGTTCGTAGCGGTCGCCCTTGGCCACCACCGAGGCAAACCGCGGCGTGCCCACCACACTGGTGATGTTGCGCAGGCCGGCGTCTTTCACCAGGGCCATCATGCGGTCGATGGCTTCCAGTTCGAACTGGCCTTCCTTGGGCTCCATCAGCATCCAGTGCAGGCCCAGGCGCACCCAATTCAGTCCCAGGTCTTTCAGGCGTTCGACTTGCTTGCGCGCCATGGCGGGCTCGAACCACTGCAACTGCGCATTGACGCCCAGGAAATCGCGCCAGATCACCGTGCGCATGGGCTTGAGCGCCATCGCCTCGGGTGTTTTCTTGCCCCAGAGGCCCAAGGCCTGGGCAGGCAAGGCGGACAGGGTGGCGCCGCCCACGACCAGGGCACGGCGCAGTTCGGAGGGCGTCGTCATGGCCGCTTGCCGCCGGACACCATTTGTCCGGCCTCGCCACGCACGCTCGTCACGGTGCGCGAGATGGAGGGACGCAGGGTCTCGAAATAGTGGACGAAGGCCTGGCCCGTGCGCGACCACAGGCGCTGCTCGTTCAAGAAGGACGCGGCCTTGGCCCACTGCTTGACCTTCTCGGGCTCTTTCAGCACGGCGCCAATGGCCTCGGTGAGCGCCGCGACCTGGCCTTGCGGGTAGGCCACGCCATTGCCATGGCTGATCTCTTCCGCGAAGGCGCGAGCGTCGGACGTGATGGCGCCGCGCCCCGCCGCAATGGCCCAGGACAAGGCGCCGCTGGTGCCCCGCATCTGCCCCATCAGCGACAGCTTGCGCGACTCCCGGTAGGGCAGCACCATCAGGTGGTGCCGCTGGATGAGGCCCGCGATGTCGTGTTCATCGATGTCGAATTCCCAGCCGACCTGCTCGCTCAAACCCTGCGATTCGACGCGCTGGCGCAGGCCATCGAGGTAGCTGCCGCCCGCGCCAAAGGCGATGTCGGGCGCGGTGCCGCCAGCGATGGTGAGGCGCACCTGGCCTGCCAGCTCGGGTTCCTGCTTGCGCAGGGCGCCCAGGGCGTCCACCAGGTCCTCGATGCCTTTGCCGCTGTAGATGAAGCCGAAGTACAGCAGGCGCAAGGGCGACAACTCGGGCAGCGGCTGCGCGGACAGGGTCTGCGTGCCATGTGGAATGACGCGCACCTTGGCCACCGGCACCTTCATGCGTTTGGCCAAGCGCTGCGCGCCCGTGTTCGTCAGCGCCACCAGGCCATCCAGCCGCTTGGCCAGGGCACGCTCGGCCCACAGCGTGTGCGGGTCGATCAGCACCGCCAGCACCTTGCTGACCAGGCCGGGCACCCAGGGCGCCTCGTCCAGCGCACGCCACAAGGCGCTCACGGGCCGCCAGACGATGCGCTCGGGGTCGTGGATGGTGGCCGACAGGGCCGGCCGGTTTGGCAGCGCCGCCAGGGCGCTCAGCACGAAGAACTCGCCATGGCGGCCGCCGCCCAGTTCGGCATGCACCACATCGACCTTGGACCAGTCGCGCTCGGCCACCCATCGTTCCGCGTCTTCACGCGACTGGATGGGACGCTGCCCTTGCAACGGTGTCAGCACCTCGACGCCCGCCGCGTTCACGGCTCGGCGCCAGTGCGCGGCATAGTCGGCAATGCCGGTCTGTTCGGGGGGCAGGGGGGACAACAGGGCCAGTCTCAAGTCGAGGCCCCTCAGCTCTGGAAAAACCGCATCACGCGGACCGGCACTTCGAAGCGGCGGCGGTTCAGGATCACGCCATCGACCTTGCGGAAGGCCGTGCGCAACACGCCCAGGGCGTTGTCCACCACGGGCACCACGCTGGCGCGGGCTTCGACCACCAGCACGATCAGGTCGGCCTTGCCCAGCGACAGGAAAGCCTGCCGGTTGCTGAGCAGGTTGGACGCCTGCAGCAGGGCCACTTCGCCAGGCTGGGCCTTGCCCGAAGCCGGATCGACCACGACCGCCAGGCCTTGCGCCTGGAGCACCTGCCGCAGGTGCTGGGTGATGAAGCTGACGCCCTCGCCGGACCGGGACGAGGCCAGGCCCACGGTCAGGCCACGCTCGGCCACTTGGGCCAGCGGCAAGGTCCCGTAGATGCGGTGCAGGCTGGCGTGGAAATCGTTGTCTTCGGCGCCGCCCGAGATGTCTTTCACCGTGCTCCACAGCGGCACGCCGAAGCGTGCCTCGATGCGGCCACCGTCGTGGATGCGCTGGTCCATGACCGAATACAGGTAGATCACCAGCAGGCCGACGATGGCCCCGGCCGGCAAGGCCAGCGCCAGCAACACCAGGCTCTTGGGCGAGGCACGCGACGGGTTGAAGGTGGCGTCCTCGATGATGGCGATGTTGTTGATGCGGTTGTCGTCGAGGGCCTGGTCGATGCGGGCCTTCTCCAGGCTGTCGAGGTAAAGCAGGCGGCTGCGCTCGGCCACCGTCAGGGCCTGCTCCAGGCGGGCCAATTCGGGCTCCTTGGACAGCACCTGCTGGCGGGCCGCCACCAGCTCGTCGCGCTCCTTGTTGAAGGCCTCGGTCAGCGACAGGATCTCGCGCAGGCGCACGGCTTTTTCAAGCTCGTTGCGCGCCAGCAGGGTGCTCAACTCGTTGGGGCCGCGCTTTTCACCACGCTGCATGGGGCGGTCTTCACTCTTCAGCTGCGATTCCAGCGAGGCGATGCTTTCATTGAGCGCCTGGATGGCCGGCGCGCTTTCCTTGAACACCCGCAGAGCCTCGGCGCGCTGGCGTTTCAGCTCCGCCAGCTGGTTGCTCAGGGCCAGCCAGGCCGGGCCATAGCCCACGTCACGCTCGGCCACTGTTTCCTTGGAAAGGCTCTTGGCCCGACCGGCCGCGTAGGCCGCGCCCTGCTCCAGCGCCGACCGCTCGGCCAGGAGCTCGGACTGGCGCGTGCGCAAGTCGTTCAGGCGCTTGGTGATCGCGGTCAGGCGTTCTTCGGCGCTGATGCCATTGATCTGGTCCAGGCGCCCGCGCAATTGGTTCTTGATCGAGTCGATCTGCTGGTCGGTGTCGCGCACCTTGTTGTCGTAGAAGAGCACCAGTGTCTTGCGGCCCAACACCAGCGTTCGTTCGTCGGTGTAGACCTTGACCCAGGTCTTCATGATGCGTTGCGCCAGCACCGCGTCCCCCCAGGCGAAGCGCAATTCCATGACATTGGAGCCGGGGCCGTGCGTCACGGTGAAGGCGTCTTCGAGCCGGCTGGCCAGGCGGTCTTCCTCGCTCTGCGCCTCGGACAGGCCCAACAGCACCGTGAACGAGCGGATGCCGTCGCGCACCGCGTTCACGGCTTTCTTGAGGTGGTACTTCAGCGCGTTCTTGAAGCCCGGCGGCGCTTCGGCCGGCAGCTGCAGCTCCGGCAGGTACAGCCGCGCCACCTGCGTGACCACCGGACGCCCGGTCAGCATCTTCTCTTCGTCGATGATGGGATCGCGCTGGCTGATTTGCGGCGCGTAGGTCGCGCGGTCGGTCACGTCGATGGGCACCGTGAGGTTCTCGCGGCCGGGCTTGACCAGCAAGCGCGCCTCGGAGGCGTACTTGGGCGTCCACAAGAACGCCCCCAGCACGATCAGCGCCACGGTGACCCACAGCGCGATGAAGAACTGGCGGCGAAAGATGTAGAACAGCCGGACGATGTCCCGGAAAGAACGAATATCGATCATGATGTTTGGCGGACGGCTTTCTTGTTCATTTGACCTTGGTCTCGCCCCAGCTGTAGCTCAAACCCATTGAGCGGGTGAAAGGCAACAACTGATTGATGTAGGCATCGACACCGTCCCCCATGCGCCCCACGGCCGACTTGGGAACGAACAGGACATCGCCACGCTGGAAGGCCAGCGTGGGCCGCCCCGCCGCGGGGTCTTCGGGCAGCAATAGACGGGTGAAATCCAGGAAATACAACTGGTAGCGCGACTGCTCGTCCAGGCGCAGCAAGGCCACATAGCGCGTGTCGGCCGTCGGGGTGAACCCACCCGCGGCGAAGATGCCCTGCTCCAGCGTGGCCACGGCCGACATGTCCAGCGGACCCGGCGCATTCACAGAGCCGCCGATCACCACCTTGCTGCTGGGCGATGAGACGATGTTGACCGTCACCCCAGGCTCGCGGTAGTAGACCTCCAGGCGCGAGCGCATCAGTTGCGCCACTTCATCGGGGGTCTTGCCCGCCGCCTCCACACGTCCGGCATAGCGGTATGAAAAGCTGCCATCCGAACGCACCACATAAATCTGCGCCTGGCTGTCCTCGACCAGGTTGCGCAAGTCCAGCGACACCGCGTCCTGCGAGTCGCGCACGATGCGCAAGGTGTCGCCGGGATAGATGCGGGTCGGCAGCTTGGCCATGCGGGCAATTTCACTGTCATTCAGTTGCCTGGCATTGACCACGCTACCGTGGGAAGTCTGCAGGTTGCCCAAGGGCGAGCAGGCGGCAAGACACAGGCTGAGCAGCAGAACGAAGAGCTTCATGGCGTACGGCGCAAGGCCTTGAAAGCAAAGGACGGATCAGGAGAGGGGCCACGGGCGGCGAGCCTGGCACCGGCGCGTGACCGCATCATAAGAGGGCGGGCGACGGAAATTCGGTCCGCCGTCATGCCGACGCGTCGGGCTGCTTGATGCGGGGCGTCTCGACGAACTGGCGTCGCCACTGCAGGTAAGCCTTGCCCATCGCCGAGCGGCTCGGACGCCAGACCCAGGGCACGCCGAATTTGACGAAAAAGCGCAACATGCTGCGCAGGTGCGTCTTGCCGGAGGTGGACCAGATGCCTGCCTGGCTGTGCCGCTGGTGTTCGTGCACCAGCTCGACCTGGGGCACGGCCATGACCGACCAGCCGCCGACCCACATGCGGGCGCACAGATCGACTTCCTCGAAATACAGGAAGTAGCCCTCGTCCATGCAGCCCACCTGCTCGAAGGCGGTGCGGCGCACGACAAAACCCGTGCCCATCACCCAATCGGCCTCGAATGGTCCTTCGCGCCAGTTGCGCTTGAGCAGGTGGGATTTGACCAGGCGGCGCATCGGGCCCAGTTTGCCCAAGGAGGTGCGTCGCGCCAGGATGTCGGGCAGCGAATAGAAACGCCGGGCCGAATACTGCAGGCTGCCATCCGGGTTGATCAGCTTCAGTCCGGCCACGCCCACCTTGGGCTGCTGGTCGAACAGGCGCTGGATGACGTCCACGGTGTTGCTCAGGAAATACGTGTCGGGGTTGAGCACCAGCACCAGGTCGGTGTGGGAGGCCGCCACGCCCAAGTTCACGCCCGCCCCGAAACCACCATTGCGGCCCGAGAGGATCACCCGAACGCCTTGCTCCGACAAGGCGGCCTTGAGGCGCTCACCAGAGCCATCGGGGGAAAAATTGTCCACCACCACGATGTCCGCTGGCTTTGCGATCTGGTGTTCGAGCAGCGAGCGCACGCACTGCACGGTCAGGTCGAACGTCCGGTAATTGACGATGACCACCCCAAGGGTGCTCACGGGCTGGAGAACTTCACCGGCTGTAAGCGACATGGCAACTTTCTGCTTTGCGAGCGTTGAATCGGCTGGCTTTGAATTTGCAAAGTTGAACGAAGATCGAAAAGATCATGATCTGGCAACCCTTGCAGATTCATTAAACGGACAACCTTTCCTGCCCGAATTGTCGGGGAAACCCCAGTATTACGCGCCCCCTCATCTGAGCGGATAATTGAACGGTCGTTGCCATCTGTAACACCGAGATAACGGGAGTTTTCCTTGAAAAAAACAGTCTTGGCCCTGGCGGCCGCGTCGTCTGGCCTGTTCGGCGCGCCTTGCTGGGCCGGTGAATGGAGCCCTTTTCTGGGCGGCGGCCTGACGGCGGGCGGCGACAAGGTCAACAGCAGCGCCATCACCCGCGTCAATGGCGACACCGAAAACCTCCACGCTGGTGGTCTGATCGACTTGCGGGCGGGCCTGGACTTCCGCATGGTCGGGACCGACATCTCCCTGCAGGGCGTGGTCGCGTACCACACCGACCGCTCCGACGCCGACAATGGCTCGGTCGATTTCTCGCGCCTTCCACTCGAATTCCTCGTGCAGTGGCATGCCAATGAGAAATGGGCCTTCGCTGGCGGCATTCGCAAGACCAATGGCGTGCGCTACAACGGCGTCGACGCAGGCGTCGGGTTCGGCAGCGACCAGAAGTTCAAGAGCTCGGTCGGCTGGATCGTGGAAGGCGAGTACGCCATCACCCCCAGCGTGGGCCTGAAGGTGCGCTACGTGAACGAGGACTACACCTCGAAGACTTACGGCACCAAGTTCGACGGCAGCCACTTCGGGGTGCTGGGCGTCTACTACTTCCGCTGATTCCGGGCCACCGCTGGCCCGACGTTCACGGCGTCACCACCGGAGGCAAGGACCAATCCAGCGCCACGCCCTGCCGGGCCCAGAAATCCCGGGCCGCGCCAAAGTGGCCACAGCCGATGAAGGGCGCCGGGCCCCTCGTGGCCGACAAGGGCGACGGGTGGTTGCTGAGCAGCAGTTCGTGCTTTTGCCCGTGTCCCTCGATCAAGGCGCGTTTGCGCTGGGCATGGGCGCCCCACAGCATGAACACCTTGGGCCCCACGTCCTGCGCCACCGCGGCGATGAGCAGGTCGGTCAGCACGTCCCAGCCCCAACCAGCATGGCTGGCGGCCTCGGCTTCGGCCACGGTCAAGGTCGTGTTGAGCAGCAGCACGCCCTCTCGCGCCCAGGTTTGCAAGCAGCCATGCGAGGGCGGCGCCAGCCCCAGGTCACGCTGGATCTCTTTGTAGATGTTGCGCAAACTGGGCGGCACCTTCACGCCCGGCAGCACCGAGAACGCCAAGCCGTGAGCCTGGTTGGGGCCGTGGTACGGGTCCTGGCCCAGGATGACCACGCGCACCTGCGCACGGCGGGTCAGCCTCAAGGCCGCGAACACATCGCCGGGGTAGATGGTGTCGCCCGCCAGGCGGCGCTGCTCGACACGCTGGATCAAGGCCTGGCCCACGGCACCGTGGCGAAAAGCATCCGTCAGCCCGCGCCAGTCGTCAGGCACGGCGTCGAAGCAATCGTTCAGAGAGCTGCGCAGCCGGTTGCCGGCAGGGGCCTCGGCGCCCGCCACCTCGCCAAAGAGGTCGGCCGGCATCAGGCGAACAGCTCGGCCAGCGAGGCGCCAGGGTCGGGGGCGCGCATGAAAGCTTCGCCCACCAGGAAGGCGTGGACGTTGGCGCCGCGCATGCGCTGCACGTCGGCCCGACCCAGGATGCCGGATTCGGTGACCAGCACGCGGTCGGCCGGCATGTTGGGGAGCAGGCCCACGGTGGTGTCGAGCGTGACCTCGAAGGTGCGCAGGTTGCGGTTGTTGATGCCGACGAGTGGCGTCTTCAGGCGCAAGGCACGGTCCAGCTCTTCGCCATCATGGACTTCCACCAGCACGGCCATGCCGAGTGAGTGAGCACACGCTTCCAGATCAGCCATCTGCGCATCGTCCAGGCAGGCGGCGATCAGCAGGATGCAGTCGGCCCCCATGGCCCGGGCCTCGTAGACCTGGTAGTCACTGACCATGAAGTCCTTGCGCAGCACGGGCAGCTGGCAGGCGGCACGGGCCTGTTGCAGGTAGGCGGCCCGGCCCTGGAAGAACTGCTCGTCGGTCAACACGCTCAGGCAGGCGGCGCCGTGTTTTTCGTAGCTGACCGCGATGTCGCTGGGCACGAAGTGCTCGCGCAGCACGCCTTTGCTGGGGCTGGCCTTCTTGACCTCGGCGATGATGCCGGCCTGGCCCGCCGCGATCTTGGCGCGCACGGCACCGACGAAGTCGCGCACATCGGCCAGGTCGTGGTTTCTGGCCTCGGCCTCGGCGCGCACGGCCGCCAGGGACTGGTGCTTCAGCGCCCGTTCGATTTCCTGGTGCTTGACCGCGACGATTTGCTTGAGGATGTCGGACATGGTCAAAAGCCTTGCGTGGTCTGCACGAATCGGGACAAGGCCTGCGCCGCCCGGCCACTGGCCAGGGCCTCGCGGGCGCGGTGAACGCCATCGCTCAGCGAATCAGCCACATTGGCGGCCAGCAAGGCGGCGGCGGCGTTGAGCAGCACGATGTCACGGGCCGGGCCCGGCTCATTGTCCAGCACCCGGCGCACGGTGGCGAGCGAGGCCTCGCGGTTGACGGCCTTCAGGGCCGATCCGTCGTGCTCGGCCAGGCCGAACTGCGCGGGGTGCACGGTGTATTCGCGCACCTCGCCGTCTTTCAACTCGGCCACCCAGGTCTCGCCAGACAGGGTGATTTCGTCCAGGCCATCGCAGCCGTGCACGATCAGGACGTGCTTCGACCCCAGGCGTTGCAGCACGCGCGCCTGCAGGCCGACCAGGTCGCGGTGGAAAACACCCATGAGCTGGTTGGGCGCGCCGGCGGGGTTGGTCAGCGGGCCGAGGATGTTGAACAGGGTGCGCACGCCCAGCTCCTTGCGGATGGGCGCGGCGTGTTTCATGGCGCCATGGTGATTGGGCGCGAACATGAAACCCACCCCGGTTTCCGCCAGGCACCGCGACACCTGCTCGGGCGTCAGGTCGATGCGGGCGCCCAGGGCTTCGAGCACATCGGCGCTGCCCGTGCTGGACGACACGCTGCGCCCGCCGTGCTTGGCGACACGCGCGCCGGCGGCGGCAGCGACGAACATCGCCGTGGTCGAGATATTGAAGGTGTGGGCGCCATCGCCACCCGTGCCGCACAGGTCGACAAGGTTCGCGGTGTCCTGAACCACCACGGGCGTGCAGAACTCGCGCATCACCTGGGCGGCGGCGGCGAGTTCGCCCACGGTTTCCTTCTTGACGCGCAAGCCGGTGATGAGTGCCGCCATGACCACGGGCGACATCTCGCCACGCATGATCCGGCGCATCAGGCCCAGCATCTCGTCATGGAAGATTTCGCGGTGTTCGATGACGCGCTGCAGCGCCTGGGTGTCGGTGATCATGGTCATGCCCGGCACCTCACATGGTCAGGAAGTTCTTGAGCATCGCGTGGCCGTGCTCGGTCAGGATGGACTCCGGGTGGAACTGCACACCTTCCAGGGGCGCGAAGTTCTTGTCGGTCTGCGGGCCTCTGTGGCGCACACCCATGATTTCGCCATCTTCTGAACTGGAGGTGATCTCCAGGAAGTCAGGCAGGCTGGATTTTTCAATCGCCAGGGAGTGGTAGCGGATCACCGTGAAGTGGTCGGGCAGGTCCTTGTAGACGCCCTTCTGGTCGGTGCTGATGACGCTGGTCTTGCCGTGCATCTGCGTCTGCGCGCGGATCACCTTGCCGCCCAAAGCGGCGCCGATGGCCTGGTGGCCCAGGCACACGCCCAGGATGGGCAGCTGGCCGGTGAAGCGTTGCAGGGCGGGCACGCACACACCGGCTTCGGCGGGCGAGCAGGGGCCGGGCGACAGCACCAGGCGGTCGGGCTTCAGGGCGGCGATTTCATCCAGCGTGATTTCGTCGTTGCGCACCACGCGGACTTCTTCGCCCAGCTCGGCGAAATACTGGACCAGGTTGAACGTGAAACTGTCGTAGTTGTCGATCATCAGCAACATGTGCGCTCTATCCTATTGATTTCATGAGGGCGCGCCCGAAGCGGGCGCCATAGGTCGGTCAGGTGCTTGGCTTACGCCAACGCTGACGATAGAGGTCTGCTGAGGTGGACAAGAACACACGCATGGGGTTCATTTTAGCCATTCCGGCCTGGGTTGCGCTCGCGCAGGCGCGTGAAACCTTCTATGTCAACATCGGGGGATGAGCTCCCAGCCCGCCAACCCCCACCCGCTGATCGGCATCGAGCTGGCCCGATTCGCCTGCACCCTGCCCATCCTGTTGTGGCACTACCAGCATTTCTATTACGTCAACGGGCAGCCGGTGGGCTTCGAGACCTCGGCCCAGCCGCTGTACGACTGGCTCCAGCCGTTTTACCTGTACGGCTACTTGAGCGTGCAGGCCTTCTGGTGCCTGTCGGGCTTCATCTTTTTCTGGAAATACGCGCGGCCGGTGGCCCAGGGTTCGGTGCCTTTTTCCAAATTCGCCTTGCTGCGGTTTTCTCGGCTCTACCCTTTGCACCTGCTGACCTTGCTGATCGTGGCGGTGATGTCCTGGCGTTACCAAGCCATCAACGCCAGCCCGGGCTTCGTCTATCCCAACCAGGACGCCTCGCACTTCGTGCTGCAGCTGTTCATGGCGAGCGATTGGCGGCCGGGCATCAACTGGTCGTACAACGGGCCGATCTGGAGCATCTCGGTCGAGATCCTGGTCTACGCCCTGTTCTACGGCCTGTGCCGCCTGGGCGTGACCAAGCTGTGGATGGTGCTGGCCATGATCGCGGGCTCAGGCGCCGTGTACGCGCTCAAGCTGACGACGCACCCGGTGGTGCTTTGCGTGTTCTTCTTCTACCTGGGGGCGCTGACCAGCCTGGCCAACGATGCCTTCCAGCGGCTGTCGCCCGACGCCCGCTGGCCCACCCTGAGCGCGGCGCTGGCGCTGCTGGTGTCCGCCCTGGCCTTGGCGGTGATCGGCGCGCTGCGCCCCATGTACTTCGTGGCCTTGTTGACACCCATCGCCATCATTGCGCTGCTGCACTGGGTCAAGCCCCGGTCGGCGCGTGTCACGCGGGCCATCGTCGGACTGGGCAACATGACGTATTCCAGCTACCTGTGGCACTTTCCGCTGCAGCTGCTGGCGGCACTGGTGTTCATCCACCACCCGGCGGATCTGCCGGCGCACAGCCCGTGGTGGTTGCTGGGCTACTTGGGCGTGACCTACCTGATCGCCACCCTGAGCTACCGCTTCATCGAAAGCCCGGCCCAGGATTGGATACGGGCCAGGGCAGCGCTGGGGCGTGCACGCGCCACGGCCTGAGGCGCGACGCCGCGCCCGCCAGGCAGGCAGGGTTTTCAGAGGCCTTTTTCGACCATCTCGGCCGCGGCCAGCAGCGCGCGCGCCTTGGCCTCGGTTTCCTTCCACTCCAGTTCGGGCACCGAGTCGGCCACCACGCCCGCCGCCGCTTGCGCGTACAGCACCTGGTCCTTGACGATGCCGGTGCGGATGGCAATGGCCACGTCCATGTCGCCGCCGAAGCTCAAATAGCCCACGGCACCGCCGTAAATGCCGCGCTGCACGGGCTCCAGCTCGTCGATGATTTCCATGGCGCGGATCTTGGGCGCACCGGTCAGCGTGCCGGCCGGGAAGGTGGCCTTGAGCACGTCGAGCGCGGTCATGCCGTCTTTCAACAGGCCTTCGACATTGCTGACGATGTGCATGACGTGCGAGTAGCGCTCAACCACGAAGGCGTCGGTCACCTTGACGCTGCCCGTCTTGGCGATGCGGCCAATGTCGTTGCGCGCGAGGTCGATCAGCATGACGTGTTCGGCGCGCTCTTTCGGGTCGGCCAGCAGTTCGACCTCCAGGGCCTTGTCGAGCTCGGGCGTGGCACCGCGCGGGCGCGTGCCGGCCAGGGGGCGGATGGTGATCTTCTGCCCGTCTTCGCCCTGCTCCTGGCGCACCAGGATCTCAGGTGATGCGCCCACGACCTGGAAATCGCCCATGTCGTAGTAGTACATGTAAGGGCTGGGGTTGATGCAGCGCAGGGCACGGTACAGGCTCAGCGGGTGGGCCTTGAAGGTCTTTTTCAGGCGCTGGCCAACCTGCACCTGCATCATGTCGCCCGCCGCGATGTAGTCCTTGGCGCGCAGCACGGCGGCCAGGTAGTCGGCCTTGTCGAACTCGCGCTCGACGGGCTGCGCTTCGCCCGCCTCGATCGAAGGCGCCACCACGGTTTCGTTCAGCAGCGCCTTGAGCTGCTGCAAGCGCGCGCTGGCCTGGGCGTAAGCGCCAGGCTGGGCCGGGTCGGCATAGACAATCAAATACAGGCGATCGGCCAGGTTGTCGATCACGGCCAGCTCTTCACACTGCAAGAGCAGGATGTCGGGCGTGCCGATGCCCCCGGGCTTCTGAACCTTGGACAGGCGCGGTTCGATGTGGCGCACGGCCTCGTAACCGAAGTAACCTGCCAGGCCACCGCAAAAGCGTGGCAGGCCCTTGGGGATGGCCGCCTTGAAGCGTGCCTGGTAAGCGGCGATGAAGTCGAGCGGGTTGCCTTCGGCGGACTCGACCACCTGACCGTCGGTCACGACCTCGACGTGGCGGCCGGTGGCGCGCACCAGGGTGCGGGCGGGCAGTCCCACAAAGGAATAGCGGCCGAAACGCTCACCTCCCACCACAGATTCCAGCAAGAAGCTGTGCGGCGAGCCGCGCGTGAGCTTCAGGTAGAGCGACAGCGGGGTGTCGAGGTCGGCCAGGGCCTGGGCGACGAGGGGAATGCGGTTGTGGCCCGCGGCGGCCAGCGCCTGGAATTCGGATTCAGTGATCATGTGGGATGAACTCAGCGTGTCGGATCAGATGGGGATGGGGCTGCCGCGGAAGCGTTGTGTAACAACACTGGCCTGCAAACACCCTCTTGGGGGCCCAGTGATCGCGCGGATCACCGCCTATGATGCGACGATGCAGACGCGGCCCACTGGATGGAGACGGCCGAACACCGCCAGGGCCAAGCCCCCCGGTCGTGCGACCCCTTGATCAGTTTGCGCGTCATGAACATCGATTCAGTTTAGCAGGGCCTACCCTGATTCAAGGGCATTACCCCATCTTGCAGAAGCGCTGCAAGATTAAGATCCCCTTGACCCTGCAGTGTCAGTTGGACGCACGGAAGAGCACTATGTTGTCGAAGTATTCGAAGATGTTGTTGTCGGGCCTGGGACTGGCGCTCAGCATGCTGGCCCCGGTGGTGCAAGCCCAGAACGCCGATCTGGCCGGCATCCACTACCCGGCATCGCTGAAGGTGGAAGGCGCCCCCCTGGTGCTCAATGGCAGCGGCATCAGCTACCGCGCCGTGGCCAAGATCTACACCGTGGCGCTGTATGTTCCCAAGAAGAGCAGCCAGGCCGATGTGGTCCTGTCGATGCCCGGGCCAAAGCAGTTGCGCTTCGTGATGCTGCAGGGCATGCGCATCGACGAGCTGGGCAAACTCATCACCACCGGCGTCGAGAACAACAGCACCCGCACCCAGTTCTTCGGACTCATCCCCGCCATCCGCACCATGGGCGAGCAGTTTTCGCGCATCAAGCGCATGTCGCCAGGCGACTCTTTCGCCATCGAATGGGTGCCCAAGCGCGGCACGGTGTTCTTCGTGAACGACCAGCCCGCCGGCCTGCCCATCCAGGACCCGGAGTTCTTCAACGCCATCCTGCGCACCTGGTTGGGCAAGACCCCGCCCTCGCAAGCCCTGAAGGACGCGCTGCTGGATTACCGCGCGCCGCCAGTGCTCAACGCCCTGGACTGATCGGTGGCGCCAGGTCCAGCTCGTCCAGCCGGGCGATGTGGGCCAGCGCACTCACCCGGTCAATCGGCTCACCATGGTTGTAGCCGTAGGTGACCAGCACCACCGGGCAACCCGCCGCCCCGGCCGCCTGCGCGTCGTTGCTGGAGTCGCCGACCATCAACGTGCGGGCAGGCAAGGTGCCCAGGGCTTCGCAGGTCTTGAGCAAGGGCAAGGGGTCGGGCTTCTTGCGCTCGAAGGCGTCGCCACCGAACACCTGGTCGAAGAAGCCCCGCAGGCCTTTGCGCTCCAGCAGGGTCTGCGCGAAGGCGGTGGGCTTGTTGGTGAGGCAGGCCAGGGGCAGGCCCGCGGCCTTGAGCTTTTGCAGACCTTCCACCACGCCGGGGAAGACCTCGGCATGCTGGCCATTCAGGCGCGTGTAGTGCTGCTGGTAATGCCGCCAAGCCTCGGGCACCTGGGCCGCCACCTCGGCATCGTCGTCGGCCAGGCCCCAGGCGTGGGCCAGGCTTCTGCGCAACAAGTCTTCGGTGCCCTTGCCGACCGTGAGCTCGATGAAGCCGCGGTTCACCCGGGCGATCTCGATCGGGTGGCAGCCCATGTCGTTCAGGGTGTGCTGCAGCACCACGACGAAGTCACCGAGGGTGTCGACCATGGTGCCGTCAAGGTCGATGATGGCGGCTTGGAAATTCAAGGACTTCATAAAGGAGGGTCTTCTTCAGAGGGGATGCCATGGGGAGGTGGCGCCAGCAGCAGGTCGTTGACAAGGCATGACGCGTGCGTAAGATCGTCGCCAGTCCCGCCCGCCCACATTCTCAAGGAACGATCATGTCACTGCGCATCAACGACACGGCTCCCGATTTCACCGCCCAGACCACGCAGGGCCCCATCCAGTTCCACCACTGGATCGGCGACAGCTGGGCCATCCTGTTCTCGCACCCCAAGGATTTCACCCCGGTGTGCACCACCGAGCTGGGCTACATGGCCAAGATCGAACCCGAGTTCACCAAGCGCAACACCAAGCTGATCGGCCTGAGCGTGGACCCGGTCGAGAACCACAGCAAGTGGGCCGCCGACATCGAGGAAACCCAAGGCGCCGCCGTCAAGTACCCCATGATCGGTGACACCGACCTGGCCGTGGCCAAGCTGTACAACATGCTGCCCGCCGAAGAAGCGGGCTCGTCCGAAGGCCGCACGGCCGCCACCAACGCCACGGTGCGCTCCGTCTTCATCATCGGCCCCGACAAGAAGATCAAGCTGATGCTGACCTACCCGATGACCACGGGCCGCAACTTCGACGAGATTTTGCGCGTGCTCGACTCGATGCAGCTGACGGTCAAGCACAAGGTGGCCACGCCCGCCAACTGGCAGCCCGGCGACGACGTGATCATCGCCGGCTCGGTGACCGACGACGACGCCAAGACCTTGTTCCCCCAAGGCTGGACGGCCGTCAAGCCTTACCTGCGCGTGACCAAGCAACCGCGCTGAGCGAGGCGGACGCGTGGTCTCCCTGGAGAGGGTCGAATCCGGAGGCTGCCGCTCCTACCTGGTCGGCTGCACCGACACCTGCGCGGCGGCGCTGATCGACCCCGAGGTCAGCCAGATCGACCGCTACGTGGCCCTGGCCGCGCGCGACGGTCTGCGCATCCGCTATGTGATCGACACGCACACGCACGCCGACCATTTCTCGGCCCGCCAGCAAGTGGCGGCCGAGTTCAAGGCCCAGGTGGTGATGCACCGGAGCACGCCGACACCCGGGGTGGACATGCGGGTGGACGAGGGCGACATGGTCGCCGTGGGCAAGGTCCGCCTGCAAGTGCTGCACACGCCTGGCCACACCGCCGATTCGATGTGCCTGCTCACCGACGGCATCGTGTTCACCGGCGACACCCTGCTGATCGGCGGCACCGGCCGCACCGATCTGCCCACCGGCCACTCCGGCGAGCTCTACGACAGCCTGTTCGGCAAGGTGTTGAAGCTGGACCCCGCCACCCGGGTCTACCCGGCCCATGAGTACAAGAACCGGACGCACACCACGATCGGAGACGAACTGGCCAGCAACCCGCGCCTGCAGGTGCCGAATCGCGAGGCGTTCATCGCCCTGATGGGCAACCTGAACCTGAACATGCCCACGCACATCACCGAGGCCCTGCGGACCAACCTGAGCGGGGGCCGGACCGTCGCGCAGATGCTGTCCGAAGCCGCGGCCATGGTGCCCTTCATGTCGCTGGCGGAATTGTCGCGGCGCATCGATTCAGGCGATCCGGGCCTCATCCTCCTGGACGTTCGCGAACGCGATGCCTTTGAAGCAGGCCACGTGCCGGGCGCCCAGCACTTGCCGCGCGGCCAGCTGGAATTGCGCGTGAACCAGGCCTTGCCGGACCCGACCCGGCGCATCCTGGTCTATTGCGAGCTGGGGCTCATCTCCACCCTCGCGGCCGCCACGCTGCGCACCATGGGCTTTCAACGCGCGGTGGCGCTGGATGGCGGCATGAAATCCTGGCGGGAGGCCGGCCACGCCGTGGACACGGGCACCAGCGCAGGGGCTCACGCGGCCACCGGCGGCCCCTGAGCTGTCAGCCCAAGCGCTTGCTCAGCGGCGACGACGCTTCAAGGCGGCCGCCACGCCCAGTCCGGCCAGCACCAGGGCACAGCTCGAAGGTTCGGGCACAGCACTCAGCGAGAAGTTGTCGATGCCCGCCTTCAAGGCCGGGGTGCCATCGATGCGGATCTCGGTGGTGTAGACCTTGGACAGCGTCTGGGCCCAGCCAACACTGCCCGAGCCATCGGCGAAGTCGGTTTGCCAGCCATGGGCCTTGGCTTCCAGGTCGCTCCAGCTGGCGTCGAAGCTGACGGCGTGGGTTTGCCAATCGCCGGTCAGCGCATCGGTCAGGCGGTAGCGCCAGCCGTTGAAGGTGCTGTCCTGGTAGCGAAAACGCAGCCAGACGTCGCTGGTGGTGCCCGTGAGGCCGATCAGGTCGACCTTGGCGGTCCAGACCTGGCCGCCGAAACTGCCCGTGGCGGCCGGCAGCTCGGTGTCAGCACCGATCGAGAAGGCACCTGAACGGGCGGTTTCGAGGTAGCCGCCACCATGCCCGCCCACCCCGGGGTTGCTGACGACGCTGTCGATGGTGTTGCCGACCCATCCGGCCAGATCGCCGGCCGTGTCCCAGGTCTGGCTGTAGCCGGAGGTGGCGGCCATGGCGGGCAAGGCCAGGCAGGTGGTGGCGAGGGCCAGGGCGGCGCGGCGCCAGAGGGCGTGCTGGATGTGCTTGGAAGTGGTCATGCGTATCTCCTTGTTTGAAGCTGATTGAGCAGGCCCCAAGGCTAGGGGCGCGGGCCAAGACCCGCAACGCCAAGCCTTAGGGGGCTCGTCACTTCGAGTTAGGGAGCCGCCGTGATCATCCTCAGAACAACTTGAGCGTCTTGGCGCTGCGCGACGCCGAGGCCGGGCCCATGCCCGCCGCGCTCCTGGCCGAGACGGTGCAGGTGTAGGTCACGCCACCGGGCAACCAAGGCATCGAGATCGGCGACTTGCTGGCCGACGTGGTGACCGTGGCCCGGTTGGGCGAGGTGCAGGTGGAGACGTAAGCCGTGATGGTGGCGCCGGGCACCGGCGCTGGTGGCGCGAAGGACAGCTTGAGCGAATACCAACCCGCGGTCAGCGCGTGGATGACGGGCGCGCCCGGCAAGACGGCGACACCTTGGACCGTCCAGGACCGGGACGCCGCGGGCGCGTCGAGGGTCAGGGGGGTGTTGTCCTTGACCTTCAATTCCACCGTGTGCAGGGCGTTGTTGGCCACCGGGTAGTTGAAGGTCTGCACCTGGCCGTGCTGGGTGGCCGTGGTTTGCACGGGCTGCTGGTCCACGTACCAGGTGGCGGTCAGGCCACCCGTGGTGGCCGAACCGGCCAGCGTGGCCTGGAAGCCGACCTGGGTGCCGACGCTCGCCGTCACCGCCGATTCGCTGGGCAATGCGCCGGGGTCGATCAGGCTGATGCCGGCACTTGGCGAGCCCCAGCCCCCGCCGAACAGCTGCTTGACGAACGCCTCCCCGTCGACATGGCAGAAGGGGGCGCCCAGCGAGCGCATGATGCCGCTGAAGCATTGGCGGTACATGCCGCTGGATTGGTAGCGCGCGCCTTGCCACAGGCCCGCCGCGATGGGGTCGGCCTGGGGCGCCACGCTGGGGATGGGGGTCGTGCTGGCCACCCAGCGCTTCCATTTCAGGCTGGCGCGCGCGGTCTGGTCGGTCACGTTGACCTCGCAGGCGCCCAGGACGCTGCCGGGCAGGTCGCTGCAGGACGGGTAACCAGGATAGGGGCTGTCGTACTCGTCGGCCAGCTTGCTGAAAGAATGGCCGAGTTCGTGCTGCATGACGTCGGCTGACGCGCCGTTGGTAGAGGCCACCGAGATGTAGCCGCCCGAACCGCCATATTCATCGTCGTTGACCAGCACCGCGAGCATGTCCCAGTCGGGCACGTCGCCGGCCGCGGTGAGGACCTTGCCCGTGTCGACCACCAGCAGTCGGCGCAAGCCGGCCGCGCAATAGGTGGCGTCGAAGGCCGTGTCGACGGACACGACGGGCGCGCCGGGGGTTTCGCCGCAATCGGGCTTGTCGGCGCCAGACTGGTTCGAAGGCACGAACAACCAGCGCACATTGATGAGCTGCTGGTAGTCCTTGTAAGGCGAGATGGACAGCAACTTGTTGGCCAACTCGGTGGCCTGCGTCAAGAACTGGGCCTTCTGCGCCAGGGTGTAGCCCTCGGCCACCACCAGCAGGTCGAGGCGATTGGACGCGTCGCCATGGTTGATCAGCAGGCCGCTTTCACTGCCCGGCGCGGCGGCGGCCGGGGGTGGGGCGGCGCGCGAAGCGGCGGGCACCGCGTACTGGTCGAGGTCGATGTCCAGCGTGGCCGGCGGCGGCGCCTTGGCGAAGGCTGACGATGCCTTCGCGCTGTTGCCCGAAGCCGTGGTGTTGCCCTTCAGGCGCAACAACTTGCCGGCCTGCACCGGCAAGCGCAGCACGTATTGCCGTTCGCCGGCGGGCAACACCTTGCCGTCGATCTGGGTCTGGCCTGGGCTTTGAAACTCCGCGCGGATCCAGGGGGAGCCCAAGGCCTGCGTGGTGAAGACCTGCTCGCCGGTCTGCTTGTCGAGCATGGCCGCGGCCAGCACGCTCTGCTGTCGACCCGGCTGGCTCGACGCGATGGGCGAGACCTTGCCACGGAGGTTGACGACGCGGTGGGAAGCGATGCTCAAGGCGCCGTTGGCCTGTTCGCGCACCACGAAGTAATGCGCATCTTCGGCCAGGGCCTGCGCGCTGGACAAGCCACCGACCAAGGCGAGCAAAGCACTGCCTGCCCAAGAAATCCTGATGCTGTGTGTCCTCATGGAGCTTTCCCCGTTTCATTTGGTGGGAAACGATTTGTATCAGACCGTGGCCGAAAAAACCGGGGTTTGGACGAGCGATCACATCCAGGCTTACCCGAGCCCGGCGGCCACCAATCAAGTGCATGCACAAATCACAGGCACATTGAATACAGTTTTTGTATGCAATCTGGTGCGCACTGCAGGCGTTTCGCCCCGGAAAAGCGCAAAAAAAGCTGGCACATGCATTGCAATGAAGGCCTCCGTTGGCGCAAGCCCGATGGAGAAGTCCGATGTCATCCCCGCCGCTTCACGAGCAACGCAAGGCCACCATGGCCGCCCAGGCCGACCTGGAACTGACGAGCCTGGTCAAGCGCTATGGCGCAGGCCCCCAGGCTCCCATGGCCGTCGACCACATCGATCTGAAGATCAAGGCCGGCCACTACTGCTGCCTGCTGGGCCCGTCGGGTTGCGGCAAGACGTCGACCCTGCGCATGATCGCCGGCCACGAAGACGCCAGCGAAGGCGACATCGTGCTGGGTGGCCGCAACATCACGCACCTGCCGGCGTCGGCGCGCGGCACCTCGATGATGTTCCAGAGTTATGCGCTGTTCCCCCACCTGAGTTCGCTGGACAACGTGGCCTTCAGCCTGAAGATGCGCGGCATGGAGAAGGCCGAGCGCCACGCCAAGGCCCAGGCGCTGCTGGAACGCGTGTCGCTGGGCCACCTGGCGCACCGCAAGCCGGCCGAGTTGTCGGGCGGCCAGCAACAGCGTGTGGCCCTGGCCCGCGCCCTGATCACCGAACCGCGCGTGCTGCTGCTGGACGAGCCGCTGTCGGCGCTCGATCCCTTCCTGCGCATCAAGATGCGCGCCGAACTCAAGGCCTGGCAAAAGAGCCTGGGCATGACCTTCATCCACGTGACCCACTCGCAGGAAGAAGCCATGGCCCTGGCCGACCAGGTGGTGGTGATGAACGCCGGCCGCATCGAGCAGGACGGCACGCCGCACCAGATCTTCAACGCGCCGCGCACCGAGTTCGTGGCGCGCTTCATCGGTGGCCACAACGTGATCCCCACCAGCACCGCCAAGCTGGCCGTGCGCACCGACAAGACCCAGCTGAGCCGCGAAGCGCTGCCCACCTCGAACACCAGCCTGCCGGCCACCGTGACCGGCGTGGAGTACCAAGGCACCTATGTGCTGCTGACCCTGCAAAGCCCGGCCTTGCCCAACGAAGGCGAGCTCAACGTGGTGCTCAGCGAAGCGGCTTTCGACGCCGCACCCTGGCAGCCCGGCGAGCGCGCTTCCGCCCACTGGCTGGCGTCCGACGTGCATGCCCTGGCCGCCTGATCCATTTTCACCACCCCACAGTTTTCATCCCTGGAGAGACCCATGCCTCAACGCCCCGAAGATCTCGGCACGACGCCCACCACTGAATCCACCGACACGAACACCGGCCTGTCGCGCCGCACCGTGCTCAAGGGAGGCCTGCTGGGCGCCACCGGCATCCTGGCCAGCGGCTACGCGCCCTTCGTGCATTCGGCCGACCCCATCGTGCTGCGCTACCTGGGCACCGCCGTCAACCAGGACAAAACCATCGCCGACAAGTTCGAGGCCGACACCGGCATCAAGGTGCAGTACATCCCCGTGACGACCGACGACGTCACCAAGCGCGCCGTGACCGCGCCCAACAGCTTCGATCTGATCGACACCGAGTACTTCTCGCTCAAGAAGATCATCCCCACGGGCAACCTGAAGGGCATCGACGTCAAGCGCATCAAGAACGCCGACAAGATCACCTCGCTGTTCACCAAGGGCGAGGTCAACGGCAAGAAGGTGGGCGACCAAGGCACCGCGCCCAAGAAGGTGATGTTCCTGGAAGGCGAGAAGAGCAAGAAGTTCGCCTCGACGCCCACGCAGTTCATGACCCTGATCCCCACGGTCTACAACGCCGACACGCTGGGCATCCGCCCTGACCTGATCAAGCGCCCCATCACCAGCTGGAAAGAGCTGCTGAACCCCGAGTTCAAGGGCAAGGCCGCCATCCTCAACATCCCCTCCATCGGGATCATGGACGCCGCCATGGTGGTCGAGGCCATGGGCCTCTACAAGTACCCCGACAAGGGCAACATGACCAAGAAGGAGATCGACCTGACGATCAAGACCTTGATCGAGGCCAAGCGGGCCGGCCAGTTCCGCAGCCTGTGGAAGGACTTCAACGAGTCGGTCAACCTGATGTCGTCGGGCGAAGTGGTGATCCAGTCGATGTGGTCGCCCGCCGTGACCGCCGTGCGCACCAAGGGCATCGCCTGCACCTTCCAGCCTTTGAAGGAAGGGTACCGCGCCTGGGCCGCCGGCTTCGGCGTGCCGGCCACCGCCTCGGGCAAGAAGCTGGACGCCACTTATGAATTCATCAACTGGTTCCTCGATGGCTGGGCCGGCGCCTACCTGAACCGCCAGGGCTACTACAGCGCCGTGCTGGACACCGCCAAAGCCAAGATGGAAGCCTACGAGTGGGCTTACTGGATGGAAGGCAAGCCCGCTTCTCAAGACATCAAGTCGCCCACCGGCCAGCTGCTGGCCAAGGCCGGTGAAAAGCGCGATGGCGGCAGCTACGAGGACCGCATGGGCGGCATCGCCTGCTGGAACGCGCTCATGGACGAGAACACCTACATGGTCCAGAAATGGAACGAGTTCGTGGCCGCCTGATTTTTCTTTCCCCTCATTGATTTCACCCCTCGGAGCATCCCACTCATGAAGCATTCCCTCTTCACCTGCTCGGCCCTGGCCGCCGCCGCCCTGCTGTGCATGGCCGGCAGCGCGCAGGCCCAGTCCTCGGTCACCATTTATGGCGCCATCGGCCTGGATGTGCTGAGCGCCAGCAAGGTCTACAACCCCGCCCTGGGCACCACGAAATCCGTGGCCAAGCTCGAAGACAACGCCATCGTCAACTCCCGCATCGGCGTCAAGGGCGTGGAAGACTTGGGCGGTGGCCTGAAGGCGGTGTTCGACCTGGAGTCCTCCATCGCGCCTGACACGGGCGCGGCACGCAGCGCCTTCTGGAACCGTGGCGCCTACGTCGGCCTGGCCGGCGATTTCGGCTCCATCAAGCTGGGCCACCAGTGGAACGTGGCCGACGACTACATGGGCAACTACTTTGTCTTCGGCTACTACTCGCCCTTCTTGATGAGCGGCTTCTTCGCCCTGAGCGATTACTACGACAACGCCATCAAGTACAACTCGCCCAACTGGGGCGGTTTCGAAGGCGGCGTGTATTACTCGGCCGGCGAGAAAACCGTGGGCAAGAGCGCGGGCCAGAAGATCCAGGGCGCCGCCACTTACACCGTGGGCGGCTTCAGCATCGGCCTGACCGCTTTCCAAGAAAAGGACCCCTTCGGTCTCTACAAAGGCAACAGCATGTACGCCGGCGGCCTGAGCTATGACTTCAAGGTGCTCAAGACCCGCCTGGGCCTGGCCTCGTCCGAGGTGAACTACCTGGTGCCCCCGCCTGGCACGGCCAGCACCAACGCGGGCGCCTTCAAGGCCAAGCTGTTCGACGTGGGCCTGGACGTGCCCATTGGCGCTGCCGCCGCCATGTCGGTGGACTACGTGAAGAAGGACGTGGACAACAGCGCCGACGGCACCGGCTTCACCCGCGTGCGCGCCAGCTATGCCCTGTCCAAGCGCACCAGCCTGAACGCCAACCTGATCTTCTCGCGCAACATGGGCAACGCCAACTTCGCCTTCGTCACCGAAGGCAATGGCTTCGCCGGCCTGCCCGGCCAGAAGCAGACACTGGTGACCGCCGGCATCACGCACAGCTTCTGATCCAACCCTTCGACGCAGCAGCACCATCACCACCATGAAAACCTTGCCCGCCTGGATCCAGGCCTTGCCCATGGGCGGGGTCTTTCTGGTCTTCTTCGTGATGCCGCTGCTGCTCGTGGGCGCGGTGAGCTTCTGGCCGCAGAACGAGTACACGCTGGAGCCCGGCTTCACGCTGGACAACTACGTGTCCTTGTTCGACGGTTGCTTTGGCGGTGGTGAATCGGGCGAGCTGTGCACCACCTTCAAGACCTACCTGTCGACGCTCAAGTTCTGCGGCCTGGTGTGGCTGATCACCCTGGTGATCGGTTTCACGCTGGCCTACTTCGTGGCGTTCCACGTGCCCAGTGTGGGCGCGCAAACGGTGATCTTCACCGTGATGACCATCCCCTTTTGGACGTCCAACGTGATCCGCATGATCTCGTGGATTCCGCTGCTGGGCCGCAACGGCTGGGTGAACCAGACCCTGCAAAGCCTGGGGCTGACCAACGCGCCACTTGAATGGCTGCTGTACTCGGATTTCGCCGTGGTGCTGGCCTTCGTGCACCTGAACACCACCTTCATGATGGTGCCCATCTTCAATTCGATGATGAAGATCGACCGTTCGCTGATCGAGGCGGCGGACGATGCCGGTGCCACCGCCTGGCAAACGCTGTGGAACGTCATCGTGCCGCTGTGCCGCACCGGCATCCTGATCGGCTCCATCTTCGTCATCACCCTGGTCATGGGCGACTTCGTCACCGTGGGCGTGATGGGCGGCCAGCAGATCGCCTCGGTCGGCAAGACCATCCAGGTGCAGACTTCTTACCTGCAGTTCCCGCTGGCCGCCGCGAATGCCGTGGTGCTGCTGGGGGTGGTGTTGTTGATCATCGTGGCGCTGAACCGCCTCGTTGACTTGCGCAAGGAACTCTGATGGCCGGCACCGTTCGCCGCCGCTCGCGCGGCTTCATCCCCCTGGCCATCGTTTGCGCGCTGTACATCCTGTTTTTGTATGGGCCGGTGATCACCATCTTCGTGCTGAGCTTTCAAGGGCCCGAAGGCGGGCTGACCTTCCCGATGCGCGGCCTGTCGCTGCACTGGTACCAAGAGCTGTTCAAGGGCTTGGGTGTGGTCGACATCGGCGCGGCCATCCGGCGCTCCATCGCGCTGGGCGTGGTGGTGATGCTGCTGACCACGCTGTTCTCGCTGATGGCGGGCCTGGCTTTCCGCAAAGGCTTCAAGGGCAGCGGCCTGTTGTTCTACACTGCAGTGGCCAGCCTGATCATGCCGTCCATCATCATCTCGCTGGGCATCGGCCTGCAGTTCCGCTTGTTCGATGGCGTCATCAAGTCGATGCTGGAGCACGCGGGCTGGACCGAAACGCTGGAGTCCTACACCACGCTGATGGGCCTGTACACCTCGGGCCTGGGCGCGCACCTGACCTGGACTTTGCCCTTTGGCATGCTGATCATGTTCGCGGTGTTCAACCGCTTCAACCCCGCCTATGAAGAGGCCGCGCGCGACCAGGGCGCCACGCCATGGCAGACGCTGCGCCACGTGGTCCTGCCCCTGATCGGTCCCTCGCTGGTGGGCGTGGGCATGTTCGGCTTCACGCTCAGCTGGGACGAGATCGCCCGTTCATCGCAGGCCATTGGCGATGTCAATACACTGCCGTTGGAATTGCAGGGCCTGACCACCACGGTGACCACGCCCTCGATCTATGCCTTGGGCAGCAGCACCACGGTGGTGTCGCTGCTCGTGATCTTCGCCGCCCTGGGTGCCGCCGCGCTGATGCGGCGCCGCGCGGGAGCCCAGGCCTGACCCCCTTCCATGCCCACCCCCCGATCGCCCAAACCCATCCCCGCCGAACCCACGTCGACCTTGTCCGACGAGGAGATCTACCAACGCCTGATCGAGGCCATCGTGGACCAGCGCCTGCTGCCCGGCACCAAGTTGGTCGAGGACAAGCTGGGCCAGGCCTTCGGCGTCTCGCGCACGCGCATCCGCCAAGTGCTGATCAGGCTGGCGCAAGAACAGGTCGTCACCCTCCAGCCCAACAAGGGTGCCAGCGTGGCCGAGCCCACGGTGGAAGAGGCACGCGAGGTGTTCGAGGCCCGTGCCGTGGTCGAGACCGTGCTGGTGCAGCGCTTCGCGGCCCGGGCCAAGGCCCGGGACCTGAAGACCCTGGCCGATTGCATCGAGGCCGAGGAAGCGGCGCGCCAGACCGGCGACAAGACCATGGCCCTGCGCATGTCCGGCCAGTTCCACTTGCTGCTGGCCGAAGCCGCGGCCCACCAGACCTTCGCGCGCTTCCTGCACAAGCTGGTGTCCCGCACCAGCCTCATCCTGATGAGCTACACCCCGGTCGAACACCTGCGGGTGGCCGGTGGCCAATTGCCCCAGCGCTGGGTGCAGGCCTGCCGCTGCGAGGAGCACCGGGGGCTGCTGACCGCCTTGCGCAGCGCTTCACAAGGCAAGGGCGGCACCGATGAAGCCGTGCGTTTGATGACCGAGCACTTGGCCCACATCGAGGCCAGCCTGTGCTTCAATCAAGCAGAGACGGCCGGCGTGGACGTGGTCCAGGCGCTGGCCAAACCCGCGCCACGGCGTCGGCGCGCACCCGCGCGCTGAACGCCCTTCCGAGGAGCCGCCATGCATGTGCTCATCATCAACCCCAATATGCGGGCCGAGCTGACCGACGAGCTGGTCAAACAACTCACACCTTTCGTGGCCGACCGCGGCGTGGACGTGATCGGCACCACCGCCACCTTCGGCAACGACTACATCGCCTCGGAAGCCAGCTACGTGATGGGCGCACACGCGGTGCTCGACGCCTGGCACCTGCATTTGTTTCAGCACGGCCAGCCCCAGGCCGTGCTGGTGGCCTGCTTTGGCGACCCCGGCGTGTGGGCCCTGCGCGAAATCACCGGGGTGCCCGTGATCGGACTGGCCGAAGCCTCGATGCAGGAAGCCAATGCGATCGGGCCCTTCGGCATCGTCACCGGGGGCGCAGCGTGGGGCCCCATGCTGGAACGGCTGGCCCGGGGATGGGACATGAGCGGCCCTGCCGGCTTGCAACGCGTGCTCACCGTGGAAGCCCACGGCGGCGAGCTGGCCGCGGATCCGACACAAGGTGCGAGCAGCCTGAATCAGGCGGTGACCGACATCCTCGCGCAAGCGCCCGCCTTGAAGGCGGTGATTTTGGGGGGCGCGGCGCTGGGGGGTTGGGCGGACAAACTGCCCGCCGGACAGGGCACGGTGTTGATCGACAGTGTGGCGGCTGGCGGCCGCTGGCTGGCCGCCGCCGTGGCTTGACCGATTCGATCGGCGGACTAAAGCAAGAAGACCCCCAGGAACTTGTTCAAGGCCGCCTGGAAAGACAGACCGAGCACGAAGAGGATGAAAGCGCCCAGGAAAGAGGTGTCCAGGTAGAACTTGTAGATGCCCAGGTACACGAAGGGCATGATCAGCAACGCCTTCAAACCCAGGGACAGCAGCAGCAAGCCGGAGATCACGCCCCCCGCCACCACCGCGATGCCCACGGGCAGGAACTCGGTCTTGCCCGCGCCCACGATCTTGGCGGCAAACCAGATGGGCGCGGTTTGCAAGACCAGGATCAACAGAACGATCGACAGGCCCGCGCCGACTGAAAAGGTCGTGATGTCCATGAGCTTGGTTCCCCCTGAGGTATCAGGCCACTCTTTGGCAAGGCCTTGCCCCGATGCTACCGCCACACGGTCAGCTCGGGGACACCCCAAAGGGGGGAGGACTCACTCCCAGGCGCCGCCCAAGGCACGCACCAGGCCCACCGTGGCTTGGTATTGAGCGGCCTTGACCTGCAAGGCTTGGCGCCGGTTGCTCAGCTCGCTGCGTTGCGCGTCCAGCAGCTCCAGTTGGCTGACCAGGCCATTGCGGTAGCGTGAAGCCGACAGCACCGTGGCCCGCGTGGCCGAGTCCACCGCGCGCGACTGGGCTTGCGCCTGGTCGGCCAGCAGGCGCAGGGCGGACAATTGGTCCTCCACGTCCTTGAAAGCCACCAGCACCTGCTCGCGGTAGGCGGCGCCGGCGATGTCGAGGTCGGCATTCGCGATCTGCACGCCGGCTTCGCGCTTGCCGCCATCGAAGATGGGCAGCGACAACAAAGCACCCACGCCCCAGGCCCGGGTCGACCACTTGAACAGGTCGCCCAGGTCGGGCGAGGCGTAGCCACCATTGGCGGTCAGCGACAGGCTGGGGAACCACGCGGCCTTGGCCACACCCACGCGCGCCTGGGCGGCCAGCAGCGAATTCTGCGCGGCGGACACATCGGGGCGGCGGGCCAGCACCGTGGAAGGCACGCCCGCCGGGATCACGGGCAATGCCGTGTTCCAGTCACGCGGCTCGACCTGGAAGCTGGACGCGGCCTCGCCCACCAGCACGGCCAGGGCGTGCTCGAGTTCGGCGCGGCGCCGGTCCAGCGCGATGGCCTCGGACTCGGTGGCCGCGACCTCGGTGCGCACGCGGGCCACGTCCAGCTCGGCCACGTCGCCGGCCTGGAAGCGGCGCTCGGTCAGGCTCAAGGTGTTGCGGTAGGCCTCCACGGTGTCGCGCACCAAGGTGCGTTCGGTGTCGAGCGCGCGCAGTTGCAGGTAGCTTTGCGCCACGTTGGATTGGACCAGCAGCCGCGTGCTCTGCAACAGCGCCTCACGCGCCTTCGCATCCAGGCTGGCGGCGTCGGATGCCTTGGCCAGACGGCCGAACAGGTCCAGCTCGTAAGAGAGGTTGGCGCCCACATTGGCCACGGTGCCCAGGGGCGTGCCGATGGCGGGCGCCGTTTGGCGGTTGACGCCTGCACCCAGTCCCACTTGCGGCAGGCGGTCCGCATCGGCCGACCTCAGCAAGGCGCGGGCTTGCGCCAAGCGCGCGGCGGCCGTCTGAATGCTGGTGTTGCGCGCACCGGCACGGTCCACCAGCTCGTCCAGCACCGGATCATTGAAGGACTTCCACCAGGCGCCACGCGCTTGTGCTTCGGCGGGTGCGCTGACGGTCCAGCGGGCTTGGCCTTCTTCCTTGAAGTTCGCGGGCGTGATCGGCAACTGGGCGGTGTCCACAGCTGGCGCCGAGGCGCACCCAGCCAGGACCAGGACGGCCAGCACGGGGCTCAACAAGAATGTTTTTTTCATGCGGGTTGCTCCTGCAGGGGGGCGCCGCTGCCATCGGGCAGGGCGTCGATGTGCGGCACGTCGCCGTGGTGCTTGAGCGGGCGGTTGCCCGCCAGGCGGCGCATCAGCACGTAGAACACGGGGGTGAGGAAGAGGCCGAAGGCCGTCACGCCGATCATCCCGGCGAACACGGCCACGCCCATGGCCTGGCGCATCTCCGAGCCCGCGCCCGTGGACAGCACCAGGGGCAGCACGCCCATGACGAAGGCCAGCGAGGTCATCAGGATCGGGCGCAGGCGCAAGCGGCTGGCTTCGATCGCGGCCTGCAGTGGGGTGCGTCCGTTCAACTCCAGCTCCCGGGCGAACTCCACGATCAGGATCGCGTTCTTGGCGGACAAGCCCACCAGCACGATCAAGCCAATCTGCGTGAAGACGTTGTTGTCGCCGTTGGACAGCCACACGCCGGTCATCGCGGCCAACAGGCCCATGGGCACGATCAGGATGATGGCCAGTGGCAAGGTCAGGCTTTCGTACTGCGCGGCCAGGACCAGGAAGACCAGCAGGATGGCCAAGGGGAAGACCAGGATGGCGGAGTTGCCGGCCAGGATCTCTTGGTAGGTCAGCTCGGTCCATTCGAAGCCGATGCCGGGGGGCAAGGTTTCAGCAGCGATGCGCTCGACGGCTTCGCGCGCCTGGCCGGATGAGAAGCCGGGGGCCGCACCGCCATTGATGTCGGCCGACAGGAAGCCGTTGTAGCGCATGGCACGCTCGGGCCCGAAGCTGGGCTTGACTTTCATCAGGGCCGACAGCGGCACCATCTCGCCGGTGCTGGAACGCACCTGCAACTGCCCCACGTTCTCGGACCGGGCGCGGAAGGCGGCGTCCGCCTGAACCCGCACCGAATACGTCCGGCCGAACTTGTTGAAGTCGTTGGCGTAGAGGCTGCCCAGGTAGATCTGCATGGTGTCGAACACATCGGTCAAGGGCACGCCCAACTGGCGGGCCTTGGTGCGGTCGATGTCGGCATACAGCTGCGGCACGTTGACCTGGAAGCTGGAGAACATGCCCGTCAGCTCAGGCGCCTTGTAGGCCTTGGCCATGAAGGCTTTGAGGGCGGCGTCCAGCGCCTCGTAGCCCAGCGAGGCCTTGTCCTGGATCTGCAGCTTGAAGCCGCCCGTGGTGCCCAGGCCCGGCACGGGTGGGGGCGGGAACATCACGATGAAGGCGTCCTGGATGGCGCCGAACTTCTGGTTCAGCTGGCCGGCGATGGCGCCGCCGCTGAGGTCCTTGGTCTTGCGCTCGTCAAAGCCCTTCAAGGTGGCGAACACGATGCCCGAGTTCGAGCTGTTGGTGAAGCCGTTGATCGACAGGCCGGGAAAGGCCACGGCGCTTTCCACGCCCGGCTGCTTGAGCACAATGTCGCCCATGCGGCGGATCACGTTCTCGGTGCGGTCCAGCGTGGCGCCATCGGGCAGTTGCGCAAAGCCAATCAGGTACTGCTTGTCCTGGCCTGGCACGAAGCCACTGGGTACGGCCTTGAACAGGCCCACCGTCACGCCCACCAAAATCAGGTAGCCCACCAGCATCACGGCCTTGCCCGAGATGGCGCGCTTGACGCCCCCGCTGTAGGCGTGCGAGCCGCGGTGGAAGACCTTGTTGAAGCCGCGGAACAACCAGCCCAGCGTCTTGTCCATGAAGACCGTGAGCTTGTCCTTCGGTTCGTCGTGGCCCTTCAGCAGCATGGCGGCCAAGGCCGGTGACAAGGTCAGCGAGTTGACGGCCGAGATCACGGTCGAGATGGCGATGGTCAGCGCGAACTGCTTGTAGAACTGGCCGGTCAAACCACTGATGAAGGCCAACGGCACGAACACGGCGATCAGCACCAGGGCGATCGCGATGATGGGACCGGACACTTCGCGCATGGCCCGGTAGGTGGCCTCGCGCGGGCTGTGGCCAGCCTCGATGTTGCGCTCCACGTTTTCAACGACCACGATGGCATCATCCACCACGATGCCGATGGCCAGCACCAGGCCGAACAGGCTCAGCGCGTTGATCGAGAAGCCGAACAAATGCATGATCGCGAACGTGCCGATCACCGACACCGGCACGGCCAGCAACGGGATCACCGAAGCACGCCAGGTTTGCAGGAAGAGGATCACCACGATCACCACCAGGGCCACGGCTTCGAGCAAGGTGTGCACCACGGCGTCGATGGACGAGCGCACGAACTGCGTCGGGTCGTAGACGATGCTGTAGTCCACGCCTTCGGGCATGTTCTTCTTGATCTCGGCCATGGTGGCGCGCACGTTGTCCGAGATCTGGATGGCGTTGGAGCCCGGCGCAGCGAACACGGGCACGGCCACCGCAGACTTGTTGTCCAGCAGCGAGCGCAAGGCGTATTCAGAAGCGCCCAGCTCAAGACGGGCGATGTCCTTCAGGCGCGTCACGGCACCATCGGGGCTGCTCTTGACGATGATGTCGCCGAACTCGGCTTCGCTTTGCAGGCGGCCTTGCGCGTTGATGGACAACTGCAAATCAACACCCGGCAGGCCGGGCGAGGCACCGACCACACCGGCGGCGGCCTGGATGTTCTGCTCGCGGATCGCCTTGACGACGTCACCCGCTGACAGCCCACGCTGCGCCACCTTTTGCGGATCGAGCCACACGCGCATCGAGTAATCACCCGAGCCGAACAACTGCACCTGCCCCACGCCTTCGATCCGCGCGAGGCGGTCCTTGACATTGAGCACCGCGTAGTTGCGCAGGTAGGTCATGTCATAGCGGCTGTTGGGCGAGACCAGGTGGACCACCATGGTCAGGTCCGGCGCGCTCTTGATGGTGGTGACACCCAGGCGGCGCACTTCCTCGGGCAGGCGCGCTTCGGCCTGCGACACGCGGTTCTGCACCATCTGCTGCGCCTTGTCCGGGTCGGTGCCCAGCTTGAAGGTCACGGTCAGCGTCATCAGGCCATCGGTGGTGGCCTGGCTGCCCATGTAGAGCATGTTCTCGACGCCGTTGATGGATTCCTCCAGCGGCGTGGCCACGGTTTCGGCGATGACCTTGGGGTTGGCGCCTGGGTACTGCGCGCGCACGATCACCGAGGGCGGGGCGACCTCGGGGTACTCGGAGATCGGCAGCGCACGCAATGCGATCAGGCCTGAGATGAAGATCAACAGGGACAGCACACCCGCGAAGATCGGGCGGTCGATGAAGAATTTGGACAGGTTCATGGCGTTCTTCTTTTAGATTTGGGGCTTGCCTTCTTGGCGCGCTTGCAGTTCGGGCTTGGCGTCCATGGGCACCGTGGTCGGGGCGACCAGCGATCCGGGGTGCACGCGCTGCAAGCCGTTGACGACGATGCGCTCATTGGCCTTCAGGCCACTGGTGACCACGCGCAGGCCATTGGCCTCGGCGCCCAAGGTCACCTCGCGGTAGGCGGTCTTGTTGTCGGCGCCCACCACCATCACGAACTTCTTGCTCTGGTCGGTGCCGATGGCGCGTTCGTTGACCAGCAGCGCGCCGGTCGTCTTGGTCTGGCCCATGCGCACCTTGGCGAACTGGCCCGGCATCAGGCTGCCATCAGCGTTGTCGAACACAGCGCGCACGCGCACCGTGCCGCTCTTGGCATCGACCTGGTTGTCGATCAGCTGCAGGTGCCCGGCGATGGTCGCGTCTTCTGTCGTCGCGGTGCCGATTTGCACGGGGATGCTTTCCAGCTTGCCACGTGCGCTGGCGCCGCCCGGCAGGTCGCGCAAGGCGTGCATCACCACCTGCTCGTCGGCGTCGAAGCTGGCGTAGATGGGGCTGACCGACACCAGCGTGGTCAGCACCGGCGCACCCGGGCCAGCCGCCACCAGGTTGCCCACGGTGACTTCCAGCTTGCCCACGCGGCCACTCACCGGGGCGCGCACCTGCGTGTAGCCCAGGCTCAGCTTGGCGGTGTTCAAAGCCGCTTGTGCGGCGCGCAGGTTGGCGTCGGCCTCGTGCAGGGCGTTCAGGCGTTCGTCGTATTCGCGCTGGGCGATGGCCTGCTCGTCCAGCAGGCGCTTGGCCCGGGCCTGGTCGCTCTTGGCGTAGGTGGCGCGGGCCTGGGCCGACACCACCTGCGCTTCGGCGCGGTCCACCTCGGCCGCGTAGGGCGCAGGGTCGATCGTGATCAGCAGATCGCCCTGCTTGACGATGGCGCCTTCGCGGAAATGCACCGACTGGATGGCGCCGGCCACGCGCGAACGAACGTCCACGCGCTCGACCGCTTCAAGACGGCCCGAAAACTCATCCCAAGTCGCCACGTCGGAGGCCGTGACCACGGCGACGGACACCGGCGTGGCCTGTGGCTGGGCCGAGGTTTCGGCCGCGTTGGCCTTGGCATCGGGCAGGGCGCGCAGGCCGAAGTAGCCAGCGGATGCGGCGATGAGGGCGGTGGCCACGGTGCCGATGGCCCAGGGACGTGCGTTGATGCGGTTCTTCATGATGGGATTCCCTTTGGAACAGATGCAGATGCGTTGGATGAGGCGAAAAACTGTTGGACGTGTCGGCGCACGCTCTCGGCCCAGGGGGCCTCGTGGCTGGCGGGGCTCATGCAGCTACAGGGCCAGCCGGTGGGGGCGGGCAGGACGGCGTCCTTGACCTTCACGCCAGCCGCGCGCAGGCGCCGGGCGTAGTCCAGGGACTCGTCCTTGAAAGGGTCGTCGCCGGCCGTCAGCAGCAAGGTGGGTGGCAGTTCGCCCAGGCGCATCGAGGGGCCGGGCGCGGCGTAAGGGTGGCTGCAATCGCCCACCTGCGACAGGTAGTGCTTCCAGCCATCGGCCCAGCGGCAGCCCTTGACACCGGCATCGGCCGCGCGCAATGAAGCGGTGCCCAGGCAAGGGTTGAGCATGGGCGACAGCAGGATCTGACCCGCCAGCGGGGGCTGGCGCTGGTCGCGCACCATCAGGGTCAGGGCCGCGGCCAGGTTGCCCCCGGCCTCTTCACCGGCCACGAACACAGGCGCCTTGTCACCCGCCAGCTTGCCGCGGTGCTTGAAGGCCCATTGCAGGGCCGCGTACCCTTGGTCGGCCGCCTGCGGAAACGGGTGGGCGGGTGCCAAGGGGTAGTCCAGCGAGACCACCACCGCGCCCGCCTCGGCAATCAGCCGCGCCACGGTCGAGCCGCTGTCCAGACCACCCTGCACGAAAGCCCCGCCGTGGAAGTGAACCACCAATGGCACATGCCCAGCCTTCGGCTTGGCGCCATAGAAGCGCACCGACAAGGCCTGGTCCAGCACGGGGATCTCGGTGGGGTAGGTGGAAGCCATCTTCTGTGGCCACGGTGGTGGCCCCTGCACGATGTTGCGATGCAGCAGAATTTATTGGATTGGGCCTTGCCAATAAATAGCCCTGGCGCTTATGCTTTATTTCAAACGCGACAACAATCGACACCCATGGACAAATTCCTCGCCATGCAAACCTTCGTGCGGGTGGTCGAAGCCGGCACCTTCACCAAGGCGGCCGATTCGATGGCCATGCCCAAGCCCACGGTCACGCGCCTGATCCAGACCCTGGAGACGGAGCTGCAGACCAAGCTGCTGCACCGCACGACGCGCCGTGTCACCGTCACGCCCGACGGTGCGGCTTATTACGACCGCGCCACGCGCCTGCTGGGCGAGTTGGACGAGCTCGAATCCAGCATGTCGCGCGCCAAGGCCAGCCCGCGCGGGCGCCTGAAGGTCGACGTGCCCGCTTCTTTGGGCATGGCCGTCATCATCCCGTCATTGCCCGACTTCCACGCGCGTTACCCCGACATCCAGCTCGACCTGGGCGTGAGCGACCGGCCGGTGGACATGGTCAGCGAGAACATCGACTGCGTGGTGCGCGGCGGCGAGTTGCACGACCAATCGCTGGTGGCCCGCCGCATCGGCGACCTGTACCTGGTGATGTGCGCCACGCCCGACTACCTCAAGCGCCACGGCACGCCCCAGCACCCGCGCGACCTGGAAGAGAACCACACCCTGGTGCGCTACACCATGCCGCGCACCGGCCAGCTCAAGCCCATCAAGCTGAGCAAGGACGGCGAAGAGCACGAAGTGCTGGGCCGGCATTTGATCTCGCTGAACGATTCCAACGCCTACGTGGCCGCCGGCATGGCCGGCCTGGGGGTCATGCAAGCGCCGACCTTCCTGGTGCAGGACCACATCAGCAGCGGCGCGCTCGATCCCTTGCTGACGGACTGGTGCTCAGGCCCCCGGCCGGTTTACGTGGTCTACCCGCCCAACCGGCACCTGAGCAACAAGCTGCGCGTGTTCGTGGACTGGATCGCCGAGTTGTTCGCCACGCACGACCTGATCCAGCAGAAGTGTTCGCTGGCCATGGTGGCCAAGCGCAAACCGCAGGTGGTGGAGGCCCTGGCGGCCGAGGCCGCGGAACAGGCGGCCAAGGCCATCGCGGCGGCCGCCTGAGCCCGGCCGCTCAGACCCAGCCTTCGATCTTCAAGCCGCTGAGCTGTTCGGCCTCTTCGCGGCTGACCTGGCGCACGGTCTGGCCAAAGCTCCAGACGTGGCCTTCCGGGTCGCGCGCGGAATAAACGCGGTCGCCGTAGAACTGGTCTTCGGGCTCACGCACGATGACCGCGCCTGCCGCACGCGCCCGCGCGCAGTGCGCGTCGATGCCGTCCTTCAGTTGCACGTGCACCGTCTGCGTGTTCTTGCCCTCCAGGTCGAGCGGGCTCATGGTGCTGTCGTTCCAGGTCGGGCTGACCATCACGTAGCCCTCGCCAAAGCGCATCTCGGAATGGCCCAGGTGGCCTTCGTGGTCGGTGATGACCATGGTCCGCTCGAAGCCGAAGGCTTTCTCCAGCCAATCGAGCGCGGCGAAGGGGTCTTTGTAATGCACCGAGGGACCGAAGGTGGTCCGCCGAAATGGGTCTTGCAAAGGTGCTGGCATGGCGAGGCTCCTGACCTGACTGTTTTGATGTGATCGCCACCCAGTGTGGGTCAAATCCAGGCCCCCGCCAAGCCCCTTGGATCAAGGCCTCACGGGGCGTCCAGCCATTGCCCGAACGCCGATTGCGCCACCGGCCGGCCGTACAGGAAGCCTTGCACGACCTCGCAGCCCAGGCCACTCAGGTAGTCGGCCTGCTCCTTCGTTTCAACGCCTTCGGCCACCAGCGCCATGTTCAAGCTCTGGCCCAGCGACACGATGGCCTTGACCAGTTGCTCGGCATTGCCCCGGTCCGACGGCAGTTCCTTGATGAAGGCACGGTCGATTTTCAGGATCTGCACCGGGAAGCGCGTCAGGTAGCTCAGCGCCGAGTAACCCGTGCCGAAGTCGTCGATGGCGATGGTGATGCCCAACTGCGACAGCGCTTCCAGGGTGCCGCGCACCTCGTCGCGCCCGTCCAGCAGCAGGCTTTCGGTGATCTCCAGCTCCAGCCATTGCGGCTGGCAGTTCGCGGCAGCCAGGGCCTCCTGCACGGTCTTGACCAGCTCGCCGCCGGGGAACTGGCGCGCCGACAGGTTCACCGCGATCTTCAAGGGCCGGCTGCTGCGGGCGTTCCATTCCGCGGCAGCTTGGCAGGCCGTGCGCAAAGCCCAGGCGCCCATGGGCACGATCAGGCCAGTGTCCTCGGCCAGCGGGATGAACTGCACCGGCGACACCATGCCGCGCACCGGGTGGTTCCAGCGCATCAGGGCCTCGGCGCCCACCAGGCCACCCGAGGCCAGGTCGAACTTGGGCTGGTAGTGCAACTCCAGTTCTTCGCGCTCGATGGCCTTGTGCAGTTCGCTCTCCATGGTCAGGCGGGCCGAGGCTTGCGCGGTCAGGTCGCGCGAGTAGAACTGGAAATTGTTGCGGCCCTGCCCTTTCGCGTGGTACAGGGCCGCATCAGCGTGTTGCAGCAGCTGGTTGGCATCTTGCCCGTCGCTGGGGTAGAGCGCACCGCCAATGCTCACGGTCACGAACACATCGTTGCCGCTGACTGTGAAAGGCGCGGTGAAGGCGCTGATCACCTTGTTGGCGATGCTGCCCAGGTCGGTGGCTTGGCGCACATCGGGCAGCACCACGGCGAACTCGTCGCCGCCCAAGCGGGCGATGGTGTCGTAGTCGCGCAGCACCTGGCGCAAGCGCTGCGATGCCTGCTTGAGCAGGTCGTCGCCCGCGCCATGGCCCAGCGAATCGTTGATGTCCTTGAAGCGGTCCAGGTCGAGCAGCAGGGTGCCCACCTGCTGGTGGTGCCACGAGGCATCGATCAAGGCCTGGCTCAGGCGGTCGACGAAGAGCGCGCGGTTGGGCAACTCGGTCAGCGGGTCGAAGAAAGACAGCGAATGCAGTTGGCGCCGGTAGGACTTCATCTCGGTGATGTCCTGCACCGTGGCCAGCAGGCGGCGCGGGTGGCCCTTGGGGCCGTAGCTGATGCGGGCCACGGTGTGGATCTCGCGGAAGCCCTCGCCCTCGGCGTGGCGAACCTCATAGCGCAAAGTGGTCAACCGCTTGTCGAAGGCGTCCTTGTAGAGGGCGAGCACCCAGTCGCGCTGGTCCTCGGGCACCACGGTGAGGATCTCGCGCATGTCCGGATTCCAGTCGGGCGGCAGGCGCAGCATGCGCAGGGTGGCGGCTGAAAAGCGTGCCTGCTTGCGCGTGTAATCCCATTCCCAGCAACCGAATTGCGCGATCTCCTGGGCCTCTTCCAGCCGCGCTTCGCTTTCCGACAGGGCATGCAACATGGCCCGCTGGGCGCTCACGTCCTGCAAGCCGATGGTGCAGCGGTTCAGGCCGCCATGGTCGGCGTACTCGCACAGGGCCACGCCCCGCAGGTGACGGATCGAGCCATCGGCCAAGGCAACCGAAAATTCAGCGTCCACCATGGCGTGGCGGCGCGCCAGGGCTTCGGACCACAACGCATGGATGCGGGAGGCGTCGGACGAGCCGATCAGGCCCACCAGTTCGGCCACGCCGAGGTCATCGGCCAAGGCATGGCCCAACATGGCGCGGGCCTCCAGCGACACGTGCAAGGCATCCTGCGCGGCGTCCCAGCGGATGAAACCAACTTCCACCAGGTGCTGCGCCACGCGCAGGCAATCATCGCTGCCGGGCTGGGCAGCCATCAGCACTTCCCGCTGAACGAGGGCTGTCATCTGGTGATGGTCCTTGTCTGGTTGAGACGCCGCACCCCGCCAGGCAAAAGCCGGGCATGGGTTTCATCCTTTATCGGCCGACGCAGGCCGGGACTTCAGTCCCATTCAGGCACACCAAGTCTCCCGCGCCATGAAGCCGAGCCATAGCGTGTTTTTAATCACGGGCATGGCTCGAAGCTGGCGCGTGCCCAGCATGTTCGACGCCGGGAAGGCGCCGCGCCCATGGCCTTGCTGGTCACCAGAGCGGCCCAAACGTCAAGATCTACCGGGTGTTGAAAGCGGTGGAGCTGCCGCCCGACATGCCTGGGTTCAACGTCTTCATCGTGCCTTCGGGGGTGCCAGTGCCGCAGACCGAAGGCCGCGCCGTCTTGCTGACCAATGATCCACCAGAATGCACGGGCATGTTGTGTGGGTGAACGCCCCAGGTTCGCCAGCCACGCAGATTGGCCTGTTCGCCTACAAGCCCAGCCGTCAAAGGCTTACAACGGCAATGGCCGCCGCATATTGAAATAATGGTCACGCAAAACAACTTCCATCAAAAACAACAATGGCCTGGCAGCTCCGTGCTCATGTGACCCCTCCCCACCGCCTGATGAACTGGCTGGTGTTGGCCACCGCCAGCCTGGCCACCATGCCTGTCCAGGCCGACACGGCTCAGGCGGACACCGATGGCGCTGTCTTGAAAGGCTGGGCTTTCGTCTTTGAAAACGACCTGCTCGGCGCTCAAAGCGCCAAGGACCGTTGGTACACCAATGGCCTGGAGCTGATGCTGGCTTTTCAGCCGGGCCGCGAGCCTGATCTGCTCAAGCCCGCGGTGTCCTGGGGACAATGGATCGTGCCCCAGGACTGCCAAGGCAGCGGCTGCAGCCTGACCATGAACACCGTCCTTGGCCAAAACATCTACACGCCACGCCGGGTCGATGTGGCCGAGCCTCAGTTGAAAGACCGCCCTTGGGCAGGCTGGCTGTACGGCGGCATCGGCCTGACCAGCTTCAGCGGCAACCGCCAGCAGACACTGGGCCTGAAAGTGGGCGTCACCGGCCCGGCCTCGCTGGCCGAAAAAACCCAGAAAGGCGCGCACTGCTGCCTTGGCTCGTCCAAAGAACCCTTGGGCTGGGACAACCAATTGCGTCCGATGCTGGGCGTGCAGTTGAGCTACCTTTCCACCCACTACCATTTCACCGATGGCCCGGTGGGCCTGCAAAGCTCCTGGGGCGGCTCCGTGGGCAATGTCCGCACCTACCTGCGTGGCGCGTTGGCGTTGACGTGGAGCCCGGCTGGCGGCACCCAGCGGGGCAGCCAGTCCGGCAGTCTGGACGAAGGCGAGTTCTTCACGCCCGACTTCAATGCCCAGGCCGTCGATGGCTCCATCCTGGACAGCCTCAAGCACACCGTGTTCTTCGCCCATGCCCAGGTCAGCGCGGTGGCCTACAACGTCTTCCTGCAAGGCCGCACGTATTCGGGCCGCTCGCAGATCGACCCTGAACGGCTGGTGGGCACGTCCACGCTCGGCTTCATGATTCCTTTCGGCGAACAAGGCCAGCACAAGCTCAGCCTGGCCTGGAAGCGGCGAACACCCGAGTTCAAGGTGCAGGGCACAGATCTGCAGGGCGACCGCTTCCAGAGCTGGGGCGTGCTCAGCTACTCACGCGACCTTTGACATCAGCCGCAGGTGCGTGAACAGCGCGCGCCGGCGGGGCTGACCAACTCAAGTCCGGCCCAATTCCTGCCGAAGAGAGGGCAAGGCCATGCGCGGCGTCAGGATGCGCGTGGCCTTGTTGCCCATTTGGAAGATAGGAATGCTTGTGGCCTACCTGCCTTCGAGCCACGACCCCTGGCTCGTTGTCGCCTCCCTGCTGATCGCCAGTTTCGCCGCCTACGTGGCCCTGGACCTCGCCTTCGAGGGGCTCTCCGGCATTGGCGTGTTCTTGTCCATCGACGACTTTGGCACCGGCTACTCCAGCCTGAGCTACCTGCGTCAGTTGCCGGCACGCCAGCTCAAGATCGACCGCAGCTTCGTGGCCGACCTGGAAACCAGCAGTGACGCGCGCTCCATCGTGCGCGCTGTGGTGCAACTGGCCCACGCCCTGGGCCTGCACGTCGTGGCCGAAGGCGTGGAGACCGAAGGCCAGCGCGACATCCTGCGCGAGATGAACTGCGACGAACTGCAAGGCTACTTCTTCGCCAAGCCCATGCCGGCAGACATGCTGCTGGCCTGGGCCTTGGGCCAGAAGCCGCCGGGGTCGGCCGACTTCTCGCCTTCGGTGATGGATTTCGACTACTCGGTCTGACCGAGCGGGCTCATCCAGCCCGCTTGCGCCGCCCCATTGAACAGGAGACTGTTGCGTGGCAAACACTCGCTGCCTTCACGGACTTTCCTGTGGTGCGTTGACGTGGTGGCGGGCCTGCCTTTAAAAAACAGGTCTGCGAGCACCGGCACAGGTCCTGACCGACCAAAGGGCGCGAACAGGTAGTTGTCATCGGCACGACCTCCAACGAGTAGTTCCCATCAACGCAGTACCTGATTGCAGCCACCCGCTGCTTGCCCCATGAACACACACCTCACATGCACCGCCAGGGCTTCGGCAGCCCTGGTGCTTGGCAGCCTCCTGTCCGCGGGCGTTCAAGCGCACACGTCCTCGGTCGGCTATGAAAGCGCCGGGCCTGGATCGGTCACCTTCTGGTACGGGACGTACCACTCGAGTGCAGAAGCCACGGCGACGGAAGGCAGCCTCCTGGTGACCGGCGGCGGCGGCTATTCGGTCACCGTGCCTTTCACCTTGCTGGTGTATGCCAAGCCCTCCGGGCTGATCGACGGCACCAACAATTTCTACACCAACGGCACAACCCTCATCGGCACCTACTCCGGCACCATCCTGGCCTGGCAAGGGACCACGTTCACCGGCTTGGCCGAAGGCACCTACACCTTCACCTATGTGCCCATCAACAATCCATCCGCCACATGGAACCCTGGGGGCACGAACTCACCCATCCGTTCCAGTTCCGTGACCCTCACCTCCGCCGATGTTGGCGGTGGCAGCGGCCTGTTCAGCCCCAACGCCAACACCCGCAGCAGCGGCGCCGCCGGCGTGCTGGACAGCCTCGCGGGTTCGGCGACGGGCGAACTGGGCGCGGCCATTGCCGCCTTGGCGGCCTTGCCCGCCAGCCAACAGGCGGCGGTTCTGCAGCACATCGCGCCTCAGACCAACCGCGCCCTGGGCGCGGCATCGGCCCAAACCGTCAGTGGTGCGCTGGACACCGTGCAGGTTCGCATGGACGCGGTGCGCACACAGGGCTTCGTCACCAGCCTCATGGAAGACATGCTGCAAGGCCAGGTGATGCTTGCCTCGGCGGATTCCGGCGCTGGCCTGGTGACGGACGATGCCCCGCGCACCCGGGGGGTCTGGGGCAAGGTCTTCGGCAGCGAAGCACGCCAAGGCCTCAATGGAGGCTATGCCGGCTACCAGGCCAACACCTATGGCCTGTCGCTCGGAGCGGACACCCTGGTCAACAACCAGTGGGTGCTCGGCGGCGCCTTCACCTACGCCAGCACGGACGTCGCCTTGCGCGACAGCTTCGCGGGCGATGGCAGCGACATCAAGTCCTACCAACTGACCGGGTACGCCACGCGCGACTTCGGCCCCTGGTACCTGGAAGGCATGCTGGCCTATGCGCGACAGGACTTCAACAGCGTGCGCAACACCGTGGTATCGGGCATCGCGCAGGGCGACTTCAAGGGCGACCAATGGGCCGCCCGCCTGAGTGCCGGCAAGCCCTGGGCGGTGAGCGACAAGGTGACGCTCACGCCTTCGGTCGGCCTGGAGGCCAACCGCTTCCAGCAAGACGGCTACACCGAAACAGGAGGGGGCCCTCTGTCCCTGAACGTCGATGAACAATCTGCCACGCGCGTGCGCAGCGTGCTGGGTGTCAAGGCCGCCACCCGCTTCGACCTCACCGGCGGCGCGGTTCTGACGCCTGCCGTTCATGCGTTCTGGCGGCACGAGTTCAAGCGCGGCGGCGTCGACACCACGTCGACCTTCACGGGCGGCGGCGCCAGCTTCCTGACCCCTGGCCAGAAGCTGGCACGCAACACCCTGAACATCGGCGGCTCGCTGGTCTATGAGAAATCCAAGACCTTCTCGCTGAGCCTGCAGATCGATGGCGAACGCTCACCGCACTATGGCGCCGCCTCGGCCCAGGTCGTGGGCCTGTGGCGCTTCTGAAGCAAGCGTCAGGCTGAAGGATGCTGGTAGCGGTACTCCTGTGTCTTGCCACCATAGCCGTAGGCCGCCGCCCGCACATCCTCCACGTGGATGTAGCTTTCCTCGTGCAGATCGCCCAGCAATGAAGCAAAGCCCGCGAAAGCCTCGGCGATGTACGCCGCCTTCTCAGCCTTGGTGTTGGTCTCGTCGGTGATCTTGATGTCGAAGTAGACGCTGTGCTTGCCTTGCTCGCGCAGCGTTTTTCCACCCACGATCCAGTCGTCAGGGTCCACGTAGTCGATGGCAATGGACGTGAGTTCGGGCTTCTTGCCCAGGATGCGGGTGGTGAGCTCCAGCAGCAAGTTGGCGATCCGCCGGGACAATTCCGGCGATCTGGTGGCACTGACTTTGACGTTGAGGATGGGCATGGTGTTCTCCTGAACATCGCTCACTTGAGGGCGGAGCGCACACCCTTGACGCTTTCAACCGTGGCCGCAAAGCTGTCCGACCCCAGCAATTTCTTGAGCCGGGCAGTGACGGCGCCACTGGCCTGGTTCAGGTCTTTCTTCATGGCCACGGCCTTTGGTGTGGGATGGATGGCCTGCTCGCGGCCATCCGCTTCCACGCTGCGGCGCTCGATCAGCCGTTTGGCCTCCAGGCCATCGAGGGCCCGCGTGGCCGTGGGCCGGGCGATGTCCAGAAGGCTGGCCAACTGGTGCTGCAGCATGCCGGGCTGCTCGATCACCGCGCGCAGCATGAAAGCCTGGGGGGGCGTCAGTTCGAACGGCTTGAACGCCAAGGCCCATTCGCGCTCGAGCTGGCGCGCCAGGGCGGTGGTGTTGAAGTAAAGGCAGTGATCGAACATGGACTCAGCATAAGGCCAAATAGTTAGCAATGCAACCAATTAGCGCCTGGGATTGTTGCCGCTGGTGAAATGGTGAATGCGCGCCACGGCGGTTGATCTGGCCGCTCGAAGCCCCTAAATTGAACCCAAGGCGACAGACGGTCGCCTTGTTCTTCACTTAAAATATGACGATCGTCATATGTTTTGCAAGCAAGGAGCTTCCACATGAACACCTCAGCCACTTTCAGCACCTTGAGCCATGCCACGCGGGCCTTCATCCTGAGCGGCGCCCTGGCCGCCTTGTTCAGCCCCGCCGTCCAGGCCGAGCAAGCGCAGTACCGCCCAGCGGCCACGTCCAGCGCGACCGGCCTCAGCCGCGCCGAAGTCGTCGCCGACACCCATCTGTGGATCAGGGCTGGCGTCGACAAGTACGCCGATCAAGCCCAGTACCACGCCGACACCACGCAGTACGACCGCGCCCTGGCCGAGTACCACCGCCTGCGCAACAGCCCGGCCTATGCTGAGGAAGTGGCCCGGGTCGAGCTGCAACGAGGCGAAGCGCCGGCCACCCGCCTCAGCCAGCAAGGGGCCGCGAACTGAGATGGGCAACCATCGCGGATGGTGCCAACCACCATCCCACCCCGGCGTCATGGACTCTCGGTTGTGCCGTGGTCAGGGGAGGTCTAGCATGGGCTTGCCGATGGCTCAACACCTCGGCCCGGCTTTTCTCCCTGAGCCGGCGGCCCACCGCCACATCGGTGTGCGCCTTGGCCCGCTGGCCCCCGTCAGCGGGCCTTTTCGCTTCTGCAGACCCGGGGCCAGGCGCTGGATCGTCAATGGGCCTCGCTGTGGGTCTGGGTTTTCTCCGGGAAAAGGCGCCGGGTGATGTCCTGGTTGCCCAGGTGCACCAGGTCCTTGTCCAGCGATCCGCTCACCAGCTTGGCCACTTGCGGTGGCAAGGCTTGGCGCAGCAAACCCAGGAAGCGCGGGGCGGCGACCAGTTTCAGCTCGGTGAAACGCTGTTGCTGCAAGGCTTGGGCCAAGTGGGCGGCCACGCGGCTGGCAAAGCGTTCGGCCTCCTGGTGGCGGTCGTCAGGGCCAGCGCCGCTGGTGACCGATTGAGGTGCGCCGCCTTGCTGCCCCGCGCCACGCGCCACGCCACCGCTGCGGCGGCCTTGCGCGTCGTTGCGGAACTCGGCGCCCTTGGCGTGGGCGTCCGGGTCGGTGATTTCCTCAACGCTGTCCAGCACACCGGTGTCGGAAGGGCCAGCCAAGATGCGGGCAATGGCCTCGTCGGCCACCACCACCCAGGTGTTCTTCTTTGTCATGGTCTTCTCCTTGTTGATGGATCGGACTATCGAAGGGGCAAAGGCTGTGCCCATCAGCGCCTCGGCATCGTTTAGGATGCACACGGGCCGCACCCCATCGTGTGGCCACGTCGCTCGGACGGTTCCGGGCGCTCACGTGAAAGTCATCCCCATGTCCTCATCCGCAGGCAAGCGCCGATTTGCGCGCATCGATCGTCTCCCCCCCTACGTCTTCAACATCACGGCCGAATTGAAACTGGCCGCGCGCCGCCGTGGCGAAGACATCATCGACATGAGCATGGGCAACCCCGACGGGGCCACGCCACCGCACATCGTCGCCAAGCTCACCGAGGTGGCCCAGCGGCCCGACACGCACGGCTATTCGGCGTCCAAGGGCATCCCGCGTTTGCGGCGCGCGATTTCGCACTGGTACAAGGACCGTTACCAGGTCGACATCGACCCGGACAAGGAAGCCATCGTCACCATCGGATCGAAGGAAGGCCTGGCCCACCTGATGCTGGCCACGCTGGACCGAGGCGACACGGTGCTCGTGCCCGATCCTTCTTACCCCATCCACATCTACGGCGCGGTGATCGCGGGGGCCGACATCCGATCGGTGCCGATCGTGCCGGGCGTGGACTTTTTCGCCGAGCTGGAAAAAGCCATCCGTGGCAGCTATCCCAAGCCCAAGATGATGGTGCTGGGCTTTCCCTCGAACCCCACCGCGCAGTGCGTGGAGCTGGACTTCTTCGAGCGCGTGATCGCTTTGGCCCGCAAACACGACATCTTCGTGGTGCACGACCTGGCCTACGCCGACATCGTGTTCGATGGCTGGAAGGCGCCATCGATCATGCAGGTGCCGGGCGCCAAGGACATCGCGGTCGAGTTCTTCACGCTCAGCAAGAGCTACAACATGGCCGGTTGGCGCGTGGGCTTCATGGTCGGCAACCCTGACCTGGTGGCCGCCTTGGCACGCATCAAGAGTTACCACGACTACGGCACCTTCACGCCCTTGCAGGTGGCGGCCATCGCGGCGCTGGAAGGCGACCAGCAGTGCGTGAAGGACATCTGCGCGCAGTACCAAAGCCGGCGCGATGTGCTCTTCAAGGGCTTGACCGAGGCAGGTTGGGAGGTCGACTGCCCCAAGGCCTCGATGTACATCTGGGCGCGCATCCCCGAGCACTACCGGCACCTGGGCTCGCTGGAGTTCGCCAAGCAGTTGATGGAGAAAGCGAAGGTCTGCGTGTCACCCGGCATCGGCTTTGGCGACCATGGCGATGACCATGTGCGCTTTGCCTTGATCGAGAACGAGGCACGGATTCGTCAAGCCGTGCGCGGCATCAAGGCGATGTTCAAGGCGGATAGGGTGACGGCCTCATCCGCCTGATTCCCTCAATGGCCAGCGCCGAAATGCCTGGCCAGGAACGCCAGCTGCTCATTCACATTGCGCTCGAAATCCTCACCCACATAGATGTCGAAGTGGCCGGCCGGATAGCGGACCACTTCGCCTTGGGGCGCGTTCTTCACATGCTTGAGCGTGGCCTTGGCGGGCGCCACCGTGTCCTTGTCGCAGACGCAGAACAGCGCGGGGCACTGGATGTGGCGGGCCTGCCGCCCGGGCGAATCCAGCAAGATCTGCAGCGCGATCCGGGCAGGCACATCGATGGGCACATGGTCGACGCCCGCAGCCTGAAGGATGGCGTTGTAGCCGGCCAGGCCGTCCTTCGAATTCATCAGTGCCACCGAGCCGGGCTCGCCCACCGTGGGCACGCGCACCGGGCCCATGCCGAACCACGAGGCCACCTGATCGCTGAGCGCGCGCACCGTGATGCGAAAGCTGGTCAGGGGATCCACCGCGAGGGTGGAGGCCAGGCCGTCGGTGAAAGGGCACTGCGCGATGACGGCGGCCACGCGCGGGTCTCCCGCAGCCACGGCCATCACGTGCCCACCGGCAAAGGAGGTGCCCCACAAGATCACCTTGTCAGGGTCGACGTTGGGCAGGCCGCGCGCGCAGGCGATGGCGGCCCGCCAGTCCTCTCGCTGGCGCCCGATGTCCAGCCATTCACGCGGCGTGCCTTCACTGTCGCCAAAACAGCGGTAATCAAAAACGAGGCAGGCAAAACCGGCCTGCTGGAAACGGGCGGCAAAGGCATGCAGGCCGCCGGCTTTCACGCCGCCCAACCCATGGGCCATCACGATGATGGGGCAGCGCTGCGGATGCTGGCCGGAAGACGCCGCTGGTTCATAGAACCAGGCGTGGCACCGGTCGCGGCCAGAGGAGAAGCGGACGTCTTGGCGGCGCGAAATGGGGTACTGCATGGTTTCTCTTAAATGTTAATCAAGAATAGAATACTCGAATCTTAAATGGCAATCAAGAACGCCTGTGCCAAGTAATCGACGAGTTCAACCGGAAGCGGAAAGACGCGGCCCCATCGTGGCCGCGGCGAGGCAGCTGTTCACCCAGAACGGCTATGAGGCCACGTCCATGGCCAGCATCGCCGCCACCGCAGGCGTCACCCCGAACACGATCTACTGGTACTTCAAAGACAAGGATGAGCTGCTGGTGGGCGTGCTCGACGTCCTGCTGCAGGAGGACATCCAGGCCTATGCGAGCGAGGCCGCCACCAAACCGGCGGTAGAGAAACTGTGGTGGGCGGTCGAGCGCCTTCGCGCCTTCAAAGGCTTGGTGACCACGGTGCACAACCGCGTCAACCTGTCACCGCGGCTGAACGAATGGCACGAAGCCTTTCACACCATTTTCGAAGGCTTTTTGAGCCCTGAGATGCCCTCGGCATGGTCGGAGGCCCAGCGCAAGGCGGAAGCGCGCGTGGTGTCGTTCACCATCGAGGGATTGCTGTCGCACGGGGTGGACCGTGAAGACACGCTGGCCACATGCCGCGCACTGGCCGATCGCTGGGCCCTGTGAGAACCCAGCGCCAGGGGATCAACGTCCGCCGTCGGGCAGCTCGATCTTCACTTCCAGCACATCAAGGTTGTCCTGGCGTTCCAGGCTCACCTTGATGTCGTCCGGGTTGATCGAGATGTACTTGGTAATCACCGCGACCAATTCCTTTTGCAAAGCGGGCAGGTAGTCGGGGTTGCCTTGTCGACCATTGCGCTCGTGCGCCAGGATGATCTGCAGGCGCTCCTTGGCCACCGAGGCGGTCTTTTTCTTTTCACCGAGGAAGAAGGACAGGAAGGACATGCTGCTTACCTCCCTCCGAACATGCGCTTGAAGAACCCAGGCTTGACGGCCTCGGTGAAGCGCATGGGTTTGTCTTCGCCCAGGAAGCGCGCGATCACATCCTTGTAGGCCTCGGACACGTCCGATTCGGCCAGGTGGATCGCGGGCAGACCCTGGTTCGACGCGGTCAGCACCGATTCGGATTCGGGGATCACGCCGATCAGCGGAATGCGCAAAATTTCCTGGATGTCTTGCAGCGACAGCATCTGCCCTTCTTCCACACGCGCCGGGTTGTAGCGCGTGATCAGCAGGTGTTCCTTGATCGGGTCCTGGCCTTCGATGGCGCGCTTGGTTTTCGAGGCCAGCATGCCAAGGATGCGGTCGGAATCGCGGACCGAGGACACTTCGGGGTTGGTCACCACCAGGGCTTCATCCGCAAAATGCATGGCCAGCAGGGCGCCGGTCTCGATGCCCGCGGGCGAGTCGCAGATGATGTATTCGAAGTCCATCGCGGCCAGGTCGTTCAGGACCTTTTCGACGCCTTCCTTGGACAGCGCATCCTTGTCGCGCGTCTGCGAGGCGGGCAGCACGAACAGGTTGTCGCACTGCTTGTCCTTGATCAGCGCCTGGTTCAGGTTGGCTTCGCCATTGATGACGTTGATGAGGTCGTACACCACGCGCCGCTCGCAGCCCATGATGAGGTCGAGGTTGCGCAGGCCGACGTCGAAGTCGATGACCACGGTTTTGTGGCCGCGAAGGGCAAGACCTGACGAAAAGCTGGCGCTGGTGGTGGTTTTGCCCACCCCTCCCTTGCCGGAGGTCACCACGATGATTTTGGCCATCGGTATCGAGTCCTTCTTGATGAACGGTTAATTGAGTTTGATCGCCTCGATCACCAGCTTGTCGCCATCAAGGCGAACCTGGGCGGGCTTGCCCAGCACATCGGGTGAAAGGGGCGTCTCGGAGGTGCGGTAAGTGCCTGCGATGGAGATCAGTTCAGGCTCCAGGCAGGTGGTGAAAATGCGGGCTTCGAGGTTGCCGCGCGCACCGGCAATGGCCTTGCCGCGCAGCGGTGCATAGACGTGGATGTGGCCATCGGCCAGCACCTCGGCGCCGTTGTTGACGGCCGCCAGCACCACCAGGTCGCCGCCCTTGGCGTAGACCTGCTGGCCTGAGCGCAAGGGCTTGTGGATCACCATCGTGGGCACGGAGGGGCCGGGCACTTGCACGGGCACTTCGCGGATCACCTCGACCTCGCGGACGACTTCCTGCACCACGGTTTCAACGCGCACGGGCACTTTGGCGGAGGGGCCGTCGGGGGCTTCGAACAGGCCCACGGCCTGCGCCGCCGCCATCTGCGCGGGGCTGCCGCCCTTGACCGCCACCGGCACCATGCTGTGCTCGCGCAGCAGAGCGATCAGGTGGGCGAAGGCGATGGGTTTGGCATCGTCCTGCACCGGGCCCAGGTCGATGACGACCGGGTCCTGGTTGAAAAAGTCGGCGTTGGCACCGAAGCGCTCGCCCAATTCGCCGGCCAGGGCCGCCAGGTCGGTGGTTTTCAGCACCACCGCGACCAGGGTCAGCGTGGCGCTTTTCAGATCGACGATGAGCGGGGTGTTCCCTTTGGAGACAACAGCCATGGGGCAGCGAGACCTCGAAAGGGATACAGTTTACCGGTTCGTTCGCTCCCGGCCCGATTCCGCATGCTCGAAGTTCAAGGATTGACCAAACGTTATGGCCCCGAGGCCGTGTTCGCCCACGTCGATCTGCGGGTGCCGCCGGGTGAGTTCATCGCCATCGTGGGCGAGTCGGGCGTGGGCAAATCGACGTTGCTGAACTGCCTGGCGGGCTTGGACCGGGCCGACGAAGGGCGCGTCACCCTGGATGGCGTGGACGTGCAATCGCTGGCCGAGACCGCACAGGCGCATTTCCGCCGCCGCCACCTGGGCTTCGTCTTCCAGGCCTTCCATGTGCTGCCGCATTTGAACGTGGCGCAAAACGTGGGCCTGCCCTTGATGCTGCTGGGCGAGCACCGGGACGCGGCCTACGCTGAGCGTCTGGCCGCGGCCTTGCGCTCGGTGGGGTTGGACGAGTTGGGCGAGCGCTTGCCGCAGCAACTGTCGGGCGGGCAATTGCAGCGCGTGGCGATTGCCCGCGCCCTGATCCACCGGCCCGCTTTGCTGCTGGCCGACGAGCCCACCGGCAACCTCGACCCCGAAACCGCCGAGCTGGTGATGAAAGCCTTCGTCGCCCAGATCCGGGTGCACCAGACCGCCTGCGTGATGGTGACGCACTCACCCGCGGCCGCACAGCGCGCCGACCGCGTGCTGCGCCTGACGCGCGAAGGTTTGCGCGATGCGGCCTGAGGCGCCGTCGCCGATCCCCACCCTGCTGCGCCATTTTTCCTGGCCAGAGCTGAAGCACCATGGCCTGCGCCATGCCACCGCCGTGCTGGCCGTGCTGCTGGGCGTGGCGCTGGCGTTCTCGGTGCACTTGATCAACGAATCGGCCTTGAGCGAGTTCAGCTCGGCCGTGCGCTCGGTCAATGGCCAGGCCGATGTGAGCCTGCGCGCGGCCCACGGCGGCTTCGACGAAACGATTTACCCACGCGTGGCCAGGCACCCGCAAGTCGCGCTGGCCAGTCCCGTGGTTGAAGCCAGCACGCTTGCGCTGGGCAAGGCTGGCCGCCGCCAGGCCTTGAAGATCATCGGCTTGGACCCGATGGTGGCCGCCCCCCTGGCGCCCGCGCTGATCCCTCGACTGGCCGAGGATCAGGACCGGCTGATGCTGTTCGCCACCGATGCGATCTCGCTGAACGCACAGGCACGGCAAAAGCTGGGCGTGGAAGCGGGTGATGCCCTCCAGGTGCAGGTGGGACTGGCCTTGAAAACCTTGCGCGTGGTCGGCACCGTCACCGCGGGGGGCGAGGCCCTGGGAGTGATGGACATCGCCGGCGCACAGGCCACGCTGGGCACCTTGGGGCAGCTCAGCCGCATCGACCTGAAGCTGGCGGAAGGCGCGCAAGCCGGTTCCACCGTCCAGGCCTTGCAGTTGCCCGACGGGGTGGTGAGCGATTCAGGCGAGGAGTCGCAGCAGAAGGTGTCGAACGTGTCGCGGGCCTACCGGGTCAACCTGACCGTGTTGGCGCTGGTGGCGCTGTTCACCGGGGCCTTCCTGGTGTTCTCGATCTTGTCGCTGTCGGTGGCCAAACGGCAGCAGGGGCTGGCGTTGCTGGGGGTGCTCGGCCTGAGCGCGCGCGAACGGCTGGCCCTGGTGCTGTGCGAATCAGCCTTGATCGGCCTGCTGGGTTCGGTGCTGGGCATCGCCGCCGGCTCGGGCCTGGCCTACACCGCGCTCAAGCTCCTGGCGGGCGACCTGGGCGGCGGCTACTTTCCGGGCATCGCGCCGAGCTTGCAGTGGTCGCCCTGGGCGGCGGCGCTCTATGGCAGCCTCGGCGTGGTGGCGGCCATGCTGGGCGGCTGGTTGCCGGCACGGGCTGCGCAAGACCTGCCGCCCGCCCAAGCCTTGAAGGGCCTGGGCGACCAGCAGCGCGCCTCGCGCAGGCCCTGGCTGGGACCACTGCTGCTGGCGGTGGGCGTGGGCCTCGCCTTGTTGCCTCCGGTGGCTGGCGTACCGCTGTGGGCCTACCTGAGCGTGGCCTGCCTGTTGATGGGCGGCATCGCCTGCGTGCCAGGCGCGGTGGGGATGCTGTTGCACCTGTGGCCCCACCCTCGCCAAGCCGCGCCCCTGCTGGCCTTCGAGCGCGCACGGCGCATGCGGCACACGGCCACCGTCGCCATCGCGGGGGTGGTGGCGAGCTTGAGCTTGTCGGTGGCGCTGACGGTGATGGTGGCCAGCTTTCGGGGCTCGGTCACCGCGTGGCTGGACGTGGTGCTGCCCGCCGACCTCTACGCCCGCGCCACCCATGGCGACGCGGGCGGCGACACCTTGAACCTGGGCCCCGAATTGCTGAACGATGTGCGCCGGGTGCCCGGCGTGCAGCGCGCCGTCGGCGTCCGCGTGAGCTCGCTGAGCCTGAGCCGCTCGCTCGGCGAGGTCGCTTTGCTGTCAAGGCCGCTGGGCCAGGCGGAACGCAGCCTCCCGCTGGTGGGCGACTTGCTGCCACCCAAGGCTGGCCAGGTGTCGGTCTATGTGAGTGAAGCGATGGTTGACTTGCATGGCGCCGCGCCAGGCCGGACGCTGAGCCTGCCACTGCGCGCGGGCCATCCACCGGTGCAAGCCCATGTGCGCGGCGTTTGGCGAGACTATGCCCGCCAACAAGGCGCCATCGTGATCGACCAGGCCGACTACCAGCGCCTGACCGGCGACACCGGCATCAACGACCTCGCCATCTGGCTCAAGCCCGAAGCGCGCACGCCCGACGTACAAAGCGCCATCCGCCGCGCGGCCGAAGACCGCGGCCTGGCCGGTGGCCTGATCGAATTCGCCGAACCGCGCCAGATCCGCGAAACGACCTTGCGCATCTTCGACCGCAGCTTCGCCGTCACTTACTGGTTGCAGGCCGTGGCCATCGGCATCGGCCTGTTCGGCACGGCGGCGAGCTTTTCGGCGCAGGTGCTGGCCCGGCGTAAAGAGTTCGGCCTGCTCAGCCACCTGGGTTTCACGCGCGGCCAGGTGCTGGCCATCGTGGGTGGCGAGGGCCTGGTGCTGACCAGCATCGGCGCCTTGATGGGATTGGGCCTGGGGCTGGCGGTCAGCGTCGTGCTGGTCGAGGTGGTCAACCCACAAAGCTTCCACTGGACCATGGACCTGTTGGCGCCGTGGGAGCGGCTGGGTCTGCTGTGCCTGGGGGTGGTGCTGGCCGGCACGCTGACCGCGCTGCTGGCCGGCCGGCAGGCCATCGGGCGCGATGCGGTGATGGCGGTGAAGGAGGACTGGTGATGAAGGGCTTGAACAACATGAGCCGGCGCTTCTGCCTTCAGGCGCTGGGGGTGGCCGGTGCCCATGTGACGCTGCCCTCCTTCGCGATGCCCACAGCGGTCTTGCCAACCCCCCATGCCCTGGCCCGGCCCGAGGTTCAACCCGGCCAGACCCTGAACTTTCCCCGCGATTTCGGGGCCCACCCCGAGTTCCGCACCGAGTGGTGGTACATCACCGGCCGCCTGCTCACGGCCGATCGGCAGACCCTGGGCTTCCAGGTCACCTTCTTCCGAACCCGCGTGGACACGGCCCAGGACAACCCCAGCCGCTTCGCCGCGAAGCAGCTGATCCTGGCGCACGCGGCCATCACCGACGTGGCCGGTCAACAATGGCTGCACGACCAGCGCATCGCCCGCGAAGGCCTGGGCCTGGCCGGCGCCGGCACGCAAGACACGCGGGTGCACTTGAAGGATTGGTCGCTGCAACGCACGGGCAGCGCACTGCAAAGCCTCTACCAGGCGCAGGTCAAGGCATCGACCTTTGCATTTCAGCTGGACCTGCGCAGCACGCAGGCGCCGCTGGTGCAAGGACAAGCCGGCTATTCGCGCAAAGGCCCGCTGCCCAGCCAGGCCAGCCGCTACTACTCGCAGCCGCAGCTGAACGTGCAGGGTCAAGTCCAACTGAACGGCCGGGCCCACGCGGTCACGGGCCGCGCCTGGATGGACCACGAGTGCGGCGAAGGCCTGCTGGCGCCCGACGCCGTCGGCTGGGACTGGGTCGGCATGAACTTGCGCGATGGCGGCGCACTCATGGCCTTCCGCGTGCGGCGGGCCGATGGTTCAACGTCGTGGACCGGCGGCAGCTTCCGCGCACCCGGCCGGCCTGCCCGCATTTTCAAGCCCGAGGAGGTCCGCTTCACCCCTGGCCGCACCTGGCAAAGCCCGGCCACGCATGCACGCTATCCGGTCGAATGGCAGGTCGACACGCCCGCGGGCCGCTTCACCGTCCGGGCCCTGCTCGACGCGCAAGAGCTGGCGGGCCAGCCCAGCACGGGCGCCGTCTACTGGGAGGGGTTGAGCGAGTTGCTGGACGCCAGCGGACGCGTGGCTGGCGATGGCTACCTGGAAATGACGGGCTACGCCAAACCCCTGGTGCTGTAGAGCTGGGCTATGCTGGGGCAGGCGCTGGCTGATACAGTGTGCGCCCCGTCCGCCACGCGGCACGTTTCCCGTTCCCCCTGCGAGAGCCCGCCCCTTGAGTAGTTATTGCGCCATCGACTTCGGCACTTCCAATTCCGCCATCGCCATCCCTTCCGCCCAAGGGATGCGGCTGGTGCCGCTGGAGGGTGACAGCCTCACCATGCCCACGGCGGTCTTCTACTGCACCGACGTGGACGACCTGCCCACGGGATTCGAGAAAGCCACGGGCCGGGCTGGCGCCGAACTGCCCCGCACCTTCGGCCGAGCCGCCGTGCAGGCCTACATCGAGGGCTACGAAGGCCGCCTGATGCGCTCCATGAAGAGCATCCTGGGCAGCTCGCTGGTCGAGCAGACCACCGACCTGGGCCACGGCTTCGGCGTCAAGTACATCGACATCATCACCGGCTACCTGCACCACCTGCGCAGCCGCGCCGAGCGAGCCAGCGGCCAAGTGCTGAGCCACGTGGTGCTGGGCCGCCCCGTGTTCTTCGTCGACGACGACCCCGAACGTGACGCCCAGGCCCAGGCCTCGCTGGCCGCCGCGGCCCACGCAGTGGGCTTCAAGGAAGTGGCCTTCCAATACGAACCCATCGCCGCCGCCTTCGACTACGAGCAACAGGCCACGCGCGAGGAGCTCGCCCTGGTCGCCGACATCGGCGGCGGCACCTCTGACTTCTCGGTGGTGCGCGTGGGCCCGCAACGCGCCGCCCTGCTCGACCGCCGCAGCGACATCCTGGCCAACCACGGTGTCCACGTGGCCGGCACCGACTTCGACCGCCGCGTGTCCCTGTCCTGCGTGATGCCGCCCCTGGGCCACGGCGGCATGGGCCCCAGCATCGGCGGGCAGCCACCGCGCCCCGTGCCAAGCCGCGTCTACTTCGACCTGGCCACCTGGCACCTGATCAACAACGTCTACCAGTCGCCCCGTGTGGCCGAACTGAAAAGCATGAACGGCTTCTACGCCGACCAGACGCAGTTCAAGCGCCTGATGAAGGTGGTGAACGACCGCCTGGGCCATGCCCTCGTGGGCAGCGCCGAAGCCGCCAAGATCGCGGTGGCGGCGGGCGGTGACTTCGACATCGACCTTTCCTTGATCGAAGCCGGCCTGCATTCACCCCTGACCGAATCTCACGCCGAGCAGGCCTTCCGCGACGACCTGGGCCGCATCACCGCCTGCGCACTCGACACGGTGCGCATGGCCGGCCTGAAACCGTCGGATATTCACGCGCTGTATTTCACGGGTGGCTCCACCGGTCTGAAGCTGCTGACCGACCAGCTGGAAGCCGCCTTCCCGGAGACCCGCGCGGTGCGCGGCGACCGCCTGGCCTCGGTGGCCACGGGGCTGGGACTGCACGCCGGCCGCTTGTTCGGCGCCTCGGTGCGCGGCCCCGTGTAAGTCTTTCCGCGGGACCTCAAGTTCGGGGCGAGGCGGCCGTAAGAAACCGGTGCTTCCATGTCCGTTCCAAGGTTCCGTCATGAATTTCTTCCGTCAATTGCGCATCGGCCAACGCCTTGCGCTTTCTTTCACCGTCGTGGTGGCCCTCAGCCTGGTCATCGCGGTGCTGGGCAGCTCGCGCCTGGGTGAACTGGCCGCCACCACCCACGAACTGGTCACCGACCGCATGGTCAAGGTCAAGGCCATTGGTGGCCTGCGCAACAACATCAACATGCAGGCCCAGGCGAGTCGCAACCTGCTGCTGTTCCGCGAGCCGGAACAGGTCGCGACCGAATTGAAAGCCATCGAAGAGGCCAAGGGCAACAGCAACGTGGCCTATGAGCGGCTCAACCAACTGATCACCGACCCCAAGGGCCGCGAGCTGTTGGCAACCACCGAATCCGCCCGCGATGCGTTCCGCAAAGAACTGAAGGTCTTCTCTGACCACCTCGCGAAGAACGACGTCAACACGGCCATCGAGGTGCTGAACAACCAATTGCAGCCGGCCCAGATGGCCTACCTCAAGGCCGCTGGCGCACTGGGTGACTTTGAGTTCGCCTCGATGACCGCCGACGCCCAACAAGCCGAGCAAGGCGCCAGCAACGCCTCGCGCCTGAGCTTGGGCCTGAGCCTGGCCGGGGCCGCCATCGCCGCCTACCTGGCGTGGGTGACCACGCGTTCGGTGACCCAACCGCTGGCCGAGGCCGTGAAGATGGCCAACAGCGTGGCCGACGGCGACCTGACCCACCGCGTGCAGATCAGCTCGAACGACGAAGTGGGTCAGTTGCTCAAGGCCCAGCAAGCCATGTCCGACAAGTTGCGCACCTTGATCGGCGACCTGAAGGCCGCGTCCGACAACATCGCCACCGGCTCCGGCGAGATCGCCGCCGGCAACCAGGACCTGTCGCACCGCACGGAGCAGCAGGCCAGCAATCTGCAGCAAACGGCCGCGTCGATGGCCCAACTCACGTCCACGGTGCGCCAGAACAAGGAGGCCTCGCAGCAGGCCAACCAACTGGCCTCGTCGGCTTCGCAAGTGGCCTCACGCGGCGGCGCCGTGGTCTCGCAGGTGGTGCGCAGCATGGGCGACATCGCCGAAAGCTCGCGCAAGATCAGCGACATCATCAGCGTGATCGACGGCATTGCGTTCCAGACCAACATCTTGGCCTTGAACGCGGCGGTGGAAGCCGCCCGCGCTGGTGAGCAAGGCCGTGGCTTCGCCGTGGTGGCCAGTGAGGTGCGCTCACTGGCGCAGCGCTCGGCCAACGCCGCGAAGGAGATCAAAACCCTGATCACCACCAGCGTCGAGAACGTGGACAGCGGCACGCGCCTGGTCGACGACGCCGGCCAGACCATGCTCGAGATCGAGAACCAGGTCAAACGCGTGACCGACCTGATCGCCGAGATCACAGCCTCGTCGACCGAGCAGGACACCGGCATCGGCCAGGTGAGCCGCGCGGTCACCGAGCTGGACGAGGTGACGCAGCAAAACGCGGCGCTGGTCGAACAGTCGGCCGCGGCCGCCGAAAGCCTGCGCTCGCAAGCCGACCGGCTGGCCACCGCCGTGTCGGCCTTCCGCCTGCACGGCTGAGCTGCCACGCGAGGTGCGGCTCGTCAAAGCCGTCGCAGCACCTCGACCAAACCCCGCATCAAGCGGCCCTTGAAGGGCGTGTACGGCGGGAACATGAATCGCGCGGGCAAGGTCCAACCAGCCTTGAGCACCGCGCGTTCGTGCGAAAAAGCCTTGAAGCCGAAGTGCCCGTGCGAACTGCCCATGCCGGAGTTGTTGACGCCGCCAAAGGGCAGGCCGCCGTGCACGTAGTGCAGCATGCAGTGGTTGACGCACACGCCGCCCGAGCTGGTCTCTTCGATCAAGCGACTCTGCGTCGAACCGCGCCGGCTCCAGATGTAGAGCGCCAGCGGCTTGGGCTTGGCATTGATCCGCGCGATCACCTCGTCGAGCGAGCCGTAGTCGATGATGGGCAGCACGGGGCCGAAGATCTCCTCGTCCAGGATGTCGGAGCCGGCCGGCAAGTCGGTCAGCAAGGTGGGCGGAACGAAGCGTTGCGCGTGGTCGGCCGGACGGCCCAGGGCCACGGTCGCGCCCGCCTCAACGGCCTGCGACACCAGCTGCGCGATGCGCCCGGTGTGCCGCAGGTTGATGATGCGCGCCAGATCGGGGCTGGCCTGCTGTTCGGCGTCGCTTTGGCCAAAGCGCGCGCGCACCACCTCCGCGCAAGCCCGCACGAAAGCCGCGCGCACGCTGCGGTGCACGAAGACATGGTCGGGCGCCACGCAAGACTGGCCCAGGTTGATCAGCTTGCCCCACATCACCACCTCGGCCGCCTTGTGCAGGTCCGCCGTCTCGTCCACGATCACCGGCGACTGCCCCCCCAGTTCCAGCGTGACCGAGCTGAGGTGGTCGGCCGCGGCCTTCATCACCAGCTTGCCCACGGCGGGCGAACCGGTGAAGAAGATGTGGTCGAAGGGCAAGCTCAGCAGGTGCTGCGCCGTGCTCACACCACCGGGCACCACCACCACCTCTTCGGGCACGAAGACTTCGGCGATCAGTTCACCCACCAGGCGGGACACCGCAGGCGTCAACTCCGAAGGCTTGACGATCACGGTGTTGCCCGCTGCGATGGCCGACACCAAAGGGCACAACACCGTGTTGACCGGGTAGTTCCAGGGCCCCAGGATCAGGCAACGGCCGCGCGGCTGGGCTTCGACGCGCGAGTGCGTGCCCAGCGTCAACCAGGTCGCGCGCACGCGCACCGGCTTCATCCAGCGGCGCAGGTGGCTCACGGCATGGCGAACCTCCTCGATCACCGGCAGCAGTTCGGTCGACTCGACCTCGGCCGGGGGCTTGGAAAAGTCCTGCGCGAAAGCCTCGTACCAGGCAGAACGCCGGGCCACCAGGGCGTCCGCGAAACGGCGCAATTTGGCGATGCGTTGTGGCGCCGTCGAGGTGCGCAGGGCCAGCGAGGTGGGGAGTTGCCGCGAGAAGACCTCGTCGATCCAATCGGTCGGGCTCTCGGACAACTGGGGCAGGTCAGCCATGTTCATGGTCATACTGTCGTTCTTGTGATCGATGGCGCCATGCTCGGGCACCGCACGCACCATGTCATTAACCTTCGATAAGAACGACCTGTTCAGCTGGCGTGTGCTGCGCGCCCTCGCTGGCGACGACGTGCCCTGGCTCGACGGCGCCGAAGACCACATCCAGCTGATGCGCCTGGAAAAGGGCCAGGTGCTGTTCGAGGTGGGCCAGCCGCACCCCTACCTGTACGTGGTGCGCCAGGGCTGCCTCAAGCTGCTGTACCGCGGCGCCAGTGGCGATGAATGGGTGCAGGACTTCGTGGCCGAAGGCGCCTTCTTCTGCAGCCTCACGGCCCTGGTCGGCGGCCTGAGCAGCTACGCCTGCGAAGCGCTGGAAGCCTGCGAACTCGAGCGCCTGCACTACCCCTGGCTGGAAGAGACCGCCCGCCAACAGCAGCCCTGGCAGCAGGCCCTGCTCAGCGGCTGGAAGGACTACGCCACCCGCAAAGAACTGCGCGAACGCGACCTGCTGACATTGACGCCGCCCCAGCGCTACGAGGCCTTCATGCGCACGCACCCTGGCCTGGCCCAGCGCATACCGCAGAAGGACCTGGCGCGGTATCTGGGCGTGACGCCGGTGTCGCTCAGCCGCATCCGGGGGCGGCTCAAGGCTTGACCAACGGGGGCTTGGCTTGTCCACCCTCCAAGCCGGGGGCTGGATTCGGGGCCCGCCTGGGCGACAATCCACCGTTGTCCAAAAAGACCCCAGGGAGAAAGCCTTCATGGCTCAGCAGTGCGTTTCGTGGTTCCGCGTCCTCCGTTGGGCGCCTGTTTTGGGCGTAGCCTTGCTCGCGGCCTGTGGCGGTGGCGGCAACCCCAGCGAGCCCCCCCGACAAGCAGCCGCAGATGGCGAGGTGGCGGCCTTGTCCGCCAACCCGTCGAGCATCAGCATCCGCTATGCAGTGGCCGACACCTATCAGGGACTGACCAGCAACCTCACGCATCAGCTGAATGTGGTGGACAGGCTGAGCGGCGAAGTGGTCTGGCACACCGATCTGGTGGCAAGGTCCGACCACGCCACCTGGTTCGTGAGCGAAGGCCAGCAACGTGATGCGAGCACCAACAACATCCAGTATTTGGGGCCCCAACTGCTGCACTACGTGCAACAGGGGAAAGTGTTCCAGATAGACATCGGCGGTGGCATGACGCTCACGCCGCAACGCATCTCATCGCTCACCAACGCTTGCGGCTTCGACCCGGAGATCTTTCCGGTGCAAGGCGATGGCCGGCACGCTTGGCTGGTGGTGCGCACCAGCGGCGCGGATGGCGATTGTGCCCAGTCCTTCGACAACGGCAAGGTGCTGGTCTTCTCCAGCATGCCGAGCACCACCGACGCCATCGGCGTTCCCAGCAGCCAGACAGTGGTCCTGAACTCCCTGGCCGATGGGCAGGATGGGTCCACCGGACTGCTGACCCTGGATGCCGGTCTTCGGCGCATCGTCATCAAGTCCAACGACCTGACCCAGACGCTGCACACCTTCCCCGGCGATGTCGCGCCGGACCAGTTCGTCCGCCTGCTGGCACCGCTGCCAGGGCAGAGCACACGGTGGCTGGTGCAGGTCGGTGCCCAGCTTCGGGTGCTGGACCGCAGCAGCACCACCCCGACCCTGGGCCCCGTCCTGGCCAGCCTGACGGACAGGTCCGCGCCACTCATCTATCAGCGAGATGAGCAGGGCCTGTACTTGGCCAACGGCCATCAGTTGCTGTCGGTCAATGAGGCAGGCACGGTATCCACGCTCAGCTCCCTGCCCGACGAGGGCGGCAACGCCAACAGCCTGTGGCTGACTACCACCTCGGTCCTGGTGCTTCAAGACGAAGACAACATCAACTTGCCGCCCCGGAACGGTCGAGTCTTGTGGTCCATTCGCCGTGATGCGTCCAACCGGCAGGCGCTGGTGCAAGGGCAGCCGTATGACGAGACCATGGTGGTCAACGTCGAAAATGGCCTGGTGTATTACACCCAATGGTCGGAGAGCCCGAACCCGACGCTCCGCAAGATCCGGGACAACGGCAGTGGCCAGGCATTGGTGGCCAGCAACATCCAGCTGATCACCGCCGTCATCCACCCGGTGTACCGACCCGACAGCGTGTCGATGCAGAAGCTGATCTGGTGCGAGCCCCTGCCGGAGCGGTTCGATTGTGGCGACGGCAAGGTGGTGGCCTACGACACCGCCAGCTTCGCCAAGACCACCCTGGGCACCTTGCCTGGCAATGGTGCGGTGTACGCCGACGCGCGCGCAGTCCAGCATGGCTGGACGGGTGCCCAGAACCTGCTGTTCTCGCCCCGCTGGTACACGGTCGAGGACAGCAACACCGTCTTCGATATCAAGACATCCTTGTGGCTGTTCTCGGCGGACACCGCCAACTCGCTCAGGCAGGTGGCCTTGCCCCCTTGAGAGAATCCAGGCCTACAGTTTGACCAGCTTGTCCAGCGCCTTGCCCAGCGTGGCCGCCGACTTGGCAAAACAAAAACGGATCACGCCGAAGTCGTCTTGCTGCTTGTAGAAGGCCGACACCGGAATGGCCGCCACGCCGTGCTCGGTGGTCAGGCGCTCGACGAAAGCGCGGTCGCCCTCGTCGCTGATCGCGCTGTACTTCACGCACTGGAAATAGGTGCCCTGGCAAGGCATCAACTCGAAGTTCGACCCTGAGATGGCCTGGCGAAAGATGTCGCGCTTGCCTTGGTACAGGGCGTTCAGCTCCGCATACCAGTCACTTTTCTTCATGAAGTCGGCCAAGGCGTATTGAGAGGGCCCATGCACGGTGAACACCACGAACCGTTGGGCCTTGCGGAACTCGGCCATCAGTTCGCGCGGCGCCAGGCAGTAGGCGACCTTCCAGCCCGTGACGTGGTAGGTCTTGCCGAAGCTGGACACCACGAAGCTGCGCTCGGCCAGGCCGCGGTAGCGCATGACGCTTTCGTGGCGCGCGCCATCGAACACCATGTGCTCGTAGACCTCGTCGCTCAGCACCACGATGTTCGTGCCTTGCACCAGGGCCTGCAGCGCCAGCAGGTCCTCCCCCGACAAGGTCGCGCCCGTGGGGTTGTGTGGCGAGTTGATGATGATCATGCGCGTGCGCTTGGTGATCAGCTTGCCGACCTGGGCCCAGTCGGGCTTGTAATCGGGCAGCGCCAGCCGCGCGTACACGGGCTTGCCACCATTCAGCTCGATGGCCGGTCCGTAACTGTCGTACACCGGCTCGAAGACGATGACCTCGTCACCGCGCCGCACCAGGCTGGCCACGGCCGTGAAGATGGCCTGCGTGGCCCCGGCCGTGACCGTGACCTCGGTGTCGGGGTCGTAGGTCGCCCCATACAGGGCCTCGGCCTTGGCCGCGATGGCCTCGCGCAGCACCGGCACCCCGGCCATCGGCGCGTACTGGTTGTGGCCGGCGCGCGTGTGCTGGTCCAGCAGGTCGAGCAGCTCTCGCGGCGCGTCGAAATCCGGGAAGCCTTGCGACAGGTTGATGGCCCCGTGCTGCTGCGCGAGGGCCGACATCACCGTGAAGATGGTGGTGCCGACGTCGGGCAGGCGGGATGTGATCGAAATGGGCGTGGAAGGCATCCACCGAGGATAGCCTCAGCCTCGGTGGGCGCGTGTGCAGCCGTTACAGCCGCACGGCCCGCGTTCGTTCGTCAGCGGGCCAGTTCCGCCCGCATCGCGTCGATCACCGCCTTGTAGTCCTTCTGCCCGAAGATGGCGCTGCCCGCCACGAAGGTGTCGGCACCACTGTCGGCCACGCGGCGGATGTTGTCCACCTTCACGCCGCCATCGATCTCCAGGCGGATGTCGCGGCCCGAGGCGTCGATCAGCTTGCGCACTTTTTCGGCCTTGCGCAGCGCGCTGTCGATGAAGCTCTGGCCGCCGAAGCCGGGGTTCACGCTCATCAAGAGCACCACGTCGACCTTGTCGATCACCCATTCCAGCACGTCGATGGGCGCGGCGGGGTTGAACACCAGGCCCGCCTGCACGCCCTCGGCCTTGATGAGCTGCAGGGTGCGGTCCACGTGAGTGGACGCGTCGGGGTGGAAGGTGATGATGTCGGCGCCCGCCTTGGCGAAGGCCACGGCCAGGCTGTCCACCGGCTGCACCATCAGGTGCACGTCGATGGGCACCTTGGTGCCGTCGGCCTTGACCGAATGCTGGCGCAGCGCCTGGCAAATCATCGGCCCGAAGGTGAGGTTGGGCACGTAATGGTTGTCCATCACGTCGAAGTGGATCCAGTCGGCGCCGGCGTCGATGACGTCGCGCACCTCCTGGCCCAGGCGGGCGAAGTCGGCCGAAAGGATGCTGGGGGCGATGCGGAAGGTGCGCGACATGGGAGGGGGCTCGTGAAGGGCCGGGTTGGGGTCAGGCCACCATTTTAAGGAGGCGCGGCCGATCCGCCTCCGGGCCTCACCCTGACCCGCCGTGGATGCGCGCGCAGCAGGCCCTCAAAACAACATTTGCTTGCACTTTCACGGGCCCAACGACGCCCCCATGCGGGGGTTGGCCCCGATCCGGTGGCCGGTTTTGCGATAACTTCCCGATTCTGCGCCGGGGCCTCGCCGCCCCGATCGCCACAAGATTCAGGGATCCCGCATGACCGACCTTTCCGAGCTGCCCAGTTCATTGGCCAGCGCCGCGCACGACCAGTTCGACCGCCTGCTGGCCGAGCTGTCGTCGCTGGGCGAGCGCCAGCACACCCGCCTGCTGCGCCTGCACACGCCCCTGGGCCCGGATGTGCTGATGGCCGAACGCGCCGAGATCACCCAAGCCATCGGCCCGGCCAACGGTGGCGAACCCGACCGCATCGAGCTGCTGGCCTTGAGCCGCAATGCCCACCTGCAGGCGCACGACCTGCTGGGCCAGCCGGTGCTGCTGGAACTGCTCACCTCGCAAAGCCGCAGCGCGCTGCGCCCCTTCCATGGCCACGTCACCGAGTTCCGCCTGCTGGGCTCCGACGGTGGCCATGCGCGCTACCAGATCGTCATCGAACCCTGGCTGGCGTTTTTGCGAACACGCGTCGATTCGTGGACCTTCCAGAACCTCAGCGTGCTCGGCATTTTGGAAACGGTGTTCGCCGACTACGCAGGGCAGGGTGCCCTGAGCGCCGCCTACCGGCTCGACATCGCCGATGCATCGGTCTACCCCGTGCTCTCCACCCTCGGCCAGTTCAACGAAACCGACCTGGCTTTCGTGACCCGGCTCATGGCCGACAACGGCCTGTTTGGCTGGTGGGAACACACCGGCCATCCCGGCGACCCCGCCACGCTGGGCAGCCACACCCTGGTCATCGCCGACCAGAACGGCGCGCTCCAACCCAACGCCCAAGCGAGCATCCGCTTCACCCAGCCGGGCGCGGTGATGAAGGAAGACAGCATCACGCACTGGCGCGGGCACCGTCGTCTGGGCACGTCCAGCCTCAAGCTGGCCAGCTGGGACTACCGCAGCGTGGACAACCACCACGGCAGCGCCCAGGTCGATGCCGGCCATGGACAAGACTTCGTCCTGGCGCACCACGATCAGCCCGGCGCCTACGCTTTCGAGACGCCCGAGGAAGCCCAACGCCTGGCCACGGTGCACCTGCAGGCCCTGGAAGCCCGGCGCAAGCAGTTCCACGGGCGCGGCACCGTGCGCACCTTGGCCCCGGCCACGGCCTTCGTGCTGCGCGATCATTTCGAACACCCTTTGAGCGAGGGCGACGAGGCCGCGCGCTTCGTGGTGCTGAGCGTGACGCACCAGGCGCGCAACAACCTCAGCGCCGACGCGCAAGCCGGCCTTCAGCACCTGCTGGGGCCGGTGGCGCCCTGGTTCAAAAGCACGCTGGCCAACGGCAGCGACGAGCCCTTGTACGAAGCCCGTTTCACCGCGCAGCGCGCCAGCATCCCCGTGCGCCCTTTGCTGGTCGATGAGCGCGGCCGGCGCCTGCATCCCCGCCCGTCCATCGACGGCACACAGACCGCCTTGGTGGTGGGCCTGGGCGAACCCGTGCACACCGACCGTGACGGCCGCATCAAGGTGCAATTCCACTGGCAGCGCGGCGCGCAGAGCAGCCACCGACTGGGCCACACTTCGCCCACGCCTGACGCCGACAACGCGCCAGCCTCCGACGCCTCGGGCACCTGGGTGCGCGTGGCCCAGGACTGGGCCGGCGCCAACTGGGGCAGCGGCTTCATCCCGCGCCTGGGCCAGGAAGTGGTGGTGGCCTTCCTCGAAGGCGACATCGACCGCCCCGTGGTGATCGGCGCAGCCTACAACGGCCAGGGTTCCGGCAATGCACAAGGCAACGAGGTGAACGCGGGCGCTGCCGAGGCCAGGGGCAACGCGCCCGCTTGGTTCCCTGGTGACCAGAAGCAAGGCGAGCATGAAAGCCATGCCCACACCGCCACCCTGAGCGGCTTCAAGAGCCAGAGCCTGGACAGCAGCCAGAGCGGCAACGGCGGCCACAACCAACTGGTGTTCGACGACACGCCTGGCCAAGGCCGCCTGCTGGCGCACACCACGCAAAGCCAGACCTGGCTGCAGATCGGCCACCTGCTGCAACAGAACGACAACCAGCGCCTGGCTCGGCGTGGCCATGGTTTGGAACTGCACACGCAGGCGCAAGGTGCCTTGCGCGCCGGCAGCGGCTTGCACATCAGCACCTTTGGGCGGCCAGGCGGCACCAGCACGGCGCAAGGGCAGCCCACCAACACGCGCGAAGCGCAAAGCCAGTTGCACAGCCATGCCGAGTTGCTCAAGTCATTGAGCGAGAACGCGCAAACGCACCTGGCCAAGTTGCCTGGAGAGCCAAGCGCTGATCAGCTGAATGCGCAAAAGGCCTTGCAGGCCACGCTGGTGAGCTTGAAAGGGACGCAATCGTCTACCGGTGGGGCATCGTCGTCCTCATCGCCGTCCGACGCCGAGATCCTGGCCATCGATGGCGGCCACGGCAGCATCCCCGTCACCGAGCGGCCTGACCTGGTCCTGAGCGCCGCCGCCGACATCAGCAGCGCCACGCCCGCCCACACGGTTGTCAGTGCCGGGCAGAACGCAACCATCACCGCAGGGCAGGACACGAACCTGCTGAGCCAGCGCCATGCGGCCTGGGCTGTCAAGGATGGCATCAGCCTGTTCACGCGTGGCGAGGCCAAGGATGGCCAGCGCGCGGTGCAGGACGTGGGTTTGAAGTTGCATGCGGCCAGCGGCAATGTGAATGTGCAGGCGCAGAGCGATCGCTTCACCTTGACGGCCGAGAAGGGCATCGACCTGCAGAGCACGGCGGCCAGCGTCGTCATCAGCGCGCCCAACAGGATCATGCTGAATGGCGGGGGCAGTTACATCCAGATCGAAGGTGGCGACATCGAGGTCGGGACCAGTGGGGCGGCCTCGTTCAAAGGGGCGATGAAGGAGTTGACATCTGGCAGCGGTGCATCAGGCAACGAGCCTTCACTGAGCAAAGCCAAGGACCTGTTCGATGAGCAGTTCGTGCTGAAAGACCAGGACACTGCCGTTCTTCTGGCAGGCACCCCCTACCGAATTGAAAACAGCAAAGGAGAGGTGGTTGCCAGCGGCATCACTGATGCCACGGGACGTACATCTCGGATCACCTCTTCCAAAGCCGAAACGCTCAAGATCTATTGGGGACACTGACCTCAGGGTTTCCTCTCATCAGCCAATACCATGAACGCCATCGTTGCATCGGAACACACCACCCCCATTGGTCAGGGGACCGCCAACACCATAGCTGGCAGCACCGTATCAATTCAGGTCAGAGCCGAACCCATGACCTACCTTCGCCTGGACACGGGCGAGGTCTATGCCATTCCCGCCGCCGATGTTCCCGCCCTGCACAATGAATTCGATACCTGGAATCGACTCATCCATGCACAGCTTCTGGCCAATGAGGTCCTCGCACTGGCCGATGAGCGCCTGCTTCTGATCGCCACGGCAAAGGCCAGCAACCCCTTGAGCATCAGCAAAGACATCGAAGACGATGCCCGCGCTGCCCAAGGTTTGTCCGTCAAGTGGCGCGAAGAAACCACCGAAGCGGTTCGCAAGGAAATGCAAGCCCTTGACAAACTGGGAAGCGCTGGCAAGAGCTTGATCGAGATGGTGCCACTGATGGACAAGGCCGGCGACAAGCCCTACAAAGTCACGCCGGACAAGGCCAATGGCGACTGGAAGCAAAAGGGGCTGGATCTCAACCGAAAGTGGAACGTCAAGACCGGGGTTGGACTCAAAGACAAGTTCGAACAGGAAGCCCGCTACCGGGGACTCGGCCCATTGCGCTACGTCAACTCAGAAACACTGGGCAAGAAGAACTGGCCCAAGTTCAAAGACAAGAAGTCCATGAAATGGGCCGAGGTCTACCAGAAGGATCAGAGTGGCAAGCGCAAGATCGATCGAACCAAACTCAAGCAATACCTTGGCGAGCAGGTGATGGCGGCCAAGGTGTCCAGCAAAGACTTCGTGAAGCTGGAAATCAGCAACGTGGGCACACTCGGGCCGGAGTCGCTGGAGAAATGGAATGCCAATGCACATGCCAGTGGAGAAGGCAAGGTCGTCTGGGGCGACGTGGAACTGGGTGACGTGGATTTCAGCGCCGAAGCAGCGGCCATGCGTTACTACAGCGGCGGCAGCCTGAGTGGCGAGATTGCTCCGCTCAAAGGCAGCGTGAACCTCAAGGCCGAGGGCAGCGTGGAGGTGGCATTTGCCGAAGGCAAGGCGGCCGGCAACCTGTACCTGCCCAGCAAAGAAGGCGTGTTGCTGTACTACCTGGATGCCGAGCAACTGGTGGACGTTGCCAAAGGCAAGTCGGTGGACAGTGGCCGCTACGACCTGGGCGCCATCCGGCTGGCTTGCAGCGCTGAACTCAAGGGTGTGATCGGCGTCAGCCTCGCTGGCGAAGTGTCCATCGGCGTGGAAATGAAAGACATCGATGCGCAAGACGTGGACGGCAAGGCCAAGCCAGGCAAGATGCCGCAGATCAAAGGCAGTCGCCGCAAGACCAGACGTCGAAAGGCCGTGGACGTGACCGGCACCGACGACGACTGGAAGGACACCGCCGGGGTCGCGGTTGAAGTGAGCTTCTTCGCTGGCGCGAAAGGTGGGCTGGGCATCTCAGGCGCGGTGCAATGGCGCAATCCGCACAGTCAGGACAAAAAGTTCGAGGTCTTCGCCAGCATCGCGCCTCAACTTGAGGGCATGCTCGGCCTGGCCGGCTCGGCGAAGCTAAACATCGACTACGTGGATGGCATCTTCCGCATCACAGCCCACGCGGGCATTTGCCTGGGCATTGGAGCCGAAGGCACTGTCACCATGGCGGTGGGTGCCAAGCAGTTGGCCAGCTTTGTGTATTGGATGTACTACAACCTGCTGAACGCGGGGTTCAGGTCGTTGGTATTCATTGCGAAAAGGGCGTTTGAGGCACTGAAATATCTTGGCTACGTTTTGGTGGCAGAGGGTAAAGATGTTGCCGCGTACTTTGGTAAGGGCGAACTAGCCTTGTCAAAGGCTGTTGACGATCTCAACACCAAATTCAAAGAAGAGTCCGCGAACTTGGCGCTGGCCAGGCGAGTGCTGGACAACCTGGAGGGTGTGCGCTTCTCCACCCCCGAGAGCAAGGGCATGCTCATCTACCAGCTGACCCGCTTTGGAGCGGTGAGTTGGGCTTTGGATGGAGGCGGTCTAGGCAATGCCTATTTACCCACACAACGCAAGGCCGTGCTGGCCGTACTGCGACAAGCGACCATCGCCAGTGATCTGAAGAACGTGATCCAGCACATCCACCCTCAAGGCAAGAAGACATCATTGGATCGCAACTTGGGCGAACTCAAGAATTTCTTCGCTGCAGAAGGCCCTGGCGGTCTGGATTTACCCGGCATACGCACCGACTACCAAAACCAATTCCAGCAAATGGTGCGCAAAACGATGGACCCACACTTCATCGCCATGGGAAGGGCTGGAACGGTGGATCAACTGGCCATGAATGGAGATTTTGGCGCTTGGTACGACGCAGTACTGCCATCGCTGATGGATGAGCCGGTTCGCGGGCAAATGGCTCTGGCAAGTTCAGATCCTGGCTACGCCCTATTACGCGAAAGCCTCCACCGTGACCATCCGCTCTTTGCCTCCGCGGAAGGTGGCTTCTACTGCGACATGGCCTAATGTCCGTCAGCGCGGTGAATTGACGGCGCAGCGCATGGCAGGCGCATATGCTGATGGGCTAGGAACCAACTTGCCGGTATCTTCGTCCTTCTCGACAGGCATCGGCTCTTCCTTTCGCCGCCATACAGCCACCCCGATCTTGAGGTCGTTGCTCCACCAAGAGCGAGTCACCTTGTGGGTGCCAGTGGCTGGGCCCTGCGGGTCATTGGTGCCAGCTTTTGCATAGGCGTCTTCGGCGTACCAATCCTTCACCCACTCTGCACCATCGCCGCTCATGTCGTAGAGGCCCAGCGGGTTAGGTGGAAACAGGCTGATGGGGTAGCGATCCATGCTTCCAACCGGCGACAGCATTTCCTCCTCGGCCCCATAAGGCACATTCGTGCCGTATTCGATGGTGCCGTCATTCGTGGGGATGGCGAAAAACTGCCCCCGGCTACGCGCCGCATATTCCCACTGCGCCTCGGTGGGCAAATCCATTGGCAAACCAGTGAGTTGACCTAACCACAGACAGTACTCGCGGGCGTTTTGCCAGTGAGCATGGGCGGGAATAGCGAGATGCCTGTATTTGGCATCGTATTCGGTGCCTGTCCTCGCCCTCGCCGTGGCATCCGTGAACACATCGAACTCGGCGTACGTCACTTTGTATTTACCGATCCAGAAGTCACTCAAGGTGATCTCCTTGAGCACCTTATCGTCCTCGTTGTAGGTCATGCGCGTCACGCCGGGAACGCCCATCAACCGAGCAAAATCCCCGCGCATGAAGGCACCACCCCGCACATAGACCATGTCGGCCACGGTCTTGGCCCTGAGTCTGGCCTTACGCTCTTCGATAGAGCCCGTCTGCAAATCGGCCAGCGCCTTGGCGAGTTCCGGTGGCTGCCGGCGAACTGGCAAGGCTTCAAGCTTCTTCTCGCTGATGAAATGGTCGCTGATCTTGGGATTGCCCGGCGGCTTGACCGTGGCCAGAGTAGGCGCTTCAGCTTTGGACAAGGAAGCAATCGAGGCACTGAGTGACCGAGTAGCCGTGGAGTTGCTTGCGTCAGGCGTTGATACAGCCCTCGCGCATCCAGTAATCACTGACATCACACCCAAACTCAACAACCCGCAAGTAACCAAGCGATTCGCCTTCATGACATCCCAATTTGTATTCGTTGTTCATCGTGCTCCCCAATGGTAATGGCAAGAGGATTGCAGACATTTGAATCGCTTGTCAGCACAATTTGACAGGCGGCCTCAAACTCGGCCTTATCCATTTCCGTCATAAAGGATTCTGTCGAGCTCCGTCAAAGCGACACCGACGACGATACGCATTGGGTTCACAGCAGACTTCAATTTTGCAAGGGCCGCATTTCGCCCGTGGTGTACGGTGTAGCGGTGGTTTCCACCATCTGATCGCCGTGGATCGCCTGCGCGCTCTACGCTGGCGTGGCCTTGATGTGGCTGGTGCCCGGCACCGCACCATGCTTGATCCCCGTCCGAGTCCGGCGCAATCATCACCTGCAGGACAAGCTGCCCCAACAACAAACTAGGGGTTGTGACCACGCAGGGCTCCGCCTTAACTTGGCGGATCGCATCAATCCACCGCCAGGAGTGCTCACATGGTTGTCCGCCTCACCTCCGTCTTATTCGGCCTTGTCACAGCCGCAGCCCTGCCATCCCACGCCGCCCAATTGCGCGCCTACGCCGGCGTGGTCGCCGGCAACGCTCAAGGCACGGGCAGCATCTTCGCCTGCGCCACGTCCGGCCCCACCATCGGCAATGGCTGGTTCGCGGGCGTGGCCATCCCCACCGAGGGCTTCAGCGGCTGCAATCTGGCCGGTGGCATCGATGACCATGTGGCGGCATCAGGCCCCTTGACGGCGAGCCAGACGGGCACGGCGCCGATGGTCAGTGGCCTGGGGACCTACACCGGCTCGGCCCAGGCCCGGGCCGATTACTGGTCGGTGGGCGTGTCCACCGAAGGCACGGCGACGGGCGGCACTTCGTCCAGCACCTACCACCAGGCGGCCGCCTTCGCCAGCTTCACCGACACCCTGACCTTGCGCAAAACCGGCATCGCCACCGGCACAGCGGGCTCCACAGATTTCACCTTCCTGGTCGAGGGGGCGATGCAAAGCCTGTCCCACTCGCCTTATGCGCAGCAAGCCGATGTGCGCCTGGGCATCCGCGTCAACGGTCGGTACATCTGGGATTCCTTCATGGCCACCACCTACGGCAGCGCCGACACGCCTTATGTGCGGGGTGGCGCCACCGGCCTGCCAGGCTCCTTCGCGATCGGGCCGGGCAGCTTGAGTGGATCGGCGCTGGTGACGAGCACCGCCAATTTCGACATACAGTGGGGCGTGCCTTTCACGGTCGAGGTGGCCTTGCTGAGCAGCGCTTACCCCTGCTGTCATGGCGCCTCGAACAGCGCGGATTTCCTCAACACGGCCTTGCTCAAGGGCATCGTGGCCCGCGGGCCGGGGGGCGAGGTCACGGGCTTCGATGTCCTCGCCGAATCCGGCGCCAAGCTGGGGCCGCAAGGCCTGATGGCCACGGTGCCCGAACCCAGCACTTGGTCGCTGATGGTCGCCGGCCTGGCCTTCAGCGCGTGGCGGATTCGCCGTCGTCAGCCTGCGGCGCGTCGTTATCGTCCAGCTCGATAGGCGCCCATCCCAGCAACTCCGCCAACCGCGTCACCACCCACCCCGCCTCGTCAGGCGACAGACCCGCCTCGGGCACCATCAGCCCACGGTGGCAACGCACCAGCACCTCGTCCTCGGCCACGCCGATGTCGCGCTGCACGCCCTGGCAATGCTCCACCATGTGGTTGGCCAGGTCCTCGCACACCTCGTAGCGCTCGCGCACCAAAGCCATCGGCACGGTCAGACGGTGCCGGGCGTCGGTGTGCAAATCGTAGAAGGAAGGCGGGATCTCGATCTGGTACTCGTCGGTCATGCCCGGTTGTACCTCAAAGTCGTGCCCTCTTTTCGTGCCACCATCGCGGTCTGGCTGAACGACGGCATCCCCAGCGGGATCGAGGGTTATTCAGACGCCGTTTCACCGAGTTTGCGTTTCGACTTCCTAGAATGGGCCGAATGAGTCATCCCCAATTCACATGCGCCGTGGTGCCACAGTTCCTTGAAGAACAGAGCAACCCCTCTCAGCAAGAGTACGCCTTCTCATACACCGTCACCATCGTGAACAGCGGCAACGTGCCCGCGCAGTTGATCGGCCGCCACTGGGTGATCACCGACGCCACCGGCCATGTCGAAGAGGTGCGCGGACTGGGCGTGGTGGGCCACCAGCCCATGCTGCAGCCCGGCGAGAAGTTCGAATACACCAGCTGGACACGCCTGAACACGCCGCATGGCCTGATGCAAGGCACCTTCTTCTGCATGACCGAGCAGGCCCACCCTTTCGACGCCCCCATCGAGCCTTTTTCGCTGGCACGGTCACAGTCCCTGCATTGAGATGAGGTCGCGCATTTGACTCCGGACACGACGACAACGCCCCGCAAGACCAAACGACGCTGGTTGCCGCGCCCCGGTGGACCAGTCAGCATCAGCCAGTTGCTCGATTCAGCCAGCGGTGACATGCCCCTGGCCGAACGGCACCTGTGGTTGGTGCAGCTGATGGATTGGGTCCGCGCGGGCGAGCCGGTCTCCGGCGTGAAATACATCGTGCGCCAGCTGGCACCGAACTCCGAGCGCCGCACCCGGGTCGTGGCCCTGCTGTCGGCTTTCTGGCGCGACATCGACGTGGCCGCGCTGTTGGCCGATTACGGCTTCGCCGCCCGCACCTCCTTCATCGACGAACTGGGCGAACGCCTGCGCACGCGCATGCTGCCCATGAGCCCGGCGACCACCGACCTGGCCAGCCTGTTCAGCCTGCTGTTCAGCGAAGCCCGGGACACCGAATGGCTGCTGAAGCTGGACGATGCCCTGTTGTCGGACCTGGCGCTGCTGTGGCGCGAGGCCATCGACGCGATCGAGTCCGAGCCCCTGGGCTGGCACGAGCCTTTCTACGACGCGATCATGTTCCTGTCGAGCCAGGTGCGGGCCGAGGGCTTTTCGCGCGAGTTGCGCGGGCGCATGGGCATGCGGGTCGACGTCGATTTCGATGGCGTGGAATCGGGGGCCGAAGTGGCGGCACCCACGCCGACGCGGCAGGCTTTCCGGCAACTGGTGCACGTGGCCGAAAACCTGCATGTGCTGGCCCTGAAAAGCGTGGTCGGCCCCTCGCCCGACAGCGGGGCGCCCACGCAGACGCTGCTCCAGGAGGCCCAGTACCTGCGCGCCTTGCTGGACACTTGCGTGAGGTCCGCCCAGGGCATCCATGACCACCTCGAATCGAACGGGGTGTCGATCGACATCGTGTTCCAGATCGACCAGCTGACCGAACGTTGCCGACGCATCGAGCAGTTGCTCGATTGCGTGCTGTCCAGCCAGCCGGCGTCGGACCTGCGCACCTTGATCGTGGACCTGATCCTGGTGGGGGCCAAACGCAGCGGCGTGCGGGCGCTGTTCACGCAGCACTACTCGCTGCTGGCGCGCAAGGTGGCCGAGCGCAGCGCCGAAACCGGCGAGCACTACATCACCCGGGACCGGGCCGCCTACCTCGACATGTTCAAGCGCGCGGCCGGGGGCGGCGCGGTGATGTCGGTCACGACCTTCCTCAAGTTCGCGATCCTGGCCGTGGGCCTGTCGCCCTTCTGGAGCGGCCTGGCCGCCGGCACCAACTACGCCACCAGCTTCGTGCTGATCCTGCTGCTGCATTTCACCGTGGCCACCAAGCAGCCCGCCATGACCGCGCCGGCCATGGCGGCCAAGCTGGCCGACACGCGCAGCGACGAGGCGGTCGAGGGCTTCGTGGACGAGGTGGCCAACCTGATCCGCTCGCAGGTGGCGGGCATCCTGGGCAATGTGCTGGTGGTGGCGCCGGTGGTGCTGGCCATCCAGTCGCTGTCCTGGTGGGTCTTCAAGCGGCCCATGATCGACGTGCACACCGCCCAGCATGTGCTGGACAGCCTGACCCTGCTCGGCCCTTCGCTCTGGTATGCCGGCTTCACCGGCGTGCTGCTGTTCTGCTCCAGCCTGTTCGCGGGCTGGCTGGAAAACTGGTTCGTGCTGCACCGGCTGGACAGCGCCCTGCGCTGGAACCCGCGCATCCGCGCCACCCTGGGGCCCGAACGCGCCGTGCGTTGGGCGGCCTGGTGGCGCCAGAACATCTCAGGCCTGGGCTCGAACGTGTCGCTGGGCCTGATGCTGGGCCTGGTGCCGGTGATCGCGGGCTTCTTCGCCTTGCCGCTCGATGTGCGCCACGTGACCCTGTCCACCGGCCAGATCGCGGCGGCAGCGGGCACCCTGGGGCCCGCGGTGCTGCACCACCCTCAGTTCTGGTGGTGCGTGGCGGCCATCCCTTTGACGGGGCTGCTGAACGTGGGCGTGAGCTTCGTGCTGGCCCTGCGCGTGGCCATGCGCTCGCGCGGCGTTCGCGTCAAGGACCGGGCTCGGCTCCAGGCCGCTTTGCGGCGTCGGCTGAGGCAGCGTCCCCTGAGCTTCCTGCTGCCCCCGCGTTGATGTCCTCCTCGGGCAGTTCGCCATGGCGGCGGCCCGAGAACATCGTCCACCACATGAGGAACAGGAAGAGGGCGAGCGCCCCCAAAGCTTCCAGCACAATCAACCACATGACGGTTCACCAGTTTCACAAACGGGCCATGGCGGCCCTGGTTTTGGCAGGCCTCGCGGCCTGCAGCAGCGGCCCTTCGCTGCGGTCTTCGGCCCCCATTGTCGCGCGCGCCCCAACGGTGCCTCCCGGCACGGTCATGCCCTTGCCCGATGGACGCGGCGACCTGCTGCGGCCCCGCGCCCTCTGGACCCCCGCCCAGTACACCGACCTGCCTGGCTGGTCGCAAGACCGGGTGAGCGAATCCTGGCCCGCCCTGTGGCAAAGCTGCCAGAAGCCCGGCCCGGGCTGGGCCGCGGTGTGCACCGAAGTGCGCGAGCTGGGCGCCGACTGGGGCCGGCAGGTGGCCGATGACTTCGTGCGCCAATGGCTGGAGGGCCACCTGCGCCCCTGGCGCCTGAACACGCTGGATGGCCAGACCACCGGCCTCCTGACCGGCTATTTCGAGCCCCTGCTGGACGCGAAACGCAAGCCCGACGCCCGTTACCAGTTCCCCTTGTACAAGGCCCCCGCCGACCTGGGCGTGCGCAAGCCGCATTACACGCGCGCCGAACTCGACACCTTGCCCGAGGCGCGGGCCTCGGTGGCCGGCCGCGAAGTGGTCTACCTGGCCGACCCACTGGACGCCCTGCTGATCCAGGTGCAAGGCTCGGGCCGCGTGCGCCTGCAGGACGAGTTGAATCCGCAAGGCCAGCCCCGCACGGTTCGCCTCGCCTTCGCCGGTCACAACGACCAGCCTTACCAATCGGTGGCCCGTTGGCTGGTGGACCAGGGCGCGTTCACGCTGGAACAGGCCTCCTGGCCCGCCATCCGCACCTGGGCCGCGCAGAACCCGCAGCGCGTGCCCGAAATGCTGCGCGCCAACCCCCGCATGGTGTTCTTCCGGGAAGAGGCGCTGGCCGATCCCACGGTGGGGCCGGTGGGGGCGCAAGGCGTGCCCCTGGTGCCAGGCCGTTCGGTGGCGGTCGACCGCGAAGCCGTGCCTTTGGGCACGCCCATGTGGCTGGACACCACCGTGCCCCAGCCCTGGAACACCAGCCCACCCGCGCCGCAATCACTGCAACGCCTGGTGCTGGCGCAAGACACGGGCGGGGCCATCATCGGCGGCGTTCGCGCCGACTACTTCTGGGGTTGGGGCGATGAAGCCCTGGCGCAGGCCGGGCGCACCAAACAGCCGATGTCGGCCTGGGTGCTGTGGCCCCGTTGAAGTGAACCGGTTCAGTAGGTCTTGTAGGGCAGGAACTTGCCCGACATGACGATGCTGACCCGGTCACCTGCCGGGTTGGCCTCGCGCTGGAGGTCCATCTTGAAGTCGATGGCGCTCATGATCCCGTCGCCGAACTCTTCATGGATCAAGGCCTTGAAGGTCGTGCCGTACACGCTGATGAGCTCGTAAAAGCGGTAGATCAGCGGATCGGTGGGCACCGACGTGGGCAGCGAGCCTTTGTAGGGCACTTCCTGCAGCCACAATTTGGCCTCGTCGGGCAGGCCGAAGACCTCGGCCACGGTGGCGGCCTGCCCGGCCGTGAAGGTCATCTGGCCCAGGCAGCCGGCGGTCACCCATTCCTTGCTCAGACCCACCTGGGTGGCCACGTCGGACCACTTCAGACCCTTCCTGACTTTGGCTTCGATGATGAGGTCGGTCACGTCTTCGCGGTTCATGGTGGCGGTCCTTCAGGGTTCAGGGTGTCAAAGTTGGCGTTCGGATGCGAGGATGGGAACGTCGTTGATGCTGGCTTCGCGCCGGGCCATCAGGCCGCGCTCGTCGAAGGTCCAGTTTTCGTTGCCGTAGGCGCGCCACCATTGGCCGGCGTCGTCGTGGTATTCGTATTCGAAGCACACGCCGATGCGGTTGGCGGTGAAGGCAAACAAGCGCTTCTTCAGCGTGTACTGGTGTTCCTTGGCCCACTTGCGCGCCAGGAAGGCCTTGATCGCCTCGCGGCCCTGCAGGAACTCGCTGCGGTTGCGCCACCACGAATCCTCGGTGTAGGCATTGGCGCAGCGCTCGGGGTCCTTCGAGTTCCAGGCGTCCTCGGCCATCTGCACCTTGAGGCGCGCGGTCTCTTCGGTGAAAGGCGGCAGGGGTGGGCGGGTGATGGGGGTGGCGTCGCTCATGGCATCGATCCTTCGTTGGGGTCCCACTGTAGGAAACCGCGCCTCATCGCACCATCACGGCATCCATGATTCGCCTGTAGGGCTGGCCCTACACCGGCTTGTCAAGCAACGCTGACCACCTGTTGCCGCACGGCGTACAAGGCCAGCTCGACATCGTTGCGTGTGCCGGTCTTGTCCAGAATGCGCGCGCGGTAGGTGGACACGGTGTTCGACGACAGGTGCAGCAGTTCCGCGATCTGGCCCACGCTGCGGCCCTCGGCCAGCAGCAGGAAGACCTGGTGCTCGCGCCGCGACAGGCTTTCGTGCCCAGGCTTGTCGCGCACCTCGCTGATCGAGGTCGCCAGCACCTCGGCCACGTTGGCGCTGAGGTACACGCCGCCCTGCGCGGCCTTGCGCAAGGCCATCACCATCTCGTCGGGGTCGGCGCTCTTGTTGAGGTAGCCGGCGGCGCCCGCGCGCAGGCAGCGCACGGCGAACTGCTTGTCAGGGTAGGTGCTGAGCATGAGCACAGCCAGCCCGGGGTACTCGGCCTTGATCTGCTTGAGCACTTCGAGCCCATCGCGGCCGGGCATGGCAATGTCCAGCATGACCACGTCCAGGCCCTGCATCGGATCGCCCATGCGCTGGCGGATGAGCTGCAGGGCCTGCACGCCATCGGCGGCGTCGGCCACCACGCTCAAGCCTTCGGCGTCGGCCAGCACCTGGCGCAGGCCCTGGCGCACGATGAGGTGGTCATCGACCAGCATCACCTTGATTGACGCACTCATGCCGCACGCTCCTGCCGGGCCGCCTGCGCGGAGGCCTGCTGGTACAGCGGCATGCTCAGGATGATCTGCGTGCCCTTGCCCATCTGGCTGTCGATGTGCAGCCAGCCGCCGAAGTGGCCGGCCCGTTCCCGCATGCCCATCACGCCATAGGCGTTGGGGCTGTTGAACACGCTGGGCGGGGCGCCGCGGCCGTTGTCCTTCACGCGCAGGGTCAGGTCGCTGGGCATGGCGCACAGCCGGATCTCGACCTCGGTGGCGTGGGCGTGGCGCGCCACATTGCTCAGCATCTCTTGAAAGATGCGGAACACGGCGGTGGCCATGGGA
>NZ_JBOHHL010000018.1:0-83545 GCF_050725395.1 Aquabacterium sp. | reverse complement strand
GCTGAACCTGCTCTCCAATGCCATCAAGTACAACCGCGACATGGGCGCCGTGGTGGTGGACTGCAGCGCGCACGGCAAGGACCGCGTCCGGGTCGCCGTGCAGGACACGGGCATGGGCCTGAGCGAAGAGCAGCTGAAGCTGCTCTTCCAGCCGTTCAACCGTTTGGGCCAGGAAGCCGGTGCGCAGGAAGGCACGGGCATTGGCCTGGTGGTGACCAAGCACCTGGTCGAATCCATGGGCGGCGAGATCGGCGTGACCAGCACCGTGGGCATGGGCAGCATGTTCTGGATCGAATTGAACGCCAGCGAACCCATGCCCGCCTACACCCACGAGGACGTGGCCAAGGCCATGGCGCCACTCCAGCCCGAAGCGGAGCAGCTCTCCAGGAGCTACACCGTGCTTTACGTGGAGGACAACCCCGAGAGCCTGAAGCTGGTGGAACAGATCCTGAACACCCGCCCCGACATCCGACTGCTGTCGGCCCACGATGGCAGGCTGGGCGTCGAGCTGGCCCGGGTCCACCTGCCCGACCTCATCCTGATGGACAACAACCTGCCGGGACTTGATGGCGTCTCGGCCCAGGCCATCCTGCGCAACGACCCCAAGACCGAGCACATCCCCGTCATCGCGCTGACCGCCAACGCGATGCCCCGCGCCATCAACCAAGGTTTGGCCGCGGGTTTTTTCCGCTACATCACCAAGCCCATCAACATCAAGGAACTGCTGGAAGCCATCAACGCCGGACTGGCCTCGGCCGAGGCCAGGAAGTCGGATCGATAGCCGCCATGCCCGCCCTGCCCATCCTGTACTCGTTTCGCCGCTGCCCTTATGCGATCCGAGCCCGCCTGGCCTTGAAGGCCGCCCAAGTCCCCGTGGAACTTCGCGAAGTCGTGCTGCGCGACAAGCCCGCGGCCATGCTGGCGATCTCGCCCAAGGGCACGGTGCCGGTGCTGCAATTGCCCGATGGCCAGGTCATCCAGGAAAGCCTGGAGATCATGACCTGGGCGCTGGGCCAGTCCGACCCAGGCGGCTGGCTGGCGCACGTCGAGCACCAAGCCATGCAAGGTTTGATCGCCACCAACGACGGCCCCTTCAAGGCCCTGCTGGACCGCTACAAATACCCGGAGCGCCACCCAGCGCACACCGCCACCGAATACCGCCAGCAGGCCATCGACCTCTTCATCGCGGACCTGGACCGGCGCCTCTCGGCGCAAGCGCACCTGCTGGGCGGCCAAACGTCGCTGGCCGACGCGGCCATCGTGCCTTTCGTGAGGCAGTTCGCCCAGGTGGACGCCGACTGGTTCGCCAGCGCGCCATTTCCCGCATTGCGGCGATGGCTCCAGGCCTGGGCCAACTCGCCCTTGTTCGAGGCCGTGATGGCCAAGCACCCGGCCTGGCGGCCAGCTGACACACCCACGGTGTTCTAGCCCGAGGCACCGGGCATTTCACTGCCAGGCCCGTGGTCTATGAAGGGCGGCGCAAAGCGCGTGCCCAGCAGCCGGCAGACTGTGGCCATGATTCCATTTTCAATCCTCGACCTGTCGCCCATCGTGGAGGGCAGTGACGCCGCCCAGTCATTCCGCAACACGGTGGACCTGGCCCAGCATGGCGAACGCTGGGGCTACCAACGTTATTGGCTGGCCGAGCACCACGGCATGCCCGGCATCGCCAGCGCGGCCACCGCCGTCCTCATCGGGCACGTGGCCGGTGCCACGTCCACCATCCGCGTGGGCGCCGGCGGCATCATGCTGCCCAACCACTCGCCCCTGGTCATCGCCGAACAGTTCGGCACGCTGGCATCGCTGTACCCAGGCCGCATCGACCTCGGGTTGGGACGCGCACCGGGCTCTGACCAGGCCACGGCCCGCGCCTTGCGCCGCAACCTGGGCTCGGACGCCGACGAATTTCCGCAAGACGTGGTCGAACTGATGGACTACCTGTCCAGCGCCCCCAAGCAGCCCGTGCTGGCGGTGCCTGGGCGGGGCACGAACGTGCCCGTGTGGATCCTGGGGTCCAGCCTGTTTGGCGCGCAACTGGCGGCCGTCCTTGGCCTGCCTTACGCTTTCGCCTCGCATTTCGCACCAGCACAGATGCAGCAGGCCGTGGCCATGTACCGGGCCAACTTCAAGCCCTCGGCGCAGTTGAGCAAGCCGCACGTGATGTTGGGCTTCAACGTGTTCGCGGCCGACACCGACGAAGAAGCCGCCCTGCTGGCCACCTCGATGCAGCAGGCCTTCGTCAACCTGCGCAGCGGCCGGCCGTCGCGCCTTCAGCCGCCCATGGCGGGGTACGCGGAGCGCCTCGACCCCACGGCCCGGGCCATGCTGGACCAGGTGCTTTCGTGCAGCGCCATCGGCTCGCCCGGCACCGTGCGCCAGGCCTTGCACGACTTCATCGCGCGCACGGGCGCGGACGAACTCATGATCACCTCGCAGATGTTCGACCACACCGCTCGGCGGCGCTCCTATGAAATCGTGGCCGAGGTCCGCGGCGTGCAGGCGGTTTGAGACTTATCCACGCAGATCCCCAGCATTTCCCCCGCCTGTCCACAACTTTATCCACAGGCGGGTGACGGCGCCGCCCGTATCATCACCCCCCATGTCTGCTGTATTCCCCATCCCTTTTTCCGCCTCCGGATCTGCGTCCCTGAGCTCCGACGAAATCTCGCGACTGCGGGTGCCGCCGCACTCCATCGAGGCCGAACAAAGCGTGCTGGGCGGGCTGCTGCTGGACAACAGCGCCTGGGACCGCGCCGCCGACGTCCTGTCCGAGGACGACTTCTACCGGCACGAGCACCAGCTGATCTTCAAGGCCATCCACCAGATGATCAACGCCTCGAAGCCGGCCGACGTGATCACGGTCTACGAGAACCTGCAGAACCAGGGCAAGTCCACCGACATCGGCGGCATCGCCTACCTCAATGCCTTGGCGCAGAGCGTGCCCAGTGCGGCCAACATGCGCCGCTATGCCGAGATCGTGCGCGAGCGCGCGGTGCTGCGCAAATTGGTCACCGCCAGCGACGAGATCGCCAGCGCGGCCTTCAGCCCGCAAGGCAAGCTGGTCTCGGCCATCCTCGACGAGGCGGAATCCAAGATCCTGAAAATCGGCGAAGAAGGCAACCGCAACAAGCAAGGCTTCCACTCGATGCCCAACTTGGTGGTCGACCTGCTGGACCGCGTGCAGGAACTGGCCGACAACGGCGCCGAAGACGTGACCGGCGTGCGCACCGGCTACACCGAGATGGACAGCATGACCGCCGGCCTGCAAAAGGGCGACCTGATCGTGCTGGCCGCGCGGCCTTCCATGGGCAAGACCGCTTTCGCCTTGAACATCGGTGAGAACGTGGCCGTCAACGAAGGCCTGCCCGTGGCCGTGTTCTCCATGGAAATGGGCGCCTCGCAACTGGCGCTGCGGATGGTCGGCTCGATCGGCCGCATCAACCAGCAAAACCTGCGCACCGGCCGCCTGAGCGACGACGAATGGGGCCGCTTGAGCGAAACGGTGGAGAAACTCAAGAACGCCAATGTCTTCATCGACGAAACCCCGGCGCTGTCGCCCAGCGAACTGCGTTCACGCGCACGGCGCCTGGCACGTCAGTTCGGTGGCACCCTGGGCTTGATCATCATCGACTACCTGCAGCTGATGAGCGGCTCGGGCGGCAATGAAGAAAACCGCGCCACCGTGATCGGTGAAATCTCGCGGGGCCTGAAGGCGCTGGCCAAGGAGCTTCAATGCCCCGTGATCGCGCTGTCGCAGTTGAACCGAAGCGTGGAAACGCGGCCCGACAAGCGCCCCATGATGTCCGACCTGCGCGAATCCGGCGCCATCGAGCAAGATGCCGACGTCATCATGTTCATCTACCGCGACGATTACTACAACAAGGAGTCGAAGATCCCGGGCACGGCCGAGATCATCATCGGCAAGCAGCGCAACGGCCCCGTGGGCAGCGTGCACCTGGCCTTCGTGAAGTCGAACACGCGGTTCGAGAACCTGGCCCCCGGCAGCTTTGTCGGCGGCGGCAGCGAATACTGAGTGATCACTGCCGCACCCGCGGTCACTTGAACAAGCCTTTGAGCAATTTGTCCTTCAGCTTCTGCTGCTGAACCGGGTCCTTGAGCTGCTCTTGCAACCTGGACTTGACCGTGTTCTGGATGGCGCCCACGGCCACCTCGGACCACGCGATCTTCCAGTCCGGCGCATCGAAGGGGCCGCTCAACCTGACCGGCACGGTGAGGCCCTTCAAGGCCTCGGCTTCTGCACCATCCTGCCCCTTGACGGTGCCGGTGACCGTGGCGCTCACCGTGTAGTTCAGGCGGCGCTCCACCAGGTTGATGTCGCCCTTGCCGCCGACCCGCAAGAACGGGCTCTTGGCCGACAGGTCCTCGTTGTGGGCCACGCCATGCTTGATCTGGAAAGTACCCGTCAGCTCGGTGAAATCGGTCTTCTCGGTCTGCGATGATTTCTGGACCGCATCGCTCTTGCCCGACCACTGCGCCTTGACGTCACGCAGCGATTTCGCCAGGTTGATGCCACGCACCGCCCCATCGCGCAATTGCAGCGAGGCATCGCCATTCAGCCCCGCGACCCACTGCGAGACCTTGGCACCACCGGTCTGGATGTCCAGCTTGACCTGGCCCGTGCCTTCCAGCATGTCCTTGCCCGCAACGTCCTTGAGCATGGCCAGGATGTTGATGCCCTCGGCCTGGGCTTGAAGCGCCAAGCGCTGCGAGCCGGCGTCCGCCGTGCCATGGGCCAGCACCTTGCCGCCCCAGGCGCCCGCCGCCAGCCGGCTCAACGTCAGGCGACCTGCCTCGACCGTGGCCGCCAACTCGGCATCGACCAGGCGGTATTGGCGCACGGCCAGCTTGTCCGCCTTGAACTTGAATTGCCCATCGATGGAGTTCAGGGCGCCCATGTCCACGGGCGCGTCGGGCGCCTCGCCACCCGCTTTCGTGCCCGCGGGAGGGGAAGCACCCGCTGCGGGAACCGGCAGCAAGCGGTTCAAGTCCAGCGAGGTGAAGTGCGCCGTGGCCTGCACCTGCGGCACCTTGCCGCCCAACTTGAGCGAACCGTCCGATGAGAACGGGTTGTCGTTGAGCTGGCCCTTCAGGCTCCATTGGGCCGCCTCGCCCGCCAGCGCGGCGTGCCCGTTCAACTGCACCTGCAAGGGCTGCAGAGAGGGTTCCTGGATGCTGGCCTGCAGGCGCAAGGCCTCCAAGGCACCCGCGCCTTCCCGAGGGCGCGCGGTCACATCGGTCAGCAAAGCCCCTTTCACTTGCCGCCGCTGACCACCCGCGCCGGCCATGGCCGCGGTGAAGTCCAACTTCAAGCCCGGCACCTTGACCAAGGCGAAACCACCGGTGGGGGCCTGGCTGGCGAAAGTCGCGGCCACCTCGATGGGGCCTGTCACCTTGAGCTGGCCTTTCAGCGGACTGCCCTTGAGTTGATCACCCTTGACGTCCAACGCTGGCCAATCCAGGTCCAATGCCAAGCCTCGATCCGACTGTCGGGCTTTCAATGCCACCACCAGCTTGCCCAAGGCCAACAACTGCTGGCCGGGGTCATAACTGAATGAGTCGACCGACAGCCGGCCCTGCTCCACGAGCAAGGCTGGCGCATTGGCTTGTCCGCCCACCTGGCCAGACACCTCGATCGCCAAGGACTGCGCCTTGACCGACTGGCGCTCGCCATCCCAGGCCACGGCCCCGGTCAACTCGGCCTTGAGTGCCTTCACGCCCGGTACATCGCCTTGCAGGGTCATCTTGACGCGGTCCAGCTCCGCCGAGGGCGTCGCCAGCCCCAGGCGGGGCGTGAGGCGGAATTCGCCTGTCACGCCACCTTTTGCCAACCGAGGCTGGGTCAGGTCGAAGCCGGCGTCCAACTGGATGTCCGACGGCACCCCATCGGCCAGGTGCCCTGAAGTCAGCCGATTGATGGCCAGGGTGCCCACCACGCCGGTCTTGGCATCGTCGACCTTTGCGCTGACACGCTCCAATTGAATGGCGGCCACGTCGAAGGTCAAAGGCTCGGCAGGCGCGCCCGGTTCGGGCGGCTTTTCGTCTTTCTTCAGCAGATCGTCGATGTTCGAGCGCCCGTCGGCATCACGGCGGTAAACCAGGCGCACGCCCTGCGCGCCAATGCGGTCGATCACCAGTTGCCGTTTGAACAAGGCCAGCATGTCGACCGACAACTCGGCTTCGTCCACCGCCAGGAATTCGGCCGGCTGCTGGTGCTCGCTCAGGCTGACTTTGGTGAGCTTGAGCCGCAGTTTGGGGAAGAGCTTGAGCTCCATGGGCGCACCAATCACCAAGGTGCGCTGCTTGTGCGACTTGACCCAATCGGTCAACAGGCCCTGGTAACGATTCGGGTCGAAAGTGGCCAGCAGGTAGCCACCCACCGCCACCGACAACAGCACCAAGCCCCCCAGCGTCCACGCCAAACGGCGCATCCAGACATTCATGCTCGACCTTCCTGACTGAGAACGACAAAGGCCCCGCAGGGCCTTTGTCGACAAGCGATGAAGAAAGACCAGCGCGGGATCAGTCCCGGTCGCCGCCCACGAAGCCGAGGATGCTTAGCAGCGACTGGAACACGTTGTAGACATCCAGGTAGATCGCCAAGGTGGCCGACACGTAGTTGGTCTCGCCGCCATCGACGATGCGCTTGAGGTCGTACAGCATGAAGGCCGAGAAGATCACCACGGCCATCACGGACACCGTCAGCATCAAGGCCGGGAGTTGCAGCCAGATGTTGGCCACGCCAGCCAGCAGCAGCACGATCACGCCCATGAACAGCCATTTGCCCAGGCTGGAGATGTCGCGCTTCATCGTGCTGGCCAAGGTGGCCATGCCCACGAACACCAGGCCCGTGCCGCCAAAGGCCAGGGAGATCAGCTGCACGCCATTGGAAAAGCCCAGCACCGCGCCGATCAGGCGCGACAGCATCAGGCCCATGAAAAAGGTGAAGCCCAGCAGCAGCAACACGCCCACGCCGGAATGCTTGAACTTCTCAATGCCATAGAAGAAGCCGAAAGCGATCGCCATGAAGGCCACGAAGCCGATCATCGGATTGCCCGCGAACAGGCTGAAATTCATGGCCACACCCAGCCAGGCGCCCAGCACCGTCGGGATCATGGACAGGGCCAGCAAGGCGTAGGTGTTGCGCAGCACGCGTTGACGCTCGGCGACGCCAAAGGCACCGCTGTAAGCAACATCAAGGGGTTTCAACGATTGGTCCATGCTACCTCTCCAAAAAAGTCAGGTTCCATTTCCGGGAACACACTTTGATTCTAGGGCCCTGCCGCGCGACGGGCTGAGAGCGCAAATAACCATCACAGGATCGAGGATTAAATGCCACCCAAACGACGGCGCAAGGACTCGTACAGGCACACCGCCGCCGCCGCCGCCACGTTCAGCGATTCTTCGCCACCCGGCTGGGGAATCGACACCGTGTGCAGGCATTGCGCCATGATGTCCGCTCCGACACCCTGCCCTTCGTGGCCCAGCACCCAGGCGCAGGGCTCGGGCAATGGCGCGCGCGGCAGCTCATGGTCGGCGTGGGAACTGGTGGCCACCAGGGGCAACTGCAGATGGATCAGCTGTTCGGGCAGGGCCTGTTCCACCAGGTGCAGTCCAAAGTGGGCGCCCATGCCCGCCCGCAGCACCTTGGGCGACCACAAGGCGGCCGTGCCCTTCATGGCCACCACCTGCGCCACCCCCAAGGCCGAGGCACTGCGCAAAATGCTGCCGACATTGCCCGCGTCCTGCACCCGGTCCAGCACCACGGTGGGCACACCGGGGCGCAACACAGGCGCCGTGGCGCCGTCATCGCCCACCAAAGGCGCGGAGACCAGGAAACCCAAGCGGGCCGGGGATTCCAGGCCGGTGAACACTTTCCAGATCGCCTCGGGCAACACGACGACCTTGTCGGCCTGCCGCGCCAAGGTGGTCAACTGGTAGACCAACGGATCGCCCCCATGGCCCAGGCCATGCTCGCCCAGCCAGGCGGAGTCGGCGATCACGGCGACGGGCGCCTTCTTGCCGCGAGCCAGGTAAGCCGAGCACAGGTGGTCGCCCTCCAGCCAGACCTCGCCCAACTTGCGGTAGGCGTTGGGGTCCTGGGCCAGCTTGCGCAGCCGCTGCACCAGCGGGTTGTCACGGGAGGTGATCAATTGAACGACGGCAGGCATCAGGCGCTCAAAAGTCCAGGCCCAGCACGGCGCGAACCGGCGCGAAACTGCGGCGATGGGCCGCGATGGCGCCATGCTCGCGCAGCGCGGCCAGGTGTTCCGCCGTGGGGTAGCCCTTGTGGCCGTCGAACCCATATTGGGGGTGCGCTTCGTGCAGTTGCAGGCACAGGCGATCACGGTGCACCTTGGCCAGGATCGAGGCCGCCGAAATGGCCTGAACCTTGTCATCGCCCTTGACGATGGCCTCGGCCGGCACCTTCAGCACGGGAATCCGGTTGCCATCGACCAGGACCAGCCCCGGCTTGAGGCGCAGGCCTTCGACCGCCCGCTTCATGGCCAGCATGGTGGCGTGCAAGATGTTGAGCTCGTCGATCTCCTCGACCGTGGCCTCGGCAATGCAGCAGCACAGGGCTTTGGCCCGGATTTCGTCGAACAGGCGCTCGCGCTGGCGGGCCGTGAGCTTCTTGGAGTCAGCCAGGCCCTTGATCGGATTCTGGTCGTCCAGGATGACCGCGGCGGCCACCACCGGACCCGCCAGCGGGCCACGTCCAGCCTCGTCGACACCCGCCATCAAGGCGGGCACTTGCCATTGCAAGCCCAACTGCTGCGGTTCAATGGGTTTTGATCTGGCCATGGCGACCATCCTCCACGATCTGCGCGATGGCATCGCTTGCACAACGTGCGGTGTCGCGCCGCAGGGCGTGGTGCAGCGCGGTGAAACGTTCGCGCACCTCCAGCACCTTGGCGGGATGGTCCAGCCAGTGCAGCACGTCGGTGGCCAACTGCTCTGGCGTGGCGGCATCCTGCAGCCGCTCGGGCACCACGAAGTCCTTCAAAAGGACATTCGGCAGGCCCACCCAGGGCTGGTAACGCATGCGCTTCATCAGCTGCCAGCTCAGGCCACTGAGGCGGTAGGCGATCACCATGGGGCGCTTGAACAGCGCGGCTTCCAAGGTCGCCGTGCCACTGGCGATCAGGGTCACGTCGCAAGCGGCCAGCACTTCGTGCGAGCGGCCTTCCAGCACCTGGACATTGGCATTGGGCGCGTACCGGTTGACCAAAGGCAGCACCATGTCCCGCAGGCTGGGCACCACCGGCATCACGAAACGCATGTCAGGGCGCTGGTGGCTGAGGATGGTCACCGCCTGCAGGAAAGCCGGCGCGATGTGCTGGATCTCGGAACGGCGGCTGCCCGGCAGCACCGCCAGCACCGGCGCATCCAGCGGCAGGCCCAGGCTGCGCCGGCTGGCCTCGCAGGGCGGCTCCATCGGGATGGTGTCGGCCAGCGGGTGACCCACGAAGGTGGCCGGGATGCCCTTGGCCGCGTACAACTCGGGCTCGAAGGGGAACATGCACAGCATGTGGTCGGTCGACTTGGCGATCTTGTTGAGGCGGTTGCCACGCCAGGCCCAAATCGAGGGGCTGACGAAATGAACCGTCTTGACGCCCTGGGCCTTCAGCCGCGCTTCCAGGCCGAAGTTGAAATCCGGGGCGTCCACGCCGATGAACACATCCGGGCGCTGCGCCAGCAGGCGGTCCCCCAGTTGCTGGCGGATGCCGGACAGTTCGCGGTAGTGCTTCAGCGCGTCCACGAAACCGAAGACCGCCAGCTTCTCGTGCGGCCACCAGGCGTCGAAACCCTGCGCCACCATGCGGGGCCCGCCTATGCCCGCCGAGGTCATGCTCGGCCAGCGCGCCTTCAGTCCGCCCAGCAGCAAGCCGGCGAGCAGGTCGCCAGACACCTCGCCGGCCACCATGGCCACCTTGGGTGCGAAATCACCACTCATTGACGCAGCTTCCACAAGACCGTGCTCAGCGCACGATGCCGCGTGTGGAGCCCGCCAGGAAAGCGATCATGAGATCGACATCCTGCTGCGCTTCCGGGTGGGTGGTGGCCAGTTCGGCGATGCGGCCCTTGGCCTCTTCCAAGGTCAGGTCCTGGCGGTACAACGCACGGTGCATTTCCTTGACGGCCTTGAGCCGTTCGGGACTGAACCCGCGGCGGCGCAGGCCTTCCAGGTTGAGACCGCGGGCCTCGGCCATGTTGCCCTGGGCCATCACGAAAGGCGGCAGGTCCTGGCCCAGGGCCGTGGCCATGCTGGTCATCGCATGGGCACCGATCTTGACGAACTGGTGCACGCAGGTGAAGCCGCCCAGGATGGCCCAATCGCCCACCTGCACATGCCCCGCGACGTGCGCGTTGTTGGCGAAGATCGTGTGGTTGCCCACCTGGCAGTCGTGCGCCAGGTGCGTGTAAGCCATCATCCAGTTGTCATGGCCCAGCCGCGTGATGCCTTCGTCCTGGGCGGTGCCCACGTTGAAGGTGCTGAATTCGCGGATGGTGTTGCGATCGCCGATGATCAGCTGGGTGGGCTCGTTGGCGTATTTCTTGTCCTGGGGGTGGCCACCCAGGGACGCAAATTGGTAGATGCGGTTGTCGCGGCCGATGGTGGTGTGGCCTTCGATCACGCAATGGGGACCGACGGTGGTGCCTTCGTCGATGCGGACGTGGGGGCCAATGACCGTGTAAGGCCCGACCGTGACGGTGCTGCCCAGTTGCGCCTGGGGGTCAACAACGGCCGTGGGATGGATGCTTGCCATGCTGCTGCCCCGCCTCAACGCACCGTGCGTTGCGTGCACATCAATTGCGCCTCGACGGCCAGCTCTTCGCCCACCCAGCCCTTGGCGGTGAACTTGTAGATGCCGGCCCGGTGGCGGTCGATCTTCACGTCCAGGATCAACTGGTCGCCAGGTTCGACCGGGCGCTTGAAACGCGCGTTGTCGATGCCGACGAAGTAATACACGGAATTCTGGTCGGCGCTGATGCCGATGCCCTCGAAGGCCAGGATGCCCGCGGCCTGCGCGAGCGCCTCCAGCATCATCACGCCCGGCATCACCGGACGGCCTGGGAAATGGCCTTGGAAAAATGGCTCGTTGAAGGTCACGTTCTTGACCGCGCGGATGCTCACGTTCTTTTCGATCTCCAGCACGCGGTCCACCAAGAGCATGGGGTAGCGGTGCGGGAGCTTCTCAAGAATCTTGTGGATGTCCATTGTCATGATTTTTATGTTGCTTTTCTAAGGCGCGAATGCGATCGCGAAGGGCATGCAGATTGCGCAGCGTGGCAGCGTTCTTTTCCCACGAGGCATTGTCATCGAAGGGGAACACGCCACTGTACAAGCCCGGCTTTTGAATGGACCGGGACACCAGCGTGCCAGCCGAGACGTGCACGCCTTCCGCCAGGGTGAGGTGGCCAGAAATCATGGCGGCACCGCCAATGGTGGTGTGCGCGGCGATGACGGCACTGCCCGCGATGCCGACGCAACCCGCCATGGCGGCATGCGCGCCGATGTGGACGTTGTGCCCGATCTGGACCAGGTTGTCGACCTTGACCCCATCTTCAAGAATGGTGTCGCCCAGCGCGCCACGGTCGATGCAGGAATTGGCCCCCACCTCGACATCGTTGCCGATGCGCACGCCCCCCAGTTGCTCGATCTTTTCCCAATGGCGCTCGGGCGTTGGCGCGAAACCGAAGCCATCCGCGCCGATCACCACGCCACTGTGAAAAATGCAGCGCTCACCGATGTTGCAATCGAAGCCGATGGTGACGTGCGCCGCCAGACGGGTGCCTGCCCCGAGGCGGCTGCCTCGACCGACCACACAATGGGGCCCGATCACCACGCCTTGTCCAAGGACCGCCCCGCCCTCCACCACCGCCAACGGTCCGATGGTGACGCCCTCGCTCAGGACCGCGCTGGGATCGATCACCGCGCTGGGGTGGACGGCCGCGGGCGCTGGCGGACGAAAGCGTTGAACCCACCACTGGGTCAGGCGCGCAAAGTACAGGTAGGGGTCGCTCGTCACGATGGCCGTGCCACGCGCCACCGCTTCGGCCCGCAAAGCCTCGGACACGATCACGCAGCCGGCCGAGGTGCCCGCCAGTTTGGAGCGGTATTTGGGATTGGCCAGGAAGGTGATCGCGTCAGACTGCGCCTGCTCGATCGGCGCGATCTGGGTGATGGGCAACTCCGCCGGCCCCACCAGTTCGCCACCCAGTGCCGAGATGATCTGACCGAGCTGCACCATGGACGTCTGACCGGTCGGCTGGACCGTGCCGCTCACTTGCCAACAGCGTTATTGAGGGACTTGATCACCTTGTCGGTGATGTCCACGCGCGGGCTGGCGAAGACCGCTTCCTGAACGATCAGGTCGTATTTTTCCTGATCGAAGATTTGCTTGACGACCCGATTGGCGCGGTCGAGCACGGAGGCCAACTCTTCGTTCTTGCGCTGGTTCAGGTCTTCTTGAAACTCGCGGCGCTTGCGCTGGAATTCGCGGTCTTGTTCGACCAGGTCGCGCTGGCGGCGACCGCGCTCGCCTTCGACCAGCGTCGGGGCGTCTTTTTCGAACTTGTCGGAGGCCGACTTGATGCGCTGAGCCGTGTCGGTCAGTTCCTTCTCGCGTCGGCTGAACTCGACTTCCAGCTTGGCCTGAGCCGCCTTGGCCGGCGACGCATCACGCAGGACACGGTCGAGGTTGACGTACCCAATCTTGAATTCCTGGGCATGGGCCGCAGCCGCGGTCGCCAGCAAAGTGGCGGCCATCAGGGTCTTGAGGGCGGATTTCATGGTCAGAATGCGGTACCGATCTGGAACTGGAGTTTCTGGATTTTATCCACATCGAACTTGCGTAGTGGCTGGCCGTAGCTGAGTTTCAGCGGCCCGACGGGCGAGACCCAGCTGACGCCCACGCCCATGGAAGCGCGGAAATCGCTCAGCTTGACCGGTTCGTCGTCACCCCAGACATTACCAGCGTCCAGGTAGCCGAACAAGCGCAGGGTGCGGTCATTGCCGGCCCCCGGGAATGGCACATACAACTCGTTGTTGATGTTGATGCGCTTGTTGCCGCCGATGTAGGCGCCGCTGTTGTCGATGGGGCCCAGCGAGTTCTGCTCGAAGCCCCGCACCGTGCCCAGACCGCCGCCGTAGAAGTTCTTGAACACCGGGTACTCTTTGCCCGACAAACCCAGGCCATAGCCCAATTCGGCATTGAAACCAAAGGTGAACCGGTTGGTCAGCGCGAAATACTGCTGGAACTGGTAATTGCTGCGCAGGTAACGCGTGTCACCGGCCACGCCCCATTCCAGGTTGACGCGCTGATAACGGCCTTGCGACGGGGCGATCGTGCTGTCGCGCGCATCGCGGGCCCAGCCCACGGTCAGCGGGATCGACAGGCTGCTTTCGCCGAAATTGCGGCGGTAAAGCTTGTAGTTGTCCGGCAGGCCCAGGTCACCCTTGATCGAGGTTTGCTCGGCGCCCACGCCGAAGAACACGGTGTCGAATTCGGTGAAAGGCACGCCAAAGCGGATGGCCGCGCCGGGGGTCACGATTTCATAATCGCCACCCTGCGTGCTCAGTGGCCGCGAGGTGCGGTAAAACACATCGACCGAACGCGAGATGCCGCTGTCTGTGAAATAGGGATCGACCGTGCTGACCACCAGCGTGCGGTTGTACTTGCTGGTGTTGACCTCGATGCCCAGGTAATTGCCCGTGCCGAAGATGTTGTCCTGCTTGATCGAACCGGTCAGTGACAACTTCTCGGCGCTGGAGAAACCCGCGCCCAGCATCAGGTTGCCAGTGGGTTTTTCTTCCACCGTGATGGTCAAGTCCACCTGGTCCTGCGTGCCCGGCACCTCGACGGTGTCGATGCCCACCTGCTTGAAGTAGCCCAGGCGGTCCACGCGGTCGCGCGACAACTTGATCTTCTGACCGTCGTACCAGGCTGATTCGAACTGGCGGAATTCGCGGCGGATCACCTCGTCGCGCGTGCGAGAGTTGCCAGCCACGTTCACACGGCGCACGTACACGCGGCGCTGCGGCTGCGAATTGAACACGGCGACCACGGTGCCCTTGTCCCGGTTCAGTTCCGGACGGAACTCGACGCGCGCGAAGGCATAGCCAAAAGCGGCGAAGCGGTCCGTGAAGGCCTTGGTGGTCGAGGCGATGTCCTCGGCCTTGTAGGCATCACCGGGCTTGACGGCCACCAGCGAGCGGAAGACTTCGTCCTTGCCCAGGTAGTCGCCTTCCAGCTTCACGCCGGTGACCGTGTACAGCGGGCCCTCGGTCACGTTGATGGCGATGGAGATGTCCTGCTTGTCGGGCGAGATGGCCACCTGCGTGGACTCGACCTTGAACTCAAGGTAACCACGGTTGAGGTAGTAGGCCTTGATGGTTTCGAGGTCGGCATTGAGCTTGGCCCGCGCATACTGGTCGGACTTGGTGTACCAGGTCAGCCAGCCACCGGTCGTCAGGTCCATCTGCGACAGCAAGGTGCTTTCGGAGAAGGCCTTGGTGCCGGTGATGCGGATGCTCTTGATCTTGGCGGTTTCGCCTTCGGTCACGCTGAAGGTGACGTTGACGCGGTTGCGGTCGACCGGGGTGATGGTGGTCACCACCTCGATGCCGTACAGGCTGCGCGACAGGTACTGGCGCTTCAACTCGGTTTCGGCGCGGTCGGCCAGGGCGCGGTCGAAAGGCTGGCCTTCGCCGATGCCGATGTCCTTCAATGCCTTGACCAGGTTGTCCTTGTCGAACTCCTTGGTGCCCACGAACTCGACCTTGGCGATGACGGGACGCTCTTCGACGACCACCACGACCACGCTGCCATCGATCTGGATGCGCACGTCCTTGAACAGGCCCGTGGCGAACAGGGAACGCAAGCCGGCCGAACCCTTGTCATCGGTGTAGGTGTCGCCCACCCGGAAAGGCAGAGAGGCGAACACCGTGCCCGCATCAGCGCGTTGCAGGCCCTCGACGCGAATGTCCTTGAGCACGAAGGGCTCCACCGCGAAAGCGGCGGTGTGGAACATGGACACGGCAACGAGCGCGGCGGCCAGGGTCGGTTTGAACCGATGGACAGTCTTGGAAGGGAATTGCATGCAAAGATCAGTGCGAGCCCAGGATGCGGGCCAAATCGTTGTAGAGGGCAAGTGACATCATCGTGAGCATGACGGCCACGCCACCGCGTTGCAACCGTTCCAGCCACACTTCTGAGATGGGCCGGCCGGTGAGTCCTTCAAAAAGATAATACATGAGGTGCCCGCCATCCAGGACCGGCAGCGGCAGCAGATTGAGCACGCCCAGACTGACGCTGACCAGGGCCAGGAAACCCAGGTAATGTACCCAACCGAGCTCGGCCGACCGCCCCGCGTAATCCGCAATGGTCAGGGGCCCGCTGAGGTTCTTGAGCGAAGCCTGCCCCACCACCATCTTGCCCAGCATTTCCAGGCTCATGCGTGACACGTCCCAGGTGCGGTTCAAAGCCAGCGTCAGCCCTTCGAGCGGGCCGTAGCGCACCTCCACCATCGCGGGTGGCGAACCGATGCCCGCCTCGATGCGGGCAAGCTGCTTGCCCTCGACGTCCTTCATGGACGGCGTCACCGTGATGTCCAGCGTCTGACCGGCGCGCAGCACCTTCAACTGGATGGGCTTGACCTGGCCACCATCGTGGCTGGCGCCGATGAATTGCCGCAATTGCGCGGCATCCGTGGGCACCCGTCCATTGACTTGCAGGACCCGGTCGTTGGCCTTCAAGCCGGCACGTTCAGCCGGACCACCCGCGATGGCCTGCGCAATCACAGGCTCCACATACGGGCCCATCAACCCAAGGCGGTCCAGCAGATGGGCATCGACCTCGGCCGCCGCGACGCGGCTCAGCGGCAAGGTCAGGGTGCGCACACCATGCTGGGCAGGCTCATCGCCGCCCGTTGCGTTTTGCCGGACCTGCAAGCGCAGATCATGCCCCGCCATGGCGGCCTGCGTGAAACGCCACTGCAGATCGCTCATAGAACGAATGGCCTGCCAGCCATCGTCGGCCGATTCGGCGACACCGCCACCGATTTCGGCCACCGCCAGCACTTCATCGCGCGCCTGCAAACCCGCTTGGTCGGCCAGGCTTTCCGCCTTGGGCTGGGCCATCCAGGGCCGCAGCTCCTGAACGCCGGCCCAATTGACCGCGGCGTACAGCACCACGGCCAGCAGCAGGTTGGCCGCGGGGCCCGCCGCCACGATGAAAGCGCGCTGCCAGAGCGTCTTGCGGTTGAAGGCGCGGCTCAACTCAGCAGGCGGAACCACGCCTTCGCGCTCGTCCAGCATCTTCACGTAGCCGCCCAAAGGCAAGGCCGACACCACGAACTCGGTGTCGCCATGCATGCGGCGCCACAGCACCCGCCCAAAGCCCACGGAGAAGCGCAGCACCTTGACGTCGCACGCCAGCGCCGCACGGTAGTGCCCGTATTCATGGATGACCACCAGCACACCAATGGTCACTAAAAATGCCAATACCGTTACCAACATGGCAAGGCTCCTTTGAATCAGCGGCTCAAGCCAGACGAGATGTTCTGGGCGATGCGCCTGGCCTTGGCGTCCAGCGCCAGCAAACCGTCGACGCTGTCGCAGCAGCCGGACTCTACCGCGCAATCGACCAGACTTTGCGCGTTGACCGCATGAATCTGGTCAAAGCGGATGCGCCCGGTGAGGAAAGCATCGACCGCGACCTCGTTGGCCGCGTTGAGCACGCAGGTGCTGCCTGCAGGGCCATTGAGGGTGTCCCAGGCGAGTTGCAGGCCCGGATACCGACGCGCGTCGGCCTCTTCGAAGGTCAAGGCGGACAGGCGCGTAAAGTCGAGTAAATCAGCCCCGGATTCGATCCGGTTGGGCCAGGACAGGCCATAAGCGATGGGGACGCGCATGTCGGGCGTGCCCAATTGCGCCAGGACCGAACGGTCACGGCAGACCACCATCGAGTGGATGATGCTTTGGGGGTGCAGCACCACCTTGATGCGTTCGGGCGTGAGGCCGAACAGCCAGCGCGCCTCGATCACCTCCAGCGCCTTGTTCATCATGGTGGCGGAATCGACCGAAATCTTGCGGCCCATCACCCAATTGGGGTGCGCGCAGGCCTGGTCGGGCGTGACATCGCGCAGGGTGGCGGGATCGCGCTGCCGGAAGGGGCCACCCGAGGCCGTCAGCACGATGTGGTCGATGCGCTCGGCCCAGGTCCCGACGTCTTCAGGCAGGCACTGGAAAATGGCCGAATGCTCGCTGTCGATGGGCAGCAAGGTCGCGCCGCCTTCGGCCACGGCGCTCATGAACAAGGCCCCGCCGACAACCAGCGCTTCCTTGTTGGCCAGCAAAAGCCGCTTGCCCGAACGAGCCGCGGCCAGGCAAGGCGCCAAACCGGCCGCACCAACAATGGCGGCCATCACGACATCCACCTCAGGATGGGAGGCGATGTCGCACAGCGCCTGCTCACCGCTGAGCACTTCGGTGGACAAACCCGCGAGCACCAGCCCTTGGCGAAGGCGCTGGGCTTCTTCTTCGCGGGGCATGACGGCGAAACGGGGCCGCCATTGCACGCACTGCGCCAGCAATTCGTCCACCCGGCGCCCACCGCTCAGGGCGAAGATTTCAAAGCGCCCGGGATGCCGACCAACCACATCGAGCGTGTTGCTGCCGATCGACCCGGTGGAACCGAGCACACACAGCCTTTGTCGATTCACGTTCGACACGGAGGACGACGAATCAACCATGGCACAGGGACATCAAGGCCAGCACCAGAGGCAGCACCGGCAACAAGGCATCGATGCGGTCCAGGACGCCACCATGGCCAGGCAGCAACTGGCTGCTGTCCTTGGCGCCTGCCTGGCGCTTGATCAGGGATTCGAACAGGTCGCCCACCACGCTCATGCCCACCAGGAAAACAATGCCCAGCACCAGGCCCACCGGCCCCAGGCCTGACAGCAGGTGGCTGTACATGCTGGGCGAATCCACGGACCAGTTGCGGTCCACCGCGATCCAGATCACCGACAAAAGCAAGACCGCCAGCATGCCCGACCAGACGCCTTCCCAGCTCTTGCCAGGACTGATGCTGATCGCCAGCTTGCGCCGCCCGAAAGCGCGGCCGCCAAAGTAGGCACCGATGTCGGCCGCCCACACCAGGCAAAAAACGGACAGCAGGAAATTGAGGCCTTGCGCCTTGCTTTCAGTCAGGGCCAACCAGGCCATCACCAGCACGCCCAGCCCGAGCAAGCCACGAAAGAGGCTGGGCAAGGACTTCCAGTGGCGGGTGCCCACGCGCAAGGCCCAGGCCCCACCCAGCACCCAGACCACACCGGTGACCCACCAGACCTCAGGCGGCACGGTGAACCCGGCCAGGGCATGCCCTGGCGAGTGGACATGGGACGCCACCACGCCCCCCGTTGAGGGCTGCGCCAGCCCCCAGGGGTCCAGGTGGACCGCCTGCGCCACGGCCAAGCCCACCAGCGCCACGGCCAGGCCCATCAACCAGGCCCGGACGCCCGGCCAGCCGTTCAAGCGGGCCCACTCCCAGCCCGCGGCGCTGACGAACAGGAGACTCAAGGCCGCGAACGGCCACAAGGCCTGCGCCGCCAGGGCTGGCAGGAGGATGGCCATCAGGATCAGCGCGGTGATCACGCGTTGCTTGAGCATGCTCAGGACCTCTCTGCGGTGGTTTCGTCGTTGTTGCTGTCGACCGCGCCGCCGACAGCGCCCTCGCCTTGCCCCGAGGCCCCGACATCGCCGAAACGACGTTCCCGGGCCGCGAACACGGTCAAGGCCTTGTCGATCTCGGCGCCATCGAAGTCAGGCCACAGGCAATCGGTGAAATACAGCTCGGCGTAAGCGCTTTGCCACAGCAGGAAATTCGACAAACGAACTTCTCCGCCGGTGCGGATGAACAGATCGGGATCGGGCGCGTAGGCCATGGCCATGAAGCGCGACAACTCGGATTCGGTCAGCTTGTCGGCAGGCACGCCCGCTAACATGGCCTTCTGGCAAGCCTGGACGATGTCCCAGCGGCCACCGTAGTTGAAAGCGACCGTCAAGGTCAAGCGGCTGTTGTCCTTGGTGCGGGCTTCGGCGTCCAGCAAGGCGTTGCGGATTTTCTCGGCCACGGTGCTCAGGTCACCCGCCACGCGGATGCGCACGCCATCGGCCTTGAGCTTGACGATGTGCTTGGACAAGGCCACCAGCAGGAGGCTCATCAGGCCCGACACTTCTTCTTCAGGCCGCTTCCAGTTTTCGGACGAGAAGGCGAACACCGTGAGGTACTCGATGCCGCGGTCGGCACAGGCCTGCACCACAGAAATCAGGGCGTCGACGCCAGCCTTGTGGCCCACACCCCGCGGCATGAGGCGCTTGCGGGCCCAACGGCCATTGCCGTCCATGACGATGGCGACGTGGCGCGGGGCCGGTGACGGAACGGGAAGATTTCGCTTGGCCATGCTGGCTCCAAAACAGATTGAGGCGGTCAAACCGCCTCAGACTGCATCGAGATCAATGAAAAGCCGATCAAACCGCCAGGATCTCGGCTTCTTTGCCTTGAACCAAACGATCGATCTCGACGATCGTGCGGTCGGTCAGCTTCTGGATGTCATCCTGCGAGCGACGGTCATCGTCTTCGGTGATTTCCTTGTCCTTGAGCAAACGCTTGGCCTGCTCGTTGGCATCGCGGCGCAGGTTGCGCACGGCAATCTTGGCATCTTCGGCCAGCCCCTTGACGATCTTGATGAGGTCCTTGCGGCGCTCTTCGGTCAGGGCAGGCATCGGCACGCGGATCAGATCGCCTTGCGAAGCCGGGTTAAGGCCCAGGTCGGACTCGCGGATGGCCTTTTCGATCTTGGCACCCATGCCCTTTTCCCAAGGTTGCACGCTGATGTTGCGCGCATCGATCAAAGTCACGTTGGCGACCTGGCTGATGGGCACCAGCGAACCGTAGTAGTCCACCTGCACCTGGTCGAGGATGCCGGGGTGGGCACGGCCCGTGCGAATCTTGCTCAGTTCATTCTTGAACGAGTCGATGGTTTTGAGCGTCTTTTGCTCAAGGGATTTTTTGATGTCGGCAATGCTCATGAAATGCTCCGGATCACACGTGAACCAGGGTGCCTTCATCCTCGCCCATCACCACACGCTTGAGGGCGCCGGGCTTGAAGATGGAAAACACCTTGAGGGGCAGATTCTGGTCGCGGCACAGCGCAAACGCTGTGGCGTCCAGCACTTGAAGATTCTTGATCAAGGCTTCGTCGAAGGTGATGGTGCTGTAGCGCGTGGCCGTGGGATCTTTCTTGGGATCGGCCGTGTAGACGCCATCGACCTTGGTGGCCTTGAGCATGATCTCGGCACCGATTTCGGCGCCGCGCAAAGCGGCGGCCGTGTCGGTGGTGAAGAAGGGGTTGCCCGTGCCGGCGGCAAAGATGACGACCTTGCCTTCTTCGAGGTACTGCAGGGCCTTGGGGCGCACATAGGGCTCCACGACCTGCTCGATGTTGATGGCCGACATGACGCGGGCGGTCATGCCTTCCTGGCGCATGGTGTCGGCCAGGGCCAGCGAATTCATCACGGTGGCCAGCATGCCCATGTAGTCGGCGGTGGCGCGGTCCATGCCGACCGAGCCGCCCGCGACGCCGCGGAAGATGTTGCCACCACCGATGACCACCGCCACCTCGCAACCCAGCTTCGTCACCTCCTGGATCTCTTGCACCATGCGGACGATGGTCGCGCGGTTGATGCCAAAGGCATCGTCGCCCATCAGGGCCTCGCCGGAGAGTTTCAGAAGGATGCGCTTGTAGGCTGCCATGCAGACGTCCTTGTGGTCATTGTTATGGTTTGAGAGTCACGGCGGGCTGCTTAAGTTTCCTTGAAAACTGGGAAAGCAGCCCGCGGTCGGGTCAGGATTACTGACCCTTGGCGGCGGCCATGGTGGCAGCCACTTCGGCGGCGAAGTCATCCACCTTCTTCTCGATGCCTTCGCCCACGACGTACATCGTGAAGCCCTTGACGGTCGTGTTGGCCGACTTCAGGTGCTGCTCGACGGTTTGCTTGCCGTCGGCGGCCTTCACGAAGACCTGGTTCAGCAGCGAGACTTCCTTCAGGTACTTCTGAACCGCGCCTTCGATCATCTTGGCAGCGATGTCAGCGGGCTTGCCAGATTCGGCAGCCTTGGCCGTGGCGACGCTGCGCTCGGTCTCGATCAGGTTGGCGGGCACGTCGCTGGAGGACAGCGACACAGGCTTCATGGCAGCGATGTGCATGGCCACGTCCTTGGCGGCGACAGCGTCACCGTCGAACTCGACCAGCACGCCGATGCGCACGCCGTGCAGGTAGGCGGCCAGGTTGCCACCACCGCTGTAGCGCTTGAAGCGGCGGATCGACATGTTCTCGCCGATCTTGCCGATCAGGCCCTTGCGGACTTCTTCGACCGTGGGGCCGAAACCGTCTTGCGACAGGGCCAACTCGCCAATGGCGGCCACGTCGGCCGGGTTGTGCTTGGCGATCAGTTCGGCCACCGACTTGGCAAAAGCCAGGAAGGAGTCGTTCTTCGACACGAAGTCGGTTTCGCAGTTGATCTCGACCAGGGCGCCGGTGCTGCCGTCGACGGCAGCGGACACCACGCCTTCAGCGGTGACGCGCGAGGCGGCCTTGCCGGCCTTGCTGCCGAGCTTGACGCGCAGCAGTTCTTCAGCCTTTTCAAAGTCGCCGTCGGCTTCGGTCAGGGCCTTCTTGCACTCCATCATGGGAGCGTCGGTCTTGGCGCGCAGTTCAGCAACCATGCTGGCGGTGATGGCGGGCATATGCTTTCTCCGTAAATCTGAAATCTGTTGTGAAAAAGGGGCTGAATCAGCCCCTGTGGTGCCAAGTCTGCAGCGATCAGGCTGCTTCGTTGACTTCCACGAATTCGTCGCCATCGGCGGCCACGGCTTGAACGACTTCGTTCACGGCGTTGGCACGGCCTTCCAGCACGGCATCAGCCACGGCCTTGGCGTACATCGCCACGGCCTTGGAGGAGTCGTCGTTGCCAGGAATGACGTAGTCGATGCCTTCGGGCGAGTGGTTGGTGTCAACCACGCCAATCACGGGAATGCCCAGCTTCTTGGCTTCGGCGATGGCGATCTTGTGGTAACCCACGTCGATCACGAACAGCGCGTCAGGCAGAGCGTTCATGTCCTGGATGCCGCCGATGTCTTTTTCGAGCTTGGCCAGGTCGCGTTGGAACAGCAGACCTTCCTTCTTGCTCAGTTGCTCCAGGCCGCCGGTCTCGATCTGAGCCTGCATGTCCTTCAGCTTCTTGAGCGAACCCTTGACCGTCTTGAAGTTGGTCAGCATGCCGCCCAACCAGCGTTGGTCCACGAAAGGAACACCAGCGCGTTGCGCTTCGGTCGAAACCCATTCACGGGCTTGGCGCTTGGTGCCGATCATCATGATCGTGCCGCGGCGAGCCGACAGCTGACGGATGAACTTCAGGGCATCCTCGAACGCGGGCAGCGTCTTTTCGAGGTTGATGATGTGAATCTTGTTGCGGTGACCGAAGATGTACGGGGCCATCTTGGGGTTCCAGAAGCGGGTTTGGTGACCGAAGTGGACACCGGCTTCCAGCATTTCGCGCATGGACACTGCCATAAAAATACTCCAGAGGTTGGGTCTTAAAGCCATCAAAAATCACAGCGGGGGCATCAAGCCAATTTGCTGCGACACCTGAGGTTTGAAGGCTTCGCGAGGTAGTTTTTGCGGGTTTTCCGCGTTGGATTTTCCGCGTTCATCCGAACCATTTCGGACAAACCCGCGGATTATAGCACGGCAGAGGTGCCTTGAACACCTGCCGCAATGCAAGCCAGCGGAAAGTCAGCGCCCGCTCAACGCTTGCGCGGGGTCTTGCGACCCACCGGCCCCTTCGGCGCGGCCTTGCCGCCCTTGCCCGATGCCGCGCCGGCTGGCTTGCCGCCGCCCGCAGCTCGCTTGGCGGAACGCTTGGTTTCGCGGTCGGAACGTTGCACATCGGCCAGCTCTTCCTGAGCCGACACGACGGGCGCACGCCCGGCGGGATCTCCGGCACGGTGGCGCTTGCGCCCACCCCCTCCTCCGCCACCGGCCGCCAGATCCTCGCCTTCGCGCACCAGGCGGAAGTCGATTTTCCGGCTGTCCAGATCGACACGGCTGACCTGCACACGAACCCGCGCGCCAGAGGCGTAACGCAGGCCGCTGCGCTCGCCACGCAGTTCCTGCCGCGCTTCATCGAAGCGGAAATACTCCCCCCCCAGTTCAGTGATGTGAACCAGGCCTTCAACGTACAGGCCATCCAGGTGGATGAACAGGCCAAAACTGGTCACGGTGCTGACGGTGCCGCCATATTCTTCGCCCAGCCGTTCGCGCATGAACATGCACTTGAGCCAGGCCTCCACGTCGCGCGACGCCTCGTCGGCACGGCGCTCATTGGAGCTGCAATGGATGCCGGCGGTTTCCCACGCTGCCGCTTCTTCGGGCGGCAACTTGATGCGCGCGGCCACCTTGACCGGCGGTTTCGGCAGCCCCTTGGCGGGCTGTGCCGCCCCACCCTTGGCACCAGGGCGCCCCTTGAAATAACTCGGCGACGACTGCACCGGCGGTAACTTCAGGATGTAGCGATCGCTGCCAAGCAAAGCCTTGATGACGCGGTGCACCAGCAAGTCGGGATAGCGCCGGATCGGGCTGGTGAAATGGGTGTAGGCCTCGTATGCCAAACCAAAGTGCCCGCTGTTGATCGGCGTGTAGATGGCCTGCTGCATGGAGCGCAACAGCATGGTGTGGATTTGCTGGGCGTCGGGACGGTCCTTGCTGGCATGCGCCAGTGCCTGGAACTCGCCGGGCGTGGGCTCGTCACTGATGCTCAGCCCCAGGCCCAATGCCTTCAGGTAATTCTTGAGCAGCGTGCGCTTTTCAGGCGTCGGACCTTCGTGAACCCGGTACAACGAGGGCTGCTTGGCGCGCGAGATGAAATCGGCCGAACAGACATTGGCCGCCAGCATGGCCTCTTCGATCAGCTTGTGCGCCTCGGTGCGCACACGGGGCACGATCTTGGCGATGCGGCCATTGTCATCGCACACGATCTGGGTTTCGGTCGTTTCGAAATCAACCGCGCCACGCACTGCGCGCGATTTGAGAAGCGCCCGGTACACCTCGTGCAGGTCCAGCAGGTGCGGGACCAGTTCGGCCCGGCGCTGCGCCTCGGGGCCGCGCGTGTTGCCCAGGATGGCCGCCACTTCGGTGTAGGTGAAGCGGGCGTGCGAGCAGATCACCGCCGGGTAGAACTGGTAGGCATGGACCTCGCCCTCGGCCGTGACCAGCATGTCGCAGACCATGGACAGGCGCTCGACCTCGGGGTTGAGCGAGCACAGACCATTGGAGAGCTTCTCCGGCAGCATGGGGATCACCCGGCGCGGGAAGTACACCGAGGTGGCGCGCTCATACGCATCGCGGTCCAACGGCTCGCCAGGCTTGACATAGTGGCTCACGTCGGCGATGGCCACCAGCAGGCGCCAGCCGTTCGGCCCCTTGCTGCGGCCGATCTTGGCGGGCTCGCAGTAGACGGCATCGTCGAAGTCGCGGGCGTCTTCGCCATCGATGGTGACCAGCGGCACATCGGTGAGGTCGATGCGGTTCTTCTTGTCGGCGGGACGCAGCTTTTCAGGCAGCTTGGCCGCCTGGGCCAGCACATCGTCGCTGAAGCGGTGCGGCACTTCGTACTTGCGCACCGCGATCTCGATCTCCATGCCGGGATCGTCGATGCCCCCCAGCACTTCGATCACACGGCCCACGGGCTGCGCGTGCAGCGAAGGCACTTCGGTCAGCTCGACCGAGACCACCTGCCCCGGCTCGGCATTGGCGATGCCCTTGGCGGGAATCAGGATGTCCTGCCCGAAGCGGCGGTCTTCGGGCGCGACGACCCAGGCGCCGCCTTCATGGAGCAGGCGACCAATGATCGGCGTCTTGCGGCGCTCCAGGATTTCCAGGACCTGGCCTTCAGGGCGCCCCTTGCGGTCCATGCGCAGCACACGCACTTTGACGCGGTCTCGGTGCATCACGCTGCGCATTTCCTGCGGGGGGATGTAGATCGTGGACTCGCCGTCGTCGGTGGTCACGAAACCGTGGCCATCACGGTGACCATGCACAGTCCCGACGATTTCGCTCATCAGGCTCACGAAATGTTGTGTTTGAGTTGTCATATGTCTTATTTTGATGCTAGAATGTCGTTCTTCGCGATTGATGCCAGAAACATATTTCCGGCACTTGAACGCGAAGGCAACTGCAGATTTCTGGCCCAGGTGGCGGAATTGGTAGACGCACTAGTTTCAGGTACTAGCGGGTAACTCCGTGGAGGTTCGAGTCCTCTCCTGGGCACCAGATGCTGCGGTTTGTTGAGAAGAGATCGAAGAGATTGATCACCTGCCCAGGTGGCGGAATTGGTAGACGCACTAGTTTCAGGTACTAGCGGGTAACTCCGTGGAGGTTCGAGTCCTCTCCTGGGCACCAAATTCAAAGAAAGCCGCATGAATAACATCATGCGGCTTTTTTCTTGTCGCCGCAGATCAAACAAATCCGGGCGCAAGAAAAAAGGCAACAGACCGCGCGCCTGTTGCCTTTCGTGAACACCGCACCGAAGCGAAAAGCCCGTCACTCAAACAGAAAAACGCTTGAGCAAGGCATCGGGCCGCAAGGTGTCGTAGTCCTCGAAGGGCTGGTGAATCCACGGGCTGGTGGGCAAGGTCTCGACATAGAAGTCCGGGGTGTAACTGGACACGCCCTTGACCCACAACACGGCCGACTTCAATTCGGTGATCGCCGGCATGCTGCGCAGGCGATCGACCACGGCCCGCAAGGTCACGCCCGAATCGGCCAGGTCATCGACCAGCAGCACGCGGCCGGCCAATTCGCCCTTGGGCATGGTGATGTACTGGGCCATGTCCAGGCGGCCTTGCAAGGTGCCGCCATCGTCACGGTAGGAGCTGGTCGCCATGATGCCCAAAGGCCGGTCGAAGATGCGCGACAGCACGTCACCAGGACGCAAGCCGCCACGCGCCAGGCACAGGATCTGGTCGAACGCCCAACCGGACTGGTGCACCTGCAGCGCCAGGCGCTCGGTGAGATGGTGGTATTCCTCCCAAGACACGTACAAGTGCTTGCCGTCATCGGTGAGCATGGGGTCTCCTATCTCGTGATCTCGAATGCTGGGAATGGGTGCCATGGGGGGCTTGCGCTTCAGAGCGCGCCATCTTTGTAGGGATGACGAAGCAGGATGGTGTGGTCACGGTCGGGGCCCGTGGACACCATGTCGATCGGCGCGCCGATGAAGCCCTGCACGCGCTCGAGGTAAGCGCGAGCGTTGGCGGGCAGCTTGTCCCACTCGGTGATGCCGAAGGTCGTGCCTTCCCAACCGGGAAAGCTTTCGTAGATGGGCTCGCAGGCGATGATCTCATCGGCGTCCAGCGGCAGGATGTCCACACGTTGGCCGTTGAGCTGGTAGCCGGTGCAGACCTTGATTTCATCGAGGCCGTCGAGGACATCCAGCTTGGTGATGCACAGACCCGAGATGCCGTTGATCAGCACCGAACGCTTGAGCGCGGCGGCGTCCAGCCAGCCACAACGGCGAGCACGGCCAGTGACGGTGCCACGCTCCTGGCCCACGGTGGACAGGTGGTAGCCGACGGTGCCTTCCTTTTCCCACTCGAGTTCGGTCGGGAACGGGCCGCTGCCCACGCGCGTGGTGTAGGCCTTGGTGATGCCCAGGATGTAGTGCAGCTTGTCGGGGCCGACGCCCGAACCTGCTGCGGCATTGCCGGCCACGCAGTTGCTGGAGGTGACGTAGGGATAGGTGCCGTGGTCGATGTCCAGCAAGGTGCCTTGGGCACCTTCGAACAAAATGCTGCCACCCTTGACGTTGGTGTCGTGCAGGCGCACGCCGACGTCGGCCAGCATGGGCACGATCTGTTCGGCCGCCTTCATGGCGCTGTCGTAGATGGGCTGGAATTCGAGGGCTTCGCCCTTGAGGTAGCCGGTCAGCGCGAAGTTGTGCAACTCGATCAGCTCGCGCAGCTTCTTGGCGAAACGCTCGGGGTGCTTGAGGTCTTGCACGCGCAAGGCACGTCGCGCCACCTTGTCTTCGTAGGCCGGGCCGATGCCCTTGCCGGTGGTGCCGATCTTGCCGTTGCCGCTGGATTCGCGCAGCAGCTCGCGGGCCTTGTCGACCGCCACGTGGAAAGGCAGGATCAATGGGCAGGACTCGCTGATGAACAGGCGCGAGCGCACGTTCAGGCCAGCGGCTTCCAGGCGCTCGATCTCAAGCAGCAAGTGGGCCGGATCGACCACCACGCCGTTGCCGATGTAGCAGGCCACACCGTCGCGCATGATGCCCGAGGGAATCAGTTGCAAGGCGGTTTTCTTGCCGTTGATGACCAGGGTGTGGCCGGCATTGTGGCCACCTTGAAAACGCACCACGCCCGCGGCATGGTCGGTGAGCCAGTCGACGACCTTGCCCTTGCCTTCGTCACCCCATTGGGTGCCGACGACGACGACATTGCGGCCGGTTGATGCAGTGCGGGGACGAGCCGGCGCGGTTGAGCTTTGCATGACTGAATCCTGTAATTCCAAAAAAAACCGGGGGTATCGGAGCGTGACTGAAGGTCAGAGCGAACGCACCGACCACTGCCCGTTGACCATGGCCAGTTCACGGTCGCAGTCGAATTCCTGCACTTCGTGTTCGTGGCCGGGCAACACGCACACCACGGTGTGCCCTTGTTGACGCAATTGACGCACAGCCTGGCGCAAGGCGGGGTCTTCACCCCAAGGGGCACGCACCGCAGAACGCACCACTGAACCGTCGCGACCGGACAGCAAGTCGGCCACGATCTTGAGGTCGAGGCTGAAGCCCACCGCCGGACGGCGACGGCCAAAGATCGCACCCACTTCATCGTAGCGGCCGCCGCGGAGCAAAGCGTCGGCGTGGCCTTCGCCATAGACGGCAAAGCGAGATCCGCTGTAATAGGCATAACCGCTGAGGTCGGCCAGGTCGAATCCGACGCGGACTTCGGGATGTGACTGGCGCAAATGGCCGGCCAGCCAGGTCAGGTCGTCAAGCGCGGCATGGACCAGGGGATGGCTGGGCAGCACGCGGCGGGCCTCGGCCAGGATCTCGCTGTCGCCATACAGGCGGGTCAAGGCCACCAGGGCAGTGACCGCTTCAGGAGACCAAGGGGTGGCCAGCGTACGCAGGGTGGCGGAATCCTTGGCGGCCAGGGCCAGAAGCAGTTGATGGCGGGTGTCGGCATCCAGGCGGTCGGCCACACCCAGGCCTTCGAGCACGCCCTGCACCAGGCGGACATCGGCCAAGTCGAGCACCAGGCCCTTGATGCCGATGGCCTTCAGGCCTTCGAGGGCCAACTCTTGCACTTCGAGGTCGGCCTCAAGGCCGGCGTGGCCGAAAATTTCGGCGCCGAACTGCAAGGGCTCGCGGCTGGCGTGAGGGCTGGCGGGACGCGTGTGCAGCACCGGGCCGCAATAGCAGAGCCGGGTCAGGCTGTCGCGGTTGAGGAGGTGCGCATCGATGCGGGCGACCTGCGGCGTGCTGTCGGCGCGCACACCCAGCGTGCGACCGCTGAGCTGGTCGACCAGCTTGAAAGTCTTGAGGTCGAGCGCATGACCCGTTCCGGAGAGCAGAGACTCGATGTGCTCCAACAAGGGAGGCATGACGAGTTCATAGCCGCAACCACGCGCCGCGTCCAACCAGGTGCGGCGCAGCTCTTCGAGGCGTCGAGCCTGCGCAGGCAAGACATCGGCAATGTGCTCTGGCAGCAGCCAAGCAGACGACATAAGAAATTGGGAGGGGGTTAAAAACAGGATTTTACCGGGGTCTGGCGCCAAATTGACGGCCAAATTTCACCCCAGCGCGAATCTGCTACCTGAACCAATGGAATTCTTGCCCCAAAGGCCGGGATCAGGTCATGGCAGCAGGCAGAACAGGGTCAGGCCGATGACGATGCTGGCCAGCCCGACGAAACGGAGTTGGCCGTCGCTGAGTTTGAGGGCCTGCTCGAACACCCGCCGCCAAGCAGCAGGGTTGAACAAGGGCAAAAGCCCCTCGATCACCAGCACCAGGGCCAAGGCGGCCCACCATGAATTGGACATGGATCAGGAAGCGGGCCTTGGAAGGCCCGACGTTCATTTGCGGGCCGCAGGTGCGGGGGCTGCACCACCGCCAGCGCCACGCATGGCCCTGAAGAAATCGCTGCTGGGGTCCAGAACCATCACGTCCGTCTTGCTGCGGAACGTGGCGCGGTACGCTTCCAGGCTGCGGTAGAACTGGGCGAACTGGGGGTCCTTGCCAAAGGCCTCGGCGTAGATGGTCGAGGCCTTGGCGTCGCCCTCGCCCTTCACCTTCTGGGCATCGCGGTAAGCCTCGGCGACGATGATCTCGCGTTGGCGATCGGCGTCGGCACGGATCTTTTCGCTTTCGGCGTAACCAGTGGAACGCAGTTCATTGGCCACGCGTTTGCGCTCGGACTCCATGCGGCGGTAGACCGACTCGGTGATGTTGGCCGAGAAATCCACGCGCTTGATGCGCACGTCCACGATGATGATGCCGAAAGCCTTGGCGTCATCGGCGAGGCGTTGGATCACGCCTTGCATGACCTTCTCGCGTTCGGTGGACAAGACGGCACCGACGGTGCGCTTGGTCACTTCTTCATTGAGGGCGGCCTGCACGATGGGGCTCAAGCGGTTCTCGATGTTGCGGATGTCCACGCCGTTGTTGCGGATGAACTGGCGCGGATCGGCGATTCGCCACTTGACCAACCAGTCGATCACCAGGCTTTTCTTCTCGGCGGTGAAGATGGGACGGGCCTCGACGCTGTCCAGGGTCTGGATGCGGCGGTCCAGGAAGACCACATTCTGCAAGGGCGCCGGCAGCTTGAACTTGAGGCCGGGTTCGCTCTTGACGTCCTTGATCTCGCCCAGGGCATAGACCACGGCGAACTGGCGTTGATCGACCACGAACAAGGTCGAGGCCAGGATGATGATGACCAGCAGTGCGCCGGCCACGAAAAGTCCAATGCGGTTCATGTCAGGTTCCTTGCCTTCGACATTCAGCGGCTGTCACGGTCACGGCTGCGGAGGCCGTCACGTGAGCGGGGGTCTGGAGCGGTGGTCGGGCCATTGGCCACCGAAGCGGGGCCAGGCGTCTCGGTGCCCGCGGAGGCCGGGGCCACGGGCGCACCGGCAGAAGCCGAGCCTGCGCTGTTGCCCGCCGAAGCCGCACTCATCTGGACGATCTTGTCCAGCGGCAAGTACAGCAGGTTGGAGCCCGAACGGGAGTCCACCATCACCTTGGTCACGTTGCCATAGACCTGCTGCATCGCGTCGATGTACAGGCGGTCGCGGGTCACGCCAGGCGCCTTCTGGTACTCGGTCAACACCGACTTGAAACGTTGCGCATCACCTTCGGCGTGCGCCACGACGTTGGCGGAATAGGCCGCAGCCTCTTCACGAAGACGGGCCGCCGTGCCCTGAGCTTTGGGGATCACGTCATTGGCGTAAGCCTGGCCTTCGTTCTTGGCGCGCTCGCGGTCGGCACCGGCCTTGAACGCGTCGTCGAAAGCGGCTTGCACCGGCTCGGGCGCCTGCACGCTCTGGACGTTGACGTTGGCGATGATGACCCCGGCCTTCACCTTGTTGACCTGGGCCTGGATCGACTTCACCAGCTCGGCGGCAATGGCGTCGCGCTGCTCGTAAAGCACCGAGTCCATGGTGCTGTTGCCCACGATCTCGCGCACGGCCGACTCGGCGGCCTGGGCCACGGCCTCGTCGGAGCTGCGGTTCTCGAACAGGTACTGGCGTGCATCGCTCAGGCGGTACTGGACCGTGAAGCGGATGTCGACGATGTTCTCGTCGCGGGTAAGCATGGACGATTCGCGTGAGCCGGTGGCCTGCATGACCGAGCTGGTGCCCACGTCAATGGAGCGCAGCTGCGTCAGGTTGACGATTTCATGGCTTTGGAAAGGGTATGGCGCACGCCATTGGAAGCCGGCTTCGGCCGTGTGGCTGAAGCGCCCGAAGGACATCACCACGGCCTGCTGGCCTTCCTGGACGATGAAGAAGCCACTGCCCAGCCAGATCAAGGCCACCAGGCCCGCGATCAGGCCGATGCCGATGCCGGCATTGCCACCATCGGGCGAGAAGCCGCCACCGCCCGAGCTGTTGTTGTTATGGTCGCCACCGCCCTTGCCCGAGAACAGGCCGCTGAGCTTGCGGTTGAAGTCGCGCCACAGCTCATCGAGGTCTGGCGGGCCTTCATTGCGGCCGTTGTTGTAGACCACCTCCGCACCCGCCGCTTGGGGCAGCGCGGACCTGAGGGCGCGCAGGCCAAGCCAGCCAAGACGCCGGCTTGCGCCCAGCGCCAGCTGAGCCGCCGCGGCCAGCGCGCTCAACACCGGCAGGCGAGGTCTTTCAGGCACTTGGCCTGGCTCCAGGGATTGCATGTTCATGGTTGGACAGTCGTCGAAGGAGTTTCCAGGAGCCCGGCGCCGGACTCCTGCTGTGAATTCAAGGGATTGTGCATTGTGAATGGGCTTTGCAAACCTGGAAACGCGCCGAGGTCATCGCCCAGGCCATTCAACGCGGCTTCCGCGATGACCTGCCGCAACGCATCCAGCCCCTGCCCGCGCAAAGCACTGACGAACACACGCAGGCATCGGCGCCCCGAGGGCAGCTCGAAAAGGTCGAGGCTGTGGGGCGGTTGCTGGTGCTCGGGCAGGCAATCGCATTTGTTGAAGACCAGCACCTGGGGAATGTCGGCCGCGCCGATGTCGCCCAGGACGCGGATGACTTCGGTGAGTTGCTCCATCAGCACTGGACTGGCCGCATCAACCACGTGCAGGAGCACATCGGCCTCGGCCGCCTCCTGCAAGGTGGCCTCGAAGGATTCCACCAAGGTGTGCGGCAGGTCGCGGATGAAGCCCACCGTGTCGGACAGGGTGACGCTGCGTTGGGCCTGCGCCAGGTAGAACTGGCGGGTGGTGGTGTCGAGCGTGGCGAAGAGTTGGTCGGCCGCGTAGGTGCCGGCCTTGGTGAAGGCGTTGAACAGCGTCGACTTGCCCGCGTTGGTGTAGCCCACCAATGAGACGCGGAAGGTGCCCGTGCGCTCACGCGAGCGCCGCTGCGTGTTGCGCTGGCGCTTGACCTTGACCAGTTGTTCTTTCAGCGACTTGATGCGCTGGTCGATCATGCGGCGGTCGAGCTCGATCTGGGTTTCGCCAGGGCCGCCGCGCATGCCGGCGCCGCCCCGTTGGCGCTCCAGGTGAGACCAGCGGCGCACGAGGCGCGTCGAGAGGTACTTGAGCCGGGCCAGTTCGACCTGCAGCTTGCCCTCGTGGCTGCGCGCACGCGCGCCGAAGATTTCAAGGATCAGGCCGGTGCGGTCGAGCACCTCGACACCCAGGTGGCGTTCGAGGTTGCGTTGCTGAGCGGGTGACAGGGCCTGGTCGAAGATGACGGCCTGGGCCTGGTGCAGAACGACCAGGTCCTTGATTTCGTTGGCCTTGCCTGAACCGACGAAGAAGGCAGGGTCAGGGGCCTTGCGTTTGGCCGTGACCTTTTCGACGGGCGCATCGCCGGCCGACTCGGCCAGCAAGGCAAGTTCATCGAGGGACGGGTCGAAAGACGAGCCCGGCCCGAAATCGACGCCCACCAGCACAACCCGAGGTGCATCGGACGGTTTTTGCACAGACGGCGATGAGGATGTCAAGGCGTCAGTGCGTCAGTGCAACACGGGTTGGGGCTGGAAGAGCGAGAAGACATGGCTGACAAATCAGGCCGCGTCTTCGGTCGAGTCGTTGGCGTGGAAATTCACCGCACGGCCGGGCACGACGGTCGAAATCGCGTGCTTGTAGACCATTTGGGTGACCGTGTTGCGAAGCAGCACCACGTATTGGTCGAACGACTCGATGTGTCCCTGGAGTTTGATGCCGTTGACCAGGTAAATGGACACCGGCACATGTTCTCTGCGCAAGAGGTTCAGGAAGGGGTCTTGTAGGAGTTGCCCTTTGTTGCTCACGATATGCTCCGTGTTGAAAAGTTTCGGACTTGACACCTTAACACAGCCCCTTACGCCTGACGGATGAAGGGATTGTGAAGGAGGCGTAAAGCGCCGCTATTTGTCGGTGAAAGGGTTGCTGGACGACTTGGTCTGGATCCGCAATGGCGTGCCCGTCAGCTTGAAATGCGCCCTGAAACGGGTTTCCAGGTAGCGCTTGTAGGCATCCGTGAGGTGTTCCAGCGAGTTGCCATGGATGACGATGATGGGTGGATTCTGGCCACCTTGGTGCGCGTAACGCAGCTTGGGGCGGGAAATGCCACCGCGCTTGGGTTGCTGGAATTCCACAGCCTCCAGTAACAGGCGTGTCAGGATGGGCGTCGGCATCTTCCGGGTGGCGGAAGACCAGGCATCCGCGATCGACTTCCAGACCGGCCCCAGGCCCTGGCGCTTGATGGCCGAGATGTGCAGGATCGGCGCGAACTTCAGGAATGCCAGGCGGGTTTCGATCGAGCGGGCCAGCATTTCCCGCTGGTAGCTGTCGACCGCGTCCCATTTGTTGATGGCCAGGACCACGGCGCGGCCGGATTCGAGGATGAAGCCGGCGATGTGGGCGTCCTGGTCGGTGACGCCCTGCGTGGCGTCCAGCAGCAGCAGGACGACGTTGGCATCGGAGATGGCCTGCAGGGTCTTGACGACCGAGAACTTCTCGATGGCCTCGAAGACCTTGCCCTTGCGGCGCAGGCCGGCGGTGTCGATCAACTCGAAACGCTGGCCTTCTCGCTCGAAAGGCACGCTGATGGCATCGCGGGTGGTACCGGGCATGTCGAAGGCGACCAGGCGCTCTTCACCCAACCAGGTGTTGATGAGGGTGGACTTGCCCACATTGGGACGACCGGCCACCGCCAGCTTGATGGGCGCGTTGGCGTCGATCTCGGCGGGTTCATCGTCTTCGTCCTCGTCGCCGAAGAAGTCGTCCAGCGCCAGGTCGAGCAGGCTGCGGATGCCCTGCCCGTGCGAGGCCGACACAGGGATGGGCTCGCCAATGCCCAGTTCGAAGAACTCGGCCAGCTGGACGCCTTCCTTCATGCCTTCGGCCTTGTTGGCGGCGAGCAGGACTTTCTTGTTGGCCGCGCGCAGGTAACGGGCGATGTCGTGGTCCTGCGCAGACAGGCCGTTGCGCGCATCGACGACGAACACCACGGCATCGGCTTCGGCGACGGCCTGGCGTGTCTGCTTGGCCATCTCCTTGAAGATGCCGGAGGTAGCGTCGGGTTCGAAGCCGCCGGTGTCGATGACCAGGTACTCGCGCGAGCCCATGCGACCTTCACCGTAGTGACGGTCGCGGGTCAGGCCGGCAAAATCGGCCACGATCGCATCGCGGCTCTTGGTCAGGCGGTTGAACAACGTCGATTTGCCGACGTTGGGTCGTCCGACCAAGGCAATCACAGGTTTCATGAAACTCCAGGGAAACTTTTAATTGGCACGCAAAGCGTAAAGCGTGCCGGAACGGGTGGCCACCAGCAACAAGCCGTCGGAGACCACGGGGGCGGCGATCAAGGGATCGTCCAGCGAAACGCGGGCCACGGTGCGGCCGTCGTCGAGGGACAGGATGTGCAACTCGCCATCAAAGTCCCCCACGGCGATCAGCTTGCCCCAGATGGCGGGTGCGCTGAGCTTGCGGTGCGTGAACCGGTCGACGCGCCAGCGGATTTCACCGTTTTCGGTCTTCCAGGCGCTGAGGCGATCGGCACCATCGGCGCCCACCACGGTGGTGTCGTCGGCGGCCACGGCCTGCGTGCCGCTTTGAGGACGCGTCCAGCGCAGGCTGCCACGGTTCATCTCGACGCAGGCGACCGACAGTTGGAAGGCGCGCACGCAGATTTCATCGTCGGCACGGGCGCCAGGGCCCACCAGGTCGGCCAAGCGCTCGACCTCGTTGGTGCCACGGGGAGTGCTCACGCTGAAGTCGAAACGGGGCGTGCCCTTCAAGGGGTCCAGGCCCACGAAGCGGGCCCCCTGCCCCACGACCAGGGTGTCGCGGAAGGCGGACAAGAGGCCGGGTGTGGACAGCGACAAGGGATCACCACCGGGGCGCTGGTAGTTCCAGAGCCAACGGCCATCGAGCACATCGTAGGCGCGCACGCTTCGGTCCACGCTTTGCACGAACACGCGCTCACCGGCCACCAGAGGCGAGGTGATGACGCGGCCAGGCAGGCGCTCGCGCCACAAGACCTTGCCTTGGTCGAAGGTGATGAGTTCGTTGTCGGTGGTGACAACGGCGGCATAGCGGCCATCGCTGCCCACCGAGGCGCTCAGCTTGGCCTTGGCGTCGGCGCGCCAGCGTTCCTGGCCGGTCTTGATGTCGACCGACAGGATTTGCCCATCTTCAGATGCCCAGGCCACCGCGTCCTTGGTCACGGCCAGGGAAATGGGCGTGTCGATGGAACCGACCCGCTTGCTCCAGACCGTGGTGATGACCTGGCTGGGCTTGAAGGACTCAAGAGGGGCAGGTTGCGGCTTGGTGGAGCCGCAGGCCGACAACAATGCCGCGGCGGTGGCCAAGGCCGTGGCGCCCAGAGCGCGTCTGAAGAAAGTCATGGTCGGGAGGTGGTCCATGGACAGAGGGTCGGGTTGGGAATCAGTTCGTGGGGGCCAGGCCGGGCGGCATGCCGGAAGGCGCGGCGCCAGCACCAGCCGCCGGGGGCACTTGCAGGGGCTGGGGCGCCTGTCCGGCGGCGGTCAGCTTGCCTTCCACGAAGCGGCGGTATTCCACCGTGGCGGGCAAGGCTTTCCAGGCTTGCTGGTAGGCCTTGACGGCCTCGTCTTTCTTGCCTTGGGCGAACAGGATGTCGCCACGGCGGTCGGCGACCAGCGCGGCGTAGGCCTCGGGCATGTCGGCGGACAGGACCTTCAGCGCTTCATCGTGCTGCTTGGCGTCCAGCATCAAACCCGCCAGGCGCAGGCGGCCAATGGCCACCAGGTCCTTGTTCTTGCCGCTGTCGACCAGCCATTGCAGGCTGGCACGGGCCAATTCGGGTTTTTGACGGCCGGCTTCCACCTTGGCCACCAGCAAGGCGCCCTGCTCGGCGAAGGTGGTACCGCCATAGCTGTCCTTCAGGTCGGCAAAGACCTTGGCGGCCTTGTCGACCTCGCCGGCGCCCGCGGCCCGGTCCAGTTCTTCGTAAAGACTGCCGGCACCGACGGACAGCTTCTGCTGCCAGTACAGGTAACCCGTCCACGCGGCATATCCCCCCAGGGCCAGCACCAGCACCCAGGTGATCAGGTTGCCGTACTGTTTCCAGAAGTGCTTGACCTGATCAAGCTGTTCTTGTTGTTCAAGGTCGTAAGTGGCCATGACGTGTTTTTCTTGGGTAAGTGGAAGCGGTGGATTATGACTGGCGATGGGCCCGCAATGTGTCGGCCCATTCCCCAGGCTGGGCCAGCGGCCTGGCGACCTGCTCGCCGCCATCGCGCAAGGGCTTGACGGACACCTGGCCTTGCGCGACCTCATCCGGGCCGAAGATCAAGGCGAAGCGGGCGCCACTGGCGTCGGCCTTCTTGAACTGCGATTTGGGGCTGGCCGGCCCATCTTTGCCGGCGGGGTTGAGTTGCACACGAACGCCAGCCTGGCGCAACGCCTCGACCGCGCTCATCACCGATGACAAAGGGGTGCCCGCGAAGACCAGGGCGATGGCATCGGGCGCAGTGGAAGGCGAGTCGATGCCGAGTTCCTGCAGCAACAGCAGCAAGCGCTCCATGCCCAATCCCCAGCCCACGGCTGGCGCCGGCTTGCCGCCGAGTTGCTCGATCAGGCCGTCATAGCGGCCACCGCCACAGATGGTGCCCTGGGCGCCCAGGCGGTCGGTCACCCACTCGAACACGGTGAGGTTGTAGTAATCCATGCCGCGCACCAGGCGCGGGTTGACCTTGTAGGCCACGCCAGCGGCGTCCAGCACCTGCTTGATCGCGTTGAAATGCGCGAGCGACGCCTCGCCCAGAAAATCCATCAAGCGCGGCGCGGCCTCGACCACGGGCTGCATCGCCGGGTTCTTGGTGTCGAGGATGCGCAGCGGGTTGCTGTGCAAGCGGCGGCGGGCGTCTTCATCCAGCAGTTGGGCATGAGCCTCCAGGTGCGCGATCAGCGCTTCGCGGTGGGCGCGGCGCTCTTCGGGCTGCCCCAGGCTGTTGATCTCCAGGCGCACATCGGTGCCGACGTTCAGGCCCAGGTCGCGCCACAGGGCCACGGTCATCAGGATCAACTCGGCATCGACATCGGGACCGGCAAAACCCAGCGCTTCGGCACCCACTTGGTGGAACTGGCGGTAGCGGCCTTTTTGAGGGCGCTCGTGGCGGAACATGGGGCCGATGTAGAACAGGCGTTTGCCGCCTTCGTAAAGAAAGCTGTGCTCGTTCATGGCGCGCACCACACCGGCCGTGCCTTCGGGGCGCAGCGTGAGGCGGTCGCCATTGAGGCTGTCGGCGAAGGAGTACATCTCTTTCTCGACGATGTCGGTGACTTCGCCCAGGCCGCGCACGAACAGGGCCGTGGGCTCGACGATCGGCGTGCGGATGTTGCTATAACCGTAACGGCGCATGAGCGTGCGCACGGTTTCTTCGAGCCATTCCCAGCGCGCCGAGTCCGGCGGCAGGATGTCGTTCATGCCTTTGATGGCTTGGAGGATGTCGGCCATGGAGATGAGATCGAGACGGTGTCTTGTGCAAAAAGGAAGGCGCAGAACCTGCGCCCGCGGATGAGGATCAGACCTTCGAGGCCACGCCGAAACGGCGGTCGATGTAATCCTGCACCAGTTGCTGGAAATCGTGGGCGATGCGGTCGCCGCGCAGGGTCAGGGCTTTCTCGCCATCGATGAACACGGGCGCGGCCGGGGCCTCGCCGGTGCCAGGCAGGCTGATGCCGATGTCGGCATGCTTGCTTTCGCCAGGGCCGTTGACGATGCAGCCCATCACGGCCACCTTCATGTTCTCGACACCCGGGTATTTGACCCGCCAGACGGGCATCTGGGCGCGCAGGAAATCGTCGATCTGCTTGGCCAGTTCCTGGAAGGTGGTGCTGGTGGTGCGGCCACAGCCCGGACAAGCGGTGACGCTGGGCACGAAGGTGCGCAAACCCAGGGCCTGCAAGATCTCAAGCGCCACCACGACCTCTTGCGTGCGCGATTCGCCAGGTTGCGGCGTGAGCGACACACGGATGGTGTCGCCGATGCCTTCTTGCATCAGGACGGACAAGGCGGCGGCCGAGGCCACGGTGCCCTTGGTGCCCATGCCGGCTTCGGTCAAGCCCAGGTGCAGGGGGTAATCACAGCGCTGCGCCAAGCCACGGTAGACACTGATCAGATCCTGCACCCCGCTGACCTTGCACGACAGGATGATCTGCTCCGGCGCCATGCCCAGTTCACGCGCGGCCTGGGCGGATTCAAGCGCCGAATTGATCAGGGCCTGGTACATGACCTGTTGCGTGGTCCAGGGCTGGGCACGCTTGGCGTTGTCGTCCATCAGCGTGGCCATCAACTCCTGGTCCAGACTGCCCCAGTTGACACCGATGCGCACGACCTTGTCGTACTTCAGCGCGGCTTCGATCATCTGGGCGAACTGTTTGTCTCGCTTGTCGCCCTTGCCCACGTTGCCGGGGTTGATCCGGTACTTGGACAGGGTCTTGGCGCAGTCTGGGAAATCGGTGAGCAGGCGGTGTCCGTTGTAGTGGAAATCGCCCACCAGGGGCACGTCGATGCCCATGCGGTCGAGCTGCTCCCGAATGTGCGGCACGGCGGCGGCGGCCTCGGGGGTATTGACCGTGATGCGCACCATCTCGGACCCGGCGATGGCCAGTTCCTTGACCTGGATGGCGGTGCCGATGACGTCGACCGTGTCGGTGTTGGTCATGGACTGCACGCACACGGGCGCATCACCGCCGATGAGCACGACACGCTTGTCCCAGACGACGCGCGCCTGCCGCGAACGACGTGCCGCTGGTCGGGCCACATCGATCGGCGTGGATGGATCAGCCGTGGAAAAAGAGGAATCGTTCATTTCAGTTCGAGCCGCGCCACATTGTTGCGCGTGTAGGAGGCCAGTTCAACCGGCTGACCTTGGTAGATCACCGCCAGGGCCGAAGAGTTTCCCAGCCGCAGCTTGAATGGGGGGGTGCCCTCCAGCGCCACGGTTTCGCCTTCTTTCAGGTGCCTGGACAGCAGCACGCTCTTCGCATCGCGAATTTCGACCCAGGCCGCCTGGGTGCTTTTCAACACCAAAGGTCCCTCGGACGCCGCGGCGCTGGTCGGCACGGAAGGGGCGGACGCCACGGGGGCCACCGCGGCCTGGGACGCCGCTGGATCGACCGCCGCCGAAGCGGCCGGCTCCGCCTGCGAGGGCACGATCTCGGGGGCGCTGACTGCATCGCCCATGGACGCAGGCGATTCAGGCGCCGAAGCAGGCACCACCACGGACGGGGACGGGGCCGAAGCCTTCTCGCCAGCGCTGGGAAGCGCCCAATGCGGCCATTGCACGGAGTCCGGCAGGAAATACACCGCCAAGGAGGCCAGCAAGAGGAATATGGGCGCCAGCCATTGCGGCTTCAGCAGGGCCTTGAGGTCGAAAGACTGCCCCGAATCGAACGACAGGTTCGCGCCCCTCGACTCCTTGAACGGCTGGTTCAAGGCTGGTTTGTTGGGTGCGAGCGGGATGGCCTGGGCCGCCGGCAGGGCCGCCAGGACGGGCGCCGGGTCGATCTTCAGGCTGCGGCACACCGTCATCGCCAGGGCGCGGGTGAAATTGGCATCGGGCAACTGGTCATGGCGGCCGCTCTCAAGCGCCGCCAGCTTGGCCGGAGTCACCTTGATCATCGACGCCAGGTCATCGATCTCCAGATTTTGAGCCTGACGCGCCTCGCGCAGCATCCGGCCTGCGGACTCGGGCGATTCACTCATCGAAACGCCCCAGTTCCAAGGCGGTGGCCTCGCGCGAGGTCGGGAAACGGCTGCGCAACACGCCTGCGAGTTCGTCACGCCCGCCCGAATTGCCCAGCCGGTTCTCGATGCGCACGCCCAGCCAGATGGACTCGGCGGTGATCTGCTCCGGCACGTTGTTCACCCGGCGGATGTAAAAACGGGCCCGCTCGTAGTCACCTCGCCGGTACAGCACCGAAGCGAGGTTGTAGGCGGTGGCGGGATTGGCCACGTCCAGCTCGTAAGAACGCGCCAATGACTTCTCGGCATCGGGCAGCAGCCCTGCGCGGATCTGGCAGACCCCCCGTGCCAGCAAGGTCTTGCTGGTGGCGATGCTTTGCGGCAGATTGGCCGCGCGCTCGAACAGGGCATCGGCTTCGGGATAGCGCTGCTTGCCGCACAACCACCAGGCGTAGTTGTGAATGGCGCTGCCATTTCGCTCGTCCAACTGGATGGCCCGCTTGAAGCTTTCATCGGCCAGGTTGGGCTCGTCCATGGCGCTGTAAATCAGGCCCCGTAATTCGTGCGCCTCGGACATCTGCCCGTCGATGGCCAACACGTGCTTGAGCTCGTCCAGCGCGGTGGTCAGCTGGTTCTGCGAAAAATAAACCGTTGCCAATTCCAGCCGGATGCGGGCCCGCTTGCGCGCGTCGCTCTCGTCGGAGGCCGTGACCACGTCGTCCGATTTGGAAGCGGCGGCGGCCCGGGACATGGCCCTGCTGGTGCTCTCGGTCGACGCGTCTCCCGAACGGGGGGCGTTGACACAACCGGTCAAGGACACAAGACTCAAGACCACGGCAAGACCCAGGCAGGCCTGCTGCGTACAACGGAAAATGGTCATGCGGTCGGTCTCCTGCGCCGGGAACGGGCCGCCGGCGCTCAATTCGTGGGAGGGGTGCCGCGGCCAGCGGCCCCCGGGATCAGGGTGACAACAACGGGTTGCCGGGTCATGCGCCCCTTGGCATTGGTGCGGTCCTGCACCTCACCGGCGAGTTGACCACACGCCGCGTCGATGTCGTCGCCACGTGTCTTGCGCACGGTCGTGACCAAGCCGGCATCGGCCAGGATCCGGGCAAAAGCCTGCACCCGCGCGTTGTTGGAGCGCAGCAAGCCAGAAGCCGGGAAAGGGTTGAATGGAATGAGGTTGAACTTGCAAGGAATGCGACCACGCACCAGGTCGATCAGCTGATGCGCATGCTCGTCAGTATCGTTGACACCATCGAGCATGCAGTACTCGAAGGTGATGAAATCGCGCGGCGCGGCCGACAGGTAGTCGGAGCAGGTCGTCAGCAACTCGTCGATCGGGTACTTGCGGTTGATGGGCACCAGCTCGTTGCGCAACAGGTCGTTGGGCGCGTGCAGCGACACCGCCAGCGCCACGGGGCAGTCGTTCTTGAGGCGCTCGATCATCGGCACCACGCCCGAAGTGGAGACCGTGACACGCCGACGCGACAGGCCATAGCCGTGGTCGTCCAGCATCATGCGCAAGGCCGGCATGACGGCCGAATAATTCTGAAGGGGCTCGCCCATGCCCATCATCACCACATTGCTGATGATGCGCTCCGTCTTGCCAAAACGCTTGCGCAGCGAATGCTCGGCATACCAGAGCTGGGCGATGATCTCGCCAGTGGTCAGGTTGCGGCTGAAGCCCTGGTGGCCGGTCGAGCAGAAACGACAGCCCACGGCACAACCGGCTTGGGACGAGATGCACAGAGTGGCTCGATCGTCCTCGGGGATGTAGACGCTTTCAACGGCATTGCCGGCACCGACATCGAACAACCATTTGATGGTGCCGTCGGCGGACACATGCTCGCTGATGATGGGCAGCGGCTTGAGGGTGGCAATGCCCTGGAGCTTGCCACGCAGTGATTTGGCCAGGTCCGACATCTGGTCGAAGTCGGAAGCGCCTTTTTGATGGATCCAACGGAACAGCTGGGTGGCGCGAAAACGCTTTTCACCCAGTTGTTCACAGAACGCGGCCAAGCCATCCAGGTCGAAATCAAGAAGGTTGGCAGCGCTCATGCTTCAGCTTAACGGCTGTAGACGTTCAGGCCGGGGAAGAAGAAAGCGATTTCTTGAGCGGCGGTTTCAGCGGCGTCGGAGCCGTGCACGGCGTTGGCGTCGATGCTGTCAGCGAAATCGGCACGGATGGTGCCCTTCTCGGCCTTTTTCGGGTCGGTGGCGCCCATCAGGTCGCGGTTCTTGCCGATGGCGCCTTCGCCTTCGAGCACTTGCACGAACACGGGGCCGGAGACCATGAAGTCCACGAGGTCCTTGAAGAAGCCGCGCTCTTTGTGCACGCCGTAGAAGGTTTCGGCTTCTTGACGCGACAGTTGCACCAACTTGGCGGCGGCGATCTTCAGGCCAGCGCCTTCAAAGCGGGCGACGATCTGACCGATCACGTTCTTGGCGACAGCGTCGGGTTTGATGATCGACAGGGTGCGTTCGATAGCCATTATTCAGTTCTCCTAAGTCTGGATTTGACAAAACCCAGCATTGTATCGCCGGGATGTTTCATTTGCTTTGCCGGGCAAGCCACCAACGCGAACGTCAAGATGAGGCTTACCCGATGCTTTTTCAGGGTTCAGCGGCGACCGCGGCCACCACCACCGCCGCCACCATGCCCACCACCGCCGCCGCCACCACCACCACCACCACCACCACCACCACCACCACCGCGGCCGGAACGTCCGCCCACCTTGTTGAAGTAGGCATCAGCGCCGATGTAACCCACCGAGGTTTGCAGGGGGTCTGGCTGACGGGGAGCGCCCTTCTTTTCAGCGGGCGGACGGTTGCCAGCGTCGTGGTCGGGACGACCGAAACCCTGGGTGATGCGCTTGGAACCCTTGACAAAACGCTTGTCGAAAGTCTGCTCGAGCGGATTGGGGATGGGGCCGATGTGGTCGAAATCGTCGTTGTGATCGCCTTGGGGCCGCTCCACGGGCGGACGCGCCTGTTGACCTTGCGGGCGATTCTGGTTTTGGTGACGGCCACCTTGGTTGCCACCACCTTGAGGGCCATGCCCCCCCGGGCCTTGAGGACCACGGCCGTCGCGGTCACGGTCACGGTCGCGCCCATTGCCTTGCTGCTGCCCGTGGCCGCCTTGCTTGCCCTTGAAATTGCCTTGACCTTGCTGGCCGCCCTGCCCCTGACCTTGGCCCTGAGGCTTACCGTTGTTGCGGCCGCCCTTCTGGAAATTGTTGTCGGGGCGGTCGAAACCAGCCAGAGACTTCACCGCGCGGACATCGGATTCGCCCAGTTCGATCCAGACACCGCGCTTGAGCCCACGCGGCAGCACGATCGCGCCATAGCGAACGCGGATCAGGCGGCTGACCGCCAGGCCCACAGCCTCGAACAGCCGGCGCACTTCGCGGTTGCGGCCTTCGGTGATGACGACGCGGTACCAGTGGTTCACACCTTCGCCGCCCCCATTTTCGATGGACTTGAACGAGGCCATCTGGCCTTCGATGTTCACGCCTTCGAGCAGCTTGTTCTTGGAGCTTTCCGGCAGCGTGCCCAGCACGCGCACGGCGTACTCACGCTCGACGCCAAACCGGGGGTGCATCAGCTGGTTGGCCAACTCGCCCGAGGTCGTGAACAGCAGCAGGCCTTCGGTGTTGATGTCCAGGCGCCCCACCGACATCCACTTGCCATTCTGCAGGCGTGGCAGGCGGCGGAACACGGTCGGGCGGCCTTGCGGATCGTCGTGCGTGACCACTTCGCCCACGGGCTTGTGGTAGGCCAGGATGCGCGCGGGCTGCGGGGCGATGCGGATGCGGATGGGTTTGCCGCCCACCTTGACCTGGTCGCCATAAGAGATGCGCTGGCCGATGTGGGCCGCTTCGCCATTGACCGTGATGCGACCGTCTTCGATCATCTGCTCGATGTCGCGGCGCGAACCGATGCCGGATTGGGCCAGCACCTTCTGCAGCTTGGGCGCATCGGGCTCGGGGCGCAGCACACGCTTCTGCGGATCGGCTTCGCCACCTTCGGCGCCTTCTTCGGCGGGCTCATCCCGCACGGTGTCGAAATCACCCGACAGCAGTTCGGCGAACACTTCATTGGCTTGTTCTGCGGCGATCGCGGCACGGCGCGAAGGCGGTTGATCCGCATCTTGGGGCTCACCGCCCTCGCCTTCGGCAACATCGCCACCGGCTTCTGAACCCTGCTCGTCCGAAGCCTGGGCCACGGGGCGTGCTGGCCTGTCGCCCCGCTGGCCGCGAGGACCACGGTCACGGCGATTGCCACGCTCGCCGCGCTCTTCAAAGCGGGGCTCGCCGTCGTTGGGCACGGCTTGCTCGCCGACTTCTTGCGCCACGGGGGCTTGCGCGGCCACCGCCTCGCTCACATCAGGCCCCAGTTGCAGGAAGCCATCACCGGCACGTTCGCGCACCACGGGCACCGCCTCAGAAGCCGGCTCGGCAGCATCGGCCACCACCTTCTTGCGGGGCGCGCGCTTGGGCTTGCTCTCCGCAGACTCTTCAGCGGCGACGGGCGCAGCCTCTTCGGCCACCGCGGCAGCGGCCTTGCGGCGGCGCGGCGCGGGCTTGGCGTCTTCTGCTGGCGATTCGGCGTCAGCCGCCGCGACAGGCTCGGCCTGCACCTCGGCGGCGGCCTTCTTGCGAGGCGCACGCTTGGGCTTGGGCGCATCCTCGGACGCGGCGTCAGGCAGGGATGACGGTTCGGTGGGGTCTTGCATGGGCGCGTTGTCTGAGGTCATGGAGCAGGGGAAGGTTCGGTGGGGTCGGCTGACTCATCAGCCGCATCAGCATCGGGGTTGGAAGGATGGTCGGACTCGAGCAGATCGGCTTGTGCTTCCAACAGCGTGCCTTGCCCTTGTTCCTCGTCGTCTTGCGGGTTGTTGAGCACCGCGTCGGGATCGTTGTCCAGGCCGGGCAGCATGCCCTGCGCGCCCAACATGCCGTCCAGCGCCGGCAGCTGGTCCAGGGACTTCAGGCCCATGTCGTCCAGAAAATGACGGGTGGTGGCGTACAAGCCGGGCCGCCCAGGGGCGTCGCGGTGACCGATCACCTCGATCCAGCCACGGTCTTCGAGCTGCTTGACCATCTGGGTGCTGACGGTCACGCCGCGGATGTCTTCAATGTCGCCCCGGGTGACCGGCTGTTTGTAGGCAATGATGGCCAGGGTTTCCATCGTGGCCCGCGAATACTTGGGCGGCTTTTCAGGGTTCAGCCGGTCGAGGTATTCCTGCACGTCGGCGGTGGTCTGGAAGCGCCAGCCCGAGGCGGACTCCCGCAACTCCACGCCGCGGCCATCCCAACTCTGGGCGATGTCGGCCAGCAAGGCGCGCACCCCATCGACCGACACGGTGTCGTCGAAGAGGGCGCGCATGTCTCGCACCGTCATGGGCTGATGGGCGCATAAAAGCGCCGCTTCTAGTACGCGTTGAGCGTCCTGAGGATTGAGGACTTCCATCTCTTCAATCGGTAAACACACGCCACCCGTTCAAGGTGGAGGTTCAAACGCCGCACGCCGGGTTATCGGGCTGCGCGACACGGACCCAAGTGGCATCGGCCGGCAAACGAATGCACATGCCCGAAGACCGAGTTGACCGCCTGGTGGGGCTGTATGACGCCTTGGGTTTGATCTTGCGCCCCATGCAGGGGCATCCGCTTGTGGGCAAAGTTGTCAGATCAAACAAGCTTTGCCGGATGGTTGGCTCGCCTTGGCGAAACCACCAGATTTGTGACCCATTATGCACCAGTTACAGGTTTTTGTTGGACCATTTGAAGGCGCCCCCAAGCCTGGGCCAGATCGCCGGGCAGCGAGGATTCGAAACGAAGCGCCGCCCCACTGATCGGATGGTCAAAGGCCAGCCGGTAGGCGTGCAGGGCCTGGCGGGTCAGGCCCAGCGCCGGCGCGCCGCCGTACAAGGCATCGGCCACCAGGGGATGCTTGCGACTGGCCATGTGAACCCGGATCTGGTGCGTCCGCCCGGTGTGCAAGGTGCACTCCACGGCACTGAAGGACCGGCGGATGGCTCCCTCGGGATGGTCTTCGTCCAGCACGACGCGCCCCAGGCAGCGCACATCGGTGCGAGCGGGCTTGCCCGAGGCCAGCACCGCCATCTTGATGCGCGAGGCCGGGTCCCGGCCAATGGCGACCTCGACCGAGAAGGCATCGGCCACGGCACCATGCACCAGGGCAACGTACTGGCGCTTGACCACGCGGTCGGCAATCGCCCGCGACAAAGCCGTGACCGCCTCCAGCGTTTTACCCACCACCATCAAGCCACTGGTGTCCTTGTCCAGGCGGTGCACGATGCCCGCGCGCGGCAGGTTCACAGCACCCGCGTGGTGGGCCAGCAGGCCATTCATCAAGGTGCCACTCCAATGCCCGGCGGCGGGATGGACCACCATGCCGGCGGCCTTGTCGATGATCAGCAGGTGCTCGTCCTCGAACACGATGGGCAAGTCCATGGGCTCGGCCACGAAGGCCTGGCTCTGGGCCGTGGGCCGCAACTCGACCCAGACATGCTGGCCGGCACTGACCTTGCGCGAGGGCGAATCGGCCAATTTGCCATCCACCCGAACACAGCCGGCCTCGATCAGGCCCTTGAGGTGGCTGCGCGAGAACTCATCGGCCAGGCTGACCAGCCAGGCGTCCAGGCGCTGCCCTTGCTGGGCCGCCGCGACCACCCCTTCCCGGGTGGCCACCGAGGCGGACGGCGCGGGCGCCCCCAGGGCCTCCACACCCCAATCCTCGTCCAAAGCATCGGCGTCCAAAAGCGGTTGAGGTGAAACGGGGGATCGGGACATGAAAGCTTTGCAAACGGGTGAATGAAAGGGGCGGTGCCATGCTTCTATACTGCCGGGTATTGCGCACCCTCGTGCGAGACTCTATGCGGATGCAACTCCCGCCATATACACACGTGAAACTGCTGAACAACACCTTGTGGGGCCGGTCCTCTGGCATGAAGACGCGCTTGGCCGGCGGCCTGCTCGCCGCCCTGATGGTGGCTGGCCTGGCCGGTTGCGGATCCACGCCCGAAGACGAATTCGGTGGCATGACACCCGACAAATTGTACGCAGACGCCAAGGAAGAAGCGGCTGACGGCAACTACGAGAACGCCATCAAGCGCCTGGAAAAAGTCGAGGCCCGCGCCACTGGCACCATGCTGGCGCAGCAGGCTCAACTCGACTTGGCCTACGCCTACTACAAGACCGGTGAAAAAGCCCAGGCCCTCGCCAAGCTCGAACGCTTCATCCGCCTGCACCCGACCAGCCCGGCGGTCGACTACGCCATGTACCTGCAAGGCCTGGTCAATTTCAACGACGACTTGGGACTGTTCGGCCGCGTGGCGCGCCAGGATCTGGCCGAGCGCGATCAGCAAGCCGCCCGAGACGCCTACGAATCCTTCAAGCAACTGTCGACGCGCTTCCCGACCTCCAGGTACGCCGCCGATGCCCGGCTGCGCATGAATTACATCGTCAACTCGCTGGCTTCCGGCGAGGTTCACGTGGCGCGCTACTACCTGCGCCGTGGTGCTTACCTGGCTGCGGCCAACCGCGCACAGCAGGCATTGACCGACTACCGCAGTTCGCCAGCCATCGAAGAAGCGCTGTTCATCATGGTGCGCGCCTACGATCACCTGGGCCTGATCCCGCTGAGGGATGACGCCGAGCGGGTGTTGAAGCAGAGCTTCCCCAACAGTCCCTACCTGGTGGGTGGCGTCAAGGCCGAAGACAAGCCCTGGTGGCAGCTCTGGTGAAGTGACACCGACCAGCGGCCTCGCCTGGACCTCAAGGCAGGCGGGCCGCGGTAATCCTCAATTGGCCGTGCTGCCGCCCGCGGCGAAGCCTGTCAAGCGCCCCTGGTCGTGAACCGCAGGGCCTTCGGGTGGTACATCCACCGGCTCTTCCACCGGCGCGCTTTCCGAAGACCCATGGGCTTCGGCCGCCGCCAAGTGCAACTGGTGCACGAAACGCCGCCCCCGGTCGTAGGGGAACACGTCGTGCACATAGCCGGCCTTGATGCGCTCCTTGTGCTGCTGCCAGAAATCGGCCTCCAGCAACTCGGCGTGGTGCTTCATGAAAATCGCGCGCACACGCGGATCGCCCAGCAGGAACGGTCCGAAAGTCTCGGGGAAAACATCGTGCGGGCCGACTGAATACCAAACCTCGCCCGACATTTCTTCTTCTTCGTTGCGCGGCAAGGGCACCGTGCGGAAATTGCAGTCGGTGATGTATTCGATCTCGTCGTAGTCGTAGAACACGACCTTGCCGTTGCGCGTGACGCCGAAGTTCTTCCACAGCATGTCGCCGGGAAAGATGTTGGCGGCGACCAGGTCCTTCAGTGCGTTGCCGTACTCGATGACGGCGTGCTCCAGTTGATCGCCATCGGCCTCCTGGATGTAGATGTTGAGCGGGATCATCCGCCGCTCGATGTAGAGGTGCTTGAGGATGAGCACGTCGCCCTCCTCTTCCATCACGCTGGGCGAGAAGTGCTTCAACTCGGCGATCAGCTCGTCGTCGAAGCGGTCGCGTGGGAAAGCCACGTTGGTGAACTCGAGCGAGTCGGCCATGCGGCCCACCCGGTCATGCTGCTTCACCAACAGGTATTTCGACATGATCAGGTCGCGCGTGGTTTCCTTCTGCGGCGGGAAGAAATCCTTGATCACCTTGAACACGAAGGGATACGACGGCAGGTCGAACACCAGCATGACCATGCCCTTGATGCCGGGCGCGATGCGGAACTTGTCGCTGGAATGGCGCAGGTGGAATAAAAAGTCGCGGTAGAACAGGTTCTTGCCGTGCTTCTGCAGGCCCAGGGCGCTGTAGATCTCGGCGCGCGGCTTGCGAGGCATCAGCGTGCGCAGGAACTGCACGTAGGCCGAGGGCACCTCCATGTCGACCATGAAATAGGCGCGCGCAAAGCTGAACAGGGCCAGCAGGTCGTCCTCGCCAAACAGGGCCGCGTCAATGTACAGGCGCTTCTTGGAGTTGTGCAGGATGGGGATGGCGAACGGCAAACTGCGGAAGCCGTTGATCACCTTGCCGACGATGTAGGCGCCCTTGTTCCGGAAGAAGAGCGACGACAACACCTGGATCTGGAAATTGGTGCGCAGGCGCACATTGCCGACCTGCTCCTGCAGGGCCTCGAACACAAAGCCGACGTCGCGGTTCAGGTCTTCGAAAGGCTCGTCCAGCTCGTAGCTCTGGATCACCGTCTTGAGCATGGCGCGCAGGTTCTCCCGCGTGGGGTAATAGGCGCGGAAGGTGGGCTTGGCCTTGGGGTCTTCGTCTTCGATGTATTCGGTGGACACCGCCGGCCGCACGAAGATGAAATCGTTGCGGAAATAGCGCCGGTGCAGCATCCGGATCGTGACCGAGTTGAAGAAGGTCTCGGCCAGTTCGGGCTGCTTGTGGTTGGTCAGCAGGCCAATGTAGAACAGCTTGATCTGGTGCCAGACCTCCATGGGCAGCTCGCTGGCCAGGTAGTCGTTTTCCAGGCGGGCCACGGCCTCGTTCACGCGCAGGTCGTAGAACTCGATGCGCACCCGCTGCGCCAGTTGCTGGCCGTGCCAGTCGGCCTGCTCGAAGCGCACCTTGGCGTCGGCGCTGGTCTCGCGGAAGATCTTGTAATGGCGGTCGAACCCATCGAGCATGGCCTTGGCGATTTCAAAGGCACGCGAATCGGTCAATTGCGTTGGAAGCATGGGTCTGCCTGAGATTTAAACCGCGGAGTCGGCGGCGGGTTGTGGGGCGGTGTAGCGCTTTTTCAGTTCGGACAAAGCTTCGGCATAGGCCGCCGCCAGGGCTTCGGCGTTTTCCACGCTCATGCGCATGTCCTTGATGTGGCCATCATGCAAGCCGTAGACCCACCCGTGCACCACGACCGCCTGGCCGCGCGCCCAGGCGTCCTGCACGACCGTGGTCTGGCACACGTTCAGGCTTTGCTCCAGCACATTGAGCTCGCACAGGGCGTTCAGCCGCGTCGGGCCATTTTCGGGCAATTGGTAGAGCCATTCGCGGTGCTGGTTGCGCACGTCCTGCACATGGCGCAACCAGTTGTCGGCGATGCCGACGCGCAGGTTGTCCATCGCGGCCTTGACACCACTGCAGCCATAGTGGCCCACCACGATGATGTGCTTGACCTTGAGCGAATCGATGGCGAACTGCATCACCGACAGGCAGTTCAAGTCGGAATGCACCACGACATTCGCCACATTTCGGTGCACGAACAATTCGCCGGGCAAGAGGCCCACGATTTCATTGGCTGGAACTCGGCTGTCACTGCAACCGATCCAAAGGTATTGGGGTGATTGCTGCTGCTGCAGACGGGTGAAGAAACCGGGCGTGCGGTTCTCGATGTCACGGGCCCAGGCCCGGTTTTTGTCGAACAGGGATTCAAGTGTCATGGCCCACAGTGTAGTCAGGCTTGATGGGTCACAATGGGCCGATGCAAGAGACTTCAGCCCCGACGATCGACTATCCCCTGGGCGAGACCCTGCCCGCCACCGGCCAGGCCATGGCAGTGGCGCCCGGCGTGCGCTGGATCAGGATGAAACTGCCTTTCGCGCTGGACCACATCAACCTGTGGCTGCTGCGCGATGAGCTGGATGGCCAGCCTGGCTGGACGATCATCGACTGCGGCATCGCCAACCCCGAGACGCAGGCCGCCTGGACGGACGTGTTCGCCACGCAACTGGAGGGCTTGCCGGTGCTCCGGGTCATCGTGACCCACATGCACCCGGACCACGTCGGCAACGCGCACTGGCTGACCGAGCACTGGAGCACCCCTGGGCGTCCCTGCCGACTGTGGATGAGCGCCACGGATTTTCACGCGACCCACCTCGCCAGCAAGCACGCCAACAATTTTGGCGGCGCGAAGGCGGCTGATTTTTTCGCCAGCCATGGCCTGACCGACCCGGAGTCGGTGGCAAAGATCAGGGCGAGGACCAACTACTTCAGCGCCATGGTGCCGGACATGCCTTCGGCCTTCCACCGCCTGCAGGACGGCATGACGGTGACCATTGGCGGACACCCTTGGAGCTGCCACGTGGGGCATGGCCACGCCCCGGAACACATCGCCCTGCACTGTCCGGAACTGGGCGTGCTGATTTCAGGCGACATGGTGCTGCCCCGCATCTCGACCAACGTCAGCGTGTACGACGCCGAGCCCGAGGCGAACTCGCTGACCCTGTTCCTGGCCTCGCTGGACCGCATGCGGCGCTTGCCCGAGGACACCCTGGTGCTGCCCTCGCATGGCAAGCCGTTCAAGGGCTTGCACACCCGCATCGATCAATTGCACGAACACCACCGGGACCGGCTGGCCGATGTCATCACGGCCTGCCAGCAACGGCCGACCACCGCTGCCGACCTGCTGCCCGTGCTGTTCAAGCGCCAGCTCGACCTGCACCAGACCACCTTCGCCATGGGCGAGGCGGTGGCGCACCTCCACGCCCTGTGGTACCAGGGCACGCTCACGCGCACCCTGGGGACCGACGGCATCTACCGTTTCAGCGTCTGACGCGAGCGTTCTGGCGATCAAGCCCTGCTGGCACGGCGGCGCACGGTGACCAGCACCGCCAGACCCGCCAGCATGCTGACCCAGGTCTCGGGTTCCGGCACCATGACAACCACGGTGCCGTTGATGCCCGCGATGTAGAGGCGGCCCAAGCTGTCCTCGCCGAATGTCGTCGGGCCACTCAAGCCCGTGCCACCCAGCAAGGCCGCGGTGTCGTCCCGCAGATCAAAGGGCTTGCCATCGGCGCCCATCAGGAACGAGAACACGCGGCTGGACACGAAATCGGCGAAAAAATACCGGCCGTCCGCGCCTTCGATGCTGGGGCCGCGGTAGACATACCCGCCGGTGATCGAGTTGCCCAAGCCCCCTGCCACATCCAAGTGCTCGTAGTCAAAGACCGGGTCGGTCAGGCCTGGCGCGTCGCCGCCCACACCGGGCGTCTCGACGGTGCCTTCCCGCAGGCGCCAGCCATAGTTGTGGCCACCCGGGTCGCCCGCGAGTTCGAGGTTGATTTCTTCGCGGACACCCTGTCCCACGTCGGCGATCCAGAAATTGCCGTTCTGCCGGTCAAAGCTGTTGCGCCATGGGTTGCGCACCCCGAGGGCCCAGATCTCGGCGCGGGTGGTCGAGCTGCCGACGAAAGGATTGGTCGTGGGCACGGAGTAGCCCGCGCTGCTGCCACTCACATCAAGGCGCAGCACCTTGCCCAGCAAACTGCTTCCGTTCTGCGCATTGCCGTTGGGATCATTGGCATCGCCCCCGTCGCCTGTCGCGATGTAGAGGTTCTGGTTGTCGCCGGGGCGGAACGCGATCCAGCCTGCCTTGTGGTTGCCGTAAGGCTCTTGGGTGACGGTGATGATGTTCTGCACCGAACTCACGCTGGCGACATTCGAGGACGGCGTGGCCACCGTGTAGCGCTCGACCACCGTGTTCAGCGTCGTCTTGTCGATGTAGTTGACGTAGAAGCGGCCATTGCTGGCGTAGTTGGGGTCGAACGCCAGGCCCAGCAAGCCCCTTTCACTCTCGATGTCGACCTTGCTCGACAGGTCCAGGAACGGGGTTGCCAGGGTCTGCCCGTTGGCAATGATCCGGACCACCCCGCCCTTTTCAAGGGCGAAAAGGCGGCTGTCGCCGGTGGGTGCCGTCAGGTAGACCGGCTGGCTGATGTCATTGACCACCACCTTGCCACTGAGGGCGTGCGCCCCCGACATGGCGAGCACCAGGGCCGCGGCTGCGCCCACCTTTGCCCAAACAAAGTGTCCTCTCATGAATTTTCTCCTGATCGACCCCAGCTGGTCGGCCTCGGAGATTAAGCAAGAAAATAGGACTTATCAAGAACAGGGTTTTTCAAGCCCAGTCGGGGATGACCGCGTGGCGCAACTGCTCGCGGGCGATTTCGTAGTCGGGCATGGCCGACATGACGACTTCCCAGAAACGCGGGCTGTGGTTCATTTCGCGCAGGTGGGCCAGTTCGTGCACGACCACGTAGTCGATCACAGGGTCGGCGAAGTGCATCAGGCGCCAATGCAGGCGGATGGAGCCGTCCACACTGGCGCTGCCCCAGCGCGTTCGCGCAGACGACAGGCTGATGCGCGTCACAGCCACCCCCATCAAAGGCGCGAAGTGCTTCACCCGGGCCTCGAAGCGCTGCTTGGCCTGCTTTTTCAGCCAGGACTGGAATGCCTCGCCGATCAATTCAGGTGCGGCGTCGTGGGCCAGGCCCAGCACCAGGGTGCGCTTGAGCGCGCCGGGCACGCCCGGCATCGCCTCGCTGAGGCTGAGGCCCTTGATGCGAGGATCCAGCACCAGGGTCAGCGTTTCGCCCAGGTAAGGCAGCACGGCACCGTGCCCCCACTCGATGCGCGAGGCCTTCTGCTTCAAGGCGCGCTCGCGCTGCTCGACCAGCTTGTTGCAGATCCAGCGGGATTTGGCGTGCAAGGCGGTTTCGATGTCGCCGGACGACACCCATTTCGGCGCGCGCACGCTCAGCCCTTCGGAACTGACCACCATGCCGATGCTGCGGCGGCGCACGCGCTGGAATTCATAGGCCACGATCACATCGCCCAGGCGCACTTCTCGCTCGGCCTGGGGATGGCGGAATACGGGGATCTCGGGCTGGGCGGGCGCAAGCAAGGCAGGCGATTGGACGAGGGCCGCCGAATGCGGCTCCTTGCCCGTCGCGCCATCCACCCAGGGCAAGCCCATCTGTTCACCACCCGAGGACGTCGGTGTCTCTGTCTCAGGCGTTCGGTCACTCATCTCAGTCAAACTTGTCTTTCATCAGGTCAGCTCGCCCATGTGCGTGGCCACGGGGCTGTCTTCGCCATGTGCGCGCCGGTCCCGCAAGATCAGGAAGTCGGCAAAGGACGAGAGATCGGGATGGATCGTCAGATCGGACACCTGCTGGCGCAGGTCGATCAATTCGGGTTCGGTCATGGCGGCGGCCTGGCCCGTGCGGACCAGGTGCGGCTCGCAGCCGACGGACTGGGCGGCCAGCACGTCGCGCGGCAGGTCTCCCACCATGGGCACCCCCGCCAGCGACACGCCAAAGCGCTGCCCGATCATCTTGAAGAGTCCCGGCAGGGGCTTGCGGCAGGTGCATTGATCCTCGGGGGTGTGGGGGCAGAAGAACACCGCTTCGACCCGGCCGCCATGGCGGGCCAGCAACTGGTTCATGCGCGCATGCATGGCGTTGAGCGCCACCATGTCGAACAGGCCGCGTCCGATGCCGGACTGGTTGGTGGCCACCACGACGTGCCAGCCCGCGTGATTGAGCCGGGCGATGGCTTCCAGCGCACCGGGCAGGGGCACCCACTCGTCCGCCGACTTGATGTAGTCGTCCCGCTCGTGATTGATGGTTCCGTCGCGATCGAGGATGACGAGTTTCATGCCCACTCCGAAAGGGGTCATGCAGCCAACCGGGACAGGTCGGCCACGCGATTCATGGCCAGGTGCAAGGATGCCAGCAAACCGAGGCGGTTGGTGCGCAATGCGGCATCTTCGGCGTTGACCATGACGCCGTCAAAAAAGGCATCCACCGGGGTCTTGAGCACGGCCAAGGCCTGCAGCGAGGCGGTGTAGTCTGACTCTTCGAACTTCAACCTAGCCTCGGCTTGCACCCTGGCAAGGGTTTCGAACAGCGCAACTTCAGCGACTTCTTTCAGCAAAGCGGGATCGACCTTGGCTTCGACGGTGCCATCGACCTTCTTCAGGATGTTGCCGACGCGCTTGTTGGCGGCCGCCAGCGAGGCGGCTTCCGGCAAGGCGGCGAAGGCGCGCACCGCGGCCAGGCGCTGGCCAATGTCGGCCAGGCGCTGCGGACGCAAGGCCAGCACGGCATCGACCTCTTGTGCGGTGTAGCCTTGCTCGCGCAGGCTGCCGGCCAGCCGGTCATAGATGAAGTCGGTCAGGGCCGGGGTGGCGTCCGCGATCTTGTCGCCGAACGCGGCGGCCGCCTGGCGGAGCGTGGGCTCCAGCGCCAGAGGCAGGTCGCGCTCGATCAACATGCGGATCACGCCCAGCGCGTGGCGGCGCAGGGCAAAGGGGTCCTTGTCACCGGTGGGCAATTGGCCGATGCCGAACAGGCCCACCAGGGTTTCGAGCTTGTCGGCCAGGGCCACGACCACGCCGACCAGGTCGCGGGGCAGTTCGTCGCCAGCGAAACGCGGCTTGTAGTGGTCTTCGATGGCCTGCGCCACCTGGTCACCCAGGCCATCGTGGCGGGCGTAGTAGCCGCCCATGATGCCCTGCAACTCGGGGAACTCGCCCACCATGTCGGTCAGCAGATCGACCTTGGCCAAGCGGGCCGCCGTGTCCACGTTGGCGGTCAGCGAGGCTTGGCCCAGAGTCTCGACCAGGCCCTTGGCGATCGCACGCACACGCTCGACCCGCTCGCCTTGGGTCCCCAGCTTGCCGTGGTAGACCACCTTGGACAGGCCTGGCAGGCGGGACTCCAAAGTCTTCTTGCGGTCCTGGTCGAAGAAGAACTTGGCGTCGGCCAGGCGTGGGCGCACCACGCGCTCGTTGCCGCCGACCACGGCGCTGGCGTCATCGGGGCTGATGTTGCTGACGATGAGGAACTGGTTCGTCAACTTGCCTGACGCGTCCAGCAAAGGGAAGTACTTCTGGTTGGCCTTCATCGTGAGGATGAGGCACTCCTGGGGCACCTCCAGGAAGGCTTCTTCGAAGCGGCCGATCAGCACATTGGGGCGCTCGACCAAGGCGGTCACTTCGTCCAGCAGGGCCTCGTCGTCGATGGGGCTGAGGTGGGTGCCGGCCTTGCTGGCGGCCAGCTTCAGTTGACGCGAGATCTCGTCGCGGCGGGCCTCGAAACTCGCGATCACGGCACCATCCTGCGCCAATTGCTCGGCATAGCTGTCGGCATGGCGCAGCACGATCGGGCTGACCTTGGCTTCGAAGCGATGCCCCTGGGTTTGCTGGCCGGAGACCAGGCCCAGCGCGCTGACAGGGACGATCTGGTCGCCATGCAAGGCCACCAGGCCATGGGCCGGTCGCACGAAGTTGACGCTGGTCCAGCCGGGCTGGAAGTCGGCACCGGGGCCTTGTTCCAACTGGTAATTCATGACTTTGGGGATGGGCAGCTTGGCCAGGGTCTCGTCCAGGGCTTTTTGAAGGCCTTCGCTCAAGGTGGCGCCAGCTTTGACGCTGTCGAAGAACAAGGCTTCGGCCTTGCCATCGGGCAGCCGCTTCAAGCCAGCCACGGCGTCGGGGCCAGCGCCGAGCGCCGAGAGCCGCTTCAGCAAGGCTGGCGTGGCCTGGCCTTCCGCGTTCAAGCCCACGCTGACGGGCATCAGCTTCTGCTGCACGGCCTGGTCGGCAGCCTTGGACAGCACCTTGGTCACATGCACCGCCAGACGACGTGGCGAGGCGAAGGCCGTGGCCACCGAATCGTTGCCTGCCAAGCCTTGCGATGTCAGGCTGTCGACCAGCACCTGGGCAAAGGACTCTCCCAGCTTCTTGAGCGCCTTGGGCGGCAGCTCTTCAACGAACAATTCAACGAGCAGGTTGGAAGCGCTCATGCTCAGGCGGCTTTCTTTTCGAGTTGTGCGAGAACCTCTTCAGCCCAGGCGCGCGGCGCCATGGGGAAGCCCAGTCGGGCGCGGCTGTCCAGGTAGGCCTGGGCCACGCTGCGGGCGAGGTTGCGGATGCGGCCGATGTAGGCGGCACGTTCGGTCACCGAGATGGCGCCACGCGCATCCAGCAGGTTGAAGCTGTGCGCAGCCTTGAGCACCTGCTCATAGGCCGGCAAGGCCAGGTGTTGTTCGATCAGGTACTTGGCTTGCGTCTCGTAGTTGGTGAAGGCGCCCAACAGGAACTCGACGTTGCTGTGTTCGAAGTTGTAGGTGGACTGCTCGACCTCGTTCTGGTGGAACACGTCGCCATACTTCAAGGTGCGCTGCACCTTCTGACCATCGGCACCGGTCTCTTCCCAACTCGTCCAGACCAGGTCATAGACATTTTCGACGCCTTGCAGGTACATGGCCAGGCGTTCCAGGCCATAGGTGATCTCACCGGTCAGGGGCTTGCAATCGATGCCGCCCACTTGCTGGAAGTAGGTGAACTGCGTCACCTCCATGCCATTGAGCCAGACCTCCCAGCCCAGGCCCCAGGCGCCCAAGGTCGGATTTTCCCAATCGTCTTCGACGAAGCGGACGTCGTTTTTCTTGAGGTCGAAGCCCACGGCTTCCAGCGAGCCCAGATACAGCTCGAGGATGTTGCTTGGCGCGGGCTTGAGCACCACCTGGAATTGGTAGTAATGCTGCAGGCGGTTGGGGTTCTCGCCGAAACGGCCATCCTTGGGCCGGCGGCTGGGCTGCACATAGGCGGCACGCCAGGGCTCCGGGCCCAGCGCGCGCAGGAAGGTCGCGGTGTGGCTGGTGCCCGCGCCCACTTCCATGTCATAAGGTTGCAGCAAGGCGCAGCCCTGGGCGTCCCAGTAGCTTTGAAGGCGCAAGATCAGTTGCTGGAAGGTCAGCATGGCTAATTTCAGGGTGGGTGGGATGAGCGTCAAGCAATGACGCGAAGGCCCGATTCTAAAGACTCGCGGAAGAACCCCGCGAACGACGCTTCAAGGTCATCACCGCGATGACCGCCAAGGCCACCAGCGGCCACAGGTCAAAGCGCCCTGCCCACTCGGCATATGGCGTGTTGCCGACGCGGCCCTGCACCGATGTCACCAAGGCGCCGCGCGTGTTGGTGGGCTGCGACGCGACCACCTTGCCTTGGTGATCGATCACGACCGTGGCCCCGGTGTTGGTGGCCCGGATGGTGGGCAACTGGAACTCCAGCGAGCGCATCCGCGCGATCTGCAAATGCTGGTAGATCGCCACCGTGTCGCCGAACCAGGCCAGGTTGCTGACGTTGGCGAACAGCGTCGGCGCGGGCTGCCCAGGCTGAACGAACCGCCGGGCCAGCTCTTCACCGAACAAGTCTTCGTAGCAGATGGTGGGCGCCACCCATTGGTCCTTGACACCGAAGGAAGGCGCCGCGCGTGGTCCGCGGGTGAAGTCACCCAGGGGCATGTTCATCATCTGCACGAACCAGTGGAAGCCCAAGGGGATGAACTCTCCGAAAGGGACCAGGTGGTGCTTGTTGTAGCGGTAGAAGCCATCCGGCAAGGCCTTGGTGGCCGAGGACAGGCCCACCACGGAGTTGGTGTAACCAGCATCAAAATCGCCCAGAGGCACACCGATCAGGGCAGCCCGGGAACCCGACTGGAAGGGGCTGGTCAGATCGGCCCAATAGCCTTCGGGCAACTGCAGGGGCAACAAGGGAATCGCCGTTTCGGGCGCCACCACGAGGTCGGTTCGGGCGGCCGCCAATTGCCTGGCGTGCCAGATCAACTGGTCGCGCAAATGCGACTGGGCAAATTTTTCGTCCTGGGGAATGTTGCCCTGCAGCAAGGTCACCGACAAAGGCGCGCCATGCGTCCGCGTGAAGACATTGTTCGGGGATCCTGACAACCAGGTGGCGCCGGCCACGAGGCCCGCCGCCGCAGCCAACGCGGTGCGCCAGGACCGCGGCTGGAAGCACGACAACACCAGCCAGGACACGGCCAGCGTCAGAACCGCCCCCAAGGCATAGACGCCAATCCAGGGCGCCAGCGCCGCCAGCGGTGAATCCACCAGCGCGTAGCCACTGGCGGCCCAAGGAAATCCGGTGAAGATGAAACCCCGGGCCCATTCGGCCAGGAACCACAAGGCCGCCAACAGCACACTGTCGGCCAGGGGAGTACCCCGCCGCCACCGTACCCAGCCCGCAGCCACCAACGCCATGAAACCCGACAGGGCCGCGCACAGCAGCAACACCGCCAGGCCGGCGAGCCAGGCTGGCAAGCCGCCAAAGCGGTGCAGGCTGACGAACATCCAGCCCGTGCCGCTCACCAGCCAGACCGTGCCGAACAGAACGCCACACTGGGCGGCCACGGAAGCCGACCGCAGCCGACGAAGAAGGCCCACGAAGCCGGCCACGGCCAATGACAGCAGCACGGCCGGCCAGCCACGCCCCAGGTCAGCGACCCATGGCGAAAACGCCCCGGCCAGCAAAGCCCCTGCCAGCATCGACGCCAGCCAGGCCCACCCCATGGGCAAACCGCCCGGCTCGGAGGACCGGGCACCACCCAAGGTCGCCTCCATCCTCAGGACGCGCTCATCTCAAGCGAATCGGGCGCACGCGTGACCTTGAACCAGCGCACCGCACCGCCTCGCGCCAGCATGACCGAAAACCTCAGGCCCGCCACCTCGACCGCCTCGCCGCGACGGGGAACCCGACCCAGTTCATGGGCCACGAAGCCCCCGATGGTGTCGAAATCGTCCATGGGCAGGTGGATGCCGAAGGCCTCGTTCACGGCCTCGATGTCGGCGTCCCCGGCCACGCGCTGGCTGCCATCGGCCAGGGTGAAGATGCCGTTGTCGCTTTCGCCCACGTCGAATTCATCTTCGATCTCGCCGACGATTTCTTCCAGCACGTCCTCGATGGTGATCAGGCCAGCGGTTTTGCCGAACTCGTCGATCACGATGGCCATGTGGCTGCGGTTGGCGCGGAAATCCCGCAACAGTTCGTTGAGCCCCTTGGACTCCGGCACGAACACCGGCGGGCGCAGCAAGGTGCGCAGATTGAGTTCGGGGGCGCGCTGCAGTTTCAGCAGGTCCTTGGTCATCAGAATGCCAATGATGTTTTCCCGGCTGTCGTCGAACACCGGGAAACGCGAATGCCCGGCGTCGATGACCTGGTGCAGCAATTCTTCGTAAGGCGCGTTGATGTCCAACAGATCCATGCGCTTGACCGCCACCATCACGTCGCCGGCGGACATGCCCGCCATGCGGATCACACCCTCCAGCATCACCCGAGATTCGGGCTCGATCAGCTCGCGCTGCTCCGCCGTGGCCAGGGATTCGATCAATTCGTCGGTGGAGTCGGGCCCGGGCGCGATGAATTCGACCAGACGCTCGAAGAGGCTGCGGCGCTCTCTGTCGTGGTCATGGGGCACGAGGGAAGATTTGTCGGCCTTGGAAGACCGGCTCTGGGAAGGTTCGGACACGGCAGGGGTGTCTTGGTGGCGATGTTGCAAGAATACCCGATGAAGATGGCGATTGTGCAACCCCACACCTTCAAAGCCTGGGCGGCCGGGGCTACACTCTCTGGATGAGCTTGATACCAGTCACCATCCTTACGGGTTTCTTGGGCAGCGGTAAAACCACCCTGCTCAAGCGCGTCCTGACCGAAGCACACGGCCAGAAGATCGCCGTCATCGAAAACGAATTCGGTGAAGAAAACATCGACAACGACATCCTGGTGGCCGACACCAAGGAGCAGATCATCCAGATGAACAATGGCTGCATCTGCTGCACCATCCGGGAAGACCTGCGCGCCACCCTGACCGACCTCGCCGCCAAGAAGCGCGACGGCAGCCTGAAGTTCGACCGTGTGGTCATCGAGACCACCGGCCTGGCCGACCCAGGCCCCGTCGCCCAGACCTTCTTCATGGACGACGAGATCGCCGAGATTTACCTGCTGGACGCCATCGTCACCCTCGTGGACGCCAAACATGGCCAGACCCAGCTCGACCAGCGCCAGGAAGCCCAGCGACAGGTGGGTTTCGCCGACCAGATCTTCATCAGCAAGACCGACCTCGTCTCCGCCCCCGAGGCCGATGACCTGGCCCACCGCCTCAAGCACATCAACCCCCGCGCACCCCAGCAACGGGTGCATTTCGGCGAGGTCCCCCTGGGCAATGTGTTCGACCTGCGCGGCTTCAACCTGAACGCCAAGCTGGAAATCGACCCCAGCTTCCTGACGAACGACGCCCACGACCACGATCACCACCATGATCATGACCACGTGCACGACGAGCACTGCAACCACCCGCACCACCACAAGCACGACGACGATGTGAAATCCTTCGTCTTCAAGTCCACCCGCCCGTTCAACCCCAGCAAGCTGGAAGATTTCCTCGGGTCCATGGTGCAGATTTATGGGCCGCGCATGCTGCGCTATAAAGGCGTCTTGAATGTCGTGGGCATGGACCGCAAGGTGATTTTCCAGGGTGTTCACCAGTTGATGGGCAGCGACGTCGGCCCGAAATGGTCACCCGGAGAAGACAAAACCAGCAAAATGGTCTTCATCGGCATCGACCTGCCCCAAGACCTGTTCCGCACAGGCCTCGAACAGTGTCTGGCATGAAGGGTGGGCAGGGCCGAGGGATAGTCTGGTGAAGTTGAGCTAGGAGCCTCGTTACAATCCGCGCGCCTTCATTCTTGCCCTGATTGCCAAAAGCAGCACAACCAAGGCGATGGAGCTCACAGCTGGCCATGCGTCTCTTAGGAGGATCCCGTGACGAAAGCAACTGACAAGCCCTCGACCAAATCGAGCGCTGCCGCCCCCGCCAAAACGGCCAAGGCGGTCAAGGACACGCCGGTCAAAACCGCCGCCGCCAGCAAGCCCGTCGCCGCCAAGAAAGAACCTTCAGCCCCCAAGAAGACCAGCACGGCGGCCACTGCCCCATCGGCCCCACCGTCTACCACCGCTCAAGCTTCTCCCAAAGCAGCCGAAGCTGCCGTATCGGCCAAAATTCCGGCCCCGGCAAGATCACCGTCCAAAATCAGTACCCCAGATCACATGCCTACTACCGCAACCAAGGTTGACGCCAAACTCGCCAACGCGTGGAAAACCAAAGCCGGCCGGGACCTCTCCGAGCCCGAGCTGATGGCCATGCCCGAGAGCGAGTACATGAATGAAAAGCAGTTGGACTTCTTCCGCGGTCGCCTGACCGTGCTGAAGGACGACCTGCTGTCCAACGCCGGCGAGACCACCGAGCACCTGCGTGAAGACACCTCCATCGTCCCCGATCCGGCCGACCGCGCCACGATCGAGGAAGAGCACGCCCTTGAATTGCGCACCCGCGACCGCGAACGCAAGCTGCTCAAGAAGATTTCCCAGGCCCTGACCCGCCTGGATTCCGGCGAATACGGCTACTGCGACGAAACCGGCGAGCCCATCGGCCTGGGTCGGCTGATCGCCCGCCCCACCGCCACCCTGTCGCTGGAGGCCCAGCAGCGCCGGGAACTCAAGCAAAAGATGTTCGGGGACTGAGCTGCTGTTGCGCACCCTACCCTCTATGCCTCATCACGGCCTGCGATCATGAGCAAGGACTCCGGCGGTTTTTTGCGCAAGGTGGCCCGCTTCGTCGCCAATCCAACCACGGATTGGACGCAGCTGGACGCCCCGACGGCCGGGTCCCCTGAAAGTGAATACGCCAAGACCGAAATCAAGGCGATGATCGAGCGCAAGCGGCGCAACGACTTCGTGCGCAAGCGCGAACTCGACATGCTGCGCAAGATCCGCCGTGAGGGCCTCAGCCAGGACAATGCCCTCGCCCTGTCCGGCGCCTCCAACCTCGACTCCGAATCGCGCCCGCACAGTGGCCCCAAATCGGACATCGCGGTCAAAGCCAAGATCGATGCCATCGAGCAGCAAATGGTCGGCGACCAGAACGCCGCCCGGCAAGCGGCCCAGGCAGCGCCCGTGGCACAGCGCCCACCACCCTTGCCGTTGGATGCGGCGGCAGCTTATGCGCCCACGGCACCCAATCCCCTGGGCAAACCGGAAACTAAGGCGGCGCATGCCCGCCCCGAGTTGAGCGCGCTGGATTTCGATCCCCCTGAAATTTCGCAAGCGGTCTTCGATTCCGCCCGGGCGAACCAGCCGCGCATGAGTGGCTCCCCGCCGCCGCCCATGCTCCACGATTCGCTGTCACCCGCTGGTTTTTCCACGGACGGTGGCGTCGACATCACTGAAATGGAGCACGACCCCGAGCTCGACGAAGCTGTGATCGCCTTTGCGAACGCCGATTTCGACGAGTGCGAACGCGCCTTGCTGGCCCTCATTGCACCAGGCGGATCACGCCACCAGCAATCCGAAACGTGGATGGCGGTGTTCGACCTGTACCGGGCGTTGGACCTGCCCCAGAAGTTCGACCAATTGGCCACCGCGTTTGCCCACCAGTTCGGGCTGTCAGCCCCCCATTGGTATTCGCTCCCGCAACGTGTGAAAGCCTTTGTGCTGATCAGCGAGCAGCAAGCCGCCCAGGCCGCGCGGGAAGAAGCCCCTGAGGAAGACGGCCCAGCCACCGAGCCCGGTCAAGAAAGCACGCCGCAACAGGCCAGCGCCCTGGCAGGCTGGGTGTCGCCCGCGGTGATCGACTCCGAAGCCGTGGCACAACTGCGCTATGAAATCCTGCAGTTACCCCGGCCATGGACCATGGACTGGAGCAGCGTCGAAAAAGTGGCCCCCGAAGGCGCCGCCCAACTCAGCCAGTTGATGAAGTCCTGGGCGAAAGAGCCCATCGGCATGGCGTGGATCGGTGTCGATCAGTTGCTCACCATCCTCTCGGAGAACGCCCCATCCGGCGCCCGCGACGTGGACCCCGCCTACTGGATGCTGCGCCTGGACACCTTGCGCCTGTGCAACCGGCCTGACCAGTTCGACGAGGTCGCGATCGAGTATTGCGTGACCTACGAGCTGTCGCCACCGTCCTGGGAGCCCTCGGCCTGCCAGGTTCGCCACATGCGCGATGGCCTCACGCCCCACACCATGACGCTGTCGCACGTCAGCGACGTGACCACCAGCTTTGTCGAATCCCAGCTGCACGACGACATCGAGTTCGTGCAGGTGGCCGCCTTGAACCTGTCCGGGCAATTGATCGGCGACATCAGCGAGACCCTGCGCAAGCTGGACAACCAGCTAGGCGCGAGCATCACGCTCGACATCGATTGCGAACACCTGCTGCGGGTGGATTTCATCGCGGCTGGCGACCTGCTGAACTGGGTGCTCGCACGCCGAGCTGAAGACCGTGAGGTCACCTTCGTCAAGCCTCACCGGCTCGTGGCGCTGTTCTTTGGCGCCATGGGAATCAATGAGCACGCCAAGGTCAAGCTGCAGCTGATCTAATGCCCCAGCCCCTCCAGGGCCCGGACGCTTACTTGAAGAATTCCATGGACTCCTATCACGGCACCACCATCGTCAGCGTGCGCCGTCAAACCCCGTCTGGTTGGCAAGTCGCCATCGGGGGCGACGGCCAAGTCACGCTGGGACACATCATCGTCAAGGCCTCGGCACGCAAGGTGCGCAAGCTCTACCGCGACCAGGTGCTCGCAGGTTTCGCGGGCGCCACGGCCGACGCCTTCACCTTGTTCGAGCGCTTCGAATCCAAGCTGGAAAAGCACCAAGGTCACCTGGCACGCGCGGCCGTGGAGCTGACCCGCGACTGGCGCACCGACCGCGTGCTGCGCCGCCTGGAAGCCATGCTGGCCGTGGCCGACCGAGAGTCATCGCTGATCATCACCGGCAACGGCGACGTGCTCGAGCCCGAACACGGCATCGTGGCCATTGGCTCAGGTGGCGCCTATGCCCAGGCGGCGGCCCGCGCCCTGGTCGCCCACACCGAGTTGAGCGCCTCCGACGTGGTCAAGAAATCCCTGGAAATCGCGGGCGACATCTGCATCTACACCAACCAGAGCCACACCATTGAAACCCTTGGATGACGCCATGAGCGCCATGACCCCACAAGACATCGTCCACGAACTCGACCGCCACATCGTCGGCCAGAAAGAGGCCAAGCGTGCCGTGGCCATCGCGCTTCGCAACCGCTGGCGCCGCCAGCAGGTGGAAGGCGGCATGCGCGCCGAGATCACGCCCAAGAACATCCTCATGATCGGCCCGACCGGCGTGGGCAAGACCGAGATCGCGCGCCGCCTGGCCAAGCTGGCCGATGCGCCATTCATCAAGGTCGAAGCCACCAAGTTCACCGAGGTGGGTTACGTGGGCAAGGACGTCGACACCATCATCCGCGACCTCGTGGAGTTCGCCGTCAAGCAGGAACGCGCGCTGCAGATGCAGTCGCAGCGGGTGCGCGCCGAAGACGCCGCCGAAGACCGCATCCTGGACGTGCTGGTGCCACCACCCCGCTCCGAGTTCGGCATTTCCGCACCGCCGCCGGACAACACCGCCCGCCAGGTCATGCGCAAGCGCCTGCGCGAAGGCTCGCTCGACGACCGCGAGATCGAGGTCGAACTGGTCGACCAGAAAACACCCGCGCTCGAGATCATGGGACCGGCCGGCATGGAAGAGATGGCCGAGCAGCTGCGCGGCATGTTCGCGCAGGCCGGTGGCCAACGCAAGAAATCGCGCAAGGTGACCGTGGCCGAGGCCCGCGTTCAGTTGATCGAGGAAGAAGCGGCCAAACTGGTCAACGACGATGACATCAAGACGCGCGCACTCGAACGGGCCGAACAAAACGGCATCGTCTTCATCGATGAGATCGACAAGGTGGCCAGCCGCTCGGAGGGCCATGGCGCCGAGGTGTCGCGGCAGGGTGTGCAGCGCGACCTGCTGCCCCTGGTCGAAGGCACCACCGTCAACACCAAGTACGGCATGGTCAAGACCGACCACATCCTGTTCATCGCGTCGGGTGCCTTCCACCTGAGCAAACCCAGCGACCTGATCCCGGAACTGCAGGGCCGTTTTCCGATCCGCGTGGAGTTGTCGTCCCTGTCGGTCGATGACTTCGAGGCCATCCTCACCCAACCCAGTGCCAGCCTGATCAAGCAGTATCAAGCCCTGCTGGCGGCCGAGGACCTCACGCTGGAATTCACGCCGGACAGCATCCGCCGGCTGGCGCAGATTGCCCACGACGTGAATGAGCGCACCGAGAACATCGGCGCGCGCCGCCTGGCCACGGTGATGGAGCGCCTGCTGGACGAGATCTCTTTCGATGCGCCGGCCCTGGCCGGCCAGACCCGAACCATCGACGCGGCCCAGGTCGATGCCCGCCTTGGCGAGCTGTCGCGCAACGAAGACCTGTCGCGGTTCATCCTGTGAGCCGCGTCAAAGCCTGATCGTCAGGCCTGGGCGGCCAAGGCCAGCAGGCCTTCGAAGATCAGGTTTTCCACCACCTGGGCGGGCAACTCGGTCACGTGCGACAGGCGGGACACGGCTCCGCCCGACATGACCAGCAAGGGCGCCTGCCCGGTGTGCTGGCGCAGGCGCCGCAGGCTGCGCTCGATGGCCCCGGCGATGGCATCAGTGCCGCCGCTCATCAGGGCATCGCTGGTGTTGGTCGGGAAGTCGTGGACCTCACCCGTGGGCACTTTCAAGCCCGCCGTGCCGCTTTCAAGCGCGCGGTACATCAAGCCGAAGCCTGGCAGGATCAGGCCACCCAGAAAGCGCCCCTGCACGTCCACGGCGTCCACCGTGACCGCCGTGCCCACCATCACCGCAAGAACGGGTGGCGGCGCAGTTGACGAGGCGCTCAAGGCACGCTGCCGCGCCCCGATGATGGCCGCCCAGCGGTCAGCCCCCAGGCGCGCAGGGTGCTCGTAGCCATTGACCACGCCCGAAGCACGCGTGGAAGACACCACCCACCGGGGTTTCACGCCCCAATTGGCCAGTTGCTCCTCGACACGCCGCTTGATCGCGTCGCCGGCCACCACGCAGCCCAGCATCGCCTCGGGGGCGGCGAAGCTCTGCCACTCCTGCACCCAGAGGTGGTCGATGTCTTCGAGGACCACTGCGCCATGCGCCTGAAGGTCAGCGCCGGACGTGCCTTGCGAATACAAACCCCACTTGAGCCGGGTGTTGCCAATATCGATGACCAGAAACGACATGCATCTATCTCGCGAACAAACCAACCGAACGATGAGGTGAGGCCCGATTCTGCCTGCAGGATGCGGCCTCGACCGTTGCTGCAACGCAGCACCGCATCACCAAATGCATGGCAGACACACATTCGAAGTCATAGTCTTGCTACAAGGGCACCTTCAATGGGGCAGGCACGCCAAATGCCCTTCAAGCAGCATCAGGAGAAACCAATGAAGCAATTTGCACGCGCATGGCTGCTGGCCGCAGCCGCCACCCTCGCCCTTCCGGCCCTGGCCGCCACCGAGGTCAAGGGGGTCAAGTTCCCCGACACCTACCAGATCGGCAGCCAGACGCTGCAACTCAATGGTGCCGGGGTCCGCGTCAAGGTGATCGTTGATGTCTACGCGGCCGGCCTCTACGTGGTCAAGCCCGATGCCAATGCCACGACGCTGGTGGGCCAGGCAGGCCCCAAAAGCATGGAAATCGTCTTGTTGCGCGACTTGACCGGCGAGGACTTCGCCGAGGCCACGGTCAAGGGTTTCAAGGCCAACAACAGTGCCGCCGACCAGGCCAAGTTCCAAGCCAAGCTCGACGAGATCAAGGCCATGATGGTGAACTTCGGCGAGGTGAAAAAAGGCACGGTCATCCACATCGACTTTGTGCCAGGAGAAGGCACCCATGTGCTCGTCGATGGCAAAAAGAAGGGTCCCGAGATCACCGGCGACGACTTCCAACAGGCCGTCCTGCGCATCTGGCTGGGCAACAAACCCGTGGACAATGACCTGAAACACGCGTTGCTGGGCGGCAAATGAGTTGATACGTCTTGAAACATTCAGGCGGAATGTCGATAAGCTGACATCTGCATCCAACAGGCAGACCCATCATGATCGACCAACCCTTGCCCACGCTCGATGACTGGGTTGCGGTGTTCACCAACGCTGCGATCCCCATCTTGCCGGCCTCCGTCGCCGAGTTGGCCGAGATGCGCCTGATGGAAGAAACCCGGGGCAATGTCGATGCGCACATGCTGTCGCAGAACCTCGGCGGCGATCCCCTGATGACGCTCAAGGTGCTGATGCAGGTGTCGCAGGACTGCCACCGGCGTCATGTCAACTCGCCGGAAACGCTCACCTCGGCCATCCTGATGCAGGGCATCGGCCCTTTCTTCCGCGCCAATGAATCGGTGATCTCGGTCATGGAGTGGCTGAAGGACCATCCTGACGCGCTCAGCGGCTTGCTCAAGGTCATCAAGCGGGCCCGCCGGGCGGCCCACCTGGCCATCAGCTTTGCCAGCCACCGGCAGGACGAAGACGCCGACATGATCCAGGAGGCAGCCCTGCTGCACGATTTCGCCGAGATGCTGCTGTGGTGCCACGCGCCCGCCCTGGCCTTGACCATGGCTCAACGCCAGAAAGCCGACCACACGCTGCGCTCGGCCGATGTTCAGCAGGAGGTGCTCGGCGTGGAACTGGCCGACCTGGCCCACGCCTTGATGGAAGCCTGGCAACTGCCCGAGTTGCTCATCAAGAACACCGACGACCGCCACGCGGACCACCCCCGTGTGAAGACGGTGCTGCTGGCCGTTCGCATCGCGCGCCACACCCAGTATGGTTGGGACGACCCGCACGCCCAGGCCGCCCTGCCCGACGACATCGCCGACGTCGCTCAGTTGCTGACGTTGTCGGAAGAATCAGCGCGCCGCAAGATCATGGAAATCGACACCTGAGCCGCCCCAACGGGCCTCAGCGGATCGACACCGAGCTTCGCATGGCGTGCACCACGCCACCGCCCAAAGCCGCGCCAAAGCGCTTGGCCAGGCGTTCCGCCAGGTTTTCCTTCAGCGTGTAGTCGATGATGTCTTCGGCCTTGATGACATCACGGGCCAGGATGTCCAGGCTGCCCAGGTGATCGGCCAGGCCCAGCTTCACGGCCTCTTGCCCGTTCCAGAACAAGCCCGAGAAAGTCTCGGGTGTTTCCTGCAGGCGCTTGCCGCGTCCCTGGCGCACCACCGCGATGAACTGCTGGTGGATCTGGTCGAGCATGGCTTGTGCAAAGGCCTCGTGCTGCGGGTTGCGCGCCGAATAAGGATCGAGCATGCCCTTGTTGGCGCCCGCGGTCAGCAGGCGGCGCTCCACGCCCGCCTTGTCCATGATGCCCACGAAACCGAAGCCATCCATCAACACGCCGATGGAGCCGACCATGGAAGCCTTGTCCACGTAGATCTCGTCGGCCCCCACGGCGATGTAGTAGGCGGCCGAGGCGCACATCTCTTCGCACACGGCATAGACCTTCTTCTTGTGCAAGGCCTTCAGGCGGCGGATCTCGTCGTTGACCAGACCGGCCTGGACCGGACTGCCCCCGGGCGAATTGAGGCGGATGACCACGGCCTGGGCGCCAGAGTCCTCGAAGGCGCTGCGCAAAGCGGTGGTCAGGTTGTCGGCGTTGGCGTCGGTGTCGCCACCGATTTCGCCACGCACCTCGACCAGGGCCGTGTGGGGTGCCGATGGGGCCGAGGACGAAGGCATGTTGTGCGCCGTGCCCCACACCACGCAGATCGCGATCAGGACCCACACCGTGCGCCAGAACCAGCGCCAGCGTTGCTCGCGGCGTTGCTGCCGCAAATAGGCCCGGGCGAACTCCTCCAGCATGCCCTGCTGGGCGGCAGCGACGGAAGACGAAGACGGATCGGCTGCGCTCATGGGCAAGACACTCTCTTAGAAAATAGGCTGGATGCGGTCGCTAGGATACCAATACACCTGCTGGTCACGCTCCTGCACCTCGACCTTCACCAGGCGTTTACCGGTGCAGGGCCCCCCCACGCACAGGCCATTGGGCGGGTGGTACACGGCACCATGGATGGCGCAGATGATGAAGCGCTTGTCCTGGTCCCAGAACTTGCCGGGCTGCCAGTCCATTTGCGTGGGCACGTGGGCACATTGGTTCAGGTAGGCCACCACCTCGTTGTCGTAGCGCACGGCGAAGGCCGAGGCGCTGCGCCCCCACTCCAGCACCTCGAAAACCACGGCATCGCCGACTTCCTCAAGCGCTGATGACCCGCACAGGAACTGGGGCTCTTTGGTCAACTCAGGCATGTTGCGTCAACCACTGCCGCAACTCGGCCACGGAGTGGGCCACGAAACGGGTCGGGTAGTTCGCGAAAGCGGCAGGTTCATGCGCGCCATAGCTCACGGCCACGGAATGGGTGCCCGCGTTGACCGCCAATTGCAGATCGTGCGTGGTGTCGCCGATCATCAAGGTGCGCTCGGGGCTGATGCCGAACTCGGCCATCAGCTCCTGCAGCATCAGGGGATGCGGTTTGGACTGGGTCTCGTCGGCGGTGCGGGTGGCATCGAACACGCCACGAAGGGCGACGTTTTCCAGCGCTTCGTTGAGGCCCGCGCGCGTTTTGCCCGTGGCCACGGCCAACCAGTGGTGGCGGGATTTGAGCGCCGACAACAAGTCCAGTGAACCTTCGAACAGGCTGAGCTCGTGCGAGCGCTGGAAGTAATGATGGCGATAACGCATGCCCAATTCGGGCACCCGCTCTTTGGGCAAGGTGGGCGCCACGTGTGCCAGGGCATCGTGCAGTCCGAGGCCGATCACGTAGGCCGCGTCCACCCGCGACGGGATGGGCAGCTGCAGGTCGGCGCAGGCCGCCTGGATGCAGCGGACGATCAGCGCCGTCGAATCGTAGAGCGTGCCATCCCAGTCGAAAACGATCAGGTCGAACTGGCGTGGACGGAAGGAAGAAGCGTCGGATGAATCCATGTGTGGCACTTTATTTGGGCGCTGTCGTCAACGCGGTCAACAGGGATTCGCAGTCGTCCGGCAAAGGCGCCTGCAAGGTCAGGTCCTCGCCGGTGGACGGGTGCGGCAAGCGCAGATAGCGGGCGTGCAAGAACATGCGCTCGAAACGCACGCCCTGCACCGCAGATCCCCTGGCGATGGATTTGTTCAGGGCGAAATCGCCGTATTTGTCGTCGCCCACGATGGGGTGGCCTTCGCTGAGCAGGTGAACGCGGATCTGGTGCGTCCGCCCGGTTTTGATGGTGACGTCCAGCAGGCTGAAGGCGGCGTAATGCTTCACCACCTTGACCAGCGAAATGGAGCGTCGACCATCGTCGTTGTCGTCGGCCACGGCCTTGACACGGCGCTCGCCGTCGGCCGTCAAGAATTTGTGCAAGGCCACGTCGATGACCTTTTTCTGATCCGGCCAGGCGCCGATCACCAATGCTGCATAGGTTTTTTGAACCCTGCGTTCCCGGAAATGGTCTTGAAGTGTGGTCAAAGCGCTGCGCTTTTTGGCGATCAGCAATATGCCGGAGGTTTCCTTGTCCAGCCGGTGGACCAATTCCAGAAACTTGGATTGGGGGCGTGCGCGGCGCAATTGTTCAATCACGCCGAAACTCACCCCGCTGCCCCCGTGCACGGCCACGCCGGCGGGTTTGTTGATGGCCAGCACGTGCTCGTCCTCAAACAATATGGGGAATTCCTTGGCGGGTATGGCCGCGGCCGTTTCCTCTGATTTCTCGGACAGGCGCAGCGGCGGGACGCGCACTTCGTCGCCCAGGTTCAGACGCGTGTCGGCCGAGGCCCGGCCTTTGTTCACCCGCACCTCGCCACTGCGGATGATTCTGTACACCAGGGTTTTGGGTGCACCTTTGAGCACCTTGATCAGGAAATTGTCGAGGCGCTGCCCGGCGCCGCCTTCATCGATGGTCAAGCGCTGCACCGCAGCAGGGGTCGAAGTGCTTGAATTCACTGGCTTTTTTGGACTGTGAGATGCGGATTTCGCACCTATAATGGGCTGAGCCACGTGATGAAGTGTTGTGATTGTTAATTGGCAGTCGCACGCTTTGGTGAAGCCAAGCGAGAGTTTACCTTTTGAGACCGCTTTGCATTCACCCAGACGTGGCCCGGCGGGGAGTCCCGCCAATTTGATGGTGATGCAACTCGTGCTGCGTCCCGGAGAAAACCACCCAAGGTGTGGTCTTGCCGGGTCGCCGCGTGTGTCAGAGCCAATGTCGAACGAACCACGACTCAAGGTTTTTTTGGACGCCAGACTCATCGCTGGTGTCCGCGTCGAGTGACCGCACGAATGTCCCGGCCTATCCTGCACGTTTCCATTGCCGCCCCACACCTGGCCATGTTCCGCACAACGGAATGTGGCGCGGGTGTTTGTGCGCGCCTTTGGACAATACGGCCCGATTCGCCCTCCCCCTGCCCGATGCCCTGGATTGACGAGGACTTGCTGTACAGCGGTCCCGACAACCCGGGATGTTCGCCAGGGGCTCGTGCCATGTCACCCGCGCATGCGCCCCTGCTGCACTGACCTTTCCAGGTCACCAGCCACGGCAATTCCTTCTCGGTTCTTTCTGCGTTGACTCGTGCATGAAGGTTGCCGCCGACCCTGGTCGGTGGTGAATCGAGGTCTGCCTGGTGCCATCCAGGGCCGGCCTCGCTTGGACTGGAGTTCACATGAAACGCATGCTGATCAATGCCACGCAGCCTGAAGAGCGCCGCCTGGCCATCGTCGACGGACAAAAACTCCTCGACTTTGAAACCGAAATCGAGGGTCGCGAGCAGCGCAAGGGCAACATCTACAAGGCCGTTGTGACCCGCGTCGAGCCTTCGCTCGAAGCCTGTTTCGTCGATTACGGCGAAGAGCGCCACGGTTTCCTGCCCTTCAAGGAAATCTCACGCCAATATTTCCGCGAGGGCGTCGACGTCCGTTCCGCCCGAATTCAAGACGCGATCAAGGAAGGGCAAGAGTTGCTCGTCCAGGTCGAAAAAGAAGAACGCGGCAACAAGGGCGCGGCCCTGACCACTTTCGTGTCGCTGGCCGGCCGCTACCTGGTGCTGATGCCCAACAACCCGCGTGGTGGTGGCGTCAGCCGCCGCATCGAGGGCGATGACCGCGAAGAGCTCAAAGAGGCGATGGACCAGCTCGAATACCCCAAGGGTATGAGCCTGATCGCCCGCACCGCCGGCATCGGCCGCTCAGCCGCCGAGCTGCAGTGGGACCTGAACTACATGCTCAAGCTGTGGACGGCCATCGACGAGGCCTCCGGCACGGGCAAGGGCGCCTTCCTGATTTACCAGGAATCGTCGCTGGTGATCCGCGCCATCCGCGATTACTTCACCTCCGACATCGGCGAAATCCTGATCGACACGGACGACATCTACGAGCAGGCCAAGCAGTTCATGCTGCACGTCATGCCCGACACGGCCAACCGCGTGAAGCGCTACCGTGACGATGCCCCGCTGTTCTCGCGTTTCCAGATCGAACACCAGATCGAAACGGCCTTCAGCCGCACGGTGAACCTGCCTTCCGGCGGCGCCATCGTGATCGACCACACCGAAGCGCTGGTGTCGGTGGACGTGAACTCGGCGCGCGCCACCCGTGGCAGCGACATCGAGGAAACCGCCTTCCGCACCAACCTGGAAGCCGCCGATGAAATCGCCCGCCAGATGCGCTTGCGCGACCTGGGTGGCCTGATCGTCGTCGACTTCATCGACATGGAAGAGTCGAAAAACCGCCGCGAAGTCGAGACCCGACTGCGCGACGCCCTGCGCTTCGACCGCGCCCGCGTGCAGCTGGCCGCCATCAGCAAGTTCGGCCTGCTGGAAATGTCGCGCCAACGCCTGCGCCCCGCCTTGAGCGAAGGCTCGCACATCACCTGCCCACGTTGCAACGGCACCGGCCACATCCGCGACACCGAATCGTCGGCGCTGCAGATCTTGCGCATCATCCAAGAAGAATCGATGAAGGACGGCACGTCCGCCGTGCACGTGCAAGTGCCGGTCGAAGTGACCTCGTTCCTGTTGAACGAAAAGCGCACCGAGATCACCAAGATCGAGCTGAAGCAACGCGTGACCGTGCTGTTGATCCCCAACAAGCACATCGAAACGCCGAACTACAAGCTGGAGCGCCTGCGCCACGACGACCCACGCCTGGAAAACATCCAGACCAGCTACTCGATGATCGAGGAGCCCGAGGACGAAGTCGGCATCACTCGCCGTGAAAAGAGCAAGCCCAAGCAGGAGCCGATCATCAAGGGCGTGTTGCCCGATCAGCCTGCGCCCGTGGCCCCGCCCAAGAACGAACCCGCGCTGGAAGCAGCCGCCGCCCCCGTGGTGGCCGCGCCCAAGCCCGTGGCGGCACCTGTGCCGTCCACGGGTGGGTTCTTCGGCTGGCTCAAGAGCCTGTTCTCGAGCGCCCCGGCCTTCACGCCTGCGCCCGAGGTCAAGCCCACCGTGGAAGCCCCGAAGGACACCGCCAAGGACGATGGCAAGGGTGCCCGCGGTGGCAACAAGGGCCGTGGCGGCCGTCGCGATGGCCAAGGCCGTGGCGGTGAGCGCACCGGCGAACGTGCCGAGCGTGGTGGCCGTGGTGAACGCGCCGACCGCGGCGAGCGCCCCCCGCGTGAGGACCGTCCCGCGGCTGAAAGCCGCGAGCCTCGCGAAGGTGGCCGTGGTGGCCGTGGCCGTGGTTCACGCGAAGACCGCGTCGCCGCCACTGAAATCACCAGCGAGCTGAACGCCCGCGGTGAAGCTGCCCGCCCTTCCGACGAAGCCCGTCCTGAAGGTGCTGGTGGTCGTGGAGGCCGTGGTGGCCGTGGCCGCGGTGATCGTCAAGATCGCCCTGCCCGCGACGCCGTGGCGGTCGATGTGCCAGAGAACGCCTTTGTCGACACCATCCCCGTCGGTACCGACGCACCGGCCGAAGGCACGGGCGAGCGCGAAGGCGCACGCCGCCGTCGCCGTGGAGGCCGTGGCCGTGGCGAGCGCGACGACGCCGCGCTGAACACCGAAGGCCAGACCGCCGAACAGGCCGTCGAGGCCGGCGACACGGAAGCTCCTCGCCTACAAGACGAGTCCGCCCGCGCAGAAAGCCCTGAGGGCGAACGCGAAGGTGCCGAGGGTGAAAACGCCGATGGCCGCCGCCGTGGCCGTGGCCGTGACCGCGGTCGCCGTGGTGAACGTCGTGACCGCCCCGCCGGTGAGGACGAGGCCCCCACCACGGCCATCGAACCCGCACCTCAGCCGGGCTTGACCTTGAGCCTGCCTTCGCCATCCGCCGACGTGGGGCCGTTCAGCCTGGCGCCAAGCAATGTGGCAGCAACTCCCGAAGTCACCGCTTTCGAGCCTGTGGAGGAAACGCCTCCCACGGCACTGGCCGTGGCCCCGGTGGAGGCCATCCACACGCCTGAGCCTGCGGCAGCGCCCGCTGTGGCGGCAGCCCAGGTTGCCTTTGTGGCGCCGACCGCTGCCCCGGTGGCCGAGGCCTTTGTCTTGCCCCTGAGCGACCTCAATGCGATCGCGCAAGGCGCCGGTCTGCAGTGGGTGAACTCGGACGTCGACAAGGTGAACGCCATCCGCGAAGCCATTGCACGCGAACCCAAGCCCGTGCATGTGCCGCGTGAGCGCCCCCCCGTGGTGATCGCCGACGAAGGCCCGCTGGTGCTGGTCGAGACCCGCAAGGACCTCAGCCAGATCAAGCTGCCCTTCGAGTCGGCGGCCCGCTGATCAAGCACTGATCACCGGCATCAACTGAAAGGCGCCATCCCCGAACGGGGATGGCGCCTTTTTCATGCCTCGGCGAAACAACGATCCGGGACTAGCCCGGCAAACGGGCCAGCGCCTGGTGATATGGCGCGTGGTGCATCAATTCATCCCAGGTCAAGGGCGCGGTCTGGGGCAAGAGGTCCAGACGACGGGCTTCACTGTCGGCGCTGGGCTGCCAGAGCTCGTGCGCATGCGCCAGTTGCAAGCCATCCAGCAGGTCATCGACGGCCCGTCCGCCCTGGAGCGACTGGTTGCACAGCAGCACCAGATCGCAACCGGCGTTGAGCGCAGCCACGGCACCCTGGGTGTGGTTGCCGGCCACGGTGGCGCCCTCCATGCTGAGGTCATCGCTGAAAATCGCGCCCGTGAAGCCCAGCTTCTCGCGCAGGATGTCCTGCAACCAGCGTTGGGAAAAACCAGCCGGCATCTCGTCCACCTTGGGGTAGATCACATGGGCCGGCATCACGCTGGTCAGCGAGGTGCTCAGCCACTCATAGGGCTTGGCATCGTCGGCCAGGATGGCTTTGAGGCTGCGGCGATCCACCGGCACGTCCACGTGCGAATCGGCCTTGACAAAGCCGTGCCCCGGGAAGTGCTTGCCGCAGTTGGCCATGCCCGCCAGCAGCAGGCCGTGCATCACACTCTTGGCCAGCACCGACACCACGCGCGGGTCGCGGTGGAAAGCCCGGTCGCCGATCACGCTGCTTTCGCCGAAGTCCAGGTCCAGCACGGGCGTGAAGGTCAGGTCAACGCCACAAGCTCGCAACTCGCTGGCCAGCACATAGCCGCAGGCCGTCGCTGCATCGGTGGCGGCCATGGCGCCACTGCCCTCGCCGCCCTTGCCATCGTTCAGCCACAGGTCACCCAGGCGGCGCATGGGCGGCACATGTGTGAAGCCATCGGTCTTGAAGCGCTGCACGCGCCCGCCTTCGTGGTCCACGCAGATCAGCACGTCGGGGCGCAACTCCTTGATCTCGGCGCACAAGGCCGTGAGCTGCACGCGGCTGGCCCAGTTGCGGGCAAACAGGATCAGGCCGCCAGTGAGCGGATGCTGCAGGCGGCGCCGGTCATCGGCATTGAGGCTCAGGCCTTCGATGTCCAGCACCACGGGTGCATGGATGATGTCGGAGTCGGCATTGGCCTGGACGGAATGGGGCGTTGGGCTCATGGGTGGTCGGGTTGGGTTTCGATGACAACGAAGGCCAAGGCATGGTCCACCTCATCGGTGACCGTGACATGGGCCTGCCATTTTTTCTGGGCGAACCAGTCGGCCAGTTCGCCATTGAGCACGATGTGGGGGCGGCCGCTGGACTGGTTGAGGATCTCGCAGGAGCGCCAGGTCATGGGCCAGTGGATGCCCAGGCCAATGGCCTTGGAAAAGGCCTCTTTGGCGGCGAAGCGGGTGGCCAGGTAACGCAGGCCGCGCACCGCCACGCGCGCCTGGCGCTGGCGGTAGACGACGATTTCTTGCGGGCCCAGCACTTTCTCGGCAAAGCGTTCGCCGCGCCGCTGAAGCGCCTCCTGGATGCGGCGGATGTCGCACAGGTCGGTGCCAATGCCGACGATCATGCCGCGACCGCCTGGCGTGCCCGCACCGCCTCCGCCTTGAAATCGGCGATGGCCTGCTTCAACCCGACAAAGACCGCCTGGCCGATCAAGGCATGGCCGATGTGCAGTTCGGTGATGTCGGGCAAGGCGGCCACCAGGGCCGTGCTGCTCGACGCGGGCTGCATGACGTCGGGGATGGCCACCCAGCTTTCGCTCAAGGCCAGGCCATGGCCCGCATGCGTGCGCAAGCCCAGGCTGCGTGCCAGCTTCAAGCCTGCTTGCAGGCGCTGCAACTCGGCCTGCATGGCCAGCCGATCACCCGCCCACCAGGCGTTGGCCAGGGCACCGGTGTGAAGTTCCACGCAAGGCGCCCCCGCTTGCGCCACCGCTTCGATTTGCGCGGGATCGGCGCCGATGAACAGGGACACCCGCGCACCAATGGCCGCCAGGCGGACGCAGGCGTCCGTCACACGGGGCAGCTGTCCCAGCACGTCCAGACCGCCTTCCGTGGTGACCTCCTGGCGCCGCTCAGGCACGAGGCAAACGTGCTCGGGGCGGGTGCGCTCGATGATGCCCAGCATCTCCTCAGTCACCGCCGCTTCGAAATTCAGGGGCGCCCCGATGCTGGCCTTCAGGCGCACGACGTCTTCGTCACGGATGTGGCGGCGGTCTTCGCGAAGGTGGAAGGTGATGATGTCGGCCCCGCCCTCGACCGCCCATTGCGCCGCGGCCACCGGGTCCGGGAAACGACCGCCACGGGCATTGCGAACCGTGGCGACATGGTCGATGTTCACGCCCAGCAAGGGCGCATCGTGCGTGGTCAGGTGCGAGGCGGAAAAAGTCATGCCTGTTGAAGCTCCATCATGAGCTGGCGGGTGCGCAGCAGGTGGGATCCGAGATGATAGTGAAGCGCGGCGCGCAACACCGATTTGAGCTCACTCAAGGCAGGGATGCAGGCGGCCATCAAGGGCGCCATGGCCGGCACCCCGATCGTACGCCCGCCCTCGCCTTCGCCCGACAAGGCCGCTTCCAGCTGACGCAAGACACCACCATCCACCCCCACGACGTCGTCGTGCGACCGGGCGCGCGACACACCCCACTCCGGGTGCAATTCATACGCCTGGCCAGGCTCCACGGGCCGCCCATCGACCGTCACTTGAGCCAGGTCGGGCAAGTGCCCCAACTGGCGCAACAACGCCAACTCGAAACCGCGCAAGGCGGCCTGCAAGAGCTGGGGATCGGCCAGCGCGAGGAGTGTCTGCGCATAGGCGTCGAACACCCCGGGGTGCGGGTCGTGGCGGGCCAGCAGCCGCATCAGCAACTCGTTCAGGTAGAAGCCCGGCAGCAGGGCCGCGCCGCCCGGCCAAGCCGGACCACCCGCCCATTCCGCCTGGCGCAAAAGCCAGACCTCGGTTTCCTCGGAACGCTTGGCCCCGAAGCTGACATGCAGGCGCTGAAAAGGCATCAGCACCGGGCGCAACTGGGAATAAGGCCGCTTGGCCCCCTTGGCCACGGCCACCACCCGCCCCTGGTCGCGCGTGAACAAGTCCAGGATCAGGCTGGACTCGCTCCAGTCGTGGGTGTGCAGCACGAACGCCGCACTGGGTGGTCGGGATGCCGCGCGGGCCACACTTACTCGTAGCCGTAGGTGCGCAAACGGGCGTCATCGTCGGCCCAGCCAGAGCGGACTTTCACCCAAATCTCGAGGAAGACCTTGCGGCCCAGCAGGTGCTCCAGCTCGGTGCGCGCTTCCATGCCGATGCGCTTGAGGCGCTCGCCCTTGTCGCCGATGACGATGCCCTTGTGGGTCTCGCGCTCGACCACGATGGTGGCGGCGATCCGGATGATCCCGGTGGCCCGGGGGTGGTTGGCCAGCGGCGGTTCGTCGGTGTAAGTGTCGATCACCACCGTGGAGGTGTACGGCAGCTCGTCGCCGGTCAGGCGGAACAGCTTTTCGCGCACGATCTCGCTGGCCAGGAAACGGTCGGTGCGGTCGGTCAGGGCATCCTGGTCGTACCACCAGGGTTGTTGCGGCAAATAGGGCCTGACGATGTTCATCAAGCGACGCGTGTCGTCCTGGCTTTGCGCCGACAGCGGCACGAACTCGGCAAAAGGGTGGCGCTCTTGCATGGTCTGCAGCCAGGGCAGGACATCGGCGCGGCGGTGCACCAGGTCGAGCTTGTTGGCCACCAGGAAGACGGGCTTGTCCTTCGGGCACAAGGCCAGCACCTTGGCATCGTCCAGCCCGAAACGGCCGGCCTCGACCAGGAACAGCACCACGTCCACGTCGGCCAAGGTGGCCTGCACGGTCTTGTTCAGGTTGCGGTTCAGCGCGGCCGTGCCCTTGACGGTGTGGCGGGTCTGAAAGCCCGGCGTGTCCACGAACACGAACTGGGTGGTGTCGTCCGTGTGGATGCCGGTGATGCGGTGGCGCGTGGTCTGCGCCTTGCGGGAAGTGATCGACACCTTCTGCCCGACGAGTGCATTGAGCAAGGTCGACTTGCCCACATTGGGCCGGCCGATGATGGCGATGAGGCCGCAGCGCTGGTTGGCCGCGGACACGCCCGCCTTGCTGCCGCCGGTCTTGGCCATGGCCAATCCAGCCAGCATGTCGTCCAGTGACGGGTTCAACGCATCCACCACGGGGGCGGTTGTTGGGGCCTGGGCGGGTGCCTCAGGCGAGGTGTCATCTGGTGACGAAGGGGTATCGGGCATGGTTTGAAGCAATCAATCAAGAACGTTTGGCGCCCACCGTGCGCTTTTTCGATGGGACTTTGGACAGAGAAGATGGCGGTTCAGCGCCCTGCGATGCGGCCTGGGGCAGCTGCTGCACCTTCAACAAGGCCAGCTGGGCGGCCACCTGCTCGGCGGCACGCTTGGACAAGCCTTCACCTTGCACAGACAGCCCCAGGTCCTGCAGATCGCAGGCCACCACGAACACCTGCTCGTGCGCCTTGCCCCGCGTGGCCTCCACACGGTAGACAGGCACGGCCATCTTGCGACCTTGAAGCCATTCCTGCAAGGCCGTTTTGGCGTCCTTGCTCCAGACTTCCAAGGTGGTCTCGGCCATCACGGGTTCGAACAGGCGAAGCACCCAGGCGCAGGCCGCTTCGAATCCAGCGTCCAGGTAGACGGCCCCGATCACGGCCTCGAGCGCGTCGGCCAGGATAGAGGGCCTCAAGGCGCCGCCGCCCCGGGACTCGCCTTCGCTCATCCGCATGACGGCGGGCAAGTCCAGGCCCAAGGCCAATTTGTGCAGCATGTCCTGGCGGACCAGGTGGGCGCGAACGCGGGTCAGGTCGCCTTCATCGCTTCGGTCGAAGCGGGCGTACAACATGCTGGAGACCGCCAGGTTCAGGACTGCATCGCCCAGGAACTCAAGGCGTTCGTAATGATCCTGGCCGAGACTTTTGTGGGTCAAGGCCCGCGCCAACAGTCCCGGATCCTTGAATTCATGCCCGAGGCGCTGCTGCAAAGCCTTCAGCGGCGCGGCCGCCGCCGTGGGCATCGTGGGTCGGGACATCAGCGTTCCAAACGATCGAACCCGATCACCATCACTTGGATCGGCCGCTGAACTTGATCAGCAGGTAGACAGGCTCGATCAGCTCGATTTCCTTGTCGTAGGCGAACTTGACCACCACCTTGTCGTTTTCCTTGGTGATTTCAAGGTCCCGGGAGCTGATGGACTCGACGTTGTACTGAACGGCCTTGTCACGGTCGAAAGCCGCGCGGATTTCAGGGACCGTGGTGCCCGCACCTGCCGCCGTGGTCACCATCTTCTGGATGGTCTGGTACTCCATGACAGCGGGAACCACCTTCATGACGACCAAGGCGATGCTGCAAAGAATCACCGCCCAAAACAGCAAGCCGATCAGCGTGATGCCCGACTGCGAACGTTTCATGTTGTCCCCCACACGAATCATTGGAAAAAGCCGATGCGCTTCAAACTGCTGAAATTCATCCACACCACGAAGGCCTTGCCGACGATGTTTTCGTCGGGCACGAAGCCCCAGAAGCGGGAATCCTGCGAATTGTCGCGGTTGTCGCCCATCATGAAATAGTGGCCGGGCGGTACCTTGCAGACCACGCCTTCGCCACTGTAGCTGCAGTTTTCCTTGAACGGATGGTCTTCAATGGCCTGTGGCGGAATATAGGGGGGACGGTCCTTGTCCACCAGGATCCGGTGACTCACGCCACTCAGGTTCTCGGAGTATTGCAGCGAATACCGCAGGCTGTCCTGGTCATAGAACTCGGCCAGGGGCGTCTGCTCGATGGGCGTGCCATTGATGGTCAGGCGCTTGTTGACGTAGGCGATGGTGTCACCCGGCAGGCCCACCACGCGCTTGATGTAGTCCAGGCGCGGATTGACGGGGTAGCGGAAGACCATGACATCGCCACGCTGTGGCTCATGGTTCGCGATGATCTTCTTGTTGATCACCGGCAGGCGGATGCCGTAGTGGAACTTGTTGACCAGGATCAGGTCGCCCACCAGCAAAGTCGGCACCATGGAACCCGAGGGGATCTTGAAGGGCTCGAACAGGAAAGAGCGCATCAGGAACACGACCACGATCACCGGGAACAGGCCCGCCGTCCAGTCCAGCCACCAGGGCTGCATCAACAGGCGCTCCTTGGCCTCGGTGACGTTGCCATCGACCTGGGCAATGCCCTGCCGCGCCAGTTCGGCCCGGCGGGTTTCGTCTTGCGTGACCAGGTTGGCGGCGGCGGCTTCTCGCTCGGGCTGGAACTTGAAGCGTTCGGCCAGCCAGTACAGCAAGGTCACGACCGACATCACGAACAGCAGGAAGGAGAAATTGCCCTGCCACTGCCCGACGTACCAACCGCCCAGGTAGATGGCCAGGGCGCCATAGAGAATACCGGTGAGAAAACTCATCAATCGTCCACTTGAAGGATGGCCAGGAACGCTTCTTGAGGCACTTCGACGGAGCCGATCTGCTTCATGCGTTTTTTACCGGCCTTTTGTTTTTCGAGCAGCTTGCGCTTGCGGCTGATGTCGCCGCCGTAGCATTTTGCCAGCACGTTCTTGCGCAATGCCTTGATGTTCTCCCGCGCAATGATGTTGGCGCCGATGGCCGCCTGGATGGCCACGTCGTACATCTGGCGGGGAATCTGTTCGCGCATCTTGGCGGCCACGCCGCGTCCGCGGAACTGGCTTTGCGCGCGGTGCACGATGATCGACAGGGCATCGACCCGGTCGCCGTTGATCAGGATGTCGACCTTGACCACGTCGGAAGCGCGGTACTCCTTGAAGTCGTAGTCCATCGAGGCATAGCCGCGCGACACGCTCTTGAGCTTGTCGAAGAAGTCGAGCACGATCTCGGCCAGCGGCATCTCATACGTGAGCATGACCTGGCGGCCGTGGTAGGCCATGTTGAGTTGCACGCCGCGTTTTTGGTTGGCCAAGGTCATCACCACGCCGACGTAGTCTTGCGGCATGTACAGATGCATCGTGACGATGGGCTCGCGGATCTCCTTGATGCGGCCCAGTTCGGGCATCTTGGAGGGGTTCTCGACCTCGACGATGGTGCCGTCGTTCAGCTCCACCTCGTAGACCACGCTGGGCGCGGTCGTGATCAGGTCCTGGTCGAACTCGCGCTCCAGGCGCTCCTGCACGATCTCCATGTGCAGCAAGCCCAGGAAGCCGCAGCGGAAGCCAAAGCCCAGCGCTTGCGACACCTCGGGCTCGTAGCGCAGCGACGAATCGTTGAGCTTGAGCTTTTCGAGCGCATCACGCAACTGGTCGTACTCGCTGGCCTCGGTCGGGTAGAGCCCGGCGAACACCTGCGGCTGGATCTCTTTGAAGCCAGGCAGCGCTTCGGTGGCCGGGCCCGCATTGTTGGGCAGCTTCTTTTCCACCGTGATGGTGTCGCCCACCTTGGCGTTTTGCAGTTCCTTGATGCCGCAGATCACGAAGCCCACTTCGCCGGCCTTGAGCGAGGCGCGGTCAACGGACTTGGGCGTGAAGACGCCCAGGTGTTCGGCGGGGTACACGGCATTGGCCGCCATCAGGCGAATGCGTTCGTTCTTGCGCAACTCGCCGTCGACCACGCGCACCAGCATGACCACGCCCACATAGTTGTCGAACCACGAGTCGACGATCATGGCGCGCAGCGGGCCATCGGCGTTGCCTTGCGGCGGCGGCATGCGGGCGACCACGGACTCGAGGATGTCTTCAACGCCCATGCCCGTCTTGGCCGAGCAAGGGATGGCGTCGGTGGCATCGATGCCGATGACGTCCTCGATCTCTTCCTTGGCGCGGTCGGGATCCGATTGCGGCAGGTCCATCTTGTTGAGGACCGGGATGACGGTGACGCCCAGGTCGAGCGCGGTGTAGCAGTTGGCCACCGTTTGCGCCTCGACACCCTGGCTGGCATCGACCACCAGCAGCGCGCCTTCGCAGGCCGACAGCGAGCGGCTGACCTCGTAAGAGAAGTCGACATGGCCGGGCGTGTCGATCAGGTTGAGGTTGTAGACCTTGCCATCGCGGGCCTTGTAAGACAAGGCGGCGGTCTGCGCCTTGATGGTGATGCCACGCTCTTTCTCGATGTCCATCGAGTCGAGCACCTGGGCTTCCATCTCACGGTCGCTCAGTCCTCCACACAGCTGAATGATGCGATCGGCCAGGGTGGATTTGCCATGGTCGATGTGGGCAATGATGGAGAAATTACGGATGTGGTTCATAAAAAAAAGGCACGTCGAAAT
>NZ_JBOHHL010000017.1:0-87467 GCF_050725395.1 Aquabacterium sp. | reverse complement strand
TGTGGCTCCTAGCCCATAAAGCCCGAAGCCCTGAAAGAGACTTCAATCCGGCCTAACCCGTTGCCCTGTATAGCCTTCTGATGCGGCCTGCATTCATTAAAAACGCTTGACACAGGCCATTTTTTATGCCCGTGCCTGGAGTCAATCCAGCGACAGCACGACCTTGACCGAACTGTCCACCGAACCTTTGTCGATGTAGCCGATGGCTTTGGGGTCGGTGGCAACGGCCTTTTTCACCGACGTGGCATCCGGCAACATGAGGGGCGCCTGCCCCTTGCCAGTGAACACGATGCGCGACCAGACCGCCTTGATCTGCGACTGGTCACGTTCCGTGACCTTTTTGTAGAACTGCTCGCGAAGCGCCGCCCCTTCAGGCAAGTCGATCGGCTTGAGTTCGAAATTGCGGCCAAGGTAGACGTTGGCCACCTGCTCTTTGGTGAGCGCTGGCGCGTTGGGCCCCATGATGGCGACCTGCGACTGGGCCATGGCCGCCGCAAGCATCAAGACCGAAGCAATCGCCGAGCGTTGAAAATGTGAGTTCATGATGACCTCTGCTTAGAAAACAAAGTCAAGCGCAATGCTGACAACGTTGACCTTTTTGTCCCTGATGGCGGGCGTTGCCGCATCCGTGAAGATCAAGGTGCCGTTGGTGTCATAGCGGGCGAACTCCGCCTTCAGGTCCAGGTTCTTGGCAAAGTCATAACGAACACCCAAGGCCCTGCCCTTGCTGGGAGGGAGTGACAGCACAGGGTCCTTGGGCGTGTACCGGCTGAGCACAACGTAGGGCATGAACTCACCAAAGTGGTAGCCGGCCCCCGCGTACCAGGCGGCCGAATCAAAGAGAGACGGCGCGGTTTTGCGCTTCACGTACTCGGCGATCACGAGCGCCTTGCCGTTGTCATACTGGATGCCATAACCAGTGAAGGTGTCCTTGAAAGGCTGGAGCGCAATGCCCAAGACCGGCGGGATGCCGAGAATCGGTGGAGGCGCAGGCACGTTGAGGGTCATTTCCACATCGCTTTTCACCTGCCCGATCCGCGCGGTCCAGTCTCCCCACTCAAGCATCAAGTTAAGGCTGTTGACCTTTGGAGAATTGGTGTCGATGTGCGACTCGGCATAAAGGCCGGAACCGGAGTCGGGCGGAAACTCGCCCACCACGCCAAGCTTGGCCTTGCTCCGACCATGCGTGGCCTGAACCGAGGCAATCACGGGGCCGATGGCATGCCGGTAACCCGCCTGAACTCCGTCCAAGGTCGAGTAGGGCAGCAGAGAATAAACCAGGGGAGGCACACGCAGCCACGGCGTGGCGTAACCCACATACCGCGAATCCGACACGAGGAAGGCCGGCAAGGCCACACGTCCCGCTTTCAAATCCAAGCCGGGCACGCCGGTGTATTGGGCGTACAACCATTCCACATCGATGTCGAAATCATCGTCTTCCCGGCGGATGCCCAGCAATTGGGCGGTCAAGGCAAAGTCGGACTTGTAGATCACCGACCCTTGCAAGCCCAGGCGCGAATCCACCCCCAGGTCCACATCCCTGTCCGCCCCCGACCACTGGGTGAAACTGTTGCGATACTGGGTGCCATCCAGGTTGGTGCGCACGGCCCCCAATGTGCCGAACCCGCCGCCTTTGAGCTGGATGTCATCATTGGCCTGTGCCACTGACCCTGCCATCAGGGCCAGGGCGGTGCATGGCAAAGCCACCAGCGTGGTACGGCTCGGAAGTTTGGTCATTGTGTTCTCCAGTGGTTGTAGGAGTTTGGAAACAGCTTGCCGCTTGCGTCACCCAAGCACTTGGCTCATCGGGCAACACCAAACCAGCAAAGCGCGAAACTGCAAATACGGAAAAACACCTCGGCAGGGGTTCATCGCATTACAACCACTGGCCCCCTGAAAAACATCACTCCATGGACGCGGGAACCACCGTCCATTGCTGGCGAACCTCACCAGCGTTGTTGACGCTTTCCATGTGCACTGGAAAGCCCCACAAACGCGCCACGTGCTTGAGCACCTCGCGCGTGCCATCGGCCAGGGGCCGATTGGCCTGCTGGGTGTGGCGCAAAGTCAATGAACGGTCACCGCGCAGGTTCACGCTCCACACCTGGATATTGGGTTCGCGTGCGCTCAGGTCGTATTGGCGTGCCAGGCTTTCACGCAGCGCGCGGTAACCGGCGTCGTCGTGGATGGCCGAGACCTCGTACTCCGGCTCGTCCTCGTCGTCGCGGATGGCGAAGAGACGGAAATCACGCATCACCTTGGGCGACAGGAACTGGCCCACGAAGCTTTCGTCCTTGAAGTTGCGCATGGCGTAGTCCAGGGTCTTGAGCCAGGCGTGGTCGCCCTTAGCGGCGCCTTCGGCCGATCCAGCGAACTCGGGGAACCAGTGGCGGTCTTCCTCGGTCGGGTGTTCGCAGATGCGTTTCAGGTCGGTGTACATGGCGAACCCCAACGCGTAGGGATTGATGCCGCTGTAGGCCCGGTGCCCCACGGGTGGCTGATAGACCACGTTGGTGTGCGACTTGAGCCACTCCAGCATGATGCCGTCGGTCAGGTGGCCGTCTTCGTACATGGTGTTGAGCAAGGTGTAGTGCCAGAAGGTGGCCCAGCCTTCGTTCATCACTTGCGTCTGACGCTGCGGGTAGAAATACTGCGCCACCTTGCGCACAATGCGCACCACCTCGCGCTGCCAGGGCTCCAGCAAGGGCGCGTTCTTCTCGATGAAGTACAGGATGTTTTCCTGAGGCTCGGCGGGGAAGCGGCGGGCGCTTTCCTCGTCGCCGATCTTGTCGGCACGGCGCGGCAAGGTGCGCCACAGGTCGTTCACCTGTTGCTGCAGGTAGGACTCGCGCTCCTCGCGGCGGGCCAGTTCTTTTTCGAGCGACAGCTTGCTGGGCCGGCGGTAGCGGTCCACACCGTGGTTCATCAGCGCATGGCAGGAATCGAGGATTTCCTCGACCTCGTCCAGGCCGTGGCGTTCTTCGCAGGCCGCGATGTAGTTCTTGGCATAGACCAGGTAGTCGATGATGCTCGACGCGTCCGTCCACATGCGGAACAGGTAGTTGCCTTTGAAGAAACTGTTGTGGCCGTAGGCCGCGTGCGCGATCACCAGGGCCTGCATGGCCATGGTGTTTTCTTCCATCAGGTAGCTGATGCAGGGATTGGAGTTGATGACGATTTCATACGCCAGGCCCATGAAGCCACGGCGGTAGTTCTTCTCCGTCGCGATGAATTCCTTGCCGTAAGACCAGTGGCGGTAGTTCACCGGCATGCCCACGCTGGCGTAGGCGTCCATCATCTGCTCGGCCGTGATGATCTCGAGCTGGTTGGGATAGGTGTCGAGCTTGAAACGCTCGGCCGTGGCGCGGATCACGTCGTGGTACTGCTCGATCAATTCGAACGACCAGTCCGACGGCCCTGGCAAGGGATCGGGTCTGAGAATGGCGTTCATGCGTCCACCCCTTCCTTCTTGAACAGTTCACGGAACACCGGGTAGATCTGCGAAGCGTCCAGCACCTTGCGCATCGCAAACTGCTTGTGCGATTCGCTCAGGCCCATGTACTCGTCCCACAGGTTCTGCTCGGTCTGCGCCACCTGCACATAGGCGAAGTAACGCACCAGGGGCAGGATCTTGTCTTCCAGGATCTCGCGGCAACGGGCCGAATCGTGGTGCCAATTGTCGCCATCGCTGGCCTGCGCCACGTAAAGGTTCCACTCGTTGGTCGGGTAGCGCGCGGTGATGATTTCATCGAGCAACACCAGGGCGCTGGAGACCACCGTGCCACCGGTCTCGGTGGCGTGGAAAAACTCGTCTTCGGTCACCTCTTGTGCCTGCGTGTGGTGGCGGATGAAGACCAGCTCGATCTTGTCGTAGTGCCGGGTCAGGAACAGGTACAGCAGGATGAAGAAGCGCTTGGACAGCTCTTTGCGCTGCTCGTCCATCGAGCCCGAGATGTCCATCACGCAGAACATGACGGCCTTGGTCGTGGGCACCGGCACCTTGATGCGGCTGCGATAGCGCAGGTCGATGGGGTCCAGGAAGGGGATGCCACGAGCACGGGCCTTCAGGTGCTCGATGCGCGCCTCAAGCTCCTCGATCTCCAAGGCATGTTCGTGCACCAGGGCATCGTCGCCAGCTTCATCCTCGGCACGCAGGGCGGCCAAGCGTTCTTCCAGCTCTTTCAACTCGCGGCGCACGCCGGCACCCAGGGCGATGCGGCGCCCCAGCGCACCGCGCATGGATCGGACCACGTGCAGGTTGCTGGCCGTGCCGTCGCTGGAATAACCCGCCCGCTGGCTTTTCCACTCGGGGATCTCGGCCAAGGCGGTCTTGACCATGTTCGGCAAGGCCAGGTCTTCGAAGAAGACCTGCATGAACTCTTCCTTGCTGAGCGAAAAGACGAAATCGTCTTCGCCTTCGCCGGAATCGCTGGCCTCGCCAGAGCCACTGCCCTGTCCGCCACCGCCGGGTGGCCGCTCGATGCGGTCACCCTGCACGTACTCGCGGTTGCCCGGGTGCACCACGTCGCGGGTGCCGCCCTGGCCGTGGCTGAACACTGGCTCCGACAGGTCCCGCTTGGGGATGGCGATGTCCTCGCCCTTTTCGATGTCCCGGATGCTGCGTCCATTGATGGCCCGCTGCACCGCATCGCGAACCTTGTCGCGGTAACGCCTTAGAAAGCGTTCGCGGTTGCCGATCGACTTGTTCTTGCCAGCCAGCCGTCGATCAATGATGTGTTGCCGCATCGGGACTCCATGTCGTGTTTACGACGACTTTCGAACGCGTAAGTACCATTCGCACAGCAGGCGGACCTGTTTGGCGGTGTAACCCTTTTCAACCATGCGGTTGACGAAGTCCTCGTGCTTCTTGACCTCGTCGGCACTGGCCTTGGCATTGAAGCTAATGACCGGCAACAACTCCTCGGTGTTGCTGAACATCTTCTTCTCGATCACCGTGCGCAGCTTCTCATAGCTGGTCCACAGCGGGTTCTTGCCGCCATTGTTGGCCCGTGCGCGCAGCACGAAGTTGACGATTTCGTTGCGGAAATCCTTGGGGTTGGAAATGCCCGCAGGCTTTTCGATCTTTTCCAGTTCGCCGTTCAGCGAGCCGCGGTCGAAGATTTCGCCGGTGTCGGTGTCGCGGTATTCCTGGTCCTGGATCCAGTAGTCGGCGTAGGTCACGTAGCGGTCGAAAATGTTCTGACCGTACTCGCTGTAGCTTTCCAGGTAGGCGGTCTGGATCTCCTTGCCGATGAACTCGGCATAGCGAGGCGCCAGCGATTCCTTGATGTAGGCGATGTACTTGGCTTCGAGTTCGGCCGGGAACTGCTCGCGCTCGATCTGCTGCTCCAGCACGTACATCAGGTGCACCGGATTGGCGGCCACTTCGGCGCTGTCGAAGTTGAACACCTTGGACAGGATCTTGAACGCAAAGCGGGTCGAGACGCCGCTCATGCCTTCGTCGACGCCGGCGTAGTCACGGTATTCCTGAAGTGACTTGGCCTTGGGATCCGTGTCCTTCAGGTTCTCGCCGTCGTAAACCTGCATCTTGCTGTAGGTGCTTGAATTCTCGGGCTCCTTCAGGCGGGTCAGGATGGCGAATTGCGACATCATCTTGAACGTGCCCGGGGCGCAAGGTGCCTGCGCCAGCGACGAAGTGCGCACCAGCTTTTCGTAGATCTTGATTTCCTCGGACACGCGCAGGCAGTACGGCACCTTCACGATGTAGATCCGGTCCAGGAAGGCTTCGTTGTTCTTGTTGTTGCGGAAGGCCTTCCATTCGCTTTCATTGCTGTGGGCCAGCACGACGCCGTCGAAGGGGATGGCGCCGAAACCTTCCGTGCCCTTGAAGTTGCCTTCTTGCGTGGCGGTCAACAGGGGGTGCAGCACCTTGATCGGCGCCTTGAACATTTCGACGAATTCAAGCAGGCCCTGGTTGGCCAGGCACAGGCCGCCGGAGTAGCTGTACGCATCGGGATCATCCTGGGCGTAGGTCTCGAGCTTGCGGATGTCGACCTTGCCGACCAGGGAGCTGATGTCCTGGTTGTTTTCATCGCCCGGCTCGGTCTTGGCGATGCCGACCTGCTTGAGCACGCTGGGGTAGCGCTTGACGACGCGGAACTTGCGGATGTCGCCGCCAAACTCGTCCAGGCGCTTCACGGCCCAAGGGCTGAGGATGCGTTGCAGGTAGCGGCGGGGAATGCCGTATTCGGCTTCCAGGATGGGGCCGTCTTCCGTGGGCTCGAACAGCCCCAGCGGCGATTCGTTGACCGGCGAACCCTTGATCGAATAGAAGGGCACGCGCTCGGCCAACTGCTTTAGGCGCTCGGCGATGGACGACTTGCCGCCACCCACAGGGCCCAGCAAATACAGGATCTGCTTCTTTTCTTCCAGGCCTTGGGCTGCGTGGCGGAAATAGCTCACCACCTGTTCGATGGCGTCTTCCATGCCATAGAACTCCTGGAACGCCGGGTAGATCTTGATGACCTTGTTGGCGAAGATGCGCGACAGCCGCGTGTCGTTGCGGGTATCGATCGTCTGCGGCTCGCCGATGGCTTGCAGCATGCGTTCGGCCGCGGTGGCGTACGCGGTCTTGTCGCGCTTGCAGATGTCGAGGTATTCCTCCAGGGAATACTCTTCTTCACGGGTGCGCTCATAGCGAGCGGCGAAGTTACTGATCACGTCCATGCAGACCTCCGAACCATCGACACAAGCCATCGATGCTGGGGTGAACTGCCGGATATCCGTCTGGTGGCCCGGCGCGAGCACACTAGCATCGCCATAACACCAAAGATCGCTGAAATCACGCCTTGTTCAAACCCCGAGAAACCAGGAGAAGACCAGGCTCATCTGTGACTTCATTGGTGCTTATCTTGCACCTTTTTCAGGGTCAGCGTGCGGCATGGGCACAACAACATCACGCGTTGCTGGTGGCGCGCACTTCTTCCATGCTCGTGATGCCCATCAAAACCTTCTCGATGCCATCCTGCCTCAGGGTGCGCATGCCCTCGACCATGGCCAGCTGCTGGATCTGTTCGGCACGGCCACCGGTCTGGATCATGTGGCGCAATTCGCGGCTCATGGCCATGAGTTCGTGCAGGCCCGCACGGCCCTTGTAACCGGTGTTGTTGCACTTGGGGCAGCCAGGGTTGTGGTACTTCACCAGCTGCCCATCGCGCCCAAAACGCGTGAGCCAATCGGATCGCACCACTTCGGGACTGAATTCAGGCACATCCTTGGGCGCAATTTGCAGGAAATCCCGCAGTAACAATTCGATTTCTTCCTCGCTCATGACTTCGGTGACGCGGCAATTCGCGCACAGGCGGCGCACCAGGCGCTGGGCCAGCACCACGAGCAGCGAGTCGGCAAAATTGAACGGGTCCAGCCCCATGTCGATCATGCGGGTGACCGTCTCGGGCGCACTGTTCGTGTGCAGGGTCGAGAGCACCAAGTGCCCCGTCAGCGAGGCTTCGACGCCCATGCCGGCCGTTTCCTTGTCGCGCATTTCGCCGACCATGATGACGTCGGGGTCGGCCCGCAGGAAGGCGCGCAGGGCTTTGGCGAAAGTCCAATCGATCTTGGGATTCACCTGCACCTGGCGCAGGCCGGGCTGGGTGATTTCGACGGGATCTTCGGCCGTCCAGATCTTGCGCTCGGGCACGTTGATGAAGCTCAGCGCCGAATGCAGCGTGGTGGTCTTGCCGGAACCCGTGGGGCCCACGCACAGCACCAGGCCATAGGGGCGCTCCATGGCCTCCTTCAGGCGAGAAAGGTTCGTGGGGCTCAGGCCGATCTTGTCGAGCGGCAGGGGCTTGGCCGAGGCCAGGATCCGCATGACGATGTCCTCCATCCCGTTGTTGGTGGGGATGGCGGCCACGCGCAGCTCGATCTTGTGCTGCGGCACGAACTTGGCGAAGTTGATCTTGCCGTCCTGCGGCTTGCGGCGCTCGGAGATGTCCAGGTCGCACATGATCTTGATGCGGGCGATCATGGCGCTGCGGTAGTTGGGCGGCAGCTCCAGGTAGGGCATGAGCACGCCGTCCTTGCGGAAGCGGATCTTGATCTTTTCCTTGCCGGGGTAGCTTTCGACGTGGATGTCGGAGACGCCCTGTGAGTGCGCCTCGATGATCATGGTGTTGATCAAGCGCACCAGCGAATTGTCGCTCTGCTCGATGGGTGCCTCGTCTTCGCCCTGGGATTCCTGGTTCTGCTTTTCCAGGTCCTCCATCAGCGAGCCGGAGCTTTGCGGCTCCATGTCGAAGTCGCTGTTCTGGTTCAGCGAAGAAGCGCGGCCATAGGCATCGGCGCTGACGTCCGCACCGATCTTGCTGTACGCGTCCTTGATGGCGAATTCGAGTTGCGTGTGCTGGGCCAGCACTGGGACGATCTTGCACTGGGTGATGAACTCCAGCTCTGAGAGCGTCAGACGCTTGCTAGGATCTTCGACCGCGATGATCAGGCTGCCATCGCGCAGCAACAAGGGCACCGTCATGAGGCGGTGTGCGACGGCGAAAGGCACCTTGCGCAGGGCCTCGGCCTCGATCGGGAACTTGTCCAGGTCGACCAGCGGGTAGCCCATCTTGCGGGCCAGGGCGGTTTGCAGGTCGTGCCGGGACACCAGGCCCTGCGTGACCAGCAATTCGCCCAGTGGCACGCTGCGGTCGCGTTTCTGCTGTTCCAGGGCTTCTTCCAGTTGGCCCTGGTTGATCATGCCCAGCGCCATCAAGGCTTCGCCGATGCGCACCATGGGCATCTTGCCCTGCTGCTCGATGGCGGCCAACAGTTGCTCGGCGGTGACCACCTGCTGTGTCAACAAGATGTCGCCCAGCTTCTGGTTGCGCATCTGGCTCTGGGTTTCAACGGCCTGTTCGACCTGCTCCTGGGTGACGGCATTGCTGCCTACCAGGATCTCGCCGATCTTGCCGCCGACCTCGAAATTCTCCAGCACCTCGCGGCCCACGAACAGGCGCTGGACACTGCCGTCGTCGCCCAAGGGCGGGAACAAGAAGATGCCGAACTCGGTCTCCCGGTGGCCCATGGTCCGGCCTTCAATCTGGCCGCCGGCCTTGAACTTCACGCGAAAATCAACGCTGGCGCGGTGCCCCAGCATCGAGGCGTGTGGATCCTGCCCATCCACGCCCTTCCTCGGCTTGATGGGACTGGTGAGCAGCAAGGTGCGGAACTGCCCGAAACGCAGCGCCATGGTGGTGCGCGAGGGCGGCACCTGGATGTGGGCCACCTCTTCGTCGGGCACGAAGAAGCTCAGGCGCCCCTTCATGATGCGGCCGTTGAGGCCCTCGATCTCGCAGGTCTCATGCTCGGTTTGCTGACGCGCGGGCGGGTAGGTCGCGAAGGGAGGGGTTGGCCAGAGGAACACACCACTTTCGTTGTCGACCAGGGACTGGTCCTGGTCCGCCTGACTGGACGCGCCCGAGTCGAGCTGGCTCAAGGCACCCTCCCAGTTCAGCGGCGGCAATGGTGAATCGGTCATGACACTCCTAACGGTTCCACGTCCCGACGATGGTCGTGAATGGTTGCCATGCTATGAAATAGCCTAGGATCGTGAAGCGGCCATTTGAGGCAGTTTTTCACGGCAAATGGAAAATCGGTGCCGACGTGTCAGATTTCGAGACCTCGGGCGACCAAGAAATCAGCGGCGATGGAAGCCGCCCACTGTCAACCACTTCCTCTGGAGTCTACAAAATGAACCAACGTCACCTGCTGTCGTCTGCCCTCGCCTCCGTCATGGCTTTGGGCCTGGTGTCCCAGGCCTCGGCCGAGATGGGCGCCGAGAAAGGCAAGGAAAAATGCTTTGGCGTGGCCAAGGCCGGCGAAAACAGCTGCGCCAACCTGTCAGGCAGCCACTCTTGCGCCGGCCAGTCCACCAAGGACAAGTCGGCCGAGGAATGGAAGCTGGTGGCCAAGGGCACCTGCGCCAAGCTGGGCGGCCTGTCGGCCGAAGAGGCCAAGGTGGCCCTGGCCAAGTCAACCGACAAGAAGTAAGCCGATGGCGGTTTTTTCCGCCGCCAGCCAAGCCGGCATCGGGCTTCGCCAGCCCCACTACCAGGCGTTGATGGCGGACTTGCCCCCTTTGGGGTTCGTCGAAGTCCATTCCGAGAACTTTTTCGGCGACGGCGGCGCGGCCTTGGCCGTGCTGCAAGCCGCGCGCGCGCATTACCCGGTGAGCCTGCATGGCGTGGGGTTGTCGCTGGGATCGGCCAGTGGCCTGGACCCGGTCCACCTGGACAAGCTGGCGCGCTTGGTGGAACGCATCGACCCGGTGCGGGTGTCCGACCACGCCTGCTTTGCCCGAGGCGCCTGGCCCGGGGGCGACACGGTGCATGCAAGCGACCTGCTTCCCGTGGCCTTCACCCCGGCCTCGCTGGACATCCTGGTCCGCCACGTGGACGAGGTGCAATCGCGTCTGCGCCGGCCCATCCTGATCGAGAACCTGTCCGCTTACCTCAGTTACCAGGATGACCGCCTGGCCGAACCCGACTTCCTGGTCGAACTGTGCCGGCGCAGTGGCTGCCAGTTGCTGCTCGACCTCAACAACCTGGTGGTCAATGGTTTGAACGCCGCCCGCCGAGCCCAGCCGGATTCGGTGGACATGGCCGCGGCAAAAGCGCATGCCTTGACTTTCGTGCACGCCTTGCCGGCCGGGATGGTAGGCGAGGTGCACCTGGCGGGATTCCGCTGGCCTTTGCAGCCCGGACAGGTCGTGGTGGACGATCACAGCACGGCCGTGCACGCCGTGGTGTGGGAACTCTATGCGGAAGCCATTCGCCACCTGGGGCCGGCGCCCACCTTGATTGAATGGGACACGGACCTGCCCGGACTGGACGTGCTGCGGGACCAGGCCCGCCAGGCAGACGAGGTGTCCGCCAGCGTGTTGGCGCCAGCGGGGGCCTCGGCATGAGCATGGACGAAGCCCAACGCCAGGCCGCCGTCTTGCAGGCGATCTGGGAAGGCCCAAACGGCGCCGGACCGCAGAACACCGAAGCGGGCTGGCATGAGCATGGCGACGCCCTGGTCAAGGGCTTGGCCGCCTACCAGGGCAATGCCACCGCGACCGCCGAACGCGCCTTGGCCGCTGCTTATCCCACCGTGCAGGCCCTGCTGGGCGAAGAAGCACTGGCCGGTTTGGCCCGGCTGCTTTGGCGCCAGCATCCCCCCCGGCATGGTGACCTGACGGCGTGGGGCGACGCCTTGCCCGACTGCTTGGCTCGACTGCCCGAGGTCCAGGATTGGCCCTACCTGCCCGACTGCGCCCGGCTGGACTGGGCACGGCACACCGCCGAACACGCCGCCGACGCCTTGTTCGATCCCGAGTCACTCTCCCTCCTGGGCACGCACGATCCCAATGAGTTGGCGATTGAATTGCGGCCAAGCTTGAGCGTGCTCCGATCAGACTGGCCCCTGGTCACGCTTTGGGAAGCCCACCAGCCGGCCACCAACCCCACCTCGCTGGCTGCCTTGCGCGAGGCCGTGGCCGCCCAACGGGCTGAGACGGCCGTGGTGTGGCGCCGCCACTGGCGCGCCGAGGTCGTCGCCCTGCCTCAAGCCAGCATGGCGTCCTGGATGATCAGCCTGGCAAGCGGGCCGTCACGCCCGTTGTCCAGTTTGCTGGACCAGGCCTTGACCGATTTTGACTTGGGCGCATGGCTGGAACTGGCCTTGCGCCAGGGCTGGATCTGGCGGGTGACGCAGATCAGCGGTCGCGCGGACTGATGCCGATCTGGAAGACCGTGTCCGGCAGGCGACCTTTTTCGTCGAAAGGCAGCGAGCGCGTCTTGTCGATGCCGTCAAGGACCGCCTTGTCCCAAGCTGGCGAACCACTGGGATCCAACAGGCGTCGCGACAGGATGGTGCCATCAGGCGCGCAGCGGATCTCGACGAAGGCCGTGGGATTGCCGTTGCCCTCGTCCATCAGGAAAGTGATGTTGGGGATGATGCGCGCGCGAAGCTTGCCCACGTAACTGGCCGAAGGCCCGGCGGAGTGCTCGGACGTGCCGAGCGAGCCCAGGTCCTTCATCATCCGCTGCATCGCGGCCTTGCGCTGGGCTTCGCGCTCCGCGGTCGACACGGTGGGCGTCGGAGGCGTGCTGGGTGCCGGCTTCTTGGCGGCCACGGGCTTCTCGGTGATGAAGGTTTCCTTCGGTGGTTTTTCCTTCTTGGGCTTTTCTTTCTTGGGCTCGACCTTGGCCACCGGCGGCAGCGGCTTTTCCTTCTTCGGCTTGGCCTTGGGCTCGGGTTTTTTCTGGATCTCGGCCACGGGCTCTGGTTCAGGTTCAGGTTCAGGCTCGACCTGCGGGACCGGGGGCGGTGGCGGGGTTTCCTCGACCGGCGTGGGCGGCGGTGGCGGCGGCTCGGCCGCTGGCGCGGCGGCCGTGGGCACTTCGGACCACACCTCGGCCTCGGCCACCTCGGGGGTGTGCGTGCGCCAACTCACCCCGAAGGCCAGGGCCAGCACGAGCAAGAGGTGCGCGGCCAGGGCCAGGATCGCGCCCAGGCCCAGGGTGTCTTCGGCCTTGGGCCGGAACACTTCCGCGCGCACAGCCGCCATGCCGCTCATCCCCCCGTGGCGTGAACCGTCAACCCGACTCGGGCCACGCCGGCACGCTGCAGTTTGTCCATGATCTGGACCACGGCGTCATACCGGACGTCCTTGCGGGCGCTGATGATGACGGGTGCCGCTTCGGGGCCACCCACCGTGTTCGCCTGGGCTTCCTTCACGCGCGAGGCCAGGTCTGCGACCTTCACGCTGCCGCGGTCCTGCTGGTCGACGCGCAGGGTGACCTGGTCGCCCTCGCCCACCACCACCTCGATGACCTTGGCCGGCGCCTGCTTGGCCTTGCCCACGCTGGGCAGGTCGACCACGCCGGTTGGCATCAAGGGTGCGCTGACCATGAAGATGATGAGCAGGACCAGCATGACGTCGATGAACGGCACCATGTTGATCTCGTTCTTGGTGCGGCGGCCACGCCCGCCTCGCCAGTTGCTTTGCGCCATGGCTTGGGCCTCAGCGAACGGTGCTGGCCGGACGAACCGCTCCGGCGGCACCCGCCGCGGGTTGCGTGTTGCGCGCCAGGATGTTGGAGAACTCCTCGATGAAGGACTCCAGGTGGATGGCGATGCGGTCGATGTCGCGCGAAAAGTTGTTGTAGGCCAGCACGGCCGGGATGGCCGCGAACAGGCCGATGGCCGTGGCCACCAGGGCTTCGGCGATGCCGGGCGCCACGGTGGCCAACGTCACCTGCTGCATGTTCGACAGGCCGGTGAAGGCATGCATGATCCCCCACACGGTGCCGAACAGGCCGATGTAAGGCGAGACCGAGCCCACCGAACCCAGGAAATCAAGGCGCGATTCGATCACGTCCATCTCGCGCTGGTAGCTGGCGCGCATGGCGCGGCGCGAACCTTCTAGCAAGGTGCCCACCTCGGTGACATGGCGCTCGCGCAGTTTGAGGAACTCGCGCATGCCGGCCGCGAAGATGCGTTCTTGTGGCGAGGGCGGCCCGCTGGCCCGGGAGGCGTCTTGGTAAAGTTCTTGTAAAGTGCGGCCGGCCCAGAATTCGCGGTCGAACTCTTCGTTGTCGCCCTTGACGCGCTTCAGGCCGATGGCCTTGCCAAAGATGATGCTCCAACTGGCCAGCGACACGGCCAGCAGCAGCACCAGCACGATCTGCACCACCACGCTGGCATGCTTCACCAATTCAATGATGGACAAGTCTTGATTCATGGACGGTCAACCTCCGGAGTCTGAATGGGTGTCGGCAACAGGGCCAGGATCTGGGCGGGAATGCGGCCAGGCTTGAAGTGGTCCTCGAAAGGCTCGACCCAGCCGATGCGCACGCGCCCTTGGGTCAGCACGGTATCACCCCGCCACACCTCTTGCTGGAAGGCGATGGTCGCACGGCCGAGTTCCACCAGCCGAACGGTGACGGTGAGCAGGTCGTCCAGGCGGGCAGGCTTGAGGTAGCGCAACTGGGTTTCACCGACCACGAACATGCCCTGCCCGGCGCTGCGCAGGTGTTCCTGGCTCAGGCCCAGGGCGCTCAGCCATTCGCTGCGGGCGCGCTCCATGAACTTGAGGTAGTTGCCGTAGAACACGATGCCGCCCGCGTCGGTGTCTTCCCAATAGATGCGGACCGGGTGCCTGAAATGCCAGCGGTCTGGTTCAGGCGCTGCCGCGATGGCGGCGGTGGTGGGCAAGGCGGATGGTGGGCTCATGGAGCCCTGATTATCCCGGGAATCGGCTTGCCCCTGCCGGATCACAGGAAGTCGGGGGACTGCACCGCGTGCAAGGTCACTTCCAGCAACCCTTCCCGCTCGCGGCCGCGGAACCACCAGACCCCGCCCTTGCGGATGGCCCAGGGCAGGTCCTGGCCCGTCAACAGGCGGGCGGCCAGCAAGCCCAGCGTGGGCTGGTGGCCTACCAGCAGCACCGGGTCCTTGGCGTTGGGCCAGCGGGCGGCCAGCAGCAGGTCCTCGACCGAGGCGTCTGGCGCGATGGTGCCCACGGTCTTGAAGGAGCGGCCCAGGGCCTGGGCCGTTTGCTGCGTACGACGGGCGGGGCTGACCAGGATGCGCGTGGTGTCGGTCAGGCGCTGGTTCAGCCAGGCGGCCATGCGTTCGGCCTGTCGGTCGCCTTTGGGTGTGAGGGTCCGGGCCAGGTCGGCCTCGAACGAGGCGGGCGAACCGTCCTCGGGCACGTGGGCCTGGGCTTGCGCGTGTCGCCAGAGGATGAGGTCCATGGTGCTTGCCCTTCGTGTCAATCCACCGCTCGGTGCAGTTCCATCAGCGCGCGCTGGGCACTGGGGCCGTCCACGCCCACGCGTTCGTAGCGGCCGTCGCTCAATTGCTGCCAGGCATCGCAACTGTCCATGAGGTAAGGCACCAGGCATTCGTCGATCACGCGCTGGCGCAGGGCCAGGTCGCGCACTGGCCAGGCCACCTCGATGCGGCGCGTCATGTTGCGGTTCATCCAGTCGGCGCTGGAAAGGTACAAGGCCTCTTCGTGCTCGGTTTCGCCCCAGCGGAAATAGAGGATGCGGGTGTGCTCCAGCATGCGGCCCACCACCGAGCGAACGCGGATGTTGTCGGTGAACCCTTGCACACCAGGGGGCAGCACGCAGGCGCCGCGCACGACCAGGTCGATCTTCGCGCCGGCCTGACCGGCCTCGATCAGGGCCATGATCAAGGGTTCGTCGGTCAGGGAGTTGAGCTTGAGCACGATGCGCGCGGGGTGCCCGGCTTGCGCCGCTTCACCCACCCGCGCCATCACGCGGATCAGCTGCTTCTGCAGGCCGAAAGGCGCCAGCATCAGCTGCTTGGGCGAGCGCAATTGCGTCAGGCTGGACAGCTGCTGGAACACCATGTCGACGTCGGCCGTGATTTCCTGGCTGGTGGTCAGGTAGCCCACGTCGGTGTAGACGCCGGCCGTGCGTGGGTTGTAGTTGCCGGTGGACAAGTGCGCATAGCGGCGCAGGCGCGTGCCTTCCCGGCGCGTGACCAGCATCATCTTGGCGTGGGTTTTCAAACCCACGATGCCGTAGACCACCTGGGCGCCCAGGGCCTCAAGGCGCTCGGCCCAGTTGATGTTGGCCTCTTCGTCGAAGCGGGCCTTCAGCTCCACCACGGCCAGCACTTCCTTGCCACGGCGCACGGCCTCGAGCAGCAGTTCCATCAGCACGGACTCGCTGCCCGTGCGGTAGATGGTCTGCTTGATGGCGAGCACATCGGGGTCGTGGACGGCTTCGCGCAGGAATTCAACCACCGTGTCGAAGGACTCGAAGGGGTGGTGCAGCAGGATGTCGCCCTTGCGCAGGTGCTCCAGCATGCCGCCCTGTTGGGGCAGGCCTTCGGGCCAGCCTGGCAGGTAAGCCGGGAAGCGCAGCTTCTTGCCCTGCACCTGGTCGATCAACTGCGTCAGGCGCACCAAATTAACGGGGCCATTGACCTTGTACAAGGCCTGCTCGGTCAGGCCAAACTGCTCCAGCAAGAAGTCCGACAGCTCGGCCGGACAACTGCTGACCACTTCCAGCCGGATGGTCTGGCCGAACTGGCGCGTGCTCATCTTGGTGCGCAAGGCCTGGCGCAGGTCGGTCACGTCGTCTTCATCGACGTCGATGTCGGAATCGCGCGTGACGCGGAACTGCGAGAAGGACAGGATCTCGCGCCCTGGGAACAACTCGTGCAGGTGCGCGCGGATCACGCTGGACAGCAGCACGAAGGACTGGCGTCCATGGCTGATGTCTTCCGGCAGGCGGATCACGCGGGGCAGGACGCGCGGGATGCGCACGATCGCGATGGAATTGTCACGCCCGAAGGCATCGCGCCCGCCCAGCTTGACGATGAAGTTCAGCGTCTTGTTGGCGACTTGCGGGAAGGGGTGGGAAGGGTCCAGCCCGATCGGAACCAACAGCGGCCGCACCTGCTTGTGGAAGAAGCCAGACACCCATTCGCGCTGCATCAGGTCGCGGTCGGCGTGGTTGAGGATGTCGATGCCCTCGGCCTTCAGCGCCGGACCGACCACCTCGTTGAAGATCTGGTATTGCTCTTGCACCAGGCGGTGCGCCTCGTCAGAGACATCCGACAAATACTGCGGGCCAATGCCCGTGCCCTGCATGCGCGAGGCCTCGAGCACGTCGGCGTAGCGCACCTCGAAAAACTCGTCGAAGTTCGACGAGACGATGCAGATGTAGCGCAAGCGCTCAAGCAGGGGCACGTCGTCGCGTTGGGCCTGGGCCAGCACACGGCGGTTGAACTCCAGGATGGCCTGTTCTCGGCTGAGCAGTTTCAAGCGCGAAGCTCCCGATGCCGATGGCACCTCGTCTGACGGATTCATGTTTGTTCTGATCGACTGGCCCCAGTCAACAACACGGAATGGGGCGAATCAGTGTACGCAATGATTGTGACAAACGTTTGACATCCTGCCTGGGTCAATGGGCGGATTCCCAATTGGGCCCGGACCCCACCTCGGCCAGCAAAGGCACGCGCAGTTGCGCGACCGAGGCCATCAGGGCGGGCACCTGGGTGCGCACCCACTCCAGCTCGGCCTCGGGCACCTGCAACACCAGTTCGTCGTGCACCTGCATGATGATCAGGCTGGACTTGCCCTCGGCGTCCAGCGCCTTCTGCACGTCGATCATGGCCAGTTTGATCAGGTCGGCGGCGGTGCCCTGCATGGGCGCGTTGATGGCGGCCCGCTCGGCACCGGCGCGGCTGGGGCCGTTGGGGCTGTTGATCTCGGGCAGCCAAAGGCGGCGGCCGAACACGGTTTCGACATAGCCCTGCGCCTTGGCCTCGGCGCGGGTCTCGTCCATGTAGCGCTTGACCCCCGCGAAGCGCTGGAAGTAGCGCTCGATGTAGTTGGCCGCCGCGGAACGCTCGATGCCCAGGTTCTTGGCCAGGCCGTGGGCGCTCATGCCGTAGATCAAGCCGAAATTGATGACCTTGGCATAGCGGCGGTGCTCGTTGGACACCTCGTCCACCGCCACGCCGAAGACCTCGCTGGCGGTGGCGCGGTGCACGTCCAGGCCGTCGGAGAAGGCGCGCAGCAGGCTCTCGTCCTGCGAGATGTGAGCCATGATGCGCAGCTCGATCTGAGAGTAGTCGGCCGAGACGATGACGTGGCCCGGCGGTGCGATGAAGGCCTCGCGGATGCGGCGGCCTTCCACCGTGCGCACGGGGATGTTCTGCAGATTGGGGTCGTTGCTGGACAGGCGCCCGGTCACGGCCACGGCCTGTGCGTAGTTGGTGTGCACGCGGCCGGTCTCGGCATTGATCATCAAGGGCAGCTTGTCCGTGTAAGTGGACTTGAGCTTGGCCATGCCGCGGTATTCGAGGATGCGGGCGGGCAGCGGGTAGTCCTCGGCCAGTTTTTCCAGCACCTCTTCGTTGGTCGATGGCGCGCCGGTGGCGGTTTTCTTGACCACGGGCAGGCCTTGCTTGACGAAGAGGATCTCGCCCAACTGCTTGGGCGAGCCCAGGTTGAAGGGCTGGCCGGCGAGGTCGTAGGCTTCCTGTTCAAGCGTGACGATGCGCTGCGCCAGCTCATGGCTTTGCTGCTGCAACTTGTCGCGGTCGATCAGCACGCCGTTGCGCTCGATGCGCTGCAGCAGTTGCGAGACGGGCATCTCCAGGCGCTGGTACACATCGAGCAGTTGCGGCTCGGCCTGCAGTTGCGGCCACAAGACTTGGTGCAGGTGCAGGGTCAGGTCGCTGTCTTCGCACGAGTATTGCGAGGCACGCTCCACGGCCACCTGCGCGAATGGAATCTGCTGCGCGCCCTTGCCGGTCACGTCTTCGTAGCTCAGGCCTTTGCGGCCCAGGAAGCGCAGCGACAAGCTCTCCAGGCCATGCGGCTTGTGGGCTTCGAGCACATAGCTTTGCAGCATGGTGTCGTGCGCATAGCCTTGGACTTGGATGCCGTGGTTGGCCAGCACATGGGTGTCGTACTTGATGTTCTGGCCGACCTTGAGGTGGGTGGCGCCTTCCAGCCAGGGCGTCAGCCGAGCCAGCACCTCGTCCATCGGCAGTTGCTCGGTCACGTCGGGGCCCTGGTGGGCCAGCGGGATGTAGGCCGCCTCGCCCACCTTCACAGAAAACGACAGGCCGACGATGCGCGCCTTCATCGGGTCGAGCGAATCGGTCTCCGTGTCGAAGGCTGTGAGATCGGCCGATTCGATCTTGGCCAGCCAACGGTCGAAGGTGGGCCAGTCGGTGACGGTGTCGTACTGGGTTTCAAGCGCGGATTCAACGACCTCTTCGATGGCATCGACCACCGCCTCGGCGCTGAACAGGTCGTCCGTGCCGCTCGCTTTGGCGGCCACCGCCTTCTTGGCGGCGGCAGCGGGCGGTGTGCCCAGGGCCTGTTCCAACTCGCGCAACCACGTTTTGAAACCATGCGTGGCCGCGAAATCCTTCAAGGCCAGCTGGTCGGGCTCGCGCAAGGCCAGGGCGTCCAGCAAGGGCCATTGGGGCACGTGCTCGCACAGGTCGCAGTCGGTGCGCACGGTGATGAGCTTGCGGCCCATGGGCAACCAATCGAGGGCCTTGCGCAGGTTCTCGCCCGCCACGCCTTTGATGGTGTCGGCCACGGCCACGAGCTGGTCGAGCGAGCCGTGCTCGGCGATCCATTTGGCCGCGGTCTTCGGGCCGACTTTCTCGACACCCGGGATGTTGTCGACCGCGTCGCCCACCAGGGTCAGGTAATCGACGATGCGATTCGGCGCCACGCCGAACTTGGCCAGCACGCCGGCCTCGTCCAGCGTTTCGTTGCTCATGGTGTTGACCAGCGTGACGCGCTCGTTCACCAGCTGGGCGAGGTCCTTGTCGCCTGTGGAGACGATGACCTTGTAGCCCGCCGCCGCACCAACCACGCACAGCGTGCCGATGGCGTCGTCGGCCTCGATGCCGGGCACTTCCAGCACGGGCCAGCCCAGCAGCTTGACGACTTCATGGATGGGCGCCACCTGGGCCGCCAGGTCCTCCGGCATGGAGGGGCGGTGCGCCTTGTAGTCGGCGTACCACTCGTCACGGAAGGTCGGGCCCTTGGCGTCGAACACGCAGACCGCGTGGCTGGAGGCCACCTGTTTTCGCAAAAGGCGCAGCATGTTGACCATGCCGTGCAGGGCGCCCGTGGGCTCGCCTTGCGGACCACGGAGGTCAGGCATGGCGTGGAAGGCGCGGTACAGGTAGCTGGAGCCGTCCACCAACAACAGGGTCGGGGCGGCATCAGAAGAAAAGGCCAGATCACTCATGGCCAGCATTGTGAGGCCTGCGTGGCGCAGGCCTCAAGCCAGGTCGATCAGAACTCGCCCTGGAATCCGCCCGACAACATGTGGAGGTTGCGGTTCTGACCACCAGGAACCTGGATGAAGTCGTAGCCCATGACCATGCGCAGGTTGCGGTTGAAGGGGAAGGACATGCCCAGGCCCAGGTAAGGCGAGGTGGTCTGGTCGGTCTGGTGGCTGAGTGCACCGGCGGCATTGGTGATGTCGGCCGTGTTCTTCACGCGCGCCACGCCCAGGCGGACATTGCTGGTGGCCACTTCGAACAGTTCGATGGTCCAGTTCATGCCCAAGGAGACCGCCTTGGCGCTCACGGCACGGCTGGCCTTGTTGGCCAGGTTGGCACCGCTGTCGGTCTTGCCGAAATAGAAGTAGTTCACCTCTGCGGCGACATTGGGGGTGACGTTCCAACCACCGAACAACTTGGCGCCAGCCGCCACGCGATCACAGTCGGCGTAGCCATCGCAGCTCTGTGCGCTGGGCGCCAGGCCAGCCGTCGCGCCAATGTAAGCACTGAAGGGTCCAGCGTGAGCCACCGAACTCGCCAGCACGCCTGAAACGACGGCCGCGGCCAGGGACAGTCGCTTGAACGACAATGATGTGCACAGTGCTTGGGTACGCATGATGATCAACCGGCTCCTCTTGGGGAAATTTGCGTGCCCCGCCAACCTTGGGGGGCTTGATTTCAGAACTATGCGCAGTCTGCCACAGCGACTCCTACAATCACAGGCTCCGCGCTCCCCGAACGTTGAGGGTTTTCGCCTACGTTCGAGGGCTTTCCCCGAGCCAGTGCCATGCACCTGGCCGCCTTTGCTGTCCGACCTGTCTCATGGCCGTTTTCACTGAAGTGTCCCCGCTGGAAGCCTCGGGCCTGTTCTCAAGCCTGGGGCTCGGTGCCCTGCAATCGCTGCAAGGTGCGACCTCGGGCATCGAGAACACCAACTACTTCGCCAGCACCGACCGGGGCGACTACGTGCTGACCTTGTTCGAACGCCTGAGCTTCGAACAACTGCCCTTCTACCTCGAACTGATGCGCCACCTGGCCGAGCACGGCATCCCCGTGCCTGCGCCCCAGGCCGATGCGCAAGGCACGATCCTTCACACGCTCAAGGGCAAGCCCGCGGCCGTGGTCACCAAGCTCAAGGGCCGCAACCAGCTGGCACCGCAAGCGGCCGACTGTGCCCAGGTGGGCGCCATGTTGGCGCGCATGCACCTGGCCGGCCAGGACTACCCCGCGCACCAGCCCAATCTGCGCGGCCTGGCCTGGTGGAACGAAACGGTCCCCGTGGTCGTGCCCTTCATGGACGAAGCCCAGCGCGAACTGATCGAATCGGAGCTGGCTTTCCAGCAATCCCTGGCGGGTTCCCAGGCCTACCTGGGCTTGCCCCAAGGCCCCATCCACGCCGACCTATTCCGCGACAACGTCATGTTCGACGGCCCCACGCTGTCGGGCTTTTTCGATTTCTACTTCGCGGGTTGCGACACCTTCGCCTTCGACATCGCCGTGTGCCTGAACGATTGGTGCATCGACCTGTCCACGGGCGAACTGGACACGGCCCGCGCGCAGGCCTTCGTGGCCGCCTATGACCAGCAGCGTCGCTTGAGCGACGACGAACTGGCGCTGTTGCCCGCCTTGCTGCGCTCGGCGGCCCTGCGTTTCTGGACCTCGCGGCTGTGGGACTTCCACCTGCCCCGGGACGCCGCCATGCTTCAAGCGCACGACCCCACCCATTTCGAGCGGGTGCTGCGGCAAAGGCGCCAGACGCCCTGGCACTACCAGCGCCCCACGTCGATCAGCGGGGCCACGCCCGCATGAAGCTTCGCATCATGCCGGCCCGCATGGGCCTGACCTGGATGGGCCATGGCCTGCGGGCCTGCATCCGCCAACCCATGGGCTTTGTGGGCCTGTGGGGGCTGATCGTGTGCGCGGCCATCATCACCTGCGAGATCCTCGCGCAGATCGGTGTGCCCGCGCTGGGTCCGCTGCTCGTCGTGTCGCTGATGCCCCTGGTGTGGATGGGCTTCATGCTGGCCAGCCGGCGGGTGCTGATGACGCAGCGCGTCACGCCCGGTGTGTTCCTCGAACCCTTGCGCGGCCAGCCGTCGAGCATGAAGTGGATGTGGGCCAAGCTCGGTGGTGCCTACCTGCTGGCCACTTTGCTCGTCATGGTTCTGGCGGATGCCTTCGGCCCGGGCTCGGACACGCTGGCCACCGCCATGAAAAACGCCAAGGAAACCTCCGACCTGGTGACCGATCCCAATGTGCAATCGGCCATGCTTTGGCAGTTCATGCTGACCATCCCCGTGTCGCTGGTCTTCTGGCACACCCCGGCGCTGACCTATTGGGCCAAGCTGCCTTTGGGCAAGGCCTTGTTCTTCAGCACCATCGCGTCATGGCGCAACCTCGGGGCGTTCATCTTGTTCGGCGCGGGCTGGCTAGGCGTGGCCGTGGTCCTGATCCTCGTCAACAGCTTGCTGGCGGCGGTGCTGGGCTCGCCCATGTTGGTGAACGTGCTGGTCACCGTGGGCGCCATGTGGATGGCCTCGGCGTTCTATGCCTCGCTGTATTTCTCGGTGGTGGATTGTTTCGAGCCCGATGACACCTCGGGCATCCATCAGCCCGTCAGCCGCTCCACGCCCTCCAGCGGGCAGGCATAGACCGCGTTGCGCAAGGCCGCGATGGCTTCGTAGCGCGTGAAGCTCCGGCGCCAGACCAGCACCACGCGGCGTGTGGGAACCGGTGCATCGAAGGGGATGAAGGCCAAGTGCGGATGCGGCTCGGCGGGCACCGACAGGCGGGGCACCACGGTCACCCCCATGCCCGCGGCCACCATGTGCTTGATGGTTTCCAGCGAGGAGCCTTCAAAGCTCTTGCGGATGCCTTCGGCATCGCTTGAAAAGCGCGCGAACTCGGGGCAGACGTCGAGCACGTGATCGCGGAAGCAATGGCCCGTGCCCAGCAGCAGCATGGTCTCGCGCTTGAGCTCTTCGGCGCCGATGTGCTCACGTTGCGCCAGCGCATGGGTCTTGGGCACGGCCACCATGAAGGGCTCGTCGTACAAGGGCGCCACCGCCAGGCCGGCATCGGGAAAGGGCTCGGCCAGGATGGCGCAATCGAGTTCGCCGGCGCGCAGCATTTCCAGCAGCTTGACGGTGAAGTTCTCTTGCAGCATCAAGGGCATCTGCGGCACACGGGTGATGGTGTTGCGCACCAGGTCGGGCAGCAGGTAGGGGCCGATGGTGTAGATGACGCCCAGGCGCAAGGGGCCGCCCAGGGGGTCCTTGCCGCGCTTGGCGATTTCCTTGATGGACTGGGCCTGCTCCAGCACGGCCTGGGCCTGGCGAACGATTTCTTCGCCCAAGGCGGTGACGCTGATCTCGGCGCTGCCGCGTTCGAACAGCTTCACGTCCAGTTCGTCTTCCAGCTTCTTGACGGCCACCGACAAGGTGGGCTGCGACACGAAGCAGGCCTCGGCGGCGCGGCCAAAGTGGCGCTCGCGGGCGACGGCGACGATGTAACGTAATTCGGTCAGGGTCATGGCAGGATGATACCGACGCTCAGGCCTTGAGGTATTCGGCCTTGCGGCCCAGCCAGCGCTGCACGTGGCGCTGGGCGATCTGCGGGTGGTCGCGCAGCAAAGCCAGGGCGGCTTCGCGGGCGCGATCGACCAGGGGCTGGTCTTCGCCCAGGTCGGCGAAACGCAGCAGGGCTGCGCCCGATTGGCGCGCCCCCATGAACTCGCCAGGGCCCCGAATGTCGAGGTCTCGGCGCGCGATCTCGAAGCCGTCGTTGGTCTCGACCATGGCCTTCAGGCGCGACTTGCCCGAATCCGACAGGGGCGACGAATACAGCAGCACGCAGACGCTGGCCACCGCGCCGCGCCCCACCCGGCCGCGCAACTGGTGCAACTGGCTCAGGCCGAAGCGCTCGGCATGCTCGATGACCATCAGGCTGGCGTTGGGCACATCGACCCCCACTTCGATCACGGTGGTGGCCACCAGCACCGACAGCTCGCCGCGCGAGAAGCGGTCCATCACCTCGGCTTTCTCGGCCGCGGGCAGACGCCCATGCAACAGGCCGACGGCATGGCCATGCAAGGCATCCGACAGCTCCTGGTGCGTGTGCGTGACGTTGCTCAGGTCCAGTGGCGGGCGGCGATTGCTGTCGCGGCCCGCCTTCTGGTCGGCCTTCTGGTCGGCCTCTTCGGTTTCATCGATCAGCGGGCAGACCCAATAGGCCTGGGCGCCTTTGGCCGCCTCGTCGCGGATGCGCTCGATGACCTCGTCGCGGCGTGAGTCGGCGAAGACCTTGGTGACGATGGGCGTGCGGCCCGGCGGCAACTCGTCGATGGTGCTGACTTCGAGGTCGGCCAGGTAGGTCATGGCCAGGGTGCGCGGGATGGGCGTGGCGCTCATCATCAGCAGGTGGGGCTCCATGTCGGTGCCCTTGAGCTTGCTGCGCAGTTGAAGGCGCTGGGCCACCCCGAAGCGGTGTTGTTCGTCGATGAGGGCCAGGCCCAGCTTGGCGAACTCGACCTGGTCCTGGATGACGGCGTGCGTGCCCACCACCAGTTGCGCCTCGCCCGAGGCCACCAGGGCCATCTGCTCGCGCTTGGCCTTGGCTTTGAGGCTGCCGGTGAGCCAGGCGACCTGGATGCCGAGCGGTTCGAGCCAGCCCACCAGTTTGCGGAAGTGCTGCTCGGCCAGGATCTCGGTGGGCGCCATCAGGGCACATTGCCAGCCCGCGTCGATGGCCACGGCGGCGGCCAGCGCGGCCACCACGGTCTTGCCTGAGCCCACATCGCCTTGCAGCAGGCGGTGCATGGGTTGGGGACGCGCCAAGTCTTGCGCGATTTCGTCACTCACCCGGCGCTGGGCGGCGGTCAGCTGGAAGGGCAGCACCTGCAAGAGGCGCTCGTGCAGGCCGCCGTCGCGCGAGGGCAGCGCCGGGGCCTGCAAATGAGCCCGCTCCTGGCGGGCCTGCAATTGCGACAGCTGCTGGGCCAGCAACTCTTCGTACTTCAGGCGCATCCAGGCGGGGTGGCTGTGGTCTTCCAGGGTGGCGAGCGAAACCTCCGGGCTGGGGTGGTGCAGGAAGTTCAAGGCCTGGCGCAGGCTGGGCCAGGAGGCAGGCATCACCCCGGCGGGCAGAATCTCGTCCAGCGGGGCGCGCATCAAACCCGAGGCCACGGCCTTGCGCAGGTAGGTCTGCGGCAGGCCCGCGCTGGTGGGATACACCGGGGTCAGCGCCTCGGCCAGCGGCGCGCCTTCGCTCACCACCTTGACGCTGGGGTGCATCATCTCGCGCCCCAAGAATCCATGGCGCAACTCGCCTCGCACGCGCAGGCGCACGCCGGGCGCCCAGGCCTTTTGCTGGGTGGCGTAGAAGTTCAGGAAACGCAGTTGCACCTCGCCCGTGCCGTCGTCCAGCTTCACCAGCAACTGCCGGCGCGAACGCAGCTCGATGCGGTTGTCGCGCACCACGCCTTCGACCTGCACCGTGTCGCCATCGCGGGCATCGCGCAGCAAGGTGAGCCGGGTTTCGTCCTCGTAGCGCAGCGGCAGGTGCAGCGCCAGGTCGATGTCTCGCACCAGGCCCAGCTTGTCCATGGCCTTGGCGGGTGCCGATTGAGCGGGGCGACTGGGGGTGGGCTTGGCCGGCACGGAAGGGCTGCTTGTCACATGTGGATGAATCCGGATTGTGCAATGCCGCCAGGAACGCAAGCCGGGAGAACGCTTAGCCGCCTTGTCCGAACAAAGTACACCCGCAGACAAACCGCGCGTGAAATGGACCCGCACCCCCCCGCAACAGGTGGTGATTAACGTGCATTGACATGCGGGGTTTCGCGGACAATCATGCCTTTCCTTGGCACGGGGCTCGTCAGCCCCTCAATGGCACCCGTCATGACACGCAGTTTTTCCCTTGGCGACTTCGATTTCGAGCTTCCGCCCGAACTGATCGCCCAACACCCCGCCGCCGAACGCAGCGCCTCCCGGTTGCTGGACGGCAGGGGCCCCGAAGTCATCGACCGTGTCTTCCGCGACCTGCCCTCGCTGCTGAATCCCGGCGACCTCCTGGTCTTCAACAACACCCGCGTGATCAAGGCCCGCTTGCATGGCCTGAAAAGCAGCGGCGGCTCGGTGGAAGCCCTGGTTGAGCGCGTGCTGCCCGGCCAGGAAGTGCTCGCCCACATGCGCGCCAGCAAATCACCCAAGGCCGGCAGCGTGGTGCGCTTCGCGGACGCCTTCGATGCCGAAGTGCTGGGGCGCGGCGGCCCTGATGACGGCCTCTTCCACCTGCGGTTTTCCGGCGACCCCTTGACCTTGCTGGAGCAGCACGGCCACGTGCCACTGCCGCCCTACATCACCCACGACGATTCGAGCGAGGACGTCCAGCGTTACCAGACGGTGTTCGCAGCGCGCCCGGGCGCCGTGGCGGCCCCCACCGCCGCCCTGCATTTCGACGAGGCGCTGCTGGCGGCGCTGGCCCGGCGCGGCGTGCAGACTGCCGAGGTCACGCTGCACGTCGGGGCTGGCACCTTCCAGCCTGTGCGCACCGAGAACCTTGCCGAGCACAAGATGCACAGCGAGTGGTTCGAAGTGGCCCAGTCCACCGTCGAGGCCATCGAGCGCACCAAGGCCCAGGGCGGACGCGTGGTCGCCGTGGGCACCACCACCTTGCGCGCGCTGGAGTCCGCCGCGCTGTTCTGCGCACCCCACCAGATCCTCAAAGCCGGTAGCCGCGACACCGCCATCTTCATCACCCCGGGCTTCGAGTTCAAGGTGGTCGATGTGCTGATCACGAACTTCCACCTGCCCAAGAGCACACTGATGATGCTGGTCAGCGCGCTCGCGGGCTACGAACACATCCGGGCGCTGTACCGGCATGCGATCGAGCACCAATACCGGTTCTTCAGCTATGGCGATGCGATGTTGATACAGCGGTAGACCCGCCAGGCCTGGCCAGGCACTCACGATAAAAAAACATTGGGAATGGAATGAACAACTACCTACGGCACTTGGGGGTGCTGCTGGTCCTCTGGGCCATGGGCAGCGCGTGGGCGGCGCCCAGCATCGTGGTGACCAACGCCACCCTGGCCAAGGGCCTGTGCTCCGAGCACCAGGCCGAGATCCCGGTCAGGTTGCCCGATGACTGGAAAGCACACAACCTGAAGCTGCCAGCCGTGGCCTGTTACCGCGCCAAACTCTACATGGCGCATTCGCCCACCGTCGCCTGGGCCTTGCGCATCGACCGCTTGCCGGGCAACCACCGCATCACCGTCAACGGCATCCAACTGACCACGCGCCACATGGAAGGCGCCGAGGTCACCAGCATGGCCACCCTGCCCTACCTGATCGAGCTGCCGGTGAACGTGCTGCTGGCGGGCGACAACGACATCGAGATCGACGTGCGCATGGGGCCCTTCCGCAAGCCGGGCATCTCGCCCATGGCCGCAGGCCCGATCGCGCACATGCGCGCGGACTTCGACACGTGGACTTCGCTGACCGTCGACCTGCCCAAGACCCTGAACTGGACGGTCGCGGGCATGGCCCTGTTCCTGTTGCTGGCCTGGCGCGCTCGGCCGTCGGACAAGGTGTTCGCCTACTTCGGCGGGCTGATGGTCATCATGTCCTCGCGCAATGCCTTCTATTTCCTGGAGACCATCGGCTGGCCGGTCCCCATCGTGGACTGGCTGTTCTTCTCGTCGCAGGCGATCACCACCTTCTACCTCTTCGCCTTCGGCATGAGCTATGCCAATGTCAACCTGCAGCGCGTCATCAACCCCATGCGGCTCCTGCTGGGCGTCCTGCTGGTCGCGTCGTTCGCGGCGGTGGACACGCCTCACATGGACACCCTGCGGCTGATCGTCTACCCGCTGATGATGGTCTGCGGCATCGTCGTGGTCATCAAGGTGGTGCAAGAAGCCTGGAAGCGCCATTGGCTCGAAACCATCTTCATGACCGCCGGCCCGGTCGGCACCCTGGTCAGCGTGGCGCACGACTACCTCTTCCTGACCTCCTACCTGGACGTCACCGACCTGTTCTGGACGCCCTACAGCACCCCCATCATCTTCCTGGGCTACGCGCTCACGCTGATGCGCAAGTTCGTGGACACCATGAACCTGTCGGAGCGCATGAACATCACGCTGGAAGAACGCGTGGCCGAACGCACGCGCGCGCTCGAAGTGGCCAACCAGTCGAAGACGCGCTTCCTGGCCTCGGCCAGCCACGACCTGCGCCAGCCCACGGCCGCCATCGGCCTGCTGGTGAGCCTGCTGCGCCAGCAGAAGGTCGAACCGCCCGTGCGCGAGCTGACCGACATGCTGGACGAGGCCGTCGCCTCGATGGAATCGCTGCTGGTGGGCTTGCTCGACATTTCGCGCCTGGACGCGGGTGCCGTGCAGGTGCAGTTCCAGCCGGTCTGCCTGAACGACGTGTTCCAGGCCGTGCGCGTGCACGAGAACAGCGCGGCCGAGGCCAAGGGCCTGCAACTGCGCTTCCGCTTCCCGGCCGATGCCGGCCCGCACCTCACCGTGCTGACCGACCCCGTGCTGATCCACGGCGTGCTGCGCAACCTGGTGGCCAACGCGATCCGCTACACGCAGCAAGGCGGTGTGCTGGTGGCCGTGCGCCGCCATGGCAAACGCCGGCTGCGCATCGAGGTCTGGGACACCGGCATCGGCATCGCGCCCGACCAGCAGGAACGCATCTTCGACGAGTTCTACCAAGTCAGCAATGCCGCGCGCGACCGCAGCCGGGGCATCGGCCTGGGCCTGGCCATCGTGCGGCGCACGGCCTCGCTGCTGGGCGAGCAGGTCACGGTCAAGTCGCGCGTGGGCCGCGGCTCCTGCTTCTCGATCGAACTGCCGCTCAACCACGTCAACACCAGCAAGCCGGTGAAACCCGCCTCGCCCGAGCAGCCCATGACCGGCCGCAACGTTTGGGTGGTGGAAGACGACCCCATCCTGCGCCGCGCCCTGGGCGAGATGCTTCAAAGCTGGGGGGCGCAAGTGCGCACCTGGCCCGATGGCGAAGGCCTGCTCGATGAACTGCCGCAACTGCTGGCCACGACCTCGCGCCAGCAGCGCCCCGACATCCTCATCACCGACTACCGCCTGCCCGGCATCAACGGCCTGCAATTGAGCCAGACCATCCAGGCCTACCTGCGCGAATCCGGGGTGTCGCTGTACACCCTGATCATCTCGGGCGACACCGACCCGGCCGAGATCGCCCGACTGAGCGCGTCCGGCCAGCCGGTGATGGCCAAACCCTTCCGCAGCGAGCGCTTGCTGGAACAATTGCTGGCATTGCACCAAGCGAAAGCGGCCTGAGCGCGGCGCCCCGGTCAGTGCGGCGACAATACCGGCATGCTGAATTTCGACCTGATCAAGACCGAAGGCCACGCCCGCCGTGGCCGCCTCACCCTCAACCACGGCGTGGTCGAGACCCCCATCTTCATGCCCGTGGGCACCTATGGCACCGTCAAGGGCGTCATGCCGCGCTCGCTCGAGGAAATGGGCGCCCAGATCATCCTGGGCAACACCTTCCACCTGTGGATGCGGCCTGGCCTCGATGTGATGAAGCAGTTCGGCGGCCTGCACAAGTTCGAGAGCTGGCAAAAGCCCATCCTGACGGACTCGGGCGGCTTCCAGGTGTGGTCGCTGGGCGAAATGCGCAAGATCAGCGAGGAAGGCGTGCGCTTTGCCTCGCCGGTCAACGGCGACAAGCTCTTCCTGACGCCCGAGGTCAGCATGCAGATCCAGACCGTGCTCAATTCCGACATCGTCATGCAGTTCGACGAGTGCACGCCCTACTGGAAGGGCGGCAGCGAGGGCAAGGCCAACGGCCACATCACCACCGAACGCGAAGCCCGCGTGTCGATGGAATTGAGCCTGCGCTGGGCCAGGCGCTGCATCGCCGAATTCGACAAACTGCAGAACCCCAACGCCCTGTTCGGCATCGTGCAAGGCGGCATGTTCGAGAACCTGCGCGAAGAATCCCTGGCCGGCCTGGTCGACATGAACCTGCCCGGCTACGCGGTCGGCGGCGTGAGCGTGGGCGAGCCCAAGGACGAGATGCTGCGCGTGATGGACCACATCGTGCACAAGCTGCCTGCCAACAAACCCCGCTACCTGATGGGCGTGGGCACGCCCGAAGACCTGGTGGCCGGCGTGGCCGCGGGCGTGGACATGTTCGACTGCGTGATGCCCACACGCAATGCGCGCAACGGCCACCTGTTCACCCGCTTTGGCGACCTGCGCCTTCGCAACGCCCGCTACAAGAGCGATGAGCAGCCGCTGGACTACACCTGCAGCTGCCACACCTGCCAGAACTTCAGCCGCGCCTACCTGCACCACCTGGACCGCTGCAATGAAATGCTCGGCCCCATGCTGACCACCATCCACAACCTGCACTACTACCTGAACCTGATGCGCGAAGTGCGCGAGGCCCTGGACGCCGGCACCTTCACCGAGTATCAGAAACAGTTCGCTGCCGACCGCGCCCGAGGGGTCTAGCGCCGATGGATCTGCTGCGCTGGTTGGGGAGGAGCCTGCGTCGCCTGCTGACTTCGATCGGCATCTGGCTGATCGGCCTGGTGCTGCTGTTCGAGGAATGGGGTTGGGAGCGCCTGGCCCGCGTCCTGGCCTGGATCGGCCGCCTGCCCGGCTTGCGCTGGATCGAAGGGCGCATCCGCACCCTGCCGCCCTACGCGGCGCTGGGCCTGTTCACCGTCCCCATCCTGACGCTGTTGCCGCTCAAGCTGCTGGCGCTTTATTGGCTGGGCAAAGGGCACACCCTGCTGGGCGTCAGCGTCATCATCGCGGCCAAGCTGGGTGGCACGGCCATCACGGCCCGCCTGTTCATGCTGACGCAGGCCACGCTCATGCAATTGCCTTGGTTCGCGCGGTGGTTCGGCCAATGGATCCGTTTCAAGGACGCGGTGCTGGCCAGGGTCAAGGGCAGCGAGGCCTGGCGACAATGGACCGCGTTCAAGCTACGGGTCAAACGCCTGATGCGCCGCATGGGCCATTGGTGGCGGCGCGGCTGAGCCTCCACACACCAGCCGCCGGGTCACTCCCGGACCATCAGCAAGTCGGCGATGACGGGACGGTGTTCCGACGCCACCGTGCCACCGGTGAACACTCGCCGGACCCCGATCTCTTCACTGACCAGGACATGGTCGATGCGCAGCAGCGAGATGCCCGGCCACAAGGAGTGCCCATGCGTGTAGCCATAGCCACGGCCCGCCACCGAGAAGGCATCGCGCAGGCCAGTGTCCAGCAGGTCCTGGACCACGCTGGACCGCTCCGGGGCGTTGAGGTCTCCGGCCAGGATCCGTGGGCGCTTCATCAGGCGGAGCTGCTCCGCCAGCACGCTGGATTGGGTCACGCGCTTGTTCACGTTGTCCTTCCACATGCCCAGCCCCTTGACGCCCGCGCTGCGCGTGGCATTCAAACCGGCGCGAGGTGTCAGCAGGTGCACCGTCACCAGGTCGACTTCGGTGTCGTTCACGACCAGCACGCAGTGCACGAAACTGTGGCGTGACTCCTGGTGGAAAGGGATGGAGCCCGTCTGGCAATCCTTGATCGGCAAGCGGCTGGCGACGATGTATTGCCCCGACCCATAGACGGTTCGATCGCCGAAGATGGCCTTGCGCGCCGCGATGGGTGCCAGGCCATCGGCCAGCAGGAAACCGGCATCCTGCATCACCAGCACGTCGGGGTCGTGCAAGCGGACTTCGGCCGCGACCTCGGCCAGGCCCTGGGGGCGGTGCACGGCGTAGTAGGCCTTGACGTTGTAGGTCATCAAGCGCACGGGGGCATGCCCTTGGTCGGGATGCCCCCAGACCAGGCCCATCAGAACCACGGCGGCCAGGCCCAGCGAACACAGGGAGAGCCAGCGCCAGCGCCAGCCCAGCCAGAAGGACCACACGAATGCCGCCATCGCCGGCAACAGGTAGACGGGATAAGGCAGGTACAGCAGCAGGGCCCGCGACGCGTGGTTTTCGGGATCGTTGGACAGCAGCGCCCACATCAGCAGCAAGCCCGCGGTCACCGCCGCGATCACCAGCTTGCCCAGACCACACCACCACCTCATGAGGCGCGCCACGAAACCCTTGCCCAAGCTGCTCACCAGAACTGCCAGTTGCCGTACAGCACCACCCACACACCCAAGACGCCATTGGTGACCGCGTGAGCCAGGATGGGCGACCACAAGGACCCCGTGCGCCTGTACAAGCAGGCGTAGGCCAGGCCCGCCACGATGGCGGCCAACCACTGCGTGTGCGCCAGCATGAACACCAGGGTGGACAAGACCACCGCCTTGGCGGTGACCTTGCGCGGATCGACCTTTTCGAAATCGGGGCGGTCGACCCAGCGCATCAGGTAGGAGCGCCAGAACAGTTCCTCCATGACCGGCACCATCAGGGCCGCACCCACCCAGCGCACCACCACCAGGCCCCATTCGATGCGCCCCTCCGCGTCCACCGGCCGGAAAGTGGCCGTGGCCGCGCCCACATCCTTGGTGCCGAACAACATGCCCATGAGGTTGTCCGTCATCATCCAGGGCTGCGCCAGGTTGATCCACAGGTAGAACACCACCACGCCCACGACCACCGCCAGCAACAGCTCCTTGGCCGAGGGCAAGGTGCCACGCGCCAGCTCCTGGTAGTCGCGCCAGAAGAACACCAGGCTGGCGCTGACCACCAGCACCGACACTCCGTAGATCCAGCGCGGATCGATGCCCAAGCTGCCATCGGCCGGCACGTGGCCACGGATGGCCAGGATCACCATGAACAACACGAATGGCAGCACACGGGCCAGGACCGAACGCGACAAGAAGCTTCCCATGATGTTCGAAGAGTTGAGTTAGGCCTGCGATTGTGACCCAAGCCTGTGACGCACCCAATACAAGGCGTGTCTGACGAAAATAGGCTGCCAGGCAAAGGCCAGCGAGCACGCCACGGTGTGAACCACCGCCAGCGCGCCGAACAGCTGGCCCATGCTCAAACCCACCGCGCTCAAGCCCCCGACCATGACCGCGCTGAGGAGGATGAACAGGGCGTTGAGGATGTTGTTCGTCGCGATGATGCGGGCGCGGTGGCTGGGCTCGGCCCGCGCCTGCATCTGGGCGTACAAGGACACGCTGAACAAGCCCACCGACAGGGCCATCAGCAGCAGGTCGGCCAGGAAGCGCCAGTGCGCGGGGTTCGTCACGAACTGCGCGGCCGTCCAGGGTGGCCGGTCGACCAGGGCATTGGCCTGCTCCAAGGCCTGCACGGCCAGCGACATCTCCACCGCGAACACCGCCATGCCCAAGGCGCCCAAGGGCACCAGGCCAAGCTCGACCTTGCCCCGGGACAGGCCTTCGCACATCAAGGCCCCGCCACCGATGCCCAGCGAGGTCAGCACCAGCAAAAAGGCCGCCACACCCTCCTGTCCGTGGAGCACCTCTTTGCTGAGCGCCGGGAACATGGCCAGGAAGCCCGCCCCGAAGAACCACATCCACGAAATGCCCAGCATCGAGGCGAACATCAGGCGGTCTTCATGGCAGCGGCGCAGGTTGCGCCAGGTTTCGGCCACCGGGTTCCAGTGGATCTTCAGACCCGGCGCCACCGCAGGCGTGCTGGGCACCCAGTGCGAGGCAAGGCGCCCCAGCAAAGCCATGGCCACGATGGCCAGGCCCACGACCCAGGTGCCGCCCACATCGGGCGAGATCAAAACGCCCCCCGCCAAGGTGCCCATCAGGATGGCCAGGAAGATGCCCATTTCCAGCACGCCATTGCCACCCGTCAGTTCATGCGGTCCCAGGTGCTGTGGAATGTAGGCGTAGCGCACCGTGGAGAACAGCGACACGTGCACCCCTGCCAGCAACACACACGCCAGGATCAGGGGCACATCGCGCTGCCACAAGGCCCAGGCGGCCAGCGCCATCATGAGCACCTCCAGGCCCTTGCCCAGGCGGATCAACCAGGCCAGGTCGCAGCGGTCGGCCCATTGACCCAGCGTGGCCGAGAGCAGCAGGGACGGGGCGATGAAGATCGCGCCCAGCAGCGGCCCGACCAGCGTGGGCGGCAACCAGGGCACCGCCAACTGGTAGGTCAGCAGCAAGGTGGCCGAGAACTTCAGCAGGTTGTCGTTCATCGACCCCAAAAAGGTCGTGAAGAAAAACGGTGCGTAACGCCGCTGCCTCAGCAGCCGGAACTGGTGCGGCTGCTCGGGCTTCAAGGTGCTGGCTCGTTCAGCAGGGCCTGGACACGGGCCTGCAGGCCCTCAGGCGTGACCTGCCCGGGCGGGATGGCCTCGCCCACCACCAGGCCCACGTGGTTGAACATCCCGCGGCGCAAGGGCTTGGCCATGGCCACCCCGTCGATGCGCGAGAAGCTCGATCCCCACAGGTTGTGCAAGGCCGATGGGATCACCGGCACCGGGTTGGTCTCCAGGATCTTCATGATGCCGGCCTTGAAAGGCTGCAAGCTGCCGTCACGCGTGATGGCGCCCTCGGGAAAGAGGCACAGCAACTCGCCATCGCTCAGGGCCTGGCGGGCTCGCTCGAAAGCGCGCTCGTAAGCCACCGGGTCTTCTTTCTGCGGCGCGATGGGGATGGCCTTGACGGCGCGGAAGAACCAGCCCAGGCCGGGCGTCTTGAAGATGCGGTGGTCCATCAGGAAAATCATGGGGCGGGGACTGATGACGCCCAGGATGACCGCATCGACGAAGCTCACGTGGTTGCACACCAGGATGGCCGCGCCATCGGTGGGCAGGTGGTCTTCACCGCGCACCTTGAGGCGGTAGACGATGCGGGCCGCGACCAGCATCACCAGGCGCAGGATGTACTCGGGCATCAGCCAGAACACGTAGCCCACCACCACGATGTTGAGCACGGCCGTGGCGCCGAACACCTCGGGAATCGACAGGCCAGCCCCGAGCAGCGATCCCGCCATCAGGCTGCTCACGATCATGAACAGCGCATTGAGGATGTTGTTGGCCGCGATGATGCGGGCGCGGTGGCTGGGCTGGGCGCGCAGCTGGATCAAAGCGTACATGGGCACGCTGTACAAACCCGCGCTGAATGCCAGCAAGGCCAGGTCGGCCATCACGCGCCAGTGGGCGTGCTGGGCCACGAACTCGCCCACCGACATGAGGCTGCCCAATGGATGGGTCAGGCCACGGCTGGCCAGGTAAAGGTCGAAGGCGAACACCGACATGCCGACCGCGCCGATCGGCACCAGGCCGATCTCGACGCTGCGGTGCGAGAAGGTTTCACACAAAAGCGAGCCGATGGCAATGCCCACGGAGAACACCACCAGGAGCAGCGAAGCCACCTGCTCGTTGCCGCCCAGCACATCGCGCGCGAAGGACGGGAACTGCGCCAGGAAGACCGCGCCGAAGAACCACATCCACGAGATGCCCAGCAGCGATCGGAACACGCTGGGGTACTCGCCCGCCAGCTTGAGGTTGCGCCAGGTTTCGGTGACCGGGTTCCAGTTCAGCTTCAAGGCTGGCTCGGCCGAAGGTGAGGCCGGGATCCGCAAGGCGGTCAGCCAGCCGATCAAGGCGACGGCCAGGCAGGCACCCGCCACCCAGTGCACACCGGTCTCGGGGATGCTCATCAGCAATCCACCGCCCACATTGCCCAGCAGGATGGCCACGAAGGTGCCCATCTCGACCATGCCGTTGCCGCCCGTCAGCTCGCGTGCGCTCAGGTGCTGCGGCAGGTAGGCGTACTTGACGGGGCCGAAGAAGGTGGAATGCAGGCCCATGAGGCAAACACAGCCCAGCAGCAACGGCACGTTCTGGGTGAAAAAGCCCAGCGCCACCACCACCATGATGGCGACCTCCAGCAGCTTGATGGCCCGCATGATGCGGCCCTTGTCGTATTTGTCGGCCCACTGACCCGCCGTGGCCGACAGCAGCACGAAGGGCAGGATGAAGAGCGCGGCGATGACCAGGCCGGCCATCTTGGCGTCCAGCCAGGACACGCGCAGTTGGTAAGTCACCAGCACCGTGAAGGCGAACTTGAACAGGTTGTCGTTGGCCGCGCCGAGGAACTGCGTCCAGAAGAATGGTGCGAAGCGGCGCTGACCCAGGAGGGCGAACTGCCCGCTGGGCGGCGTGGCTTGACCGGGGATGTTGCTCAAGATCTTGTTCCTCTCACGGATGCTGCAGGCATGGTGTGTCGTCAGGCGAAATGAAATGTATAGGGAAATGTGGCCCGTTTGATCACCCGATCAGCAAGGTGGATTGTGGGCAAACCAAACCGGCAGGGTCAACCGATCAATACCAGGTAGCGATTCCATGCATACTGGGTATCACTTCCCGATACCAGCCTTGCCATGAGCACCACCCAGGACCTCGTCACCACGCTGAAGCAGGAACTCAAATCCGCCGGCATCACCTACGCGCAACTGGGCGAGCGGCTGGGCATGGCCGAGTCCAGCATCAAGCGCGTCTTCGCCAAGGGCGACATGCCCCTGTCACGCATCGACGACATCTGCCGCGTGCTCAAGCTCGACTTCGCCGACCTGGCACGCCGCGTGGCCGACCAGCAACCACTCAAGCGCGAGTTGACCCTGGCGCAAGAGAAGGCCGTGGTGGCCGACCGCAAGCTGTTGCTGATGGCCATCTGCTGCCTGAGCCAATGGACGTTCGAGCAGATCGTCTCGACCTACGAGATCACCGAGACCGAATGTTTCCGGCTGCTGGCCAAGCTCGACAAGCTGGGCATCATCGAACTGCGGCCGCTGAACCGTTACCGGCTCAAGGTGTCCAAGACCTTCCGCTGGCGGCCGCATGGGCCGGTGATGGCTTTCTTCCGGGGCAATGTGGTCGACGAATACTTCGCCGGGAGCTTCGAGGGCGATGACGAGCTGCTGTTGCTGGTGCATGGCTCCATCGGCCAAAGCCTGGCCAAACCTTTCGCCGAACGGCTGCAGCGCGTGGCCGAGGACTTCGCCCAGCAACACCTGGCCGACCAACGCCTGCCGGCCAGCCAGCGCAAGCCGTACACCTTGGTGATCGGCTTGCGCTCTTGGTGGTTCAAGGCCTTCGTTGACTTGTGGCGACCGCAGGCCTCAGGCCAGCGCTGAGCTTCGTCAAGGCTCGTTGGCGGCCGAATCCTGCGGCTTCATGCCCAGTTCGTCGGCCATGCGCAGCACCAGTGCGCGCAGCTGGGTGAGCTCGGCGTCCATGTCGGCCTGGCGCGCCTTCAAGGCCAGCAGCTCTTCGGCCAGCACGGCCTCTTCGCCCTGCCCTGTGGCCAGGGTGGACACGGGCATGCTGACCTCGCCGCACAACAGGTGCGCCCAACGCGATTCGCGCGCCCCCGGCGCTCTGGGCAACTTGGCGACCATGGGCGGCGTGCGCGCCACCAACTCGTCCAGAAAGCCCTCGACCGAGGACACGTCGGCGAAGCGGTGCAGCCGTTCGGTGTGCAGGCGCAGCTCGGCCGAGGTTTGCGGCCCGCGCAAGCTGAGCAAGGTGAGCAGCGCCACCGCCTGGCTGGGCACGCCCAAGCCGCGCGCGGCGTTGTGCTCGAAACGCACGACCCGGTTACCGCTCACCTCGTTGACCAGGCTCAGCTCGCGCAAGCCTTCGATGGCCTGCAGCACCTGGGCCTCGCTGGCCTGCATGACCGGGTCGCGGGCCGTCTTTTGATTGCAGCCGAGGGTCAGCGCATTGAGCGACAAGGGGTAGCTGTCCGGCACGGTGTGCTGCTTTTCAACCAGCACGGCCAGCACGCGGGCTTCCAGGTTCGTCAGTGTTCTCATGGGGAGCGTCTTTCAGCCTTTCTCAATAGGGTTCGCACAGGCAGTGCGCGCTGACGCTGAAAGGCTTGCGGCCATCCACCACCTCGGCCAGCAGGCCCAGGTCGCGCTGCAGGTCGCGTGTCAGTTGGGGTGGCATTCCCAGGGGCATGAGGCCGGCCTTGACCTGCTGGCCCCAGGCCACCGCCGCATCACCGCCCAGGGCCCGCAGCAACCCTGCCATTCGGCCGGGCTCGCGTTCGATGTAGGCCACGCGGTAGCCCTCCGACAGCTTGGCGCGCACGGCGGCGGCTTTCAAGGCATCGCCATACGAGCCCAGGCTGTCCACCAGGCCTCGCTCCTTGGCCTGTTGACCGGTCCACACCCGGCCTTGCGCGACCTCGTTGATTTTCTCGGGCGTGGTCTTGCGCGCCTGCGCCACCTTGCCTGTGAAGTCGGCATAGACGTGGTCGATGCTGGATTGCACCATGCTGGCAAAGCGCGGGTCCAGAGGCCGGCGCGGGTCGCCAGCGCCAGCCAGCCAGGTGGTGGGCACGCCATCGGTGTGCACGCCCAGCTTGTCCATGGCCTTGTCGGCCGTGGGCAGCAACGCGAACACGCCGATGGAGCCCGTGATCGTGGCCGGGTCGGCGATGACCTGGTCCGAGGCCATGGCGATCCAGTAACCGCCCGATGCCGCCAGGTCGCCCATCGACACCACCACGGGCTTGCCGGCCTGGCGCGTCAGCTCCAGCTCGCGGCGCACCAGTTCCGAACCAAAAGCACTGCCGCCTGGCGAATTGACCCGCAGCACCAGGGCCTTGATGTTGTCGTCCTCGCGCGCCTTGCGGATCAGGCTGGCGGTGGACCGGCCGCCCACCATGCCCATGGGCGCCACACCGTCGACGATTTCGCCTTCGGCCACGATCACGCCCACGGCATCGCCAGTGAGCGCGGGCCGCTGACGCGCCAGGTAGTCCGACAGGCCGATCTGCCGAAAGCCTTTCACCGGATCCGCGTCCTTGATGCCACGCTTGACCAGCCAATCGCGAAGCTCATCGCGCGTCTTGAGGCCGTCCACCAGCTTGGCCTGCAAAGCAAGTTTGGCCGCATCGCCCGAGACCGCCGCCAGCCCTTCGGGGGCGCCATCGATGTAGCGCATCACCGCGCCGGCCGGCAGCTTGCGGGCCTTCTCGACGCCGTCGGTGTAGGTGCTCCACAGGTCCTTGTACAAGAAGGACTCGGCCTCCTTGGCAGCGGCCGATGGCGCGTTGGCGATGAAGGGTTCGGCGGCGCTCTTGTAGGTGCCCACACGGATCAGGTTGACGTTGACACCGACCTTGTCCAGGGCATCGCGGTAGTAATTGCGGTAGCGGCCAAAGCCTTCCAGGAAGACCATGCCCATGGGGTGCAAGTAGACCTCGCTGGCGTGCGCGGCCAGGAAATACTGGCGCTGGTCGTAGCTGCTGCCCCAGGCGATCACCTTCTTGCCGCCTGCCTTGAAGCGGTCCAGCGCGGCGGCCACTTCACGCAAGGTGGCCAGGCCCGCGCCCTCAAAATCGTCGAGCACCAGCACCACGTGCTCAATGCGGGTGTCCTTGGCCGCCGCGTCCAGCACGGTCAGCACGTCGCGCAGGCGCATCCTTTCCACGTCCTGGCCACGCACCTGTTGCAAGGCGGTCGAGCGCAAGTCGTCGGCCTGTTGCTCGACGATGAGGCCATGCAGGTCCAACACCAGCGCAGTCTGGTCCGACAAGGCAGGCCCGCGGCTCTTGAACAAGGCGACCACCACTGCCACGATCAGAACCAGGAACACCAGGTTCAGGACCAGGCGGCGACCAGCATCCAGCCAGGACCACAAGCGGCCAAACCAGGACAAGGCGGAACTGCGAGAGGGGTGGGACATTCAGGCTCCAGCCGTTGGGAAACGAATCCGAAGCTTACCCCGTCGCGCCCTTGGCCGAACCTTCTCTGGCCAGGCGCGCCAGGACCGCGAGTTTTTCCTCGGCGCTCATGGTGCGCCAGCGGGCGATCTCGTCCAGGGTGCGGCCACACCCGGCGCACACGGCCCCTTCCATGCGGCACACCTTGGTGCAGGGGCTGGGCACGGTCGGGGGCGGGGGCGGCAGGTTCACGGTCGTTGAAGGCCCAGCACCCGCTCGGTGTCCTCGCCCAAGGTGGGCGCCCGGCGGCTGATGACCCCTGGCGTGCCCGACAGCTTGGGAATCACGCCCGGCACCTGCACGGTCAGGCCATCGTGCGTGGTCACGGGCACGATCATGTCGCGCGCCTGGTAGTGCGGATCCTCGGCGATGTCCTTGGCGGAATAAATGCGGCCCACCGGCACGCTGACCGCGTTGAGCACGTCCACCACCTCGCTCACCGCGCGCCGCGAGGTCCATTCGGCGATGGCCTCGTCGATCTCGGCCACGCGCTTGACACGGCCCGGGTTGGTGGCCAGTTCTGCGTCCACCGAAAGGTCGGTGCGGCCAATGGCGATCATCAAGCGCTTGAAGATGGAATCACCATTGCCGCCGATCACGACCATGCCGTCGGCGCAGGGGTAGGCGTTGCTGGGCGCGATGCCAGGCAGGGCCGAACCGGCGGGCTGCCGCACGGCCCCGAAGGCGCTGTACTCGGGCAGCAGGCTTTCCATGCAATTGAAGACGGCTTCGTACAAGGCCACGTCGACCACCTGGCCCCGCCCTTTGGGTGCCGTGTCGCTGATGCTGGCATGGCGGGCCTGCAAGGCCAGCAGCACGCCGATCACGCCATGCAAGGCGGCCAGGGTGTCGCCCAGGCTGACCCCGGCGCGCACCGGCACCCGGCCGGGCTCGGCGTTGAGGTAGCGCATGCCGCCCATGGCCTCGGCCACGACCGCGAAGCCCGGACGTTCACGGTAGGGACCAGTCTGCCCATAGCCGCTGATGCGCAGCATGATCAAGCCAGGATTGCTGCGGGAGAGGTCCTCAAAACCCAGGCCCCATTTTTCCATGGTGCCGGGCTTGAAGTTCTCGATGACGACGTCGGCTTCGTCGATCAGTCGGCGAACGGTGTCGCGGCCTTCGGGCGTGCGCAGGTCGAGCACCACGCTTTGCTTGTTGCGGCTTTGCACCTGCCACCACACGCTGGTGCCCTGGTGCAGCATGCGCCATTGGCGCAAGGGATCGCCACCCGAGCCATCGGCGTTGGGCGGCGGCTCGACCTTGATGACATCGGCCCCGAAATCGGCCAGCGTCTTGCCAGCAAAAGGGCCCGCAATGAGCTGGCCCAATTCGACCACCTTGAGGCCGGCGAGCGCCTGCGGCGGGATGGTGGGAGAAGAAGTCTGCGCGTTCATGGGCGCCGATCCTACTCCCCTCGCCGCCTCACTTCTTTACGGCGGCCGTCGGCTCCGGGTCGGTCACGAAACCGATCTTGCTCAGGCCCGCCTTCGAGGCGTCGGCCAGGGTTTCGGCCACGGCCTTGTACGCCGCGGCCTGGTCGGCGCGCAGGTGAATCTCGGGCTGGGTGGTCTTGCGGCCTTCGAGCACGAAGCGCTGGGCGGCTTCCTCGCGGGTCAAGGGCTGGTCGTTCCAGTAGCGCACGCCATCGGCGTCGATCGAGAAGTTGATTTTCTCGGCCTTGGCCGACACCACCTGGGAGCTGGCCTTGGGCAGTTCGAGCTTCACGGAATGGCTGAGCAAGGGCGCGGTCACGATGAAGATGACCAGCAGCACCAGCATCACGTCGATGAGCGGCACCATGTTGATCTCGGCCATGGGCGCGCCGCTGCTCTTGCTGTCAAAACTGGCGAAAGCCATGGTCTTCTCCTCAGTTGCCCGACGTGGTGTTCGTCTTCAGCGGGTGCACGTTGGCATTGGTCTTGAGCGTCTGGCCGGTCGACAGGAAGGTGAACAGCTCGAACGCGAAGGCGTCCAGGCGGGCGCCCCACACGCGGTTGCTGCGGGTCAGCCAGTTGTAGCCCATCACGGCGGGGATGGCGACGGCCAGGCCCACGCCGGTCATGACCAGCGCTTCGCCCACCGGGCCGGCGACCTTGTCCAGCGTGCCGGCACCCGTGGCGCCAATGGCCAGCAGCGCGTGGTACACGCCCCAGACGGTGCCGAACAGGCCCACGAAAGGCGCGGTGGCACCGATGGTGGCGAGCACGGCCAGACCGCTTTCCAGGCGCATGGTTTCTTCGTCCAGCACCTTCTTGATGGTGCGGGTCAGGAAGTCCTGGGCCGAACCGGCTTCCTCCAGCTTGGCCGCGCCATAGCGGGCATGGTGAACCTGGGCATGCATGGCGTGCGAGGTCAGGTGCGCGAAGGGCTCGCTGACGCCATGGGTGGAGATTTCATGCTGGACCGCTTCCAGGGAGGTGGCGTTCCAGAAGAAGTTCAGGAAGGTCTTGCTGCGGCGCTGGCGCACCAGCAGGCCCACGCCTTTGGTGATGATCAGGGCCCAGGACAGCAGGGACATCACCACGAGGATCACGAACAAACCTTGACCGACGGCGTCGGTGTTCTTGATGAAATGGCCGAAACCCATCTGGGGGGCGACGGGGGCGGCCTCAACCACGGCGGTGGTGGCGGGTGTGGTGGTTTCGTTCATGGTCAACGCTCGTCAAGATTGAAAGTGATGCTGTGGGGGACATAGACGCTGCGTGGCACGCCCGCTTCAATGTAGGGCGCGTAACGAGCCAGTCGTTCCGCGGCGATCGCCGCCCGGTCCAGCCGGGGATAGCCCGAAGACTTGGTCACCTGGATGTCCTTGAGCCGGCCTTGTTCATCGAGCAGCAACATCATCGTCACCGTGCCGGATTCGCCGAGCTCCAGCGATGCCGGCGGGTAAATGGGTTTGGCCGGGACCAAGGGTTTCACGCCGGACGAAGGCAAGACCTTGGGCGCCTGCGGCGTGACGGGCTCGGGGGCCGTGGCGACGGGCGCCGTGGGCTGGGCGGCCTGCACGGGTGGCGGCGTGGGGGCGGGTGGTTCGGGGGCGGCCGGCACCACCATGTCTTGCGGTGCCGGTGCGCGGTTGGACGCCACCACGGTCGGCTGGACCTTGGGCGGCGTGGCCACCGGCTTGGGCGGCACGGGCTTGGGCGGTTCGGCCACCGGCGGGGTTGGCGGCGCCACTTGCACCACCTCGTTGCTGATCAGGCTCACCATCAGGGGCGCAGGCTCGGGCGGGATGTCGGGGATGGTCGACGAATGCCACACCACGATCGCCAGCAAGCCATGCAAGAGCACGGCGCCAGCGGTCAGCAAGCCGCGCTGACCGGCAGACAAGTCTGCGCGTGGCGCGTGGTCACCAGAGGCCAAAGATAACTGGGGCAACAACATCTGGCGATTCTAACATTTGTCGCAATTGATAATCACTATCATTACGTGGAATGCGCTTGAATCCACCCATTGCGGGGGGTGCTTCCCAAAGCTGGCCCACACCCTCCTTCATGGGAAAATCGTTGGCTGACGACGAATACACCAGGGATCCCATGAACCACGAAGCCTTGTTGGCCCCCATCGCCGGCGGTCTGCCATGCGGCGCAGACTTGTCTTTCTCCACGGATTTTGACCAGATCGCCGAAATGCGGCGCGAAGACGATCCGACCCTCGACCAAGGTGAGTGGGTGACCGCCCTGAAAGTGGCCGACTGGCCTGGCGTCGTGCGCCAATGCACCCGGCTGCTGAGCGAGCAGACCAAGGACTTGCGGCTGGCGCAGTGGCTGACCGAAGCCCTGGCCCTCACCCAAGGCTATGCCGGTTTGCTGCAAGGATTGCAGTTGTGCACGGCCCTGAGTGCCCAGTACTGGAACGAACTGCATCCGCAGGCCGACGACGGCGACATGGACCAGCGCGTGGGCAACATGACCTGGCTGCTGCAACGCCTGGTGACCCTGGTGAACACGCGGCCCCTGACACGCGGCCGGCAAGGCGCGGTCTATTCGCTGCAGGACATGGCGGCGGCCCACCATTGGCAGAATCAACTGGAACGGTTTCCGCAGGAGGCCCGTGGTCAAACGCCCGATCGGCTGACGCTGGAACAGTTCATGCGCGCCCTGCGCGAAACCCCCAAGGACGAACTGCGGGCCACGCTCCAGACGGTTCAGGCCTGCGAGCAGCAGTTGCTGGCCTGGCAAACGCAGGTCGATGCCAGCTTGGGCCAGCAGGGTCCTTCTTTCGCCGCGGCCAAGGAAGCCCTGTCCAGCGCCGTGCACGACATCGAACGACTGGCCCGCGAAGTGGGCGCCCTGTCGGACACTGGCGCCGACCAAGCCCACGAAGAACAGGACGCCCTGGCTGACCAAGCGGATGGTGGCCTCGACGCCTTGTCAGCGGCCCAGAGCGCTCAAAAGGGGCCGCTGCGCAGCCGCGCCCAAGCCTTGCAACAACTGCGCGACGTGGCGGCGTTTTTCCGCCGCACCGAACCGCACAGCCCGGTGGCCTACCTGGCCGAAAAAGCCGTCAAGTGGGGCGACATGCCCTTGCACGAATGGCTGCGCAAGGTGGTCAAGGACCAGGGCGCCATGTCCCACCTGCACGAACTGCTGGGCGTGGAACCCGAAGACGGCGAGGCCAGCTTCTGAGCCTTGCCGCCAGGGTCTGGTGGCTCAGGGCTCGACCCTGAACTCGATGCGCCGGTTGCGCGCCCTGCCCTCGTCGGTCGCGTTGCTGGCCACGGGCCGTTCGGGCCCCAGCCCCGTGGTGCCGATCGAATCGGCCACCACGCCCTTGCCCACCAGGTAGGTCTTGACCGCCTGCGCGCGTGCCAAGGACAAGGCGACGTTGGCGACCCGCCCGCCTTGCGCATCGGTGTGGCCGATGACCTCGACCTTCTTGCCCTTGAGCCTGGACAAGGCCAGCGCCATCTCGTCCAGGATGCCCGTGCCCGCTGGCCGCAGCACCGCGCTGCCAGCCTCGAATTCGACGATGCGGTTGCCCAGGGTCTGATCGACCAGGCTCTGCTCCTGGGCGGTCACGCGCAAGCCATTGCGCACGGTGTAGGTCGGGTTGAGCGAAGACGCCATCTCGCTGGCCACTTGCTGGCGCACGGCTTCGTTCGAGACCTCGCCCTTGAGGTCGATGATGTTGCCTTGCACGCTCAACTGGCCACGGCTGACCTGCTTCAAGGCAGGCGACAACACCTTCTGCAGGTGCTGCGACCATTGCGGCGGGGCCACCACGGCTCCCAGGGTCAACTGGTCGACCACCCGCTCGGCACCATACAGCTCGCGCAGCCGCGACAGCACCTGGATGCGCGTGGCCTCGTCAGGCACCGTGCCGGCCACCACCACCTGGTTGGGCCCCAGCACTTGCGCACCGGTGGAGCCGTCCGGCGTCTGGGCCACGCCCGCCAGACACCACAAGGCCAAGGGCAAGGCGGCCAGGAAATTGGCGTGCTTCATGATCGTCATACTCCCAGGAAAATTTCTTCGAAAGTGCGCAAAGCCTGGGCCAGGGACAAGGCGGGGTCGAGCAGGTAGTTCGACAGCTTGCGCAGACCGTGGTCGTCCTCCAGGCAGTCTTCCACCCAGTCGGCCTGCGTCACGCAGACGGTGTCGCGCTCCAGGGCTTCGGGGTCGATCACGGCACACAGCGATGCGGCCGAGGCGCCCTGGAAGCCCAGGATCATCTGGGGATGGCCGCCGTGCGTGGTCACGAACAGGCCCAGCTCGGCGTCCATGCGCTTGAAGAAGCCCAGGATGAGCGACAGCCAGAAACACGCCACGGGCCAGCGAAGGTTGGCATCGACGGTGAGCGGCAGGCGCAGGCCCTTGTGCAGCTTGCCCGCGCCTTGCGCCATGACCGGCTGCAGCAGGATGCCCAGGGCCAGCAAGGTCTGGCGCACCGACACCCGTGCGCCTGAGGCCGCCAGCATCTGTTCCAGGCTGGCCACCGTGTGCGTGTCGAGGAAATCGTGCAACTCCAGGCGCGGTGCGCCGGACTTGAGCTCAACGTCGATGGGCGCCGTCAAGCTGGCCTGCGCATGGGCCAGGTCGGTGGCCGCGTGGGCCACACGCGCCACTTGTTCCAGGCGGGCCCACAAACGCGCCAGCACCAAAGGCCCGTGCCGGATGAAGTCGACTGGGCTGCTCACATCGAACACACCGGCCGTGATGAAGGGAAAGCGCCGCCCCGAGGCATCCTGGCTGGCCAGCCAATACCCCGCCAGTCCCACCTGGCTGCGGAGCCCCAGGATGGCGAATTGCACGGCGGGGGATTGGTCGTAGACCAGTTTCCAGCGCGGGTCGGCCGACAAGCGCTCCATCGCCTGGGCCTGCCACTGGTCCAGGCTCTGGATGACGGAAGCGTGGTGCGCGCTGCGGACAAAGTCACCCCGCGAAGGCAGCTTGCCGAAGTAGAGCACCTCGGTCGAATGAACGGTCGTGGTGCTCATGGCTTGAGCTCCGGCGCCAGCGCTGCGACCTGGTCATCACCGCCCCCTGCGACCATGGCGGGCAGGGCCCCCGGGCGGCCACCGCCAGCAGCGGCCGCACCCGCGGTCGTGGTGGCCGGGACAGGCGCCGCGGCATTGGAGATGATGCGCAACTGCAATGCCACGGCCAGCGTGCCCTGCGGCCAACGAAGCTCGAAGGCGCCACTGTCGTTGCGCTTGCGCTGGGCCGTGTTGATCATTTTCTCCAGGCCATAGCGGCCAGGTTCGCTGAAGAATTCCACGGTGCGGCCGTCGTAGGTGACGCCCGAGATCTTGACCCCTGGGGTGCCCGGACCCGGCCACACGAAATGCGACCAGGTGGCCACGCCATTGCGGTAGCGCAGTTGCTGGCCATCGATGTCCACCGTGTACTCGGTCAAGCCAGGCACGGCTTGCGGCAAAAGCTCGAACACGGTCTGCGCATCGGCGGCCGCACCACCCCCACCCGCCGACGACGATGCGCCCTGCCCGCCCAAAGGCGCTACCCAAGCCGCCAGACCGCCCGAGAAATCCGGCAGCAAGCGAACACCCATGTCCGCCCAGGTGCGCGGACTGACCGTGTCGCCGCGCCGCACCACCAAGGCCGACAGCGACTGCTCCACGAACTTCGCGATGGCCCCTTCGGAACCGAAGAACTTGGCGACCTCGACCGGGCTGGCCTCGACTTTCGAACCGCGGTCAAACGGGTACTTGCTGGACAGCGTCTGTTGGTAGGGCTCGAACACCTGGGCCATCCAGACACGGTTGAGCTCGGACTCGGTCGGCCGCACGATGACGGCGAAAGCCTGCATCAACGGCCGCACCAGCAAGGGCCGCAAGGTGGCCTTGGCCGAGTCGCTCATGCCATTGAGCATCTGCTCGTCGACCAGCTTCAAGGCCTCGGCCAGTTCGGAGCTGCCTTCCAGCGTCTGCACCATCAACTGGCGCGAGGCGGGCCCCGGGTCGCCCTGGTTCTTCATCTGGTTGAAGCGGGTGCGGATCTTGGACAGCGCATCCAGGTAGCCACGCACCAGGGTCGTCCCACCATCGCGAGGCATCATCAAGCGGTTGAGGCCGACGAACTCCTTGCCGATGGGCCCCAGGGGGATGTCGGCGGTGGCCATGGTCACGTTGACATTGACCGGCACGGCCGAGGGCGCCATGCGCAGGATGGTCTGCTTGAACCAATCGAGGAATCCGCGCTGGCCCAGGGCCAGCTTGTCGTTGAACAACGATGGGTTGTCCCAGGCGGTTTGCTCATACAAGGTCTTGAGCAAAAGGCCCACGGGCGAAGCGGCCGGGTCGCCCAGGCGGTTCATGTGCACCACGGCTTTCTCGAAACTGCCGAACTCCTGCACGGTGATGCCCTGCATGAACTTCTGCCACTCGCGCACGTACTCCAGCTTGTAGAGCTGCGTCAGCGCCTTCTGGATTTGCTCGGGGCTGCCTTCCAGCGTCAAGTCGTCGTTGGAGGCGGTCTTGAGCACCCAGTCGGTGGCCTGCAGTTCGTTGTTGGCGGCGTTCTTGAAGGCGTCCTTGACGTACTGGTCCCAGGCTTCCTTGGTGAAGGTGCCGGAGATGGCGTAGCTGCCCGCCACGATGGGCCGGTCGGCATCGCCGATCAAGCGGACCACGGTCATCGGGGCGAAGCGCGTGGCGGCGCGTGCCTTGATCTCGGCGTAGACGCGTTCACGGGCCGGCATGCCCTTGATGACGCGGCGCAGGTTTTCGCGGGTCTGGTCGAGCAGCCCGAGGTTGAGGTCTTGCTGCGGGAAGGCGGGGTCGGCCATCTGCGCCAGGGCGAAGGACATGATGTGCTCGGCGCTCTGGATCAGGCGTTCACGCGGCATGGTGCCCCGGTTGGCCTCCAGCCAGGAGCGCCAGAACCGCGTCAGCTGGTCGCTCATGTGACCGGATTCGAGGCGCGAGCGATCGCCCAGCATCAGGTAGGCCTTCAAGGCGTTGTAGGCCTCGGTCACGTTGGTGCTGGACGCACTGGCGTAGGCCGACTCGTTGGCCGAAGCCTGGGAGGCCACCGCGGGCTGGGCCGATGAAGCCCCGGCCGTGGGCAGTGAAGCCGCCACCACCTCGCCCGCGCGTTGCAAGGGACGGAGCTCGGCCGCGTGCGCATTGACGTCGGACAGGTAAGCGGCGATGGACTGCTCCACGGGCTTGAGCATCACGGCCTGCAGGCCGGCAAAGTACTCCTGTTGCAGGCGGGCCTCGATGGCCTGCCCCTGGTACAGCCCCAGGCCCAGGGACCAGGGCCGGCTGCTTCGGTAGTGCTGCATCTGCGACAGCCGGTCCTGCAGGATCTCCAGGGCCTCCAGGCGCGATTGCAGGTCCACGCGGTCCTCCTGCACACGCTGCGCCTTCGCCAGGTCGGCTTGCACATTGCTGACCAACTGGCGGTTGCCCAGGTAGGACCAGGTCCAGGTGCCGAGCAAAGCGCCCAGCAGCACCACGCCGATGATGAAGCTGGCATACCGCAGGTGCAACTTCTGGCGGCTGGTGTACTGCTGGACCAATTGGCGGTCGGCGAAGATCACCCGGGAGAACAGCTCTTTCAGGAAGAAGCCGCTCTGTGAGTAAACCTTGGACGCCGAGCCCGGCTGCAGTTGCAGCGCGAACTGCTCGGCCACGCGCTCGCTGGCGCGGCCGGTGGACTGGCCCTCCTGCACGGCGCTGGTGAAATAGAAGCCCCGGAAGATGGGCCGGAACTGGTAGGGGTTTTCTTCGAACAGGGTGGTGATGAAGGTTCGCAGCGAAGCCTTCAGCGCGGCGAACTCCAGCGGGAAGGTCAGCACGCCCGGCGGCAATTGCTCACCGCGGTGCAGCGACATGCGCGCCACCGAAGCTTCCTTCAGGCCTTCGTACAGTTCTTCGAAGTGGTGGTCGAAGGCCGCCACGGCATCCAGCTTGCCAGTGGGGTCGCAGGGCAAGGTGGCGCCCCAGACCTTGTCGCGCTCGCCGCGGTCGCGGTCTTCGAAGAAATCGACGAAACCGGAGATGAGGTCGGCCTTGGTGAAGACCACATAGACCGGCGCGAAGACCTCGAGCTTCTCGGTCAACTCCTGCACGCGCTGGCGCAGCTTGCGGGCGAGTTCGATGGCGAACTCGGGCTTGTTGGCGCCCAACTCGGCCACGCTGGCCGCGATGATGACGCCATTGATGGGCGCCTTGGGCCGGTGCTTCTTGAGCAGCGACAGGAAGCCCAGCCATTCGCTGCGGTCTTCCTCGTGCACGGCGTAGCGGCCGGCCGTGTCCAGCAAGATGCCTTCGGTGGTGAAGAACCAGTCGCAGTGGCGCGTGCCGCCAATGCCCTGGATGACGTTCTCGGTGTTGTCGGCAAACGGGAACTTCAGGCCCGATTTGACGACGGCCGAGCTCTTGCCCGCGGCGGGGTTGCCGATGACGGCATACCAGGGCAACTCGTACAAGGCGGCCGAGCCCGAGGTTTCGCCCAACTTGGACGACTTGATGAGCTTGACGGCTTCGGTCATGCGCTCGCGCACGGCCTGGACCTCATCGCGCTTGTCCTTGCCCGCCGATTTGACCGCCTTGTCGGCCTCGGCCTGCAAGGCCTGCTCCAACTGCGAGGAGGCCTTGACCGCACGCGAGCGACGCACCACCCAGACAAGCAACCAGGCCAGCAGGATCAGGCCCAGCAGTAGGCCGGCCCAGATCAGGCCGACTTGCAGCGTGTCGGCACCGAGGAACAACAAGGTCGCCAGCGCGGCGACACCCAGGACGGTCAGGACCTTGGGGTTGAGAAAAAACTGCCAGATTCTCTGCATGTTCGGTCCAGATCGGTCAGGTCGTGGCTTGGGCCGGCGTCGGCGTCCAAGTCCAGGGGGTCAACGCCAATGCCACACGCTCGTGCGTGGCCTGCACCAGCAAGGCCAGCGTCACGCCAGCCTCGTCGTCTTGTTGGGCCAGGTCGGCGGCCAGGGCCACCGGCACCAAGGCGCCAGCCAAGCCGAGGTCACCACAGGCCTCGCCCACCCGGGTCACGGACAGCATCGGGTCCAGGGCCGGGGCCAAGGTTTGCAGGGCCTCGAACACTTCGGCGGTGCGGCTGGCACGGTGGTCGCCATCGGCCAGCACGTGCGACAGCTGGTCGGGCGTGGCGGCGCACAACGTCAAGGCCTGCGACATGGCGTCGTGCAACACAGCTGGCCCGACACGGCCCGCGGCATCGGCCGACTTGTTCCGGCGCAGGCGCACTGGCCTGAACAGGCGGGCGGGCAAAGGCGTTTGACCGTTCAGGCCAGGCCATTGGGCCGTGGCCAGCAACAATCCGGCGGCGGCCTCACCGGGGATGCGGCCCGTCTGGTGGGCACTGGTGAAAAGTTCGCCCACCACCTGCCGACGCTCGACCTCGGTCTCGTCGATGGCGCTGTCGGCCGCCAGGACCAGGCTCCATTGGGGCGCGGCCTCGCGTGACCACTGCACGGCCTCTTGGTCCAGCAGCGTCCACAGGCCATCGGCATGGTCGAGCACATGCACGTGGGGCGTGGGCGGTGAGTGGCGGAAGGCAGCGCATTCATCGGCCAGCAAGGTGCAGCGCATGCGCAACCAGGCCGAAGCGTGTTCGCGTTCGGCATCGCTCCAGGCCGAGGGCACGGCCAGGCGGATGTTCAACCTGGGCAAGCGCGAAGCCAGGCGCACGGCCTCGGACACCGGTGGGGCCATGCCGCTGAGGTGCGCGGGTCGGTCCGGCGAGGGCTCATGCGCCAGGGGCACGCCAGGCTCGGCGGGCCAGTCCTCGGCCAGCTCGCAGGCCTTGGCGATCAGGTCATCGGCCGGCGATTGCAGCAAGGCCAGCGCGCGCACCACGCGGTCGCTCACGTCGGAGGGCAGGCTGTCGCGCAGGTCGCCCACCGCCAGGTCGGGCAGGCGGGCGGTGAACACTGGCGCGCCATCGACGTCTTGCAGATGCGGGTCGAGCGATGGGCGCTGAGTGGCCGACTGAAGTTGTCCCCAGGCCTGCGCAGGAGAATCGCCCACCGACAGGTTCACCGCCGATTGCAACACCGCCACGCTGAAGCGCCGTTCATCGACCGACGCGGCACCAGGGACATCGGCCATCGCTTGGCGAGGGCGGACAAGCGGCGCGGCCACCACCGGCCTGGCCGCGTCTGCGCGCACACGGGCCACGCCCCACACGGCCACCAGCAACGCAGCGGTCAGCACCAGTGGCAGCACGAACAACTGCCCCACGATCTCGGCGCCCGAGGCATCGTGGTCCGCCGTCTGCCAACGCCACAAGGTGACCAGCCACACCAAGGCACCGACCACCAGGCACAACAAGCCCGCCTTCAACACCTTGCTCATGTCAGATGCCGGTCGACACCGCCTGGGCTGCGATCAAGATGGCGCCACAGGCGCATTGGTCGCCATGGCGCGCGGCCGGTTGGCCATCGATGATCATGGTGGCATCGCCGGTCACGATCACCGTGGTGCCGTGGCCGCGCTTGGGACAGGTGACCTGGTCGCCCACGCGGGCGATGCGCTGTCCATGGGTGTCGGTCACGCCGGAGGCGCCCACCACGGTACCGCCGTGATCGGTGCTGTCTCCCAGAACAATGAAAGGACGCCCCATGTCGTCTGACTCCCTGATGTGTGCATCTTGTGGTCCGCACTCTCAGCGGACAGGGGCGCAGTCTAATGGCGGATGTCCGTGGCCTTTCCCCCCCGTTGGGGCGGTCGGTGTTACTTTCTGTTTCTGCGCCACTCGACGTGGCCGAAGTCCATGAGGCGCCAGCGGCCACCCCAAGTCAGGCCCAGTTCCTCGGCCACTTGGCCATACAACTGGTAGGCACGCAGGGCCCAAGGGTCCTTCTCGGAGATGAGCAGCTTGCCGTCGCGCAAGAAGGCGCAATCCGCCGCCAGGCCATGCTGGTGGTAGCTTTGCCAGGCCCCTGCATTGGTCACGTGCGCGCCTTGGGCGGCCAGCAGGTTCTGGCGTTCAGGGCTGCGGTAGCCTTCCAGCAAGGCCATGTCGTAGCCATGGCGCTCCTTCATCACCTTGAAGACCATCAACACGCGCTGAACAAAGGCTTCGTCCATGCGGTCCCAGCGGCGGTCGGCGCCGGACAGCATGGGGCGCACGACCTCGACTTCGGCGGTGGTGAAAGCCTCCGGGGGCAAGGGCGGTGGTGGCACCAGTTGTTCACCTTGCAGCAGGCGTGCGACGTGGTGGTTGCCATCGTCAAGCAGCGTGTCGTCGAAGGCTTCGAGCGTGCGCCCGCCCTGCGAACCGCCGCCCCACCACCAGACGCCAGCCGCCGGCAAGACCAGCAGCAGAGTGCCCAGCAAAGCCCACGACACCGCCCGCGCCGGCCCTTGTCCACGTCTCTGCCAAGCGGACCCCACCCAAGCTGACACTGCGCGGCGCCATGGCGGAAACATCCACCAGGCCAAGCCCAGACAGCCCAGCACGAAGTAACCCAGAACCCACCCTGCCAGCATATTGTTGTAACGATTGTTTGCAAAAAGACGATTGGCCACATCGCCACGCCCGACGCTTCGTAGAATCCGCGCTTTGGCGAAACCACAAAAAATCAACACAGGGAGTTGGCGTTGAGCTACCCACAGGGCGACCATCCGGTCCCACCACATGGACTTGGCGCCGGCCAGCGTCCCAGCTTCGACCGGCCCAGCCTCTTCGCGGGCATGGACGACGACGACGCCCCCGAGGACACCCGACGGGTGCGCATTCTATCGACGCTCGAATCGACTCGCCAGGCCACCAGGCCCAGCCGCACCAAGGGCGGACGCCGGCCCCGCCAATCCCCATCCCACCGCCGAAGCTGGCTCCAGGGCGCCCTGTGGGGCGCGATGGGCGTGGGCGTGGTGGCGCTGCTGGCCGGCTTCGTCATGGTCATCCAGGACGACAAGCCTGCCCTCGCGCACACGTCAACTCAGCCCGCCGTGCCACAGGCCAAGGCTGTGAGCGACACCGCCTTGACCAAGGTGGCGAGTCTGCCCCCGGTAGCCGTCGGTCCCGCGGTGATCGAGACCGCCACGGTCAGCGCAACGCCAGGCCCCATGCCGGCGGCGGCCCCCGTTTCGGCAGCGCCCTTGCCGGCGCCGAACCCATCCGGCTCCGCCAGCCGCGCCGAGAAGGTCACGCCCACCGTGACGACCACATCCCCATCCAGCATGGCCCAAAAAGCCGCCAGCAAAGGCCAGGACGAAGACGTGGCCCTGCTGGAGGCCATGTTCGCGCACACGGGCCGCAAGGCCGTGCCCAAGCAGCCCGCCAACCTCAAAAACTGAAGACATGACCCCGCTAAAACGGGGCTGCCCACCGTTGAATGCGCACAAGGTCGCCGGGCTTGATAGCATCGGCCATCTGCCCACTGCCTGCCCGCCAGGCCTTGAAAGCGCGTCATGACCCTCCCCACCCTCCGCGCCATCGACGCGGCCCGCGACACCGACGATGAAGAAGGCACCCCCGTGTCCGTCAAGATCCGGGAACGCATCAAGCAAGCGCAGCAGCGCTTCCACGCCAACGACAACATCGCCGAGTTCATCGAGCCGGGCGAGCTCGAAAAGCTGCTCGACGAGGTCCAGGGCAAGATGGCCGGCGTGCTGTCCAGCCTGGTGATCGACACCGACAGCGACCACAACACGCAGGACACCGCCCGCCGTGTGGCCAAGATGTACCTGCACGAGATCTTCAAGGGCCGTTACCACAAGGCCCCCGCCGTGACGGAATTTCCCAATGCGGAACGCCTGAACGAGCTGATGATCGTCGGCCCCATCACCGTGCGCAGCGCCTGCTCGCACCACCTGTGCCCCATCATGGGCAAGGTGTGGATCGGCGTGATGCCCAACGAGCATTCCAACTTGATCGGCCTGTCCAAATACGCGCGCCTGATCGACTGGATCATGAGCCGCCCGCAAATTCAAGAAGAGGCCGTCACACAAGTGGCCGACCTGCTGCAATCGCGCATGCAGCCCGACGGCCTGGCCGTGGTGATGGAGGCCGACCACTTCTGCATGCAGTGGCGCGGCGTCAAGGACATGGACTCGAAGATGATCAACAGCGTGATGCGCGGCTCCTTCCTGAAGGACCCCAACCTGCGCCGCGAATTCCTTGCCCTGGTCAACCAGAAGAAAGGCTGAGGTCCACACCATGCTCGTTCGACTGCTCTACGCCAGCCGGGCCCACAAGCCCCTGGCCCCCGACACCATCGAGACCATCCTGTCTTCGTCTCGCAAGAACAACCTGGCATTGGGCGTGACCGGCCTGCTCTGCCACAGCGGCGACATCTTCATGCAACTGCTGGAAGGCGGGCGCGACGCCGTCAACCAGCTGTACACGAAGATCGCCAACGACCCGCGCCACGGCAACGTCATCCTGCTGGACTACGAAGAGATCGATGAACGCCGCTTCGCCAGCTGGACCATGGGCCAGGTCAACCTCGGCAAGGTCAATCCTTCGATTTTGCTGAAGTACTCTGAACGGCCGGTGCTCGATCCTTACGCCGTGCCCGGCAAGGTGTCGCTGGCCTTGCTCGACGAATTGATCGTCACCGCCTCCATCGGTTGCAAACAGGGTTGATGGCCGAGCAAGCTGCCGGCCACGCCGGCGCCGTGCCCGGCACCCTGCTGGGCCTGGATTTTTCGTGCGCGCCCTCGCCCCGCAAACCCCTGACGCTGGCCTGGGGCCGGCGCGCGGGCTTGGTCGTCAGGCTGGACCAGCTGGACGAAGTCACCACCCTGGCCGGGCTGGAACAGGTGCTGGAAAACACCCACGGTGTGTTGGCCGCCTGCGACTTTCCCTTTGGCTTGCCGCGCCCTTTCGTGCAGGCGCTCTGCGCGCACCCGCCGGCTGATTTCCCGGCGGAGCACCTGGCGGCCTTGCGCCGATCCCTGCTTGAAAAACCCGGCCACGCGCCCACCGCCACCGGCACCCTGATCCGCGCACTGCATGCCCACTGCGGCGACCGGGCAGGCTTTCAGCGCCTGGTCGACGGTTGGGGCCAGACCTGGGACACCGGTCGGGGCGATGGCCCCAAGCTGCTGCACCGCCCCACCGACATGGCCGTCAAAGGCATCAGCAGCACCAGCCCCCTGCAGACACGCTATGTGCCCGTGGGCAAGATGTATTTCGAAGGCCTGGTCCGCCTGGTCGATGCCGACTTCAGCCTGCCCGGCCTGCGCCAGGGCCGCCCCGATGCGCTGGCCTTCGAGGCCTACCCCGGTTTTCTGTCGGGCGAGGTGCTGGGCCGGCGCAGCTACAAGAGCGACGCCACCGCACCGCCCGACCAACAACAGGCCCGCCTCATCGCCCGCATGGACCTGGTCGATGCCTTGGAGCAAGGCCGCACCCGCCTGAACCTGCGCCTCAAGCTCACGCCCGGCCAGCGCGACTTTCTCGTGGCCGACGCCAAGGGCGACCGCCTGGATGCCGCGCTGTGCCTGGTGCAAGCGGCCTGGGCGCAGCGGGAGGGCGAACAGGGCGGCGCCACCCACTCATGGGGCCTGCCCAAGTCGGTCGACCCTGTCGAAGGGTGGATACTCACCGCATGACCGAACCGACTTCTTTCCACGACCACCATGGCCAGCCGGCCCTCCTGATCCGCTCGCCCGATGGTGCGCAAACCACCGTGCTGCTGCATGGCGCCCACGTGGTGTCCTGGGTGCCCGCGGGCGGCACCGAACAGCTTTACCTGTCACCCACCGCCGACTACAGCGCCGGCAAGGCCGTGCGCGGCGGCATCCCGGTGATCTTTCCGCAGTTCGAGAAAAAAGGCCCCGACCGCAGCCTGCCGCGCCACGGCTTCGTGCGCAACCGCGCCTGGCAACTGGAAAGCCAGCGCCAAGGCACGGCCCACTCGCAGGCCACCTTGCGCTTGTCGGACAGCGAAGAGACCCGCGACCTGTGGCCACACGGCTTCGAGCTGGAACTGACCGTGTCCGTCAGCGGCTCGCAACTCGAACTGGAGCTGTACGTGCGCAACAGCGGCAGCACGGTCTGGCCGTTCTCAGCCGCCTTGCACACCTACCTGGCCGTGTCCGAACTGGCCCGCGCAAGGCTTCACGGGCTTCAAGGCCTGACCTACATCGACAACCTGCGCAACGCCGAGGCCACGGAAGAACACCCCGAGAAGAGCTTCTCCGGCGAGATCGACCGCATCTACGAAAAGGCCAGCAGCCTGCTGCTCACCGAGGGCAAGCGGCAGTTGCGGATCCAGTCGGACAACCTGCCCGATGCCGTGGTGTGGAACCCGGGCCCAGACAAATGCGCGGCCCTGAGTGACATGCCAGCGCCAGACTGGGAACACATGCTGTGCGTGGAAGCCGCCCGCATCCTGCAACCCAAGACGCTGTCACCCGGCGAGGAATGGACCGGCCGCCAAAGCCTGACGCTGCTAGCCGCCTGACGCGAGCAACTGCCGGATGTCCGAGGTCAGGGCGTCCACGCCCAGGCCGTAGCGCACGAACAGCCTGATCTGACCACTGGGGTCGAACACGAAGGCCCCGGCGGTGTGGTCCATGGTGTAGCCCTTGCCATCCTGGGTGGGCACCTTCTGGTAGAAGACCTTGAACTCGCGGGATGCCGCGTTGATCTCATCCGGCGAACCGTGCAGACCGATGAAGCTCGGGTCCATCGCCGTCAGGTATTCCTTGAGAACGGCGGGCGTGTCGCGCTCGGGGTCGATGGTGATGAACACGCCTTGCAGGCGGTCACCATCCTTGCCCAGGCGGCGTTTCACTTCGGCCAACTCGGCCATGGTCGTGGGGCAGACTTCGGGGCACTGCGTGAAGCCAAAGAACACGAAGACCACCTTGCCTTTGAAGTCGGCCAAGGTGCGCTTCTTGCCATCGACATCGGTCAGCGAAAACTGCCGAGCGTACTCGGCCCCCGTGAGGTCCACCGACTTGAAGGACGAGGCCTTGGCAGGCGCCACCACGCCCTGCGGCGCGGAAGCACCACCGCCCGCGCCGCTGTCAGCGCCTTGGCGATCACACCCGGCCAGGGCGAGCACCGAGGCGCATGCGATTGAACAGGCCAGGGTCGAAAGGGTCTTGGGTTTGCGCATGGGGTCTCAGATCGGCACGTAGTGGTCCACCAGCAAGGCCGCGAAGAGCAGCATCAGGTAGATGATGGAGAACTTGAAGGTCTGGCGGGCCAGCTCGTCGCTGTAGCGGCGCCACAGGCGGAAGGCATAAGCCAGGAACCAAAGCCCCAGCACCACGGCCGACACGAGGTAGATCCAGCCGCTCATCTGGTACACGAAAGGCAGCAAGGTGCCCGCCAGCAGGATGAAGGTGTAGAGCAGCACGTGCAGGCGCGTGAATTCGTTGCCATGCGTCACCGGCAGCATGGGCAGGCCCGCGCGGGCGTAGTCCTCGACGCGGTACAGGGCCAGCGCCCAGAAGTGCGGCGGGGTCCACAGGAAGATGATCAGGCAGAGCATCCAGGCCTCGGGGCCGACCGAATCGCGCATGGCCGCCCACCCCAGCACCGGCGGCATCGCGCCCGAGGCGCCACCAATGACGATGTTCTGCGGCGTCATGGGCTTGAGGATGACGGTGTAGATGATGGCGTAGCCCACGAAGGTGGCCAGGGTCAGCCACATCGTCAGGGCATTGACCCAGAGGATCAGGATGGTCGAGCCCACCAGGCACAGCCCGGCGCTGAACAACAGCGTTTGCGTGCGGGTCAATTCGCCCCGCGCCGTGGGCCGCCAGGAGGTGCGCTTCATGCGTGAATCGATCTGCTGCTCGATCAGGCAGTTGAAAGCCGCCGCCGCCCCCGCCACCAGCCAGATGCCGATGCAGGCGGCCAGCGCCGTCAGGCCCTCGGCCCGGGTGGGCATGCCCGGCACCGCCAGCAACATGCCGATGACGGCGCAGAACACGATCAGTTGCACCACGCGCGGCTTGGTCAGCACGTAAAACTGCTTGAAACGCGATGGCAGGCTCATCGCTGTGGGGCTGGAGGCTAGGGAATCGGTCATGGGGGCTTCGCGGGGGTCAGGCCCGATTTTAAGAGCTGCGCGGCGAAAACGGGGCTGCGCGCGGTTGTACCAGCAAACGCACCAACCACCACACCAGCAGGGCCGCGCCGAGGGTGTGGCCCAAGGCGGCCACCAAAGGCCAGCCGAGCACCACATTGCTCAGGCCAGTGAGCAGTTGCCAGGTCGCCAGCGCCCACAGGCCCACGGCCTCGCGGCGCCAGTGCCGGGCCCGCCAAAGCCCCCAGGCCAGGGCCACCATGGCCAGCAGCACGACCACGGCCGCCAGGCGGTGCACCATGTGGATCGCGGTCAAGCCGGCCAGGGTGATCTGGGCCCCCAGGCCATCGCCGCCCAAAGGGCGCAACAGGCGAAAACCCGTTTCAAAATCCATGGCGGGCCACCACTGGCCCTGGCACAAAGGCACTTCGCTGCAGGCCAGGACTGCGGAATTGGTGCTGACCCAGCCGCCCAGGGCCATCTGGACCACCGCCAAAACCAGGACGGCGAGCGCCCAAGCGCGCAGGGATGAGCGGCGCCAGGCCCCGGTGCGCGTGGGATTGGCCGCGTCCATCACCCGCGCCTGCGCCGTCAACAGACCCACCCCCAGCAAGCCGCCCAGCAAATGCCCGGTGACCACCAGCGGATAAAGCTTGAGCGTGACGGTGAACGCCCCGAAGGCCCCCTGCGCACAGACCCACACGAAGGTCAAGGTGGGCCACCAGGGCGACAGGCTGCCGATCCGCCGGCGCCCCCACCAGGCCGCCACCATCAGGCCCGCGATCAGGGCACCCACGCCCGATGCCAGGTAGCGGTGGATCATCTCGATCCAGGCCTTGCCATGCGTGATCGGGCCGCTGGGCAGCAGCGCCTGGGCCTGGTCGATCAGGCTGCGCGCGCCCACCGGGCTGTGGTGGCCATAACAACCCGGCCAGTCCGGGCAACCCAGGCCGGAATCCGTCAACCGCGTGAAAGCCCCGAACACCACCAAGTCCAGGGTCAGGAACAAGGTGGCCAGCGTCAGGGCGCGTTGCCAGGCCGGCCAACCCTGCAAGCCTTCACGCCGACCTTTGACCAGCACCCACAGCAAGGGCAGCAAGGCCACGAGCGCGCCCACCAGGGCGACTTCCAACGCGGGGTTCCAATCGATCCAACCACCCATGGCGAGCTCCGGCGGCCTCAGCGGCCGGCCTCGTCCCAAGAGTCGCTGGCCTTCATCAGGCGGCTCAGGTCGCGCTTGACCTTGCTCATGTCGGCTTGCGCCGGGAAACGCATCATCCAGGCGCCTTTGGGGTCCACCAGGTAGAAGTGCGCGCTCAAGGGCTGCCCTGGCTCGGGGCTGAACCAGCGGGCCAGGTCATTGGAAGGGATGCGCAACACCGTGGTGCCCTGCAAGCCAGGCTTGATGGCTTCGCGCACCGGCACCTCGTCGGTGACGAACCAGACGCGGTCGATGCGGTCCTTGTCCTTGCCCAGGGTTTCGCGCACTTGCCGCTGGTAGTAAAGGTGCTGCTCGCAGGCCTGGTCGCAGGCGCCGCCCGCCACGGTCACCAACAACCACTGGCCTTTCAGCGAGGAGGCGGCCACGGCGCGGTCCTGCGCATCACGGAGGGGCAAGGCCGCGTCGGCGGGCATCTCGCGCGGGGGCTGGATCAAGGTACCGTAATTGGCCCGGCCCTGGGGGCGGACCACGTAATAGGTGAAGTACGAGGCCACCACGGGCGCGGCGCAAATGGCCCACACCATCAACATCTTCAAGCGGCCCATGCGCGTGCGCTGCGCCAGGTCGGCTTGCGGCGCCGAAGGCAGGCTGTGCACGCTCATCTGCACCAGGGGATCATGGCGCTCGGCGGCGGTGGGGGCTGATGAGTTGAAACCAGACATACAGTCCTGTGATCAAGGCGGCCATGGCGAACCATTGGGCCGCGTAAGCGTGGTGTTTGCCGACGCCGTCGGCCGGCACGGGCCAATCGCGTCGCAGGGGAAAGCCGGACGGGTCGGAGAAAACTTCGCCCGACTCCGAGGTCTCGGGTTGCAACTGCAACACCGCGCCAGGCATCACCCCGCGGCCCAACTGGGCCGGCACGGCCGCGAAGTCGATATTCTGGACGATGCGGGGCCCCATGGCATGGGATGGGGCCAAATCGGGGCCCAGCCTGAAGGCCCGGGACAGCTCGGGCATCAAACGCCCCACCACCTGAACCGGACGCACTGGCGTGATGAACGCCGGCACCTGGGTCCGGTCCTGCGCATGGCGAGGCACCCAACCACGCTGCACCAGCACCACCGGGGAAGCACAGCGACCGCGCCCGCTGAGTTGCAGCGCCGTGACCACATAGAAGCCCGCGCGGCCCGCCATGGCGCGGTTGTCGAGCAACCAGGTGTGCTGGGGCAGCCATTGGCCCGTCAGCACCACGCGGCGGTTGGCCTGCCCGGCCCAGGCGGCTTCGTCACACGGCAGGGACGCGTTGTTCAAGGGCAGCAAGGACTCGCGCTCGGCCACCGCCGCCTGCCGCGCCAATTTTTCGTCGGCGCGGTGCATTTGCCAGCGCCCCAGGGACACGGTGAGGCCCACCGCCAGCACGGCGGCCACCAGCACCAGGCCACGGCGCCAGCGCGGATTCATCTGGCGTCCATTCGGACGACCTGGCCGTCATGGACATAATGTCCCACCATGAAAATCATCATCACCTTTGCTTTGCTGGCGATCATTGCCGCGCTCGTGCTGGCCGGCCGGGCCTTGCTCAAGGATGGCCGCGATGGCAGCCCCAAGAGCAACCGCATGCTGCATGCACTGGCCTTGCGCGTGGCCCTGTCGGTGTCCTTGTTCTTGTTCATCCTGTTCAGCTACAAGATGGGCTGGATCCACCCCACCGGCATTCCCCTGTGATCCAAAAAAAAGCGCCACCCGGGCGCTCTTTCTGGTTCGACGGGCCCGCATCTGGCGCGAGCCCGACCTCCCCCGCTCAGAACCAGTAGACGATGATGTAGAGGCCCAGCCAGACCACGTCCACGAAGTGCCAGTACCAGGCGGCGCCTTCGAAGCCGAAATGCCGCTCGGGCGTGAAGTGGCCTTTTTGCAAGCGCAGTGTGATGAACAGCAGCATCAACGCACCCACGAACACGTGGAAACCGTGGAAGCCCGTCAGCATGAAGAAGGTCGAGCCGTAAATGCCCGAGGACAGCTTCAGGTTGTAGTGGTGGTAGGCCTCGTAATACTCGTAGCCCTGGCAGCCCAGGAAGGCGAAGCCCAGCAGCACGGTCAGCCACATGAAGCCGATGGCCTTGCCACGGTGGTTCTCGCGCAGGGCATGGTGGGCGATGGTCAGGGTCACGCCGGATGTCAGCAGCAGCGCCGTGTTGATCGTGGGCAGCGGCCACGGGCCCATGGTGCGGAAAGCTTCGACCGTCCCGGCCGGCGAGGCCGTCGCGCCAGCGACAACGCTGGGCCAGATGGCCTTGAAGTCGGGCCACAGCAGCGCGTTCTGGATGTCGCCCAGCACCGGCACGGTATACAGACGTGACCAGAACAGCGCCCCGAAGAACGACGCGAAGAACATCACCTCGGAGAAGATGAACCAGGCCATGCTCCAGCGGAACGAGACGTCGATGCGGTCGCTGTACTGGCCGCTTTCGCTTTCATGGATGGCATCGCCAAACCAGCGCTTGAGCGTCCAGGCCCACCATGCCAGGCCAAAGGCCACCGAGTAGGGACCCCACTCCGCGCCGTTGACCCATTGCCCCGCGCCGAGGATGACGAAGAACAGACCGGTGGCCGCCATCACGGGATGGCTGGACGGGCCTGGCACGAAGTAGTAGGGAGCCTGCCCTTTGGGAACCGCTGCCGACATGTTGTTCTCCTGGATACCGTTACTTGAAGAAAAAAATGAACACCTGAAACACCGTCAATGCGCCACGCCACTCGACACGACCCAGCGCACCAGCAACACCAGCACCGCCACGAACAGCGCCCCGCCCAGCAGGCCGGCGATGATCAGGTGCAGGGGCTTGATCTTGGCCACATCTTGCGCCTGCCCGGATGACTTGCGAACACCGAAAAACGACCAGGCCACCGCCTTGACCGTTTGCGTGAAGGACCCCTTTGGGCCGCTCACACGCCCCCCTTGGGCGCCGACGGCACCTTGCCACCCACTTCAAAAAAGGTGTAGGACAGCGTGATGGTGGCCACGTCCTTGGGCAATTGGGGATCGATCACGAAAACCACAGGCCAGCGTTTGGTCTCACCCGGCTTGAGGATGTACTCGTTGAAGCAGAAACACTGCAGCTTGTTGAAGTGCGCGGTGGCCTGCTTGGGGGCATAGCTGGGGATGGCCTGCGCGGCCATGGTGCGGTTCTGCGTGTTGCGGAACTCGTACATCACGGTGGTCAACTGCCCCGGGTGCACCTGGAGCGAACGAACCTCGGGCTTGAACGCCCAGACCCCGCGGGCATTGGCGTCGAACTCGACCGAGATGGTGCGGCTCGTGTCGACCTGCGTGTTGGGGCGGGACTTGGCCGAGGCACCGGGAATCACCTGCTCGGTCAGCGACAGCACGTTGATGCCCAGCGCCTTGCAGATGGTCTTGTACATGGGCACCATGGCATAGCCGAAGGCGAACATGAGGCAGGTCACCACCAGCAACTTGCCCACCATGCCGAGATTGGCCTGGCGCAGGTGCAGCCTCCGGGCCGACAGGGTGGCGGGCGTGTTGCTCATGGCGCCGTCAATGCTTGAACACGACCAGGCGCGTGATGAAGCCCACGAAGAAGACCAGGGCCACCGAGCCCAGGATCAGGCCCAGGCGCAAATTGCGCGAACGCAGGGCCTTGCGGTCTTCAGGTGTGGGAAGGCTCATGTCGGGCGCCTGTTCAACCGATCACGCGGGTCGCGGTCGGGTCCAGCTTGGGTGGGTTCTCGAAGGTGTGGAAGGGCGCTGGCGAGGGGATCTCCCACTCCAGGCCTTCAGCACCATCCCAGGGACGCGCGGGCGCGGGCACACCCTTGCCACGCATGGCCGGGATCATCACGAAGAAGATGAAATACACCTGCGCGAAACCGAAGGCGAAGGCGCCGATCGACGCCAACTCATTGAAATCGGCGAACTGCATGGGATAGTCGGCATAGCGCCGGGGCATGCCGGCCAGGCCCAAAAAGTGCATCGGGAAGAAGGTGACGTTGAAGGCGATCAGCGACCACCAGAAATGCAACTGGCCCTTCCACTCGGGGATCATCACACCGGTCCACTTGGGCGCCCAGTAATAGAAACCGGCGAACAAGGCGAACAGCGAGCCCGCCACCAGCACGTAGTGGAAGTGGGCCACCACGTAGTAGGTGTCCTGCAGTTGCGTGTCGATCGGGGCCATCGACAGGATCAGGCCGGTGAAGCCCCCCATCGTGAACACGAAGATGAAGCCCACGGCCCACACCATCGGGGCCTCGAAGGTCATGGAACCGCGCCACATGGTGGCCACCCAGTTGAAGATCTTCACGCCCGTGGGCACCGAGATCAGCATGGTGGCGTACATGAAGAACAGCTGGCCGGTCACGGGCATGCCGGTGGCGAACATGTGGTGGGCCCACACGATGAAGCTCAGGATGGCGATGGAGGCCGTGGCGTACACCATGGACTCGTAGCCGAACAGGCGCTTGCGGGCGAAAGCCGGGATGATCTGGCTGACGATGCCGAAGGCCGGCAAGATCATGATGTAGACCTCGGGGTGGCCGAAGAACCAGAAGATGTGCTGGTACATCACCGGGTCGCCGCCGCCAGCGGGGTTGAAGAAGCTGGTGCCGAAGTGGCGGTCGGTCAGCGTCATGGTGATGGCGCCAGCGAGCACGGGCATCACGGCGATCAGAAGGTAGGCCGTGATCAGCCAGGTCCACGAGAACATCGGCATCTTCATCAAGGTCATGCCAGGCGCGCGCATGTTCAGGATGGTGACGATGATGTTGATCGAGCCCATGACGGAGCTGGCGCCCATGATGTGCATGGCAAAGATGCCGGCGTCCATCGAAGGGCCCATCTGCAGGGTCAGCGGCGCGTAGAGCGTCCAGCCAGCGGCGGGGGCGCCACCGGGCATGAAGAAGGAACCGACCAGCAGCAGCGAGGCGGGGATCAGCAGCCAGAAGCTGAAGTTGTTCATCCGCGCGAAGGCCATGTCGGACGCGCCGATCTGCAGCGGGATCATCCAGTTGGCCATGCCCACGAAGGCCGGCATGATGGCGCCGAACACCATGATGATGCCGTGCATGGTGGTGAACTGGTTGAACAGTTCGGGGTTGAACAGCTGCAGGCCGGGCTTGAACAGCTCGGCGCGGATGCACAAGGCCAGCACGCCGCCGACCATCAGCATGGTCAGCGAGAACAGCAGGTACAGGGTCCCGATGTCCTTGTGGTTGGTGGCGAAGACCCAGCGGCGCCAGCCGTGTGGGTGGTCGTGTGCATGGTCGTCGTGCCCGTGGGCGTGGCCGCCGTGATCAATGACTGCGCTCATGTCGAATCCTTTGCTTGTCTTGTCAGGTGAGGTCAGCGACGGGTCACTGACGGGCGGTCCGCACTTCGGCGGGCTGCACAACCTGGCCGGTCTTGTTGGACCAGTGATTCTTGGTGTAGGTGATCACAGCGGCGATCTCGGTGTCCGACAGCTGTTTCCACGAGGGCATGGTGTTGTTCTGGCCATTGAGCACCACCTTGATTTGAACGGTCTTGTCAGCGTCCAGCACCTTGGGCGAGGCGTCCAGTGGCTTGATCGCGCCACCGCCCTTGCCGGTGGGCAGGTGGCAGGCCGCGCAGTTGGCGGTGTAGACCTTCTCGCCACGGGCGATCAAGTCTTCCTGGGTCCAGACCTTGTTCGGGTCGTCAGCCTTGGCCTGCATTTCCTTGAGTTGCGCTTGCACCCAAATGCTGTAGTCGGCTTCCGAGACCACCTTCACGTGGATGGGCATGTAGGCGTGTTCCTTGCCGCACAGCTCGACGCACTGGCCGTAGAAATCGCCGATTTTCTCGGCGCGGAACCAGGTGTCGCGCACAAAGCCGGGGATGGCGTCCTGCTTGATGCCGAAGGCCGGCACGCCGAAGGAGTGAATCACGTCGTTGGCGGTGGTGATGATGCGCACCTTCTTGTTGACGGGCACCACCAGGGCGCGGTCCACTTTCAGCAGGTAGTTGTCGCCCTGCGGCGTGCCGGCGTCGGACAGGGCGCGCTGCGAAGCGTCCAGCGTTGAGAGGAACCCGATGCCCTCGCCTTCGCCTTTGAGGTAGTCGTAACCCCACTTCCATTGGTAGCCCGTGGCCTTGATGGTGAGGTCGGCGTTGGTCGTGTCTTTCTGGGCCACCACGGCCTTGGTGGCGGGCAAGGCCATCCCGATGACGATGAGGAAAGGAATCACGGTCCAGACGATTTCAACCGTGGTGGACTCGTGGAAATCGGCCGATTTGGCACCCTTGGACTTGCGGTGCTTGAAGATGGAATAGAACATCACGCCGAAAACACCCACGAAGATGGCCGTGCAAATCCACAGCATCATGTAGTGCAGATCCTGCTGCTCCAAGGCGATCTTCGTGGCGGGCGGTTGCATGTCCATTTGGCGCACCGCCGGGCCCCCCGGCAGGTCGTTGACCGCCCAGGCCGCGGAACTGGCCACCAAAGACGCCAGCGCCAGTCCGCAGCCCGCCGCACAACCGACCGCCCGTCCTGCGGACCACCGACTCACCTGATGCCCAAGATCCTTGATCATTTCTTTGCTCGTCTATGGTTGAACTGTTGTAGGAGTGGTCTGCTGGCGGGAGGGGGCCAGGCTCAGGAACGCGACAACCTTGTCATCACGGTCAGGCGCCTCAGTCCTCCAGGTGCTTGAGCGCCCAGCGGAATTCATCCGCCAACTGGCGCCGATGCTGGCGTTGCACGAATTCACCGACCACCACACTGCGACCTTGCCCGGACAGGCGCACCAGGGAACCATCGTCCCGATCGGGCTCGACGCGCACCCAGCGCGGGTTGAATTCGACACAGTTGGTGCGGCCACCGCTTCGGCGTTCGACCCGCAGCAGGCTGGGGCGCATCGCAATGTACTCGCGATCGGCGGCGTGTCGGGTGTACATCAGGACCGCGGCCATGACGGCCAGCATTTCCATGAAGGCAAAGGGCAGCACGAAGGCTGCCCCGAAATACCAGAAACCACCCGCCAGCCCGATGGACACCAGACAGAGGGCCGCGTAAACCGACCAGACTTGCCGTGCGCTGAGCGCGCCATCGCGCTGGAGCAGCCATTCCACCCGCCAGCCAGACGCATCAGGCGCCGCCATGGACGCCGCACCTTGCACCAGATTCAGCAAGGGGCGCCACACCCCGAAGCGCAGGGCGGCCGAGGACATCAGGGGAACTGGGGACAAGGCGGCAGGCATTTACGCCACGGCTCCAAGGCCACAAAGGGCTGAAAGGGGGCAAAACACCCGGAAAAAGGACAGCCTTGTGGGGGCTCGGCCTTCAGTGATCCGGCCATTTTAGCCGCCGTCTGCGGCTATCTCAACTTGCCGGGAATTTACTTTTGCTATGGCTAACCCGTGATTTTGCGCGATTCGCAACGGGCTGGCAGTTCGCGCCTTTCAGGTTTTCGGCGTGCCGTGCTTGATCATCGCCTTCATGTCGGTCAGCGACACACGGGTCTCGGCGGCCAGGGGCAGGCGGGGAGCGGGCTTGAAGGCGTGGCCATACACCAGCTCGATCGTCAGACCCAGGCGACCGTCCGGGCGCTTCAAGCCCTGGGTGAGCGCCTCGGTCAGGCGTGCATGCCAACGTGGCGTCCGCCAACCAGCAGCGCGTCCCTGGGCGACATTGCCTCCCCAGGTGCGCCATTCGGCCAGCATGTCTTCGGCGTTGGCCCAGGTCAGGGTGATGCGCTCCATGTCCATGACCGGGTCGGCGAATCCGGCCTCGACCAGGGCATCGCCCAGGTCATGCATGTCGATGAAATCGATCGTGGGCAAAGGCCAGCCCAACTCGCGGTAGAGCTGGCGCAACTCGCGGGCCGTGTCCGGGCCCAGGCCGGAACACATCAGGAACCCATCCACGGCCAGGATGCCGTGCCACTGTTTCAACAAGGCGGGCAGGTCGGGGTGGGCGTGCAGCGCCATGTTGGCCCAGAGCATCTGGATGCCCTGATCACCCCACGGCGCGGTTTCGGTGGCATCGGCGGACACGATGGGCTCGGCCTCGCGGCGCCAGGGCGCCCACCAGGTCTTGGTGGCCTGGGCGCGCCATTGCGCTCGGCTGCGCTCGATCAACTCGGGCAGAGGCTCCACGATCCAGCGCCGGGACTGGGGATAGCGGTTCTGCACTTCGGAAGCCCCGCCGCCCAGGAAAGCGCCCCAGTCCAGCCATTGCCGGGGCTGCACCAGGATCATCTCCAGCTTGGCGGACAGGCGGCGCGCGACTTCCTGGTTCAACCAAGAGGCCTCGGGCAGGCGCGACAGACGCCGGGCTTGGTGCAACAAGGCTTGGCGTTGGGGAGCGACAGGGGCGGAAGAGGGAGCAGGCATGGGCACCGGGAGCGGCAAGGAGACCCTCCACTGGGCGATGTCCAGCGCGCGGGGCGCTCAGTATATTGACTGGATGCCTTCTTTGCCCGCCTCCTGGCGCTTGCCCTGGCCCGGTCTGTGCCTGGTGTGCCGCCAGGCGCAATGGCAGGCCGTGTGCCAGCACTGTCTCTCCGCCTTCGCCGCGCCTCGCCTGCGCTGCGGGCGGTGCGCCCTGGCATTGAAAGCAGGACGCCCCGAGTGCCTGGCTTGCGAAGACAAGCCTCCCGAGTTCGACCGCGCCATCGCCGCCGTGGACTACACCTCGCCATGGCGCGAGTTGATCGCGCAGTTCAAATTCAACGGCGACGTGGCCCTGGCCAAGCCCTTGTCCGAACTGATGGCCGACCGACTGGGCCAACTGCCGCCCCGAAGGCGCCCCCAATGGCTCATTCCCACGCCGCTGTCGACGGCCCGCCTGCGCGAACGCGGTTTCAACCAGTCGTGGCAACTGGCCCGCCAACTGTCTCGCCAGATGGGCATCCCCACCCTGCCCGAGGCCGTGCGCCGCGTGAAAGACACGCCCCGGATGATGACGCTGGAGGCCGACGATCGCCGCCAGCACATCCGCGGCGCGTTCGAAGTGACCCAGTCGTGTCGGCGGGCACTGGCCGGGCGGCATGTCGCCCTGGTGGACGATGTCCTGACCACGGGCGCCACCCTCGACGAAATCACCCGGACCCTGCAAGACGCCGGCGTGCGCCAGGTGTCGGTGTGGGTGCTGGCCCGCACCCCGACACCCGGCGCGTGAGCGCATCCATGTCCCCAGCTCGTTCATGGGCACGCCGATTGCCCATCCATTCCAGCCTTGCGCTCACGAGAGCGCACAACGGCTTGTCAGTGGAGCCCTCTCATATGCGTGCCGTCATTTTCCTCATCCTCGCGGCGACCGCCCTTGCAGCCCAGGCCGCCCAGCCTGACTGCATACCGTCCACCTGGGCCTTGTCCACCACCCCGGTGGGCAAACCCATCGAGCGCCACACCGACCGCCCCAGCCTGTTCGTGTCCTCAAACCACGGCTTGGCCGCCTATTGGTTTTGCCAGGACAAGGATGCCCGCATCACCTATTGGGAAGTTCACGGCACGCCCAAGGCCATCCTGGACGCCGGTGGCGCCCGCGTGCTGGAGATGCTCTACATCAAGGATCGGGATGCATCGTTGAACAAACTGTCGGCAACGCCCTGCAACCGGCCCGACATCGCCGACGCTGACGAGCGGCAACTATGCCGGGAATTGCTGGAGGAAATCCGCGCTCAATGGCCAAAGGCCGGTCAATGAAGGTTTCAGTGGCGCATCTGCCGCGATCAAGCGCAGGACTGAAAACCCACAATGGTCAAGCGCGTCGTTTTTTGCAGGCGCCACTTGAAAGCGAGTGTAAAAAATGCCGATGAATGCAGCTTCTGCCCAGCGCCATGCCGTGAATTTGTATTTCCTGGGCCTGGGTTTCGTGATGCTGGGCGCCTGCCTGATGGACTACTGCGATTCGCTGGCGCCCATGGCGGCCTGCACCTCCACTGCGCTGTTGCTCAGCGTTCCCCTGTTCCGTGAACTGAAGCTGCGCTATTCGAGGCGCGGTGCTGTTCGCCCAGGCGAATGATCGAATCCTAGGGAGCGTGCGTCCGGGCGATGAGGCGCCCCAGCTGCCTGGCCTCTTGCGAAATCTCGCGCAGCATGCCGGTCGGCGAGACGTGGTAACCACAGAAATACAGCCCGGCCGCGTGGCTCAGGGCCTGCCCGCTCAGCAGCGGCGCCCCGCCCTCGCCCAACACCCCGTCGCCTGTCTCCAGCCATGACTGGACATTGGGCCGGTAGCCCGTCGCCAGGACCACGGCATCGAAGGACTCCGCCCGCCCATCGGTGAACACCACGCCTTGCTCGGTGAACTGCCCGATGCCCGGCCGGACCTGCACCAGCCCCTTTTTGATGAGTTGCACGGTGCCCACGTCGATGAAGGGCACGCGGCCATGGCGGCGGATTTGTGTCACGGGCCCCTCTTTGGGTTGCTGCAGGCCATGGCGCGTCAGATCGCCGACGAGCAGTCGAATCAAGGGCGCATTCATGGCGTCGGCCAGTTCGGGTGGCAATTTGCTTTGCAGGATGCCAAAGGTCAGGAAGGGGATGCCGAAGATGTCTCGTCGGATGACGTTGACCGGACTGCGCACTGCCAGGGTGGGCCGCGCGCCGTGCTCGTGCAGGTCGATGGCGATCTCGCCGCCCGAATTGCCCAGCCCGACCACCAGTACGCGCTGGCCCTTGAAGGACGCGCCATCGCGGTAAGCCGCGCTGTGCAGCAATTGGCCCCGGTAGTGGTCCACGCCGGGCCAGGTGGGGCGTTGAGGCTCGCGGTTGTGGCCCCCGGCCACCACCAAGGTCTGGCTGCGGTAAACGGTGTCCTGGCTGCGGACCTCCCAAGCAGCATCGGTTCGGCGGGCGCGGATGATCTTCTGGCCGAAGACCGGGCGGATCTGGTGGTAGTGGGCGTAGGCGTTCAGGTAGTCCACCACCTGTTGGCGCGAGGGATAGCGTGGATAAGACTTGGGGAAATCAAAGAAAGGCAAGGCCGAATGGGCTTTGTCGGTGTGCAGGTGCAGACGCCGGTAGTGGCCCGCCCAGGACGAGCCCACCTGGTCGTTTTGTTCCAGCACCAGGCAGGGCACTTTTTCCTGTTGCAGGCAGGCGGCCATGGCCAAGCCTGCCGGCCCGGCTCCCACCACGATGACGGGCGCGGTCATGTGTTGATGATTTCCTGCGCGGCGCGTTCGCCTGAACGCACGGCCCCTTCCATGTAGCCCGTCCAGATGGCCGAGGTTTCGGTGCCGGCCCAGTGCAGCTTGCCGATGGGTGCGCGCAGGCTGGGGCCGAACCCCGTCAGCACGCCGGGCGGGAAGACGCCGGTGGGCGCACCGCCGCTGAAGTTTTCGGCCTGCCAATTGTTTTCCATGTAGGCCAGTGGCGTGGCAGCCTTGGGACCGAAGAAGACGGCCAGCGCCTCCAGCACCTTGGCCTTGCGCACGGCTGGCGACAGCAGGGCCGCATCGCGCGCATCCTGCCCATCGATGAAGGCCATGATGACGCCAGGGGCGCCGGCCGTGGGCGGGGTGGTGTCGAACACGATCTTGGGCAGGAAAGCATCGCTGGTCACCTGGCCGCTGAGGCCGGCATCGCGCCAGAAGGGACGGTCGTAGACCACGTGCACCTTCCAGGCGGAGCCCATGGGCACGCGCTGCATCATCTGCAGGCGCAGCTGGGTCGGGCCATCGAGCGGTTCGTAACTCAGGCGCGAGGCCATCCACGGCGACATGGCCACCACGGCGTGCTGCGCGCGGACGGTGAAGCCATCGCCCGTGACGGCAATGCCGCCACCGTCCTGCCTGACCGAGCGGGCCGCCGCGCGGTAGAGGATGCGGCCGCCCAGTTCACGCGCCATGCCCAGGGCAATGGACTGCGACCCACCGACGATGCGATCCTGCTGCGCGCCACCTTGCGTGCTGAGCAGGCTGGTCAGGCCGCCGCCCGAGTGGATGTAGTGCAGCAGGTACAGGAAGGAGATGTCGCGGGGCTCGACCGACACCAGGGACAACACCGCCAGGCGCAACAGACTTTTGGCATCGTTGGTGAGCAGGTTGCGGTCCATCCAGGTCTGCATGCTCTGCGAATCCCATTCGGCGGCCTTCCCGGCCGTCCAGGGGGTGTCGAGCGGCACCTGCTTGGCCATGGCGTCGAGCTTGAGCATGGTGATCGCCGTCTCGCCCGTGGCCAGCAGGTTGGACCAGGGCAGCACACCGGTGTAGGTGCTGCGCTTGCCGTTCGCGTAGTTGATCAGCTTGCCTTCGTCGTAGACGGGGTAGGTTTTCAGGCCCAGTTGCTGCACCAGGGCATACATGCGGTCCTGGGTGGGACCGATGAAGGCGGCGCCGCCCTCGACCACGTAACTTCCGAAAGGCGCCGGCAGGTTCTGGTTCCAGCAGCGGCCACCCACGCGGTCGCGGCCTTCCAGCACCAGGACCTGTCGGCCCGCCGCGACCAGCGCGCGGGCGCACGCCAGACCGGAGTAGCCACCGCCGACGATGACGACATCGGTGCTGTAGTCTCCGAGGGCGGTGGCGCCCGTGGCGGCCTGGGCCTGCCCGCCCGTCATCAGGGTGGAGGCGGCCGAAGCCGTCAAGGCCGTCAGGACATGGCGGCGGTGGATGGTGGGTTGGGTCATGGCGGGCCTTTTCAAGCAGGAAACAGGGCATCGGAAAAAAACACCGTTTCTCGATTATTCGTGAAGAAACTCACAAGTCATCCATGAATACCCTGGCGTCCCCTCGCTCAAGGGGCCCCAGCGCCGCGCGCCATTTGCGTGACGCAGTGGACGGAAACAGGCCCAGGGCCCGTCAAAGCTTTTGATCTTCAGGGGGCCCGAGCGATGATGGAGCACCCGGTCCACCCCATCCCATGGCAAAAGCTCCCGATCCCCACCCATCCAGGACCAGATGGTTCACACCCGTGGTGACACTGGTGCGCGGCTTGTTCGTGGCCCAGCTGCGCCTGGAGCGCCGGGATGGCCAGATTCACGTGGTACTGCGGGACGCCCCAAAAAACACCGCGCCGAAGCCACTGCCCGCCAATCCGCCGGGCCGGATCGACACCCAGCCCAAACCCCCGCCTGTGCTGGGCGTGGACGCCGCCCAGCTCCAGCGCATGCAGGCCGCGATCGCCCAGGTGCTGGACCGGCACGTGGGCTCCCGCAAGGTGCTGAAGCATTTGGGCTACCTGGAGCACGTCCTGCGCCGACAAGGCTCGCGGTGCTTCATGAGCCTGCCCGTCGAGGTGCTCAAGCCCGCCCTGCATCAACTGAACTCGGTGATGGGCCCGCAGCCCAGCCGGGGCCTGACCGAGCTGCACGCCTGCCTGGTGGTGACCGTGGTCGACCGGGATGTGGAGGTCGATGACGATGACGCCAACGGCCGCTTGTCCGTGTTCGCGGTGGGCGACAAGGTCCAGGTCTGCGAGGTCAGCCACTCGGACTTCGTGAACGCCGATCAGCCATGGCCCCTCGTCGCCGAGCCCGCCATGGCCGACAACGCCGCTCAGTGACCGCGGGACGGCGCGGGTGACACGCGCAGTGCCTCGTCCAGCCGGACCTGGATGAACTCCGTGCCATCGGGTGCGGTCAGGGTGCGCCCACCACTGCCCGGGTAATTGTTGTCGTTGATGACCAGCAAGGTCCGCGCATCCAGGATCAACACATCCTCGATGGTCACGAAGGGAAAGGTGAAGCGTTTGAAACCGTCGCGATCGAGGTCATCGGGGTCGGCCACGTTCAGCAAGTCGACCACTTCGGTTTTCTGGACGAAGCCATCCACACCCACCTGGTCGAAATCGACCTTGAAGATCTTCTTGAAGTTCGCAGGATTGGGGAAGGTGCCCGGCAGGTTGGGGTCGCCCTGCGTGCCATTGCGCTCGATCACCAGGAACTCGTGGTCGTTGACCGCCGTCATGTCGCCGATGTTGGTGCCTTGCGCCTCCAGCTTGTAGCTGAAAGTGCGCCCGGTGTAGCGCTCGGACTGGATGTCGAACTCGCTGATGACCAGGCGCTTCTGGTCAGGGTCGGTCACGATGGGGCCTTCGAGCAAGGGATACAAGCGGGTGCCCGAGCGGTTGATGGCCATGCCCTCAAAACCATTGGACGCGCGCAGATTGGGCTGCCCGCCCGCCAGGTAAGGGTTCTGCGGCGATTGCACGAATGCGTTGGTGCCGAGGTCCTGGCCACCAGGCAGGCTGGGCAATGGCAAGGGCACCTCACGGCGCAGCACCTTGCCGGTGGCGTCGGTCTTCACGAGGAAGGGACCGAACTCGTCGCCGAACCACAGGTGGCCCCAGCGGTCTTCGCGGACCGACTCGATGTCGAGATCCCCACCGGTCAACAAGCGGCGGCGCTTGATCACCGGATCGACCGGGATGCCGGCCTGGCCGGGGCCCGTGCCCGCGTAGGGATAGCTCACGCCATCGGCCACCAGGGGGAAGCCCAGGCGGTGGTCGGGATCACGAAGGGTGATGCGGCTCAGGGCCCCGAAGTCACGCAGGGGCAAGCCCAGGAAATGCGAGACGGGACGCACCGTGCCACTGCCTCCATGGCGGGTGCGGAAATCCGGCTTGACGGTGTACATGCGCAGCAGCGCGTCGGGCGAATTGGCCTGGGTGCCGAAGCCGTTGTCCGGCATGACGCGGAAGGTGCCGGGCCGTGGGCCAGGCAGCACGGCCGAGAAGCCCTGCACGGGCTGCCGGCCCGCGAACGGCGGCGTGATGCCGTTGGCCGCCGCGACGAATTGGCCGGAGGTGGGCCCGTCGGAAAACGTGTTCGCGTCCAGCCTCGCGAAGCCGATCAGGGTGGGCGCCGCGTGCGCAGAAATGGCCAGGCAGGCCAGGGCGATCGAGCAGGAAAGGGTCGTTCGAAAATGCATGCCGTCCTCGTGAAAGTCGTGGTGACCCACCGACCCTATTCACGGGACATGACAAGGCCTTGACAAGGCAGGGATGCCTTTCACCTCAGCGCAGGGTGCCCACGTAGCGCTGACGGGCCGCGGTGGGTTCATCACCCGTGGCTGGGAAGCCCGAGTCGGCCCCCGTTTGCGTGGCCACGAACTGGGGCCGCGCCAGAGGCGTGGTCGAGGCCCTCGGAGGCGGCGCGGCCGGCTGCAAGGCAGCTTCCAGCTTGTCGGCCAGGCGCAGCACATCAGGGTGCGTTTCCGTGCGCGCCACGCGGATGACCTCGCGTGCGTACTCGGGGCTCTTGACCATCCACTCGACATCGGTGACGCGTCCGTTGGTTCGGCGCAAGGTCACGTGCAAATGGGCGGCAATGGCGAACTTCTCGCTTTCCAGCATCACGTTCTCCTGAAAGACAACAACAACCTGCCAAGACTCATCACACGGTCACTCGACGCGCTCGCCATGCAAGCTCAGGTCAAGGCCATCCGCCTCCTGCCGCGGCGTCACGCGCAGGCCGACCAGGCCATCCACCAGCCACAAGATGCCGAGCGTGGCCACGCCGCTGTAGAGCAAGGTGGCGCCGACGCCCACGGCCTGGTTCACCACCGAGCCCTGGACACCGCCAATGGCGGGCGAGGCCAAGGCCCCGGTCAACAAGGCCCCGATGGCGCCGCCCACGCCATGCACGCCAAACACGTCCAGCGAGTCATCGGCTCCCAGCAAGCGCTTGAGCCCCGTTGCGCCCCAATAGCAACCCACGCCCGCGATCGCGCCGATCAGCAGGGCGGACTTGGCATCGACAAACCCCGAGGCCGGCGTGATGGCCACCAGGCCCGCCACCGCACCGCTGCACATGCCCAGCAAGGTGGGCGTGCCGCGCAATGCCCACTCGGCCGCCATCCAGCTCAAGGCGGCCCCCGCGGCGGCCAGCTGGGTCACCAGCATCGCCATGCCGGCCCGGCCATCGGCGGCACAGGCCGAGCCCCCGTTGAAGCCCATCCAGCCCACCCACAGCAGGGACGCACCGATCATGGTGTAGCCCAGGTTGGAGGGCATCAGGGCCTCCTGCCCGAAACCCTCGCGCCGGCCCAGCATCCACGCACACGCCAAGCCCGCGATGCCTGCGTTGACGTGCACCACGGTGCCCCCTGCAAAGTCCAGCACACCGCGCCTGGCCAGCCAGCCGCCGGGCTCCCACACCCAATGCGCCACGGGCGCGTAGACCAGTAAGGACCACAAGGTCATGAACAGCAGGAGCGCTGAGAAGCGCATGCGTTCGGCGAAGGCCCCGGTGATCAAGGCCGGCGTGATGATGGCGAAGGTGAGCTGGAACATCACGAACACCGACTCGGGCACCGTGGGGGCCAGGTGGTGCACCGACAGTTGCCCGGCATCCTTGTTGAAGAACAGGCTGTCCAGGAACATGGCCTGCGTGCCACCGATCCAATCCGACCCCGGCATGAAGGCCAGGCTGTAGCCCGCGGCGAACCACAAGACCGTGACCAACGCGCACACGGCGAAGGTCTGGGCCATGGTGGCCAGGATGTTCTTCTTGCGGACCATGCCGGCGTAGAACAAGGCCAGGCCAGGGATGGACATGAGCAGCACCAGCACCGATGCCACGATCATCCAGGCCGTGTCACCCGCGTTGATCTGCGCGAAAGGCACGCGCTGGGGACGGCTGGGAGCAGCCTGCGGCGCGGGCCGGGGCGGTGCTTCAACGCTGGCCATCACGGGCGCCACGGCGGTGGCGGACGAAGGCTCCGACGCCAAGGTCGGCGAGGCCACCAAGGCACCAGAAGCAGACGCATCGGGCGACGTGGTCTGGGCCACCGCACCAAAGTGAAACAAAACGCTCACCAGGAACAGCAAGGCGTGGCGTTTGGGAAGAAGAAGGGGCATCGGTACTGCAAGAGTCAATGGACAGCCGGCATGCATCGCAAGAAACAAACCTGCCGATACACTCGCCCCTCAAACAAGGGGACAGGGACCACCGTGCTCATCACTTTCGCCTTGCTTGGCGCGTCCATCGCCAGCGTCTGGCTGCCGTCATGGCCGCTTGGCCAACGCGTCACCATCGCCCCTTGGGCCGTGCTGTACGTCGCCGCCACGCTGGCCGGGCAGGCCAGTGGCGTGCTCGCCTGGCCAGCCGTCGTGGCGCTGTCGGCCCTGGCGGCCTTGTGCCTGGGCGCCCGGCACCACGTCGGGCACCGCGGCGCTTGGGCCTGGACCTTGGCCGCGGGGGCCATGTCGCTGGCACTGGCACTGCATGCCCTGCCCGGCTTCCACAACCCCAAGGTGCTCGATGCCGTGCGCACCAGCCCGCAGGCCACGGCTTTCACGCTGTACGCCAACTTCGACAAGGCCAGCGCGGGCCTGTTCCTGCTGGTCTTTTTTGCCCCGCGCCTGCATTCGCCGGGCGCATGGCGGGCGCTTGTCCGCCCCACCCTGCTTGCCTTCTCCGTCGCTTCCGCCATCACCCTGGGCGCAGCCTGGGCCACCGGCCATGTGCAGCCGGATGTGAAGGTGCCCGCTTTCGCGGCCGGCTTTCTCGCCATCAACCTGCTGTTCACCTGCGTGGCCGAGGAGGCGTTCTTTCGAGGATGGCTCCAGGAACGGCTGACCAGGGTGCTGGCATCTCGTGCGCGCATGGCCTGGATGCCCGCGTTGGTTTCCGCCGCGCTGTTCGCGCTGGCCCACGCTGGGGGAGGCCCCCTGTACACCGCATTGGTCGGCATGGCGGGCTTGGCCTATGCCTGGGCTTACGCGCAGACAAGGCGCATCGAAGCGGCCATCCTGACGCACTTCCTGGTGAACGCCACGCACTTTCTGCTGTTCACCTACCCGATGCGGTCGGTTTGAACAACGGTGGATGAGTCAGTCCAGAAAGCAAAAAGCCTTGCAAATCTTCATTTGCAAGGCTGGTGCTGCGCTTGGTGCGTCTTGGTGGGCGGTGCAGGGTTCGAACCTGCGACCCCTGCCGTGTGAAGGCAGTGCTCTACCACTGAGCTAACCGCCCGAAAACTGATGTTTCGGCTTCGCCTGAGGTATTAGCGAAGACCAAGACTATAGCACAGCTTCCAGCGATTTCCAAATGGCTTTGCCGCCACTGGCTTTGTCGATGTCGGCCAGCGCTTTTTCGAAGGCCGCTGCCTCGTCTTGCGAAGGCTCGATCACCACCAAGGCGAATTGGCTCAGGTCGATGGCCGCGGCGTCCAAAGCGGCCTGGCTGCCCTCTTCCTCGCCGCCCGCGTCGATCAACAGCGCGTCCTGGCCGCGCGTCATGTTGATGTAGACCGTGGCCAGCAATTCGGCGTCCATCAAGGCGCCGTGCAGGGTCCGGTGGGTGTTGTCGACTTCCAGCCGTTTGCACAAGGCGTCCAGCGAATTGGACTTGCCCGGGAACATCTCGCGCGCCATCACCAGGGTGTCGAGCACGCCTTCGATGTGGTCGGCCATCACGCCCTTGTTCACGCGGCGCAGTTCGGCGTTCAGGAAGCCGATGTCGAAACTGGCGTTGTGGATGATCAGCTCGGCGCCAGCCACGTATTCCAGGAATTCGTCGACCACGGACGCGAACAGCGGCTTGTCGGCCAGGAACTCGTCGGTCAACCCGTGGATGCGGACCGCGTCTTCGTGGTTGGGCCGCTGCGGGTTCAAGTAGAAGTGCAGGTGCCGGCCAGTCAGGCGCCGGTTGATCATCTCCACGCAACCGATTTCGATGACGCGGTCGCCGGACTCTGGGCTCAGGCCAGTGGTTTCGGTGTCGAGGAAGATCTGGCGTGACATCAGTGGTTTTCGCGCGCGTGGTTGATCGTGTACTTGGGGATGTCCACGACCAGGTCCTGGCCCGCGACGATGGCCTGGCAGCTCAGGCGCGAGTTGGGTTCCAGGCCCCAGGCGCGGTCCAGCAGGTCTTCTTCGGTCTCGTCCATCTCGTTGAGGCTGTTGAAGCCTTCGCGCACGATGACGTGGCAGGTGGTGCAGGCCGCGCTCATGTCGCAAGCGTGCTCGATCTCGATGTCGTTTTCGAGCAGGGCTTCGCAGATGGAGGTGCCGGGCGCGACCGTCAAGCTGGTGCCTTGTGGGCACAACATGGGGTGGGGCAGGATCTTGATGATGGGCATGGGGTCAAACTTGGTCGATGGTGCGGCCGGCCAAGGCCTGGCGGATGCCGCGGTTCATGCGCTCGGCGGCGAAGGCTTCGGTGCCGTGGGCCAGGGCCTTGGTGGCGGCCTCCAGCGCGTCCAGGTCGCCCCAGTCGCAGCGCTGGCCGACCTTGCCCATCAGGGCGTCGATCTCGGCACGTTGTGCCGGGCTGAGCAGGTCGCCATCGGCCGCGAGCGCGGTGCGCGTGGCTTCCAGCATGCGCTCGGCCTCGACACGCGCTTCGCGCAACGAGCGGTCCTTCATGTCGGCTTCGGCCGTGGTGAAGCCCTCGCGCAGCATGCCGGCCACCTGGTCGTCGCTCAAGCCATAGCTGGGCTTGACGACCACCGAGGCTTCGACGCCCGACATCTGTTCGCGCGCCGTGACGCTGAGCAGGCCATCGGCATCGACCTGGAAGGTGACGCGGATGCGCGCGGCACCCGCGGCCATGGGCGGGATGCCGCGCAGCTCGAAACGCGCCAGCGAGCGGCAATGCTCGACCTGTTCACGCTCGCCTTGCAGCACATGCACGGCCAGGGCCGTTTGCCCGTCCTTGAAGGTGGTGAAGTCCTGCGCCAGCGCGCAAGGGATGGGCGTGTTGCGCGGGATGATGCGCTCGACCAGGCCCCCCATGGTTTCCAGGCCCAGCGACAAGGGCAGCACATCCAGCAAGAGGTGATCGCCTTTGTCATTGTTGCCCGCCAATTGATTGGCCTGGATGCCCGCGCCCAGGGCCACGACTTCATCGGGGTTCAGGTCGGTCAGCGGGGTCTGGCCAAAGAAGGCACCGACCGCATCGCGCACGGCGGGCATGCGGGTCGAGCCACCCACCATCACCACGCCCTTGACTTCGGCGGGCTTGACCTTGGCATCGCGCAGCACGCGCTTGACGGCGGCCAGGCTGCGGTCGATCAAAGGTTTGGACAGCGCTTGCAGGCGCTCGCGGGTGATGCTGACCGACAGCATGCCGCCCGACAGCTTGCACGACAGGTGCGCGTGGCCATCGGTCGAGAGCTTCTCTTTGATGCGGCGCGCGGCGACCAGCACGGTGCGCTTGTCCTGCGGCGTGACGGCCTCCATGCGCGCTTCCAGCAAGGCGGCTTCGGCCAGGGCATGGTCGATGTCGTCGCCGCCCAGGGCCGAGTCGCCGCCCGTGGCCACGACCTCGAACACGCCACGGCTCAATTGCAGCAGCGAGATGTCAAAGGTGCCGCCCCCGAGGTCGTAGATGGCGTACAGGCCCTCGGACTGGTTGTCCAGGCCATAGGCGATGGCCGCTGCGGTGGGCTCGTTCAGCAGGCGCAGCACGTTCAGGCCGGCCATCTGCGCGGCGTCCTTGGTGGCTTGGCGCTGCGCATCGTCAAAGTACGCAGGCACCGTGATCACGGCGCCGAACAGGTCGTCGTTGAAGGTGTCTTCGGCGCGTTGGCGCAGGGTGGCCAGGATCTCGGCCGACACCTCGACCGGCGACTTGACACCGGCCACGGTCGCCACGGCCACCATGCCGGGCTGGTCTTCGAACTGGTAAGGCAGGCCACTGGCACCGCTCAGATCGGCCAGACGGCGCCCCATGAAGCGCTTGACCGACACGATGGTGTTTTGCGGGTCTTCGGCCTGCTGGGCCAAGGCCTCGAAACCGATGGTGCGGCGCGTCTTGCCTTGCGCATCGACGAAGTAGCGCACGGCCGAAGGCAGGATCACGCGGCCCTGCTCATCGGGCAGGCACTCGGCCACGCCATGGCGCACGGAGGCCACCAGAGAATGCGTGGTGCCCAAGTCGATGCCCACCGCGATGCGGCGCTGGTGCGGGTCGGGTGATTGTCCGGGTTCGGAGATTTGAAGCAGGGCCATGGGGTGGGTCTCAAGCGCAGCTCAAAGGCCGTCTTCGTACCGTTCTAGTCGGTGGTTGATCTCGTCGCTCAGGCGATCGATGAACATCAGGGCACGCACTTCGAGTGCGGCTTGCGTGGGGTTGGACTGCTCGTCCAGCAACTGCGTGATCCGCGCGAGGCGCACGGCGCGCTGGGCCGAGACTTCTTTTTCCAGCGCCTGCACGGCTTCCGCCGAACCGGCGTCTTCCAGGGCTTCACGCCATTCCATCTGCTGGATCAAGAAGTCAGGCGGCATGGCCGTGTTGCTTTCGCTTTGCACCGGCACGCCCGCCAGTTCGCACAGGTAGGCCGCGCGCTTGAGCGGGTCCTTCAGACGCTGGTAAGCCTCGTTCACGCGCACGGCCCATTGCATGGCCACGCGCTGCGCCGCACCACCTTCGGCCGCGAAGCGGTCGGGGTGCACCTTGGCTTGCAAGGCCTTCCACTGCGCGTCCAGCGCAGGGCGCTCCAGCACGAAGGATCGTGGCAGGCCCAGCAAGGTGAAGTCGTCGGCGTCGAGGTTCATGTCAACAAAGCGCTCGGGTCACAAAGCAAAACCCCACCACTTGGTGGGGTTGGCGGCCAAGGCGAACGGCATGTCAGACGCGGAAGGACTCGCCGCAACCGCAACGGTCCCGCTCTTTCGGGTTGTTGAACTTGAAGCCTTCGTTCAGGCCTTCGCGGGCGAAGTCCAACTCGGTGCCGTCGATGTAAGGCAAGCTCTTCGGGTCGACCAAAATCTTGACGCCCGAGTGCTCGAACACGATGTCTTCGGGGGCAATCTCGTCGGCGAACTCGATCTTGTAGGCCAGGCCCGAACAACCCGTGGTCTTCACGCCCAGGCGCACACCCACGCCCTTGCCTCGGCGGCCCAGGTAGCGGTTGATGTGGCGCGCGGCCGCGTCGGTCAAGGACACCGTGCCTTGCGCACCGATCTGCGCCGAGGCCAGCTCAGGCAGAGGCCCGTTGCCAGGGCCGCTGGTGCACGAACCGGAGGAAGAAGTGTCAGGCTGCATTTTTGGCCTTGTAGTCGTTCACCGCTGCCTTGATGGCGTCTTCGGCCAGGATCGAACAGTGGATCTTGACCGGAGGCAATGCCAGTTCTTCAGCGATGTGGGTGTTCTTGATGGTGAGCGCTTCGTCCAGCGTCTTGCCGCGCACCCATTCGGTGACCAGCGAGCTGGACGCGATGGCCGAACCGCAGCCATAGGTCTTGAAGCGAGCATCTTCGATCACGCCGGTTTGCGGGTTGACCTTGATCTGCAGCTTCATCACGTCGCCGCACGCGGGCGCGCCCACCATGCCGGTGCCCACGGACTCGTCGCCCTTTTCAAAGGCGCCCACGTTGCGGGGGTTTTCGTAGTGGTCGATGACTTTGTCGCTGTATGCCATGGTGGTACTCCAAGAACGAGGTGAGCGTAACGCGTTGACGAAACGTCAGTGCGCCGCCCACTGGATAGTGCTGATGTCGATGCCGTCTTTGAACATGTCCCACAGGGGCGACAGTTCGCGCAGCTTGGCCACGCGTTCCTTCAGGGTCGACACGGCGTAATCGATTTCTTCTTCGGTCGTGAAACGGCCGATGGTCATGCGCAGCGAGCTGTGCGCCAGTTCGTCGCTGCGGCCCAGGGCGCGCAGCACATAGCTGGGTTCCAGGCTGGCCGAGGTACAGGCCGAGCCCGAGGACACCGCGATGCCCTTGATGCCCATGATCAGCGACTCGCCTTCGACGTAGTTGAAGGAGATGTTCAGGTTGTGCGGCACGCGGTGCTCCACGTCGCCGTTGATGAAGATCTGCTCGATGTCCTGCAGGCCCTTGAGCAAACGCTGCTGCAGGGCCTGGATGCGTGGAAGCTCGGTGTGCATTTCTTCCTTGGCGATGCGGAAGGCTTCGCCCATGCCAACGATCTGGTGCGTGGGCAAGGTGCCCGAACGCATGCCGCGCTCGTGGCCACCACCGTGCATTTGCGCTTCCAGGCGCACGCGCGGCTTGCGGCGAACGTACAGCGCGCCAATGCCCTTGGGGCCGTAGGTTTTGTGCGAGGCCAGGCTCAGCAGGTCGACCGGCAGCTTGGCCATGTCGATGTCGACCTTGCCCGTGGCTTGCGCGGCATCGACATGGAAGATCACGCCTTTTTCTCGGCACAAGGCGCCCAAGGCGGTGATGTCCTGGATGACGCCAATCTCGTTGTTCACGAACATGACCGAAGCCAGGATGGTGTCGGGGCGGATCGCCGCCTTGAACTTCTCGAAATCGAGCAGGCCGTTTTCTTCGACGTCCAGGTACGTGGCTTCGAAGCCCTGGCGTTCAAGCTCGCGGAAAGTGTCGAGCACGGCCTTGTGCTCGGTCTTGACCGTGATGATGTGCTTGCCACGGCTTTGGTAGAAATGCGCCGCGCCCTTGATGGCCAGGTTGTTCGACTCGGTGGCGCCCGAGGTCCACACGATTTCGCGCGAGTCGGCACCGATCAGGTCGGCGACCTGCTTGCGGGCGTTTTCAACGGCTTCTTCCGCGTCCCAACCATAGGCATGGGTGCGTGAGGCGGGGTTGCCGAAGCGCTCGCGCAGCCAGGGGATCATGGCGTCCACCACGCGCGGGTCCACCGGGGTGGTCGCGCCGTAGTCCATGTAGATCGGGAAGTGCGGGGTCATGTCCATAGTGGGGACTCTTGGGAACTCGTGCTGTTGCCACCCACGCACCTGCAAGGCAGGCCGGGGCTGGCGGGTACTTCAGGAAAAGCCTGCGATTATCGCCCGGCCGCTCATTTCGCGAGCGTTGACCCCAGTGCGAACACCGAATTGGGGGCCGTGATCTTGATCGGCTTGACCACGGGTTGCGTCGAGATGGCGCGCTTGATGGGCTGGGCTTCGATCGACACACCCTTGGCCAATTGGTCTTCGACCAATTTGCGCAAGCTGATCGAGTCGAGGTACTCGATCATTTTGTTGTTGAGGCTGGTCCACAGATCGTGGGTCATGCAACGGCCGCCGTCATCGGTGCCCATGCAGTTTTCCTTGCCGCCACAACCGGTGGCGTCGATGGGCTCATCGACGGCCACGATGATGTCGGCCACGGTGATGTCTTCGGCCTTGCGGCCCAGGGAATAACCACCACCAGGACCGCGGGTGCTTTCGACCAGCTCATGGCGACGCAACTTGCCGAACAGCTGCTCGAGGTAGGACAGTGAAATCTGCTGACGCTGGCTGATCGCGGCCAGGGCAACGGGGCCCGTGTGCTCGCGCAGGGCCAAGTCGATCATGGCAGTGACGGCAAAACGCCCTTTGGTGGTCAAACGCATGGCTCTTCTCCTTGTGGTCAGAATCTAGACGCCTCAGTACTGGCCAGGGTAAACCAGAAACACCACCGAGCGGGGTGACCGCTGGGCTCAGGGCGTATTCAATCCCGAGTGAATAAGTCAATTATAGAGAAACCCACTAATTTAGTCAACCAAGACCACGGGCTTTCCCTGACCTTTTGACCATGAGCGTGATAGCCCCTGGCTATCAGCCAGCCTGCATGGCGCGGAGCCTTTGGTGCAGGTGATCGACCAAACCTTCACAGGCGGCTTCGACCAAGTCGAGCACGGCTTCAAAGCCCTCGGGGCCGCCGTAATAGGGATCGCCCACGATTTCCTTGCCCAGGAAAGGAGACCGGGCGGGGATGAACTCGGTCAGGCGGCGAAGCTTGCTCTGGGCCTCCACACCAGGGCAGTTTTTCTGCAGCGATGCCAGGTTGTCCCAGTCCATGGCCAGGATCAGGTCGAACTGGTGAAAGTCGCTTTGCTGCACCTTGCGCGCGCGCAGGTGTTGAAGCTTGTACCCACGGCGGTGCGCGTGGGCCTGGCTGCGGTCATCGGGAGGGCTGCCCACGTGGGAGCCGATCGTGCCGGCGGAATCCACCTCGATCAGGGAATCGAGTCCGGTCTGAATCAGCTTCTGGCGCAGCACTGCTTCGGCGGTGGGAGAACGGCAAATGTTGCCCATGCACACCATGAGGACCCGCAGTTTCGGACCAGCGGGCTGGCGCTCGGAAGAATCATTCACAAAGGACACAGCTCGGACAGGAATGGCAGTGGATGAGGCTTGATTGTCGCCCTCTTTGATCTCCCTTGCACCAAGCTGGGCGCTCAATGTGCGCGACAAACGGCCGATATCCACGCAGGAGCCGTGGGGCTCCGCTGGATCGCGCCCGATGGTTGTCGTACCCCCTGTTTTGTTCGATGCACCGAAACGATCACCCCTGACGCACGCGATCATGGGGCCGATCGGCCCTGTGCGGGATGGCGTCCGCCGACTGGTGCTGACGCTGCCCAGCTACCTGTTCATCGCCGTGCTGCTGCTGGCCTGCGCGGGGCTGGGCTTTGTCCAACCGTGGCAGACGGCGGCGGTGCTGGGCTACAACGTGGCCGGCATCGGCGCTTTCTATGTGCTGGTGCGCACCGGCATGGCCCAGGCGCTCGCCAAGGATCCTTCGCTGGCATTTCAACGCGTGATGTTCAACGCCAGCATGGTGATGCTGGCCTACGCGCTGATCCCGCTGGCACGCGGGCTGGCACTGCAATGGCTGTGCATGACCATCCTGTTCGACATGCGCCGGCTGAGCGCTTTGCAAGTGCGCGTGGTCGCCGCCAGCGCCTACGCGATGCTGATCGGCGTCGTGTTGCTCATCCTGGAAGTGTCGCCCTCGTCCATCGACAGGGACGCGGAGTTCGTCAACGTGGCCATGGCCAGCGTCACCTTGTGCGTGTTGCTGGTGGTCACGCACATCGGCCAGGGCATCAGCCAGCACCGCAAGGCGCAGAAAGTGGAACTGGAACGCACGGTGGCCAAACTGAACGCCCTGTCGGTGCGGGACGGGCTCACCCAGCTTTACAACCGGCGCCATTTCCAGACCCTGCTGGACGAGGAGGTTCGGCGCAGCCACCGGTGCCGCCGGCCTTTCTGTGTGGCCATCCTGGACATCGACTTCTTCAAACGCGTGAACGACCAGCATGGCCACGCCACGGGCGACGTGGTGCTGCGCGAGGTGTCGCGCCTGCTTCAGAACGCGATCGGTCCCACCCACGCGCTGGCCCGTTGGGGTGGCGAAGAATTCCTCCTGTTGATGCCCGAAACCGCGCTGGCCGACGCCTTGAACACCCTGGAGGCCGTGGGCCGTGCGGTGCGCGAGCACGACTGGGCCGACCACGCACCCGGATTGCGTGTAACCTTGTCCGCCGGCGCCTGCCAGCATGGCCAGGGCTTGAACCTGACGCCGACGCTGGAGCTGGCCGACCGCGCGCTGTACCAAGCCAAGCATGGCGGGCGTGACCAGGTCGTGGCGGTGACCGCATGATTCGCGCGCTGTCCGAACTGGTCGTGGGCCAGGATCCCCGCATGCGGGCCCGGCTTGGCCTGTGCCTGCTGTCCATGGTCATCTATGTGTGCTGGATCTTCGTCTTGCTCGGCTATGCCTTGCCTCGGCACCTGATCACGGAAAGCACGGCCCATTTCTTCATGGGCTACATCTCCGTGGCGCTGTGCGTGTTTTACCCGCTGGTGCGCAGCGGCATCACGCGCTCCTGGCCTGACCCTGGCCTGGTGGCGCCCCAGATCCTTTGGGCCAGCGGCGCGATGATCATCAGCTACGCGGTGGCACCGGTGGTTCGCTCGGTCGCCTTCCAAACTTTGTGCTTGATCCAGGTCTTCGGCTTTCTGAGCTTGCGCCCCAAGGTGGCAGCCTGGACCGGCGGACTCACCACCGCCATGCTGATCGCCGCCTGGGTCGCCATGACGGTGCTGGGCCTGAGCGACGCTGATCCGCGCGCCGAAGCTTTGAAGATCGCAGGCTCCTGCTTCGTGCTGGTGCTGATGACGATCCAGTCGCGCAGCTTCGGGCTGATGCGCGAGCGCGCTTTTCACGCCAAGCAGTCCTTGGCCGCGGCGGCCGAAGAGCTTCGCCGCATCACCGTGCGGGATGGACTGACCGGCCTGTACAACCGGGGCCACATGCAGGAGCGTTTGCAGGCAGAAGTGCAGCGGGCGCAGTTGAATGGGCACCACTTCTCGGTCGCTTTGATCGACCTGGACCACTTCAAGGCCATCAATGACCACCACGGCCACGCGGTGGGCGACGAGGTGTTGGTCAACTTCGCGCTGCAAGGGGGCGCGGTGCTGCGCGAGACCGACGTGATCGGCCGGTGGGGCGGCGAGGAATTCCTGGTCCTGATGCCCGAAACCGAGGAGGCCAACCAGGCCCAGATCGCGATGACGCGCCTGCGCGAGCAATTGCGGTCCACCCAGGTGAGCCGCAGCCTGCCAGACCTTCGGGTGAACTTTTCCTGTGGCGTGGCCACCTGGAGCGCCCGGGATTCGATCGAACAAGTGATCGAGCGCGCCGACCAGGCCCTTTACCGGGCCAAGAGCGGCGGCCGAGACCGCACCGAACTGCAGCCACCGCTGACCCGGGGCATCACTTCGGCCGGGCAACCGGTGGCGTCGGCGTGACGTGGTCGCCGACAACGGCGCCAAAGGCCTGCTCCTTCAGCAAACCGAGTTGATCGCGCAGGCGCGCCGCTTTCTCGAACTCCAGGTTGCGGGCGTGCTCCAGCATCTGCTTTTCAAGCTGCTTGATGCGCTTGCCCAGGTCTTTTTCGCTCAGCACTTCGGCATCGGCCATGGACGCGCTCAAGGCCTCGGCCGCGCGCAAGTCGTCCTTGGCGGCATTGGACATCACACCGTCGATCAATTCCTTGACCTTCTTGTTCACCGTGCGCGGCGTGATGCCATGCGCCAGGTTGTGCTCGATCTGCTTGTTGCGCCGGCGTTCGGTTTCGCCCATGGCCTTGCGCATGGATTCGGTGACTTTGTCGGCGTAGAGGATGGCATGCCCGTTCTGGTTGCGCGCCGCCCGGCCGATGGTCTGGATCAGGCTGCGCTCCGAACGCAGGAAGCCTTCCTTGTCGGCATCAAGGATCGCCACCAGTGACACCTCGGGGATGTCCAGCCCTTCGCGCAGCAGGTTGATGCCTACCAGCACGTCGAAGGTGCCCAGGCGCAGGTCGCGCAGGATTTCGACACGCTCGACGGTGTCGATGTCGGAGTGCAGGTAGCGCACCTTCACGCCGTTGTCGCTGAGGTAGTCGGTGAGCTGCTCGGACATGCGCTTGGTGAGCGTGGTGATCAGCACGCGCTCGTTCTTCTCGACGCGAATGCGGATCTCTTGCAGCACGTCATCCACCTGGTGCGCAGCGGGGCGCACTTCCACGATCGGATCGACCAGGCCAGTGGGGCGGACCACTTGCTCGACCACCTGGCCGGTGTGCTGCTTTTCGTAATCGGCCGGCGTGGCCGACACGAACACGACCTGGCGCATCTTGCGTTCGAACTCCTCGAACTTCAGCGGGCGGTTGTCCAGGGCCGAAGGCAGGCGGAATCCGTACTCCACCAATGTGGTCTTGCGCGAGCGGTCGCCGTTGTACATGGCGCCAAGC
>NZ_JBOHHL010000016.1:0-90716 GCF_050725395.1 Aquabacterium sp. | reverse complement strand
ACCTTGCTGGACTACGAATCGGCGACATCCCACGCGATCACGGTGGTGGCCACCAGCTTGGACGGTTCCAGCAGTAACCAGGTGATGACGATCAACCTGGCCGACGCGGACGAGTTCGACGTGGGGGCCGTGAGTGATGCCAACGCGGCGGTAAACAGCGTGGCCGAGAATGCCGCCAATGGCACGGTGGTAGGCATCACGGCGAACGCCACCGATGTAGACGGCACCAACAACACCATCACCTACTCGCTGAGCGACAGCGCCGGTGGACGCTTTGTCATCAACGCGGTCACGGGCGTGGTCACGGTGGCCAATGGCACTTTGCTGGACTACGAATCGGCGACATCCCACGCGATCACGGTGGTGGCCACCAGCTTGGACGGTTCCAGCAGCAACCAGGTGATGACGATCAACCTGACGGATGGCAACGAATCCGCGGTGGGCGCGGTCAGCGACACCAACGCCACAGCGAACAGCGTGGCCGAGAACGCCACGAATGGCACGGTGGTGGGCATCACAGCGAACGCCATCGACGCAGACGGCACCAACAACACCATCACCTACTCGCTGAGCGACAACGCCGGGGGGCGTTTCGCCATCAACGCGGTCACGGGTGTGGTCACCGTCGCCAATGGCAGTTTGCTGAACTACGAGGCGGCCACCTCGCATGCGATCACGGTGGTGGCCACGAGCGCCGATGGCTCCAGCAGCAACCAGGTCATGACGATCAACCTGGTCGATGTCAACGAGTTCGCGGTGGGCGCGGTCAGCGACACCAACGCCGCGGCCAACAGCGTGACCGAGAACGCCGCCAATGGCACGGTGGTGGGGGTCACGGCGAATGCCACGGATGCAGACGGCACCAACAACACCATCACCTACTCGCTCAGCGACGACGCGGGTGGGCGCTTCACGATCAATGCCAGCACCGGTGTGGTCACCGTGGCCAATGGCGGCTTGCTGGACTTCGAGGCCAGCACGTCACACGTGATCACCGTGCTGGCGACCAGCGCCGATGGCTCCAGCAGCAGCCAGACTTTCACCGTGTCCATCGCCCCGGCCAATGACAACGCCCCCGTCATCACCAGTGGCGCAGGTCTGGCGGTGGCAGAGAACACCACGGCCGTGGGCCTCGTCACCGCCACCGACGCGGATGCCGGCAGCACCCTGACGTACAGCATCGTCGGTGGCGTGGATGCGGGGCTCTTCACGGTCAATGCCAGCACGGGCATGCTGTCGTTCATCGCGGCGCCTGACCATGAGCTGCCGACGGATGCCAATGCTGACAATGTCTATGACGTGCTGGTGCAGGTCAGCGATGGCAGCTTCACCGGTCAGCAAGCCATGGCCATCGTGGTCACCAATGCCAACGACGCGCCAACCCGGAACAGCAGTGATCTGCAGGTCACCACGCCCAACACCGTGGTCAATTGGGCGCCCGGCGATTTGTCGAACGCCTTCAGCGACCAGGACGGTGACGCCCTGCAGTTGGTGGTCCTGAGCCCTGTCAGCCACGGCACGTTGACCATCCTGGCCGATGGCAGCGTTCGCTATGAGGCCGCTGCCGGCTTCTCCGGTGTCGACCGCTTCAGCTACACCGTCTCGGATGGCCAGGCACAGGGCAGCGTGCGGCAGGTGGACATCTTGGTTCAGCCCCCCGCGACCAATGGGGGCGCAGGCGGCATTCCTCCCACCAACGGCAATCCAGCGACCCGACCCGATCCCACGCCGGAGTCCCCGGCCACGGAAACGCCCGAGGTGCCCGAGACACCCCAGACCACCCCGAACGCTCCCGACGAGACGGTGTCCGCTCCAGCCGCGCCAGAAGAAGGGCCGATCGAGGTCACACCATCTGCTGGCAAAAATGCTTCGGCAGGGCGAGGCCCGGGCAATGCCCTGTCGTCCGGCGCCACCGGGTCGAACCGGTCCCTGAGTTTCGATCTCAGGCTGGATGCCGTCGACCTGGATTTGTCCATGTCGCCAGGCCAAGCCCTGTTCAAGATGCTGGGAGACATGAAGCTGGGCGTGTCTTCGCAGGCCTTGAACCTGTCGCTCAGCACCGCGCATGGCGATGCTCAAGCCGCGTCGCTCAAGTTCACGGACACCTCCGAAGACCAACTCGTCAAGGTTCAGAAAACGGTCGTTCAGACCTCGGGGGCCGTGGTGTCGGTGGGGGCGGTGTGGTGGGCCGCGCGCATGTCGGGCCTGCTGGCCAGCCTGATGATCAGCACGCCAGCCTGGCGCTCGCTCGACCCATTGCCGGTGATGGGGTTGGGCGAAGACCGTGATGCCGAGGACGAGTTCGAAGGCGGTGATTCTTCACCCGATGGCGAGCGGCACATGGACGAGAAGGCCGCGGGCTTGTTCGGTGCCAGGAGGCCCGTGAGGCACACCGCCGAGAACATCGGCTAAGCCCGCCGGCCTTCAGGTCCGCCAGACTCTGGGGGGGCAAGGTGCCTTCTGCCAGGCCGCCTCGCGCCAATGGGCCCAGACCGCGCTCAGCAACTGCATCACCGGTTCGACCCTGGCGCCCAGCACCCGCAGCACCACCACCTCGGCATGCGGGCTGGTGCAGCCGGCCTGGGATTGCAGGGCGTGGCCGTCGACCACGGCGCGGGCGGTCTCCAGCAGCGCGTTGCGGCGGTTCGGGGCCAGGGGCAGGCCTGCGGCGAACCACAGGGTGCCCATGACCCGGTGCCCCGCCCAGCCCAGCGGGCTGTCCAGCAAGCGTTGGTCATCGGAGCGGACGGTGCCGCGCTCCAGCCAGATCCCAGGCAGTTCGATGCATTGGGTGTAGTGAGCGCCGGGGTGGGCCGGGTCATCGAACAATTCGCCTGCCGCTGGCAAGCCCAGGGCAAGCAGGTCCCAGCCGATCATCTCTGCGCCCGGGCCCAGTTCGAAGCGCGTGCGATTTTCGGCGCGGCAGCCTCGGTAGGCGATGGTTTCCAGGGGCAGCCATTCCAGGCGTGCCCCTTCCGACAAGCTGGCGACCAGCGATTGCCGGGCCAGTTCGCCTCCGCTGCGGTAGAAGCGCGTGGCGCCTGGCGTGGTGATCAGGGCATGGCTGCCCGGCGCCATGTTGATGTCGATGTCGAGCACGTCGCCGCCCGCGACGCCACCCGGAGGGTGCACCAGCACGTGATGGCACACCGCATCGCCTTCGGGATAAAGGCGTTGCAAGACCCTCAGCGGACCGTGGTGCAGGTCGTGCGCAATGGTGCGCTGGCCATCCAGGCGGTAATCCAGTTTCAGGTGGCCAAGCCAGCTCATGGGGTCGGTACAGCGAAGTTGATCAAGGCAAGGCGCTCAGTGTAGTGGCCGGGCCGATTCGTGCCAGCCTCCGAGTACCACTCGGGTGAGAGCGGCCAGCGTGGCGAACAGGACGACACCGCTCAAGGTGATCAACACCAGCGCGGCGAACAGGCGGGGTATGTTGAGCTGGTAGCCCGATTGCAGAATCTGATAGGCCAACCCAGTGCCCGTGCCACCCGTGCCAGCCACGAATTCGGCGACCACGGCGCCGATCAGCGACAGCCCGCCCGAGATGCGCAAGCCCGCCATGAAAAAAGGCAGTGCACTCGGGATGCGCAGGCGCGTCAGCAACTGCCAGCGGCTCGCACCCTGAAGCCGAAAGTAATCGGCCAGCCCTGGGTTGATGCTGCGCAGGCCGGTCGTGGTGTTGGCGATCACGGGAAACAAGGCCACCAGCGTGGCACACACCACCAGCGACAGCGTCGGGTCTTTCACCCAAATGATGATCAACGGCGCGATGGCCACGATGGGCGTGACCTGCAGCAGCACCGCGTACGGAAAGAAAGCCGCTTCGATCCAGCGGCTCTGCACGAACAAGAAGGCGATCAGGCTGCCGAGCACCGCCGAGGCGCCAAAGGCCAGCAGGGTGATCTTCAAAGTCACGCCCAACGCCGCGCCCAACAGCGGCCAGTCGGCCAGCAAGGTCTGGCCGATGAGCCAGGGCGATGGCACGAGGTAGGCGGGGACTTCGAAGCACGTCACCCAGGCCTGCCACAGCCCCAGCAGCACGACGGCGGCCAGCACGGGCAGGCCGATGCGCAATAAGGCTTCCTTTTGAGATGGCTTGCTCATGCCGTGGCTTTCGAGGCGTCGGCCAGGCATTGGCGAAGGTGCCGTTCCAATGCATGGAAAGCGTGGCTGGCGCGCCAGGCGTCGCCACGCGGGTAGGGTGCGCCAATGCTGATTTCATCCACCACCCGGCCGGGGTGCGCGGCCATGACCACGACGCGTTGCGACAGGTACACGGCCTCGCTGATGGAATGCGTCACGAACACCACGGTCAGGCCTTGGGCTTGCCAAAGTTTCAGCAGCTCGTCGTCCAGTTGTTGCCGTGTGATCTCGTCCAGTGCACCAAAGGGCTCGTCCATCAGCAGGAGGCGCGGTTCGGTCACCAGGCCTCGGGCGATGGACACGCGCATCTGCATGCCGCCCGACAATTCGCGTGGCCGCAGTTGCGCGGCCTCTTGCAGGCCGACCAACGCCAAAGCACGGGCCACGCGCCGATTGGCTTCGGGCTTGGGCAAGTGGGCCAGGTCCAGCGGCAGCCGCACATTGCCTTGGACGGTGGCCCATGGCATCAGCGTGGCATCCTGGAACACGAATGAAAGGCGCTGGCCCTGCACGACGATGCCGCCCTGTGTGGGCAAGAGCAAGCCGGCCATCATCCTCAGCAAGGTGCTCTTGCCGCAACCAGATGGGCCGAGCAAGGTCACGAACTCGCCCTCCGCCACCGACAGGTTCACAGGCCGCAGGGCCTGCGTGCCATTGGGGTAGACCTGCGTGGCCCCTTGAACGTCAATCGCCGAAAGCTGGCTCAAACCACGCCGCTCCTGGGTTCAGGGCATGACCTTGGCCGGCACGATGAAATCGGTCCGGTAGGTCTGCTTGAGCGGCACCTTGGCAGGGTCCACCAACTTCTGTTTGACCAGCATGTCATAGGTCTGCTTCATGCGCTGGTCGGTGATGATGCCGATGCCGTGCTTGGCCGCGTCGCCGCCCATCACGGTGCCCGTGTCCTTCAGCGTGGCGATGCCGTAGGCCAGTTGCTCATCCGTCATGTTGGGATTGTCTTTTTTGATGAGGGCGTTGGCGGGCGAGGGGTCGCCGGTCAGGTAGCTTTTCCAGCCCTCCATGGAGGCCTTGACGAAAGCCGCCACGGCCTTGGGGCGTTCCTTCAAGGTCTTGTCCATGCAGACCACGGCGGTGGCGTAAGGCGGCCAGCCTTCGTCGGCCAGCATGAAGACGTTGGGCTTGAGCTTGCCTTCTTTCTGGATGGCGAAGGGCTCGGACGCCAGGTAGCCTTGCTGCGCGATGTTCTTGTCGGCCAGGAAGGGCTGAATGTTGAAGGTATAGGGACGCATCTGGGCGTCGGTGAAGCCAAACTGGCCTTTCAGCCAAGGCCAGTAAGTCACCATGCCGGCGCTGCCGATCAGCAGGGTTCTGCTTTTCAGATCGGTCAGCTTCTTGACGTCGGGGTGGGTGATCAGCACCACGGGGTCTTTTTGGAAGGCGGCGGCGACGGTCACCGCTTTGATGCCTTGTTCCCAGGATTGGATGGTCTGCACGTCGTAGCCCATCACGCAGTCGGCTTGGCCAGCCAGCATCAGCTGCATGATGTTGACCTGCGGGCCGCCCATTTTCAGGGTGACGTCCAGGCCGGCCTTGGCATAGAGGCCGGTGGCCTGGGCCTGGTAGAAGCCGCCATGCTCGGCCTGCGCATACCAGTTGGTCAGGTAGACGAACTTCTCGGCGGCCAACGCCGTGGTGCCCGCCAAGGTGGCGGCGGTGGCGAGCAGGCTGGCGGCAAGGGCGCGGTGCATGGGGCTGGGTCCTCGAGGCGGTGGCATTCCTGAGGCTCGAATATATGCTGGTTTGGGCCGCGATCCCGGCGTGCCGTGGACTCAGATTTTGCAGAAGCCTGGCTGCGCGGCCTCGTCGGTTTGCAGTTGCAGAAGGCTGTCCAGCATGTCCAAGGTCACCGCCAGGTCCAGCGGCTTGCGCAGGTAGTTTCGGGCGCCGGCCCTTTCGGCGCGGGCGATGGTGTGGGGGCTGACGTCGGCCGACACGATCACCACGGGCGGTACCCGGCGTTGCGGGTCTTGCCGAAGCCAGGCGAGCACGTCCAATCCGTGGGCATCGGGCAGGTGCATGTCCAGCAGGATCAGGTCAAAGGTTTCGCGTTCGATCCGGTCCATGGCGGCCTGGCCCGAGGTCTCGAAGGCCAGTTCGATCTGGGGCCGCAAGGCCAGCATCGCGACCATGATGTCGCGGTTGGTTTGGTTGTCCTCCACGCACAAGACCTTGCGTTGGCCGGTGACTTCGTCTTCGTGGGCAGGCCGGGCCGGGCGCCGCTCCTGCGCTGGGAGTGGTGCCTTGCCGGGGGCTGTGGTGGCCGAAGGCAGCGAGAACATGAATTCGCTGCCTTCGCCTTCGATGGTGCGCACGTTCAGCTTGGTGCCCATCAGTTCCAGCAGGCGCTTGCAGATGACCAGGCCGATGCCCGTACCCGGGGTGGACGTGTTCTCGCGGCCCAGGCGGTTGAAGGGTTCGAACAGGTGCCGAACCTGTTCTCGCGTCATGCCCAGGCCTGTGTCCCGGACCCGGAAAGTCATCTGGCCATCCAACTCCTGAAGGATCAGGCTGACGCGACCGCCTCGGCGGTTGTATTTGACACCATTGCTGAGCAGGTTCAGCAACACCTGCTTGAGCCGGGTCCGGTCGGCGCGCACCTGGCCCACGCCGTCCTGGGTGACGATCTCCAGGTGCACGCCGGCCTCCTGAGCCTGTGTGGCCACCATCTGCTGGCAATCGCGGCTCAGGGCGCGCACGTCCACGTCCTCGATGAACACATCGATCTTGTCGCTTTCGATCCGGGACACGTCGAGCACATCGGCGATCATCTCCAGCAGGTGCAGTCCGGAGGATTCGATCTGCTTGACCATGCCCAGTTGCCTGGAACTGAGGGGGTCCGCGGTGTTCATCTTGAGCACCTGGGCGAACCCCAGCACGGCGTTCAGCGGGGTGCGCAGTTCGTGGCTCATGCGCGACAGGAAGTCGGTCTTGGCCTGGTTGGCGGCCTCGGCGGCGATCTTGGCCCTGCGAGCTGCTTCATGCTCGCGCAGGCGTTGACCCATGTCCGCGAAACCTTGTTCCAAGGCCACGAACTCGCGGCTGGACGCTGCGGTGGTGGACGGTGGGCCGGGGTCCAGCCCCCGGGACAGGCTGCCCATGCGGTCCAGAAGCCGGTGGGCCGGCTGAACCACCTTGGCCATCGCCAGCCGCCAGGCCAGCCACATTGCAGCCACCGACAGCAGGACGTTGACGACGAGCAGCATGGCCAGCGATTCCTTCAGCCCCGCGTTCAGGCTGGCTTTGGGCACGCCGATCGCCACGCTCCACTTCGAGGTACCCGATCGGCTGAATGCCGTGATGACCGGGACGCCTTCCAGGGTGATGGTTTCCAGCACCCCCTCCCGTTGTTCCCTGGTCATGCGGACCAGGTCGGGCACCGCCGAATGGCCCAGAAACCGATTCGATTCGTGCGTGCGGGCGACCACCGTGCCGCGGCTGTCCAGCACCACGGCAATCCAGTTAGGGGGCAGTTTTTGCGCCATCAGCACATTGGCCACCCGGTCTGGAAACAGGCCGGCATTGAGGCTGTAGAGGATCTTCCCGTTCCGTTGGACGGGCACGCCAATGGCCAGGATGGGCTTGCCCGTCACAGGGCCGGTGAACAGGTCGGTCAGGACGGTGTGGCCTGTGGCGAAGATGTCCTGCAACTGAGGCGGTCCGCCTTTGACCGGAAGCGGAGCCCCCAGCGGCCGCACGGTGTTGAGCCGCTGCCGTCCGGACGAGTCGATCAGCACGTAGTTGGTGATGTTCTGGAAAGGCAGGGCCTGCTGGGCTTGCTGGTAGAACGTTGGCAGGTCGTTGGCGTCCAGGGCGGCGGAGGTCGCCAGCACGTGCAGTCCGGATTCGATGCTGGCCAGGTCCCGGTCCAGGTTGGCGGCGGCAGCCCGGGCCGTGGCCACGGCATCCTGGATGGCGCGGCCTTTTTGCAGCCGGTAGTCGGACACGATGAAGTAAGTGGACATCAGCGCGCCCGGGAGGATGCAGGCGATGGCCAGCAAGGCAAGGCTGCTGCGGATGCTCCAGGTGGCGGACTGGCGGGACGGCTGGTGGGGACTGGTGGCGCTTCGCTCGGCGGCGTCAATCATGGCGTGAATCCAGATGCATGGATGTCTTGGACACAGGCCGCCCGTGGACTTGGCGGCAACCGGTAAACATCGACACAACGGTCCACCCTGTGAGTAGACCACAAGCCCAGGCGGACCGGGGCAGATCAGCGCACCTGGCTGGTCACGAAGGCGTCAAAGGCCTCCAGCAAGGGGGCAAGGTGGGCCGGCCCGCTTTCCAGTTGCCGCAGCGCCAGGCAGGTGGCCTCCAGGGTGGACAACTGGCCGGGAAGGTGGGCCTTGCGGATCCGGTACCGCGAGGGCGGCGGCGCCTGCAAGGCCAGCCGTGGCAGTTCGCCCAGCAGCGGATTGAGGTGGAGCATCTTGCGGCTTTTGCGCCACGTTCCATCCAGCACCACCAGGCGGATCAGGGCAGGATCCAGTGGAGTCGCCGCTTCGGGGGGCGCTTGGGCCTCCTCGGGGTAAAGCAGAACGTTGACCCGGTCGCCGGCGTCCATGAGCTTTTGCAGTTCGGACGGGTCGAAGGTTTCGCCAATGAGCAGGCGGCTGTTCGGCAGGCTCAGGTGCAACAGCCGTGCACTGCCTTTGGCCTGCGCCACTTCCAGGGGATGCTGCAGGATCAGCACCTCGCATTGCGTCGGCGTGGGGGTGATCCAGGTGCACAGGCAGGTGCTTCGAGGGCGCAGGCAACGCGCGCAACTCGGGCGTCCCGCGCTCACGTGTGCGCAGCCAGGATCGCGCTCAGCAAGTGCCAGGTTCGCGCCACCGAGGCGACGTCCACCGACTCGCCGGGCGCGTGGGCTCCCCGGATCGTGGGGCCAAAGGACACGATGTCAATGCCGGGGTACTTGGCGGCGATGATCCCGCATTCGAGCCCGGCATGGATGACCTGCACGGACGATTCGGCTTTGAATTCGTCGCGGTAGACCTGCTGGCAGAGCTTCAGCAAACGGGAGTCCGGGTTGGGTGTCCAGCCTGGGTACTGGCCAGCGGCCTCGGCTTTCGTGCCCGACAAAGCCCAAAGGCTGAGGATTTCATCGGCCAGGGCCTGGCTGCCGCTGTCGAGCAATGAGCGGACCATGAAATTGCAAGAGCCGCCATTCGGCGTCAGGTCCACCATGCCGAGGTTGTTCGAGGTTTCGACCACGCCGGGCACGCGCTGGCTCATGCGGCGCACGCCGTGGGGCGCGGCGTGCACGCTGTGAAGCCAGACCCATTGCTCTGACGCCGGCAGAACGTGTTCAGCCGCTGCTGGTTCGGCATCCAGTGTCAGCTTGGGCTCGATGCCGAGGAGCTCCTGGCGCAACAGCGATTGCCATTGCTCCAAGGCTTTGGCCAATGGCGCGCCGAGTCCGACGGGCAGGGCCACCGTGGCGAATGCCTCGCGGGGCAGCGCATTGCGGGCCGTGCCACCGCGCAATTCCGACAGGTGCAAAGGGTGTTGCCGGCCCAACTCATGCAGCACCCGGACCAGCAGTTTGATGGCGTTGCCGCGTCCTTCGTGGATGTTGACCCCAGAGTGGCCGCCACGCAAACCGCGCAGGGCGATCTTCCAGACATCGTGGCCAGCAGGCAAGGCCTGCGCCTGGCTGGGCCTGGCCACGTTCACGTCCATGCCGCCTGCGCAGCCCAGGTAGAACTCGCCCCATTCCTCGGTGTCCAGGTTGAGCATGGTGTTGCCTTGCAGCACGCCGCTGGCCAGGCCTTGGGCACCGCCCATGCCGGCTTCCTCGTCCACGGTGAACAGGGCTTCGATGGGGCCATGGGGCAGGTCCGTCGCTTCGAGCACGCTCAGGATCATGGCCACCCCGATGCCGTTGTCGGCGCCCAGCGTGGTGTCTTCGGCGACCAGGAAACCATCGCGCAAAACGGGCCTGATCGGGTCGCGTGAGAAGTCGTGTGGTGAATCGCTGTTCTTCTGGCAGACCATGTCGAGGTGGCCTTGCAGCACCATCCCGGGCACGTGCTCGCGGCCAGGGCTGGCGGGCTTGCGGATGATCAGGTTGCCCGCGGAATCCACCAAGGTGGCCAGGCCGCGGGCCTGCGCCCATTCACGCAGGTGATCGCGCAGGGCGCCTTCCTGCTTGGACTGGCGGGGGATGCGGCACAGCGTGGCGAAATGCGCCCACACGCTGGTCGGTTGCAACTCACTGAACATCGGGGCACCTTGTCCTGGTCAAAATCAAGATTCTCGATGATGTCCGAGCCCCTTGGCGGGAGGAGGGTCAGCTCAGCAGGTCCAGCAATGTCCGGGCAACGACCTTGGTCGCCTTGCGCAGGTCATCCAGCACGAGGTGCTCGTCAGCGCGCTTGGCGTTGGACTCGAACACGGTCCGTGGCCCGGCGCCATAGATCACGGCGGGAATGCCCTGCGCGCAGTACAGGCGCACATCGGTGTACAAGGGGGTGCCCATGGTGGGGATGGCTTCGCCGAACACCGCTTGGCCGTGCTTCTGGATGGCCTCCACCAAGGGCGCATTGCCAGGCAAAGGCTGCAAGGACTTCGCCAGCAGCAGGCGCTTCACGTCCACGGCGATCCCGGGGAAGGTGGCGGCGGCTTCGGCGATCACTCGGCGCATGTCGGCTTCGACCGCCACCGGGTCTTCTTCGGGGATCATGCGGCGGTCGAGCTTGAGCGTCACCTTGCCGGGGACCACATTGGTGTTGGTGCCGCCTTCGATGCGGCCCACGTTCAGGTAAGGGTGCGTGATGCCCGGCACTTTGGACGTGGTCGCCTTGTAGAGCGTGTTCTGCGCGTACAGGGCGTTGAGGATCACGACCGCGCCGTGCAAGGCATCGATGCCGGTGTGCGGGATCGCAGCATGAGCCATCAAGCCATGCACGGTCACTTCCATCTGCAGGCAGCCGTTGTGCGCGGTGACCACCTCGTGGCTGAAACCGGCGGCGATCAGCAGGTCGGGCTTGGTCAGTCCTTGCTTGAGCAGCCAGCCGGGGCCGAGTTCGCCGCCGAACTCTTCGTCGTAGGTGAAGTGCAGCTCGACGCCGCCTTTCAGCGCGGGGGCGCCAGCCTGGCCGGCCAGGGCCTCCAGCGCGCGCAAGGCAAAGCTGAAGGTGGCGAAGTCGCTCTTGCTGACGGCGCTGGCGCGGCCATAGAGCTTGCCGTCGACCACTTCGCCGCCATAGGGGGCGTGCGTCCAGCCTTCGCCGGGTGGCACCACGTCGCCATGCGCATTGAGCGCCACGGTGCGGCCGCCTTCGGCAAAGCGGCGGCGCACGATCAGGTTGGTCAGGCTGGTGAGGCCATAGTCTTGTACTTCGGCGTGGGGCACGGCGTGCTTTTCAGCCTGCCAGCCGAAGCTTTGCAGGAGTTCGGCGGTGCGTTCGGCATGGGGCGCGTTGTGGCCGGGCGGGGTGTCGGTGGGCACCTGCACCAGGGCCTGCAGAAAGCGCACTTCATCATCAAAGTGGGCGTCGATCCAGGCATCAAGGGCTTGGTAGGCGGATGAAGTCGTCATAGGTTTTCCAGCAGGTGCATGAAGGCGTCCACGCACAGTTGGGCGTCGTCGCTGGTGATGGTCTCTAAAGGGTTGTGGCTGATGCCGGCGTTGCCGCCACGAACAAAGAGCATGGCCTGCGGCATGACCTGGTGCAGCTTCATGGCATCGTGACCGGCCCCGCTGGACAGGGTGTAGGCGGGCAAGCCCACGGCTTCGACGGCCTGGGCCCAGCGGGCTTGCCAGGCCGGATCGCTGGGGGCCGCCGAGGCAGTCATGGTGCGCTCGAGCTTGTAGTGCACGCCACGCCTTTCGCAGATGCTTTGCAAGGCGCCTTCCACGTCCGCAGCCAAGGCGTCGCGCTGGTCGTTGGTGGGGGCGCGCAGGTCGAGCGTGAACTGGCAGCGGCCGGGCACGACGTTGATCGAGCCTTGCGGCACGTTCAGCACACCGACGGTGCCCACCGAGGGGCCGTGCGGGCTTTGTAAATCCAGGCCGGCGCGGCGCTCCACGTACAGCAGCAGCTTGGCCACGGCGGCGGCAGCGTCCTTGCGGCGGTCCATGGGCGTGGTGCCGGCGTGGCTGGCCATGCCGACCACTTCGCCGCTGTAGCGCGCGCTGCCATTGATGGACGTGACCACGCCCAGGGGCATGTCGATCTCGTCCAGCAGGGGACCTTGTTCGATGTGCACTTCCACGAAAGCCTTGTACTGGCCGGGGTCGCGCTTGAGGGCCTGGATGGCGTCGAGCTTGCCGGGCAGGCCGGCGTCCAACATGGCCTGGCGCACGGTGATGCCATCGGCATCGACCAAGTCCAGCCAGGCCGGGTCGAAGTCGCCGGTCAGGGCGCCCGACCCCAGGAAGGTGGCCTTGTAGCGCTGGCCTTCCTCTTCGGCGAAGCCCACGACCTCGATGCCGAAGGGCAGGCGCTGGCCGCGCCGGTGCAATTGGCGCACGCAGGCCATGGGCACGAAGATGCCGAGCCGGCCGTCGTACTTGCCGCCGTTGCGCACGGTGTCGAAGTGCGAGCCGGTGAGCAGCCAGGGCTCGTCAGGGTCGGTGCCCTGGTAGCGGCCCACCACATTGCCCACGGCATCTTGGCTGACCTCGTCGAAGCCGCAGTCGTGCATCCAGGTTTGCAGGTTCCTGGCGCAGGCCTGGTGGGCGGGGGTCAGGTAGGTCACCGTCAGCTGGCCAGCGGTGTCCCCGATGCCGTCGGTGTGTTGGGCCAGGGCCTCGGCCCAATCCCACACCAGTTCGCCTTCAAGGTTGCTGACGGCGAACTTGTCGTTCAGGCGGATCTCGGCGATGCGGTGGATGTTGCGCAGACACTCGGCCCGCTCGAAATCCGGGTGGTTGTCCAAGCGTCGCTGGAAGGTGGCGATGATGGCCGAGCGGCCCAGGCCCTGGCCGCGCGGGCCACGCACGGCCATGATGAACGGCCAGCCGAAGCGCGCGTTGTAGTCCTGGTTGAGCTGTTGCAACAGGGCGAACTCTTGGGCGGTGCAATGCGTGAGGCCGGCCTTGCTTTGCTCGTTGGTCGATTCGGCTGTGAGCTGGCCGGCGACGGCGGCCTTGCCCGCGAGTTCGGGGTGGGCGCGGATCAGGCCCAGTTGCGCTTCCTGCGGCGCTTGGCGCACGACTTGCGCAAGGGCGTATTTCAAATGGGGCAGCGATTTGAAAGGCCGCTGTGCCCAAGCCTGCTCGGCGATCCAGGGCGAGTGTTCGTACACGCCCTCCAGCAGGGCAGTGAAGCCCGCCTGGTCGGCGCTGTTGATCTGGTCGAGGGTGAGGCTCATGTCGGGTGCACCGCTTTCCAATGGCGCGCGATGTCCAGGCGTCGGCACACCCAGACCTGGTCGTGCGTTTCGAGGTGGTCCAGAAACCGTTGCAAGGCGCGGATGCGGCCCGGGCGGCCCAGCAGGCGGCAATGCATGCCCACGCTCATCATCTTGGGTTCATTGAGGCCATGGGGATCACCCTCGGCATACAGCACGTCGAAGGTGTCGCGCAGGTAGGTGAAGAAGTCGTCGGCCTGTGAATAGCCTTGGGGCAGGCTGAAGCGCATGTCGTTCACGTCCAGCGTGTAGGGCACGATCAGTTGCTGCACGGTTTCGCCACTCGTCTTGGTGACGGGCATCCAGAAGGGCAGGTCGTCCCCGTAGTAGTCGCTGTCGTATTCGAAGCCGCCGTGGTCGGCCACCAGGCGGTGGGTGTTGGGGCTGTCGCGTCCGGTGTACCAGCCCAGGGGGCGCTGGCCAGTGAGCTTCTCGATCGCTTGCATGCCCAGGACCATGTGCTCGCGCTCGGTGGCTTCGTCGATGTTCTGGTAGCTGATCCAGCGCCAGCCATGGCAGGCGATTTCATGGCCCAGTTCGATGAAGGCCCGCGCCAGCTCGGGGTGGCGCTGCAAGGCCATGCCCACGCCGAAGACCGTGAGCGGCAACTGGCGCTGCTCGAACTCGCGCAGCAGGCGCCACACGCCCACGCGCGAACCGTATTCGTAGATCGACTCCATGCTCAGGTGCCGGTCGGGGAAGGCCGCCGGGTTGAACATTTCGCTGAGGAACTGTTCGCTGCCCGGGTCGCCATGCAGCACGCTGTTCTCGCCGCCTTCTTCGTAGTTCAGCACGAACTGCACAGCGATGCGCGCGCCGCCGGGCCATTGGGCATGGGGCGGCTTGCGGCCGTAGCCGACCAGGTCGCGCGGGTAAGGGGTGTTGTTCAAGGTCATGGTCGCAAGGCGTCGGTCAGCGTGAGCCGGGGGACGCGGGGGTGTTCGGTCAATTGGTGTTCGACGGTGTTCAGGTGCTCGTCCATCAGGCGGATGGCCTCGTCGGCATCGCGCGCCTCGATGGCCCGCAGGATGTCGACGTGTTCCGCATTGGAGGCCCCAGCGTCGTCGGACGACTGGTACATCAGGGTGATCAGTGAGCAGCGCGACACCAGTTCTTGGATCAGCTCGATCAGGACCTGATTGCCCAGCACCTCGGCCAGGCGCACGTGGAAGTCGAACAGCAGCTTGGTGCGCGTGGCCACGTCGATGCGGCTCACGGCGTCGCGCTCGGCTTTCAGGTGGGCCTTCAGGCGCTTGATGTCGGCGGGGCGGGCATTGTCGACCAGCTCGCGCAGCATCTGGCTTTCGACCATGCGGCGCACGGCGAAGACCTCGCGCGCTTCCTCGATCGAGGGCTGCGAAACGAAGGCGCCACGCGCCGGCTCAAGGCGCACCAGCTTGAGCTGCGACAGGCGGATCAGCGCCTGCCTCACGATGGTGCGCGAGACCCCGAAGCGATCGCCGATGGTCTGCTCGACCAGCTTGGCCCCGGGCTGCAGGCGGTGTTCCACGATGGCGCGTGTCACGGCCGCCACGATGACTTCAGTGTTTGAGAACTCGCCTTCGTCCGCGCACACCTGGTCCGTGGCCTGCAGAGTCTCGGCGTCGACTTTGGTCAATCGGAGGTTCTTGCGTGAAGCGCTCATCGTGGTTAAAGTGTATACAGTTTTGTGCGCCGCAGGCAAGTCCAGGATCATTTCCCATGGCACGGCCCGCGACTTGCATTCGCACTTTTTTGAAGGCACATGCCGTGCCAGGACAGCAAGATCCATGACCGAATCCACCCACTCCCATGCTGGCCCCACCGGGCGCCTGACCACCCACGTGCTGGACACCGTGCATGGCCACCCGGCCGCCGGCATGTCCGTGGCGCTGTACGTCATGCAAGGCGAATGGGCCTTGCTCAAGCAGGCGCGCACCAACGCCGATGGCCGCCTGGACGCGCCTTTGCTGTCCGGCCACGAGCTGGTGCCAGGCCGCTACCGCCTGGTGTTCGATGTGGAGGCGTATTTCCGCCAGATGGGTGTCGACCTGCCCAAGCCTGCTTTCCTGGGCCAGGTGCCGCTGGACTTCGGCATCGCCGACAACGCGGCCCACTACCACGTACCCCTGCTGGTCAGCCCCTGGGCCTATTCCACCTACCGAGGCAGTTGATCGATGTTTGCAGACTTGGCACCCTGGCTGAACTACGCCCTGGAGTGGGCCAACCTCTTGCTGCGCTGGGCCCACGTGGTCGTGGCCATCGCCTGGATCGGTTCCTCGTTCTACTTCGTGTGGCTGGACAACAGCCTGACCCCACCGCCTGACCCGGCCCTGAAAGACAAGGGCGTGGGGGGCGAATTGTGGGCCGTGCACGGTGGCGGTTTCTACAACCCGCAGAAGTACCTGGGGGCACCCAAGAAAGTGCCGTCGCACCTGCACTGGTTCTATTGGGAAAGCTACTCCACCTGGTTGACGGGCTTCGCACTGTTCACGGTGCTTTACCTGTTCAACGCGGGCACATTTCTGATCGACAAGTCCGTCTACAACTGGACGCCCATGGCCGCGGCCACCTCTGCCTTGCTGTTCCTGGTCGGCTTCTGGGTGGTCTATGACCTGATCTGCCGCACTTTGGGCCGCAAGCCCGGTGGCGACAAGCTGGTGGGCGCCGTGTTGTTCGGCGTGGTGGTGTTCGCCGCCTGGGCGGCCGCGCAGCTCTTCGCGGGGCGGGCGGCCTTCCTGTTGGTGGGCGCCATGATGGCCACGACCATGAGCGCCAACGTGTTCTTCTGGATCATCCCTGGTCAGCGCACCGTGGTCGAGTGCATCAAGAACGGCCAGCCGGTGGACCCGGTGCATGGCCAGCGTGGCAAGCAGCGCAGCGTGCACAACACTTATTTCACGATGCCGGTGCTGATCGCGATGCTCAGCAACCACTATGGCTGGGTCTACAGCCACGACCACAACTGGCTGGCCCTGGTTTTGCTGATGTTGGCGGGCGCCTTGATCCGCCACTTTTTCGTGGCCAGGCACAAGACCGAGGTGGCCGGCAAGCCGGCGCCCTGGGGCTGGGCGGCGGCGGGTGCTGCGGTGTTGCTGGGCGTGGTGATCTGGCTGGCGCCGGCGCCCAAGCCTGCGGCATCTGTCACGCCAGCCGCGTCGGCATCAGCGCCTGTGGCGGCCGGCCCCAAGGACGAGATGCTGCCGCAGGTCACCGCCGTCATCCAGCAGCGCTGCGTGATGTGCCACAACGCCGAAACGTCGAACAAGGGCGTCATGCTGCACACGCCCGCATTGATCACCCAGCACCAGCAGCAGATCTACCAGCAGGCCGTGATGCTGCGCGCCATGCCGATGAACAACGCCACCCGCATCACCGAAGAAGAGCGCGAGTTGCTGGGCAAGTGGTACCAGGCGGCGCATTGAACGGAGGCGCCGTCCTGTCCGGTAGTAGACTTCGCCCTTTTCCCCCACCACGATCTTGAGCAGCAGCATGGCGCGCGAATCGCGCAGCCCCCCATTCACTGGCTCGGCGTTCATCCGATCACTTGCCGCATTGAACGACGTTCGTGCCACGGCTCACCAGGACGATTTTGCGCAGAGGGTGACCCAGTGGTTCGGTTGGACGCACACCTTCACGCTGTCGGCGGTCTTGAGCGATGCGCCTGGCCCGTCCGACGGGGGGGCGCACGCGCCTGTGAATGCCAGCGCGGACGAGCGCGAATGTGCCCGCGTGCGGGCTGCGCTGCTCAAATTCATCACCGCGCCGCCGACGGACATGGCGGCCGAGTTCACCGGTTGCCGGAGGCGCTACATCGCTTGCCAGCAGGCCATGGAATCCCAGATCGGACCGCTGCGGCGCCGGTTGCGGGCCACGCTGGCGGCCAGTGCGGTGCCGAAACTCGTCAAGCTCGCCAAACTGGATGGCGTGATGGAAGAGGTCATCGGTGTTCAGGAGCGGGCACTGCTGGCCACCGTGCCGGGCCTGCTGCAGCCGCGCTTCGAACAACTCCGCCAGGCGAACGAGCCGGACGGCCCCTGGTTCAACACCTTCCTTCAAGACATGCGGGCCTTGCTGCTCGCTGAACTGGACCTGCGCCTGCAACCTGCTGAAGGCTTGCTCGCCGCACAACGCACACCGTCATCAGATCGCCATGAATAAAGTTTTTCGCCACGCCACGGTCATCGCAGGCCTGGCCGTCATCGCCTGGGTGGGCGCCGGTTATGTGCTCGGGCATCCGCTGGCCCTGGGCGTGACGCTGCTCATCGGTGCTTTCTACCTGATGGGGGTGTTCGAACTCCACCGCTTCCAGCAGACCACGGCCGCGCTGGCGTTGGCGCTGGAAGACATGGCCGAGCCCCTGGACAGCTTGCGCTCCTGGCTGGACCGGGTGCCCGCGCCCTTGCAGAACGCGGTGCGTCGGCGCATCGAAGGTGAGCCGGTCGGCTTGCCGGGTCCGGCGCTGGCGTCCAGCCTGGCCGGCCTGCTCGTGCTGCTGGGCATGCTGGGCACCTTCTTGGGCATGGTGGTCACCCTTCGCGGCACGGGTTTGGCGCTCGAAGGGGCGACGGACCTGGTCACCGTTCGCAATGCCCTGGTCGAGCCCGTCAAAGGCCTTGGCCTGGCTTTCGGCACTTCGGTGGCGGGGGTGGCCGCGTCGGCCGCGTTGGGTTTGCTGGCGGCCTTGAGCCGGCGCGAACGGGTGCAGGTGGCGCAGCGTCTCAATGAGCGCATTGCAACCACCTTGCGCACTTTCTCGGCGGTTCACCAGCGCGAAAGCTCGTTGAGCCTGTTGCAAAAACAGGCGGAATTGATGCCGGCCTTGGTCGATGGCCTGCGCGCGATGATGCAGACCATGGAGCGCCAGGCCGAGACCTCGAACGCCCGCTTGCTGGACAGCCAGGCACGTTTCCACGCGAACGCCGAAGCCGCCTATGCCGGCCTGGCATCGTCCGTGGCCAGCACGCTCCAGACCAGCCTGACCGACAGCGCCCGCATCGCCGGTGACACCATCCGTCCGGTGGCCGAGGCCACGCTGGCAGGGGTGGCGCGTGAAACGGCATCGCTGCATGCCGCCCTGGCCGCGACGATGCAGGGCCAGCTTGACCAGTTGTCCACGCGTTTCGAGACCAGCACCACGACCGTGGCCGAGGCCTGGCAGACCTTGCTGGCGCGCCATGAACGTTCCAGCGAGGCACTGGCGGACAGGCTGAGCGCATCGCAGGAGCGTTTTGCCCAGGCCTTCGAGCAGCGGTCCGCTTCACTGCTGGACGACGTGGCCCAACGCCACGCGGGCTGGCAGGGTGAGATGGCCGCCGCGTTGTCGGGCATGACGCGCGAAACCGCGTCCATGCAGGCGTTGATGGCTGGCGCAGTGACCCGGCAACTCGATGGCGTCTCGGAGCGCCTGGACAGCACGGTGCAGCGCGTGACCAGCACCTGGAGCGAGGCGCTCGACCAGCATGCGCGGGTCAGCGAGCAGGTCTCGAAAGACACGCAACAAGCATTGGCCACGGCGGCGGCGACCTTCGAGCAGCATTCGGCCTCCTTGCTGGGCACCGTGCACGCGGCGCATGCCCAACTGCAGTCCGAATCGGCGCAACGAGATCAACAACGCGTGGACGCCATGGCGAAATCCCTGGAAGCCATGGCCGCGTCTCTGCGACGTGAGTGGCAAGAGGCCGGTGCCCAAACGTTGGCGCAACAGCAAAGCGTGTGCGAAACCATGGAACGCACGGCGCGCGAGATCACCGCCCAGTCCGAGGCCCAGGTTCGCCATACCAGTGCCGAGATCACCCGGCTGGTGCAGGCCGCCTCCGAAGCGCCACGCGCCGCGGCCGAGGTGATCACTGAACTGCGTCAGAAGCTGTCCGACAGCATGGCGCGCGACAACGCGCTGCTGGACGAGCGTGCCCGCATGCTCGACACGCTGGGAACCTTGCTTGATGGCGTGAACCGCGCCGCCACCGAACAACGCGGTGCCATCGATGCGATGGTCGCGTCCTCATCCGCCGCGCTTGAAGGTGTGGGGGCGAGGTTCAGCGCGCAGGTCGATGCCGAAGCCGGCAAGCTGGCCGAGGTGGCCGCGCAGGTCACGGGCAGCGCGATCGAGGTCGCCAGCCTGGGTGAGGCCTTTGGCCACGCCGTGCAGCTCTTCAGCGAGTCAAACGACAAGCTGGGGGCGCAACTTCAGCGCATCGAGGGTGCCTTGGGGGCCTCCCTGTCGCGCAGCGACGAGCAACTGGCCTACTACGTGGCCCAGGCCCGCGAGGTGATCGACCTGAGCATCCTGTCGCAAAGGCAGATCATGGAAGACCTGCAACGGCTGGCCGGCAAGGCGGCCAATGAGGGAGCCCTGGCATGACGACGGACGACGTCGACCTGGATCTGGACGCTGGCGTGGAAGCGTCCACCCCCGTGTGGGCGGTCTTCGGTGACCTGATGGCGGGCCTGTTGGGGGCCTTCGTGCTGATCCTGCTGTTCGCGCTGGCCTCGCAACTGGAGCTGGCGACCCGGCTGCAGGACGAGATCAGGCAGCACCAAGTGGAAGAGCAACGCCGCCAGGCCCTCGAGCAGGCCCTGGCCGGCCCCCTGGCCGCGGGCCGCGTGACCTTGGACCATGGCCGCATCGGCATCAGCGGCAGCGTGCTGTTCGCCCTCAGCTCCGCCGACCTGCAACCCGAAGGCCGGCAGTTGCTCAAGAGCCTGGCCGCACCGCTGGCCACCTACCTGAAGTCGCGCAACGAGATCCTGATGGTCAGCGGCTTCACCGACGACCGGCAAATGCGTGGAGGCAGCAAACAGTTTGCCGACAACTGGGAGCTTTCCGCCCAGCGGGCCTTGACCGTGACCCGGACCCTGATCGAAGAAGGCATGCCTTCGTCCGACGTGTTCGCGGCGGCCTTTGGCGCCCAGCAACCCGTGGCGCCGAACACCAACCCCGAAGGGCGTTCAAAAAACCGCCGCGTGGAGATGGCCCCAACCTCCCGGCCTTCGCGCACGGTGTCGTCGGCCTCGGCGCCGCATGACTGAACACCGTTCGTCCGATGTCACGTCCATGCTGCACGCTTTGCGTGAACGTGGCGCGCAGCGCATCGACCCGGTCCGCTTTCGCCTGATCGAGTCCTTGCTGCGGCGTGCCGATGACCATGGTGGCGCGGCGCGGCCCATGCTGGACGAGAAGGTGGTCGTGCTGCTCCAAGCCCTGAATGAGGCGGTGGACCGTGCGGAGGCTGAGCCACCGGGCGCCATCCCTGTCGGGCAGGATTCGCCGCCTGGGCGAAGCGCATTGGCCAAGCTGCTGGAGCACCTTGCACAGCACAAGCCGGGCGCGGCCACCGGCCCATCGACCCCGGCGGCCTCCACGAAGGCGAAGCCCGATTCGCCGGTCGACCCCAAGACCCTGCAGTTCTTCAGGCGAACGTGGTCGCGTTTGAGCGCCGATCAACGCTTGGCACAGTCGCGCTCATCCTTGCCCGAGAATGCAGGCCCACTCAATTCGCAACACCTGGTGCACCGTTCCTTGAACGTGATGCGCGAGTTGTCGCCGGAGTACTTCGACCTGTTCATTTCGCACGTCGATGCGCTGCTCTGCCTGGAGCGGATCAACGAGCAAGCGGCCCGGGAAGTGGGGCTGCCCGCTCGTGCCAAAGGCGCCAAGAAAGCCGCGGGCGCCAAGCGAGGCTGAACCCGACTTCAGCCTCTGCTGCGCAGGGACGACAGTTCCGTCTTCAGCGCCTTGATGTTCTGGCGGTGGGCTTTCAAAGCATCCTGCTCATAGCTGTCCAGGGCGGCTTTGCGCAGCTCAATGCCTTTGGCCAAGGCCGCCAGGTAACGTGCCTCGGTGTAGGTGTTCTGGCTGCCGATGTAGATGCTTTTGATCTTGGGTTGCAGGCCCAGGCGAGGCAGCAACACCGACAGCTCGGCGATCAAGGCTCGTCCGGGACGGGCCCGGACAATCGGGCCTGAGATGCCTGCGGGCAAGTCCGAAGTCTTGTTGATGCTGGGGCCGTTGTTCACCCGGGTCAGCACCGGAGGCATCGCGGCCGTGCGTGCCAGCAGTTCCTTCACGGCCTTGGCCAGCGACTGCTGTGGATCACCTTCTCCATCGGAGAAAAGTTTGGTGCCCTGGTAACGAACCTGCCAGCCATGGGTTGAGCTGGAATCAATGCGCTGGATGCCCTGAGGCACGTCGAAGGTCTGACCAGTGGCGAGTGTGACTTGGCGGAATTTCATGGGGTCGATTCTTTTGCAAGCGGACTCCCTTTTTGAGTTTTTGGCAATTATGCGTCTTGGGCAAAATCCTGGCGAGCGAACGGGATTGTGGGTCAAGCGCGATTAACCTCCCGCCATGGACTCCTTGATTGCCGCCTCCGCGCGGGCCCTGGCCACTGGTGATGCGCTTGGCGCGCTCAAACGCGTTGCCTTGCGCGATGACCCGCCTGCGCTGGCCCTGCGCGGCATCGCCATGGCGCAGTTGGGCGAGCACCCACGTGCCCGCGAGTTGCTGCGCCGGGCCGCGCGTGGCTTCGGGGCGCGCGAAGAGCTGGCCCGCGCGCGCTGCGTCGTGGCCGAAGCCGAGGTGGCCTTGGCCATGCGCGATCTGGGCGGTTCACCACGCTTGCTGGCCACGGCGCTGGCCACGTTGGAGGCCCATGCCGACCTTGCCAATGTCTTGCACGCGCGTTTGATCGCGGCGCGCCAGTGGCTGCTGATGGGGCGCCTCGACCAAGCTGCGGCTGCGCTGGCCTTGCTGTCCAAGAGGGGCCTGCCGCCATCGCTCCTGGCCGTGGCCGAGTTGAGCTCGGCCGAACTGGCGCTGCGTTCCTTGCGCACCGGTCCGGCCAAGGCGGCGCTTGATCGCGCTCACGAAGCGGCCTGTCGGGCAGGGGTGCCAGCGCTTCTGGCGGAGGTGGCGGACACGCGGGCCATCCTGGGCCACACCGCGGCCCGGCGCCTCGGGGCTGGGAGAGATCAGCCCCTGCGTCTGGACGAGGTTGAAGCGCTTCTGACTTCCGAGGCGCTGGTGTTGGACGCCTGCCGGCGAGGCATGGGCACCGGGGCAGCATGGCAGCCGCTGGCTCGCCGACCGCTGCTTTTCGCCCTGGCACAGGCCCTGGCCGAAGCCTGGCCAGGCGATGTCGATCGGGAAGCCTTGATCGCCCGCGTGTTCAACACCCGCCGACCGGACGAAACACACCGTGCCCGTCTGCGGGTCGAGGTCGGCCGTTTGCGCGCGCTCGTCAAGCGCTTGGCCCTGATCGAGTCCACCGCGCGCGGCTTTGTCCTCAAGCCCCTTGGGGGGCGCGAGGTCGTCATGTTGGCACCACCCATCGATGGTGAGCAGGCTTCGCTGGTGGCGCTGTTTTCCGATGGCGCGCCGTGGTCGACCTCGGCCCTGGCCTTGGCCCTTGGCGCCAGCCAGCGCACGGTTCAGCGGTCGTTGGCCGAGCTCGAGGCCACCGGTCAGGTGCGTTCGATCGGGCGGGCCCGGGCGCAGCGCTGGTTGTCGCCACCGCTGTCGGGATTCACGACAATCTTGTTACTCCCTGCTGCGCTGCCGATTGAATAAAGTGACCTTGCCGCGCCGATTTCAGGCGCATCAACACCCACAAGGACGCCCGCGATGAACCACACCACCACCCGCCAAGACCACACCGATGCCCCCGTGCACGCCGCCGAGATCGTGCGCGAGTACGGCCCCTTTGCCGGCGCCACCCACGTGCATGGCGTCACCCACGATGGCGACCGCGTCTGGGCGGCCACCGGCGCCAAGCTGGTGGCCTTCGATCCTCGAAGCGGAGAGCCGACCCGCACCCTCGACCGTGCTTGCGATGCCGGCACCGCCTTCGACGGCACCTACCTTTACCAAATCGCCGAAGCGCGCATCGACAAGATCGATCCCGCCAGCGGCGACGTGTTGGCCTCGATCCCGGCGCCCGGCAAGGGCTGCGATTCCGGCCTGACCTGGGCCGAGGGCAGCCTGTGGGTAGGGCAGTACCGTGATCGTAAGATCCACCAGATCGACCCCGCCACGGGCGCGGTGAAGCGCACCATCGAATCCAACCGCTTCGTGACCGGGGTGACCTGGGTCGATGGCGACCTGTGGCACGGCACCTGGGAGAACGACGAAAGCGAGCTGCGCCGGATCGACGCCGAGACTGGCGCTGTGCTGGAGCGCTTGCAGATGCCGCAGGGCACCGGTGTCAGCGGGCTGGAATCAGACGGGGCCGATTTGCTTTATTGCGGCGGTGGCGGCAGTGGTAAGGTTCGCGCCGTGCGTCGCCCGAGGTGAGCCAACCATGACCAGACTGCCCTCCGAATTGCACCGCCTGTACGATCCGCTGACCGCGCCCGATGGGCAGGTCCGTGCCATGGTTCTGTCGCTGTTGGGCAGGCCTGCCGACTGGGACGCGTTGTCGCTCGTGTGGCGGGCGGTGCAGTCCGAGCTTTCTCTGCCGGCGCCTGCCATCGCGGTGTCGGGCGTGGACGGTTTTCAGCTCTGGTTTTCGCTGGAAGAGGCCGTTCCCTTGGCCGAGGCGAGTGCCTTCCTGGCCTGCCTGCGTGCTCGTTACCTGAGCCACGTCGCGCCTGCGCGGCTCCCTCAGGAATCCTGGCATGAAGACATGCTGCCTGGCCGTGAAGTGCTGGCGGGCCAATGGTCTGCTTTCGTGGCGCCCGACCTTGCCCCCATCTTCGCCGAGACGCCCTGGCTCGACATCCCGCCGAGCCCCGAAGGACAGGCGGAATTGCTGTCGCGCCTGCAGCGCATCCAACCCGCCGCCTGGCAAGCGGCCTTGGCGAAGTTGCGGCCGGCGCCTTTGGCGCCCAGCCTGCCTTCGGCTCCGACCAGTCCGCCAGCGCAGGGTCCGGGGCTGGATCCCCGGCGCTTCCTGCTGGAGGTCATGAACGACGAGACCGTGGCCTTGGCGCTGCGCATCGAGGCGGCCAAGGCGCTCCTGTCGGTCAGCCCAGGGCCGCGGTGACGATGCCCTCGACCTCGGCCTGCGCCGCTGAACCGAGCGCCTCCAGGTCGATCCCCATGGCGGCCAAGGAGCGTGGTGCCACGCCGTGCTTCAGGGCAAGTCCAGGGCAGACAGCAGGAAGTGTTCAGCGCCAGGTTTGTCCTGGCCGTCCTGCTGGGCGTGCTCTTCAGCACCCAGGCACAAGGACTTGATGGTGCCCATGTCGCGCACGCGCTGTTTGAGGCGATGGATGAATGACATGTGGTGATCTCCTGGCTAATCCTTGCTGCCCGCGGGCCCGACGGATCCGGCCAGGCGCTTGTGCGCGGCCTGCTTGCTCACCCCCAGGGCTTCGGCGATGTCGGCCCAGCTCCAGCCTTGCTTCAAAGTTGGTTGACGAATGCCCGGATGTCAACATTGGTTGACGGATCAAGCCAGTCGGGTCAGCGGACCTGGCTGCTGTAATCGACGGGCACCCAGACCCATCCCTTGCCATCTTGGCGCAGATGCCCCAGGCCTGGGAAGCTGAAATGGCTGACCGCCACCAGGCTGCCTTCCTTGGCCAGCTTGGCGAAGGTGCGGGCGCGCGCCGAGGCGGCCTTCGGTTGGTCCGAGTCAAAATTGATGGTCACCTCGGGCGAGGGCAATTGCACGGAGGCCACGTGGATCAGGTCGCCGATGAGCACCAGGCGCTGGCCTTGGCTCTCGACGACGTAGGCCGTGTGACCTGCCGTGTGGCCGTGCGTTGCCAGGCTGCGGATGCCTGGCACCACTTCGCCGTCCTTCTCGAATGGCTTGAAGCGATCGGCTTTCACGTAGGGGGTCAGCGACGCGATGGCGCCCAGGAAGAACCCTTTCATCTCGGCAGGCGCCGCGTTCAGCTTGGCTTCCGAAAGCCAGAAGTCGGCGTCCTGCTTGTCGGCGCGCACCGTGGCGTTCGGGAACACCCGCTGTTCATCGGCCGACAGGCCGCCGACATGGTCCGGGTGCATGTGCGTGATGAGGATGTCGTCCACTTGCTCCGGCTGGTAGCCGGCCGCGCGGATCTGCGATGCGAGCTTGCCCAGGGTGGGACCAAACAAAGCACCCGCGCCGGCGTCCACCAGGACCAGGCGATCCCCGGTGTTGATGAGGAAGGCATTGACCGAGGTTTCCAGCGGGGCCTTCTGAAAGTTTTGTTTCAATCCCTTGGCGATGCGCGCGGCCGAAGTGTGAAGCAGCTTGTCGACCGGCAATTCCACCGTGCCATCGCTGAGTGCCGTGACCTCGACGGTGCCGACCATCAGCCGGTACCAGCCGGGTGCCTGGGTCTTGAGCTGTGGCGCGGCCGCGCGGGCAGTGTTGGGCAGGCTGGCAAGGGCCAGGCTTCCCAGCGCCACGCACACGGCCATCGTGAGCTGGCTGAGTCGACGGCGGGCGTGGGCGCGGATGGGGGCAGGAGCGTTCATCGGTCTTTCTCGCGGTTTGTGGGTGGACGAACAGGCATTGTTCAGTTTTGCGTTTTATAGAACAATCCCATTGAGCGCAAATTGAGTTTGCGAAATTTGCAAAGAAGTGACATGTTCGACGCCCTTGAAACCTTCCTCGCCGTGGCCACCGCCGGCAACTTCTCCGAAGTGGCCCGTCGTCAGGACGTGGCCGTGTCATCGGTGACCCGCAAGATCGATGCGCTCGAGAGCGAGTTGGGGTCCAAGCTGTTCCACCGCAGCCCTCGGCGGCTGTCGCTCACCGATGCGGGCCAGCAGTTCGTGCCCCGGGCGCGCAACATCCTGGGCGAGGTCGCGGGTGCCAAGGAGTCGATCCACGCCAGTGACGCCGAACCACGTGGACTGCTGTCGGTGACCGCACCCACGGTGTTCGGTCGGCAGCACGTGGTCAGCGCGGTGGCCAGCTTTTTGCGCTGCTTCCCCGACATCGAGTTAGACCTGCACCTGACCGACCAGATCCTCGACCTGTCCGAACAGCGCATGGACGTCGCCATCCGCATTGGTGTGTTGCCGGACAGTGAGCTGCATGCCACTTCGCTGTCACCCGTGCGCCTCGTGACCTGTGCCAGCCCCGCCTACCTGGCCCGTTGGGGTCGGCCCGCGAGCCCGGAGGACCTGCTCCGGCACAACTGCATCACCGTGGCCACACCGCCATCGCCAGGCTTCATCTGGCGTTATGCGGGGGTCAACCGCAACCAGCCTTTGCCCGTGCGGGGCAACCTGCGGACCGACAGCAAGGACGGCATGCTGGAAGCCGCCTTGCAAGGCATCGGGGTGCTCCACATCGCCACGTGGGTTGTGTCACAGCACCTGCGCTCAGGCCAATTGGTGGCGCTGTTTCCGGAGGAGGCGATGGCACCGCCCATCCCCGGCATGCCGGCCATCCACGCGGTGCGTTTGCCCGGCCGCAGCCATGCCACCAAGGCCCGGCTTTTCATCGAGCACCTGCGCTCGGAAATCGGCGATGTGCCGTGGTGGGACTGCTTGCCGCCGTCCTCACCGGTCGGTTGAAGGACCGCGCTCGGCCGCCTGGATCATCTTCCAGCCATTGCCGGCCGGGTCGCGGAAGCCGGCATCCACGTTGCCATAGCGCTCGACCGGCTCCTGCGTGAACTCGACGCCACGGGCGCGGAGTTGCTCGAAGGTGGCGCGGCAGTCGGCCACGTTCAGCACCAGCGGTGGCATGGCGCCCTTGGCCACGAGGGCCCGCAGCATGTGGGCCGTCGCTTCGTCGTGGGTTGGCGGTCCGGGCGTGAACAAGCCAAGCTGGAACGATGACTGCTCGGGGTGCTGCACCGTCAGCCAGCGGTACTGGCCATTGCGCACATCCGTGTGGACACGGAACCCGAGCTTGTCGACGTAGAACGCGAGGGCCTCGTCCTGGTCCTCCACGTACAAGCCCACCACATTGATACCTTGGTTCATCATCACATCTCCTTGATCGAAGACGGATTTGTACCTTGGGCCAGCCGCCTGCGCTTCTCCGAAACTGCTGTGTCGAGGTGGGGCCGTTGCGTGGCCTTCATGATGCAGCCGGGCACCAGCTCGATCTGTTGCGCCGATGCCCTGGCCTGCTGGCGCATGGTACTCGGGCTGTGGCCGGCGATGTCGCGGAAGGTGCGGCCGAAGGTGCCCAGGCTTTCCCAGCCCGTGGCAAAGGCGATCTCGGTGATCCCCAGTTCGGTGTCGCGCAGCAGGGTGATCGCCTGTTCGATGCGGCGGGTCAGCAAATAGCGGTGCGGTGGAACGCCGAAAGCCTGCTTGAACGACCGCGCGAAGTGCGCCTCCGAGACACCGCTGACGCTGGCCAGCCTTTCCACCGGCCAGGCCTCGTGCGAGGCAGCGTCCATGCGGTCCTTGGCGCGCAGCAGCCGGCGCAGCAGGGCTGGATCCTGCAGAGGGAGGGCGGGCATGGTTCAGATCGGAAGCGGCTGCTCAGGGGCGCTGCCAGACGCCGCCATGGCTTGTGACAACAGCATTGTCGGCGGCTTGCCCAGCGGCAATTCAACATCGCGCAGGCGCTCCAGCACGTCGAACAGCAGGTCGCTCCTCACGCCATAGGCGGCGCGGGGCGAACTCACGAAGCCCGTGGCATTGAAGACGAGGTTGCCGCCATCGATGCCGTCGAGCTGCACATTCGGCGCCGGCGTGTCCAGGACGCCGGGATGAGCCTGGAAGGCCTCCAGCAACACCTGCCGGGCCTTGCGGGTGTCCGTGCTCAGGGGCATCGGCAACTTGATCTGCACCATGCCCAGCGGGTCGGTGTAGGTCACGTTGCGCACGATCTTGGTGATGAACTCGGAGTTCGGCACGATGACGGTGGAGCGGTCCCCCATCTGGATCTCGGTGGCGCGCACATTGATGCGTCGAATGTCGCCCTCGACCCCGGCCAGGGACACCCAGTCGCCCACCTTCACGGGCCGTTCGGCCAGCAAGATGAGCCCCGAGACAAAGTTCTGCACCACGGCCTGCAGGCCAAAGCCGATGCCCACCGACAGCGCGCTGGCCACCCAAGCCACGCGTTCGAGCCCAACCCCCACGGCCGACATGGCCAGCGCGACGACGACCACGGCGCCCACATAGCCAATCAGGGTCGTCACCGACAGCCGCATGCCGACGTCCATCCGCGTGGTGGGCATGTAGCGGGTGCCCACCCAGTCCTTGAACAGGCGCACCGAGAACAGCCCCACCACCAGCACCAGCACCGCCTGGAAGAGCGCCGAAGGCTTCACGCTGACCTCGCCGATGGACAGCCCCTCGCTGAGCAGGCCCGTTCGGTGGAACAGATCCGTTGGCCCCTCGCCGTAGGGCGCCAGGAGCAGGATCATGGCCACGAGACCCACCAAGATGCGGCTGATGCCCGACAGCAGCACCGCGGCTTGCTCCCGGGTCTTTGGCGTGGCGGCGGTGCTTTTGTCCTCGGCGGACGATGGCTTGTCCAGCGATGTCAACGGCTGGCTGGTGGGCGCGAGCAGCGTCATGAAAAGGTCATCGACCAGCACTGCCACAAGGTATGCCGCGCTGAGCACGATCAGGCCCCAGACGAACTGGCTGACGATGAAGCTGCCCAAGGCCATGTAGCCCGACAGCAAGGCCAAGGTGGCCGCTACCAGAACCACCCACATGATCGTGCGCAGTGTGGGCAGCCAAAGGGGTGTGGCCGGGCCTGGGGATGGTTCATCCTGGGCATGGCCATGGTCGGCTTCGGCCAGCGCCGCTTGCGCCCGGTGCGAGCGTTTCAGTTGCAGCAGGGCGGCGCCCAGCACCAGGACAAAGGTCAGTGATCCAAGCCCCTTGAGGGCCCAGGTCGTGGGCACGCTGGCATCGACCAGCAATGAAAGGCGCGAGGACACCCAACTGAGCACGATGGCCACGGCCAGGGCCAGTGGAAACCAGCGCAGCCTGGCCACGGTGTCGTTGCCGATGGGGGGCAGCCGCCACGAAGGCTTGCCAGGCATGAGCAGGGCCGAACCCAAGGCAGTGACAAACCCGCCGAACCAAAGGATGGATTCCACGCTCTCGGCCAACTTGGTCAAGGCTTCCGATATGCCGCCACCGGAGTGCAGGCCCAGCATCACGGCATGGGCGATCAAGCCTGGAATCAAGGTGCCCACCGCCAGGACGCCGACCGCGTACAGGGAGCGCCGCAGGCGGCCCGGTGGCACACGCGTCGTGCTGAGGTGAACAACACTGCGTTTGAGCACCGCCCACATCAGCAACAAGACGGCGATCGCCGCGGCCACGGCGAGCCAGGCCCTGAGCGACACGACAACGATGCCTTCTCGCAGTTCTTCATTCCACCGTTCCAGGCGGCGCCAATCCGCGGGCAAGTCATCGCTCAATTCATCCCAGAAAGCAGGGCCCAGCACGGCCGGGATGCGCTCTTCGAGGCGAGCGCTGAACAGCGAGCGGCGATTCGCCAACGCGGTGGCTGCCGCCTGTTCGGCCTCCACCGCCACCAGCCGCGCCAGCTTGATTTGCGAGTCCAGCGTGGACACCGATTTCAGCAAATGCGCCCGTTGGGCAGCGATGTCGGGCGACTCCTTGACGCCAGCGGCGGGTGTGCCCAGTTCAGCCAGCCTTGCTTGCACCGCCGTCAGTTCCGGGGCCATCAAGGTCGCGGCTTCCTCGGCCTTGGTCTGGGCAGACAAGGCCCGTTTGCGCAGCGCGAGCATGCCGGCGTCGTCCAGCTTGTCCTCGTCGGTGGCCCGCACGGTGTCCAGGTCCTTGCGCGCGACCTCCAGGAGGGTGGCCGGCTCGGAAGCTTCTTCGGTCTGGGCCAGTGCTGGGGAAGGCATGGCCAGCACCATGCTCACGAGCATGGCCAACACCATCAAGACCGAGGGCAAGGAGGGTTTGGTGAGGACGTTTGAGTGCATTGGTCGATTGTGCACAAAGTTCTTGTTTTGAGCCCATGGCCGAGGTCCTTGCCGCGGTGACACAATCCCGGGTCGGTGATCTGAGAAGGACATGAATGGACATTCGCCCCTGGGTGGTCGAGCAAGGGGCTGGTGAGCCCGTGGTGTTCGTGCACGGCTCTTATGCCACGCCGTCGACCTGGAAGAAGCTCATGGAGCGCCTGGCGCCGAGCCACCACTGCATCGCCATCCGTTTGCCGGGCCATGGCGGCATGCCCGATCCGCAAGACTTCGATGCGCCCCGCATCGACACCGAGTTGAGCGTGCTGCGCGCGATCGTGACGCAACTCACCGACCGCCCCATCCACCTGGTGGGCCACTCGTACGGGGGTGTGGTGGCGCTGGCGCAGGCCCTGAAAGGCGATTTATCGCTGGCGGAACTGACCCTGTTCGAGCCCGTGGCCAGCTGGGTGCTGGACGCCGTGAACGACTTGCCCATGCAGGCCGAGGTGCAGGTTTTTTTGAGCCGCTACCGGCATGATGCCGCCCAAGGCTTGCCCGGCGTGTGTGGCCAAGTGATCGACTTCTGGGGCGGCGCGAATGACTTTGCCGCCTTACCGCCGCCCATCCAGGCAGCGATGTCCACCATGGTGGACAACAACCTCCGCCATTGGGACATCTGCACCCGCGCTGAACACACCGCGGCCGAACTGGCCCGCCTGAGCGTGCCCACGCGCCTGGTGTGCGGCACGCGGTCCAATCCCGTGGCGCACGCCATCGTGGACCATCTGCACCGCCTGCTGCCGCACAGCCGGCACTGGGAGATCGAAGGCGCCAGCCATGGCCTGGTCACCAGCCACGCCGACGCTTGCCTGGCGGTCCTGCAATCCCCTGTTTGAGCCGGGCGCTCAGCCGCGCAACGCGGCTTCGATCTTGGCGATGTCGATCTTGCCCATCGTCATCATGGCGTCGAAGGCCCGCTTGGCGGCCGCGCGGTCCGGGTTGGTGACCGCGTCAAGCAAGATGCGGGGCGAGATCTGCCACGACAGCCCCCATTTGTCCTTGCACCAGCCACAGGCGCTTGCCTGGCCGCCGTTGTCGACGATGGCGTTCCATAAGCGGTCGGTTTCGGCTTGGTCATCGGTGGCCACCTGGAACGAGAAGGCTTCGCTGTGCTTGAACTGCGGTCCGCCGTTGAGGCCCACGCAGGGGGTGCCCATCACCGTGAACTCGACCGTGAGCACGTGGCCTTCCTTGCCCGAAGGGAAGTCGCCGGGCGCGTGGTGGACGGCGTCCACCGAACTGTCGGGAAAGGTGTCGGCGTAAAACTTCGCGGCCTCCAGGGCGGTGCCGTCGTACCAGAGACAAATCGTGTTCTTGCTGGCCATTGGATTCTCCTGAGTTGAGGTCTGGGATTTGCCAGGTCTGTGCATGGACGCATTGAGCAGGACGTCGCGGCTTGCAGCCGTGGGCGGCATGTTAGTCGATCTGTCATGGCAGGGTTGCGTGACTGGAGCGCAGCCGGTATGCACCGGGCGCCTCGCCCACCCACGCCTTGAAGGCCCGCGCAAAGTTGGCCGCGTGCCGATACCCCAACCGTTCGGCGATGTGCTGGACCTCCAGGTGCGGTTGCATCAGCAGCGTCTTCGCATCCCGTGCGCGGGCCAGGTTCAGCAACTCCAGATAGCTGACACCCTCGTCGTTCAGACGCCGCCGCAAAGTGCGCGACGACAGGCTCAGCGTCTGCGCCACGCTTTCCAGGTTGGGGTAGCCACCGTCGCCCAGCGCCAACAACTGCTGAACCAGGTTCGCCAGCCCCGCGCTGGCCTGCGATTGCCGCGCCATCTCGTCCTCGCATTGCGCCATGGCCTGGCGCAGGCTCACCGGGTTGGCCATCGGCAGCGGCTGGTCCAGCCGCGAAGCATCCAGCCGCAACTGCGTGGCGGGCATGCCGTAGCGCACATCGCCCAGGCGGCGGCGCACCTCGTGCGCATAAGGCGGCTCCTCAAAATCAAACCACACCTGGCAGGGCAGGGCGGTGAGGCCGACCAGCGCCAAGGTGCTGCGGTACATGCTGGTGACCACCGTTTCCAAGACCATGGGCCGAACTGCAGGAGGTACCAGCACGGGAAGGGTGTTGAATTCCAGGGCCCGAAGCCCGGGCTCCTGGCGAACCGCGAAGGTCAGGCCAATGCCGTAGATGGGCCAGTACTTTTCGGTCAAGGCCAGCGCATCACGCAAGGTGGCCGATGACAGGATGGCCGTGCCCAAGGCCCCGAAAGCCGTGGGCGGCAAGCGCCAACCCATTTCCATGCCAATCCCGATGTCGCCCACCGTGTCGCGCACGGCCAGCAGCAACCTTTCGTACTGCGCCGGCCCGAGGCCATTGGCCGAGTTCACATCACGCGTCGTGAGCTGGGCCTTTCGCAACACCTCGCGCGGTGAAAAACCCAGCTCCGACACCAGTTCGAGGTAGGTCTGAGGCAGCACGCTGGGCAGCGATTGAAGGCGGTAGTCCATGCTCGGAGCATAGTCCCGCCTTGGCCAAAAATGATTGGTGACTTGTCCCAGGGGGATGCCGGGCCGGGCGATGCCGCCCGCACAATTTTTGCCAACCACCCTGCCGGAGACTGTGCCCGTGACTTCACCCCATCTTTGTGACCTCAGTGCCACCGAGGCCTTGGCCCAACTGCGTTCCCAGGCCACCAGCTCGCGCGATCTTCTGGAAGCGTGCATCGCCCGCGTCGAGGCCGTGAACCCCCGTCTGAATGCCGTGATCGCCGATGGCCGCCAGGCCGCCCGCGCCCGCGCGGACGAAGCCGACCAAGCCACCCGCCGTGGCGAAAGCTGGGGCCCCTTGCACGGCTTGCCCATGACGCTGAAAGACGCCTGGGAAGTGCCCGGCATGCCCTGCGTCGGCGGTGCGCCAGAGTACCGGCACCACCAGCCCCCACAAGCCGGTCCCGCCATTCAACGCGTGCTGAACTCGGGTGCCATCGTCTTCGGCAAAACCAACGTGCCTTACAAGTCCTTGGACGTGCAGACCTACAACCCCGTCTTTGGCACCACGAACAACCCATGGGACGTGCGCAAGACCTGCGGCGGCTCATCCGGCGGTGCAGCCGTCGCCTTGGCGACTGGCATGACGCCGCTGGAGATCGGCAGCGACATTGGCGGCTCCATCCGCATTCCGGCCCACTTTTGCGGCGTGTATGGCCACAAGGCCACCCACGGCCTCATTTCCTTGCGCGGTCACATTCCCGGCGAGCCTGGCGAGGTGTCCGAACCGCCCTTGGCGGTGGCCGGTCCGATGGCCCGCACGGCGGACGACCTTCAATTGCTGTTCGACATCCTGGTCGGGGCGTCACCTGCAACGCAGCCTGGCTGGACCGGGAACCTGCCCCGTCCACGGCACGAGCACATCCATCAGTACCGCGTGCTGCTCTGGGTGGACGATCCCGATTGCCCCATCGATGCCGACATGGCCGAGGTGTACCGCCAACTGGGCGCGACGCTGGAATCGGCCGGCGTTGACGTGGACGTGGGCAGCCCGCTGGGCATGGGCCTCCAGGACATCTACCCACTGTATTTCACGCAGATGGGCAGCCTGATGGCCGCGTGGCTGCGGGCCGATGAACGCCGTGCCAAAGGCATGGTGGCTCCATTTGGTCGAGCGACGGCGCCCATCTTGAGCGCTTTGGGCAAGCTGGTGGAGCTGCCCCACAGCACGGACCAGTTTGCCAAGGGCATGACCATGAAGCTGGGCGATTGGTTCACGGTGGTGGAACACAGCAACCGCCTGCGCGAAGCCTTCAGCACCGTGTTCGAGCGCTACGACGTGGTCTTGATGCCGCCCACCTACACGTCGGCGTTTGCGCACGACCACGGCTTCATGGCCACTCGGCGGGTGAACGTGAAAGGGCAGCGCCGTCATTACTCGGACCTGTTCATGTGGATTGCCCCGGCGACGCTGATGGGTTTGCCAGCGACAAGTGCGCCGGTGGGACAGACGCCAGAGGGGTTGCCGGTCAATGTGCAGATTCTGGGGGCGCCATGCCATGATCGGGTGACGATGCACTTTGCGAAGCTGCTGGCGGGCTTGGTGGGTGGCTTCGTGCCACCGCCGAAGGCTTGAGTGGGTTGCACGCCAGGCCAAAAGCTTGGCGCACAAGGCCCAGAACCAGAGATACTTTGGACAACCGAACTTAGAGAAACACCGATGACCGAAAGCTTGAAGAAGTTCTTTGCCAGCGGATCAGCCGGCGGCATCGTGCTGGCCGCGGCCGCCCTGCTGGCGCTCATCATCAGCAACTCGGAGTGGGCCGAGCACTACCTGGCCTTCACCCGCATCCCGGGCGCCGTCATCATCGGCGAGCAAGGGCTGGTGTTGGAGAAGCCGCTGATCGTCTGGGTCAACGACCTCTGGATGGCGATTTTCTTTTTCCTGGTGGGCCTGGAAATCAAACGCGAATTCATCGCTGGCGAGCTCAGGACTCGCGCCCAGGCTGCATTGCCGGCGGTGGCCGCGCTGGGTGGCATGGTGACGCCGGCATTGATCTACGCCGGGATCAACCACGGCGATCCGGTCGCCTTGCGCGGCTGGGCCATTCCCGCTGCCACCGACATCGCCTTTGCGATCGGCATCGTCATGCTGCTGGGCTCCCGGGTGCCGGCTTCCCTGAAGATTTTCCTGACCGCGGTCGCCATCATCGATGACCTGGGGGCCATCGTCGTGATCGCCTTGTTCTACACCTCGCAGCTGTCACTGGCGATGCTGGGCGGTGCGGCCTTGTGCCTGGTGGGCATGGCACTGCTGAACCGCGCACGGGTCATGCGCGTCGACGTCTACATCGCGCTGGGTTTGTTGCTGTGGCTGTGCGTGCTGAAGTCTGGCGTGCACGCGACCCTGGCTGGTGTCGCGACGGCTTTGTTCATCCCCCTGCATGACCCCAAGTCCGGCCACTCGCCTCTGGAATCGCTGGAACACGGCCTGCACCCCTGGGTGGCCTTCCTGATCCTGCCGATGTTCGCCTTCGCCAATGCCGGCGTGTCGCTGGCTGGCCTGCGTCCCACGGATCTTTTGGAGCCGCTGCCCCTGGGCATTGCAGCCGGTCTGTTGCTGGGCAAGGCAATCGGTGTGTTCGGCAGCAGTTGGCTGCTGATCAACTTCGGCTTGGCCAAGCGGCCGATGGGCGCCAGCTGGACGCAGTTTTTCGGGGTCTGCGTTCTGTGCGGCATCGGCTTCACGATGAGCCTGTTCATCGGTGGCCTGGCGTTCGCGGGCCTGGATCCCAGCTATGAAATGCGGCTCAAGCTCGGTGTGTTGGGCGGCTCCTTGTTGTCGGGGGGACTGGGGGCGCTCATCCTGGCGCGGGCCAAGTCGGAGGTTCGCTGACGAGCGGTCTCACTTGACGGTGATGACGACCTTGCCTTTCGCGCGTCCCGCCTCGACATAGGCCAGTGCCTCATTGGTGGATTTGAAGGGGAAGACGCGGTCAATCACCGGGCGCAAAGCGCCAGCTTCGATGAGGTGTGCAATCTTTCGCAATTGGCCGCCATTCGCCTTCATGAACAGGAACGAGTAGTCGATGCCACGCTGTTTGGCCTGGCCTCTCACGCGCATGCTCAACATCCTCATGACGAGTCTGACGAACCAAGGCGCGGCGATCTCGTTTCCAAATGAAGGGTCAGGTGGGCCGGAGATCGAAATGAGCTTTCCGCCTCTCTTGAGCACGCGGAGTGATTTCAGCAGCGTCTCGGCATCCTGGCTGTGCAGGACCACGTCGTAGTCCTTGAGGACCTCTTCAAAATCTTGTGTCCTGTAGTCAACCACCACATCGGCACCCAGACTTTTCACCAGTGCGGTGTTGGCCGCGCTGGCCGTGGTGGCGACGGTCGCCCCCAAGTGCTTGGCCAGTTGAATGGCAAAGCTGCCGACGCCGCCAGACCCGGCCTGGATGAAGACTTTCTGCCCCGCTTTCAACCCAGCCTTCTCGACCAAGGCCTGCCAGGCAGTCAGGCCCACCAGGGGGATGGACGCTGCTTCTTCCATCGTGAGCTGCTTGGGTTTGAGCGACAGCGACGCTTCCTTGACCGGGACGAACTCGGCAAACGTGCCGATCCGGAAGTCATCCGGCCGCGCAAAAACCTCATCGCCAGGTTTGAACTGACTGACCAATGAGCCGACCTTGGCGACGATGCCCGCCACATCGTGGCCCAGGATCAATGGCAGCTTGTATGGCAGGATGAGCTTGAACTCGCCGCTCTTGATCTTCGCGTCCAGCAGGTTCACGCCGGCGGCATGGACCTGCACCAGGACTTCGTTGTCGCGCAGCTCGGGTTCCGGCGTGTCCGTCAACCGCAGTGCGCGCTGCTTCCCATGTCGATCCAGCATGAATGCTTTCATGGCGTTTCCTCGTTCGTTCGTGGTTCAAGCTTCGAGCCGCAAATCCTTGCGAACCCCGGCGTCCAGCACACTCGCAGGCGCGAAATTCCGCAGCATGCGCATGCGGCCGGCGAGGCCGGGCGTGTAATGCGTCTTCGGACGCGCAGCCTGGGCGGCCTTCACGACGACATCGGCCACGAACCCCGGACCATCGGCCCCAGCCAGCACCTCCTTGACCCGCTTTTGCACACCTTCGCGGACTCGGCGGTACGTCTCAAGCGGGGCATCGGGCTCGATCTGGTTCGCATCGAAGGGCGTCTTGATGTAGGCGGGTTCGACGACCGAGACGCGGATACCGTGAGTGCGGAGTTCATGGTCGAGCGACTCCGAGTAGCCGGCGACGGCATGTTTGGTGGCCGAGTAAAGCGCCATGTAGGGCATGGGAAGAAAGCCCAACACCGAACCGATGTTGATGATCCGCCCACGTCCGTCGCGGCGCATGTGGGGCACCACGGCGCGTGTCATGCGGACGATGCCGAAGAAGTTGGTGTCGAAGATCGACTGGGCCTGCTGCAGCGAGCTTTCCTCCGCAGCGGCAGGTGCCAGACCAAAACCAGCGTTGTTCACGAGCAGATCGATGTGCCCCTCCTTGCGGATGAGCGTTTGAATCGCGGCATCGACCGACTCGTCGCTGGTCACGTCCAGGGCCAGCATCTCGAACGGTTGCCCCGCCGTTTGAATGCCGCGCCGGCTCGTGCCGTAGACCTTGTAGCCGAGCTTGGCGAGGCGCTCCGCGATGGCCTGTCCGATGCCCGACGAGGCGCCTGTGACGAGGGCGACTTGGCTTGTCTTGGTCATGATGTCCATCCTTCAGTGGGTGAGGTCAGGTCCAGGGGTGAAGATTTTGGTATGATGAATATCATATGAATTGGCAAAAAAAGGATGAAGCAGGTGCGTTCAACCGACACCAGACGTCAGGTGCTTGAGGGCGGCGTCCAGCAGTCCCTCCGACAGCTTGGGCTCGTCCACCACACGGGCCAGCAGCAGGGCACCCACCATCGTGGACATCATGACCAGGGCATGCTCATGCGCACCTGGCTGTCCCCAATCCGGCGACTGCCGGGCGATGAGGTCGATCATTTCCTTGATGTGGCGGGTCATCACCCGGCGCACCTCGGGTGCCTGACGTGATGTTTCGGAGCCCAGCGCCGCGAGGGGGCAGCCCGCCTCGATGTGCTCGGCATGCTCCTTGGAAAGGTAGGCCTTGAGCATGGAGGAAAGTGCCGCCTTGGCAGGCAGGCTCGCGGCCATCTGAGCCGCGGCATGGGCAGAGTCCGCGCAAGCCTGCCTGGCAGCCTCGGCCAGCATGGCTTCACGGGAGGTGAAATGTGCGTAAAACGCGCCGTGGGTCAATCCGGCCTCTTTCATGATGTCTGCGACGCCGGTCCCGTCATAGCCGCTGCGGCGGATCGCGCTCGCCGCGACCGACACGATCCTGGCGTGCGTTTCCTCTTTCAAGGCAGCTCGGCTGTTCGGCTTTTCATTTCGCATGATATTCATCATACATCAATGGCTGATTTTCCGCGCTTGTTCCCGAAAGTTCCCGCGCGGTAAAGGAAGGCGCCCGGGGTCTGTCGGCCGTTTGTCATGGAACTGAAGTACTTCGGGCGGCGGGTTTGGCGTGTCGCACGAAGGAAGCCAGGAAACAGCGGGTGGCGCCGTTCGGAAAGGCCACGGTGACCGACTCCGCATCGGCTTGGGTGACCTGGCCCTTGCCATAGCGGGGAACGCGGACCAGGTCTTTTTCCGCAAAGACGGCATGGGGTGAGGCGGAGGGCTCCTCGGGCTCGACGGCGCGCTCCTCCTGCTTGCGCTGCAAGGTGGCCAGGCGCAGGCAGTTGTCGCAACCGCCGCACCGCTCGAAGTCCTGGCCTTCGTCGAAATGCGCTTGCAAAACTTTCCAGCGGCAGAGTCCGGTCTGTCCGTAGAACACCATTTGCTCAAGCCTGGCTTTGTCGTGCTCCCGCTTGTCTTGGTAGGCCGCGAGCAACTGGTCCATGGCGAGATCGCTCAAGCCCTGGCGGACCAGGCGCAGTTCGCCCGATCGGTTTTGCGCCACGATTTTTTGCTGACGCAGCAGGCGCAGCGCCACCTGGAGCTTGTTGGCTGGGCGATTCAGGCTGGCCTGGAGGCCTTCCAAGGTCCAGCGTTGGCCCTCGGGAGGCCCCTGCACGAAGGCCCGGTACAAGGCGTCGATGTCCTGCAGTTCTGGGTAACGCCCCGCCAGGAAAAACCTCTGCACGGCCCGGTCCTGGTGCAGGTAGAGCAACTGGCAGGTGGCTGACCCGCCGTCACGTCCGGCCCGACCCGACTCCTGGTAGTAGGCATCCAGGCCAGAGGGCATCTGGTAGTGCAGCACGAAACGTGTGTCGGGCTTGTCGATGCCCAGGCCAAACGCATTGGTGGCCACCATGACCCGGGCCTCGTTGCGCATGAAGGCCTCCTGGTTGGCGTGGCGTTCGGCCTTGGCCAGCCGACCGTGGTAAATGGTGACCGACTCGCCTGCTTCCAGCAGCGCCTGGTGCACCAGTTCCACCGCCTTGACCGTGGCGCCATAGACCAGTCCAGGCCCTGGCGTCGATCGCACGAATTCCAGGGCCTGTGTCAATTTTTCAGACTCATTGACCACCTGTTTGACGCGGTAGTGGAGGTTGGGGCGGTAGATGCCCGTGTTGATCACGCCCAGGTCGTGGGCATCCAACTGCCGGGCGATGTCGTCAATGACTTCCTGGGTGGCGGTGGCGGTGAGGGCCAGCAGCGTGGGCTGCCCCAGCGCTGCGCGTGCGGATGAGATTTCCAGGAAGTCGGGCCGAAAGTCATGTCCCCACTGCGACACGCAATGGGCTTCGTCCACCACGAGCAAACTGGTGGGGTGCCGAGCGAGCAGCGCCAGGAAGTCCGGGGCGGTCAGGCGTTCGGGCGTGGTGAACACAAGGCGAGCCTTGCCAGACGCCGCCGCGTCTTGGGCCTCCGCGAGGTCCGACACCGTCATGGCACTGTGCAGTTGCACGGCCTGGACGCCCATGGCCTGCAGGGCATCGCACTGGTCCTTCATCAAGGCGATCAGGGGCGAGACCACCAGGGTTCGTCCTGGCAACAGCAAGGCCGGCAGTTGGTAGCAGAGCGACTTGCCCGCGCCGGTGGGCATCACCGCCAGCGTGGGCAAGCCTTGCATGATCCGTTGAATGACAGCGTCTTGTCCTTCCCTCAGCGTGTGGAGGCCGAAAGTCTCTCGCAGCAGTCGGCGTAAGCGAGGGCGCCAGGTGAAGGAGGCTTGGGGAAGCTGCGTGTGGTCGATCTCGGTGGTGACAGGTTTCATGCCCATCGAAGGGCAAAAGCTGATCCCGCATGACAAGGCACGCTGTTTGCCCATGGCAATGCGATGCGGACCAGGCCAGAGGCTGCACCGTGATGCCCGCCTCCTGAATCACAATGAAGGCATGAACCACCACTCCCCCTCCGATGTCCATCGCCAGCCCATGTCGCTGGAAGAAAAAGAGGAGCAATTCCGATTGGCGATCGATGCCGCCGAGGTCGGTTTGTGGGACCTGGATGTCCGCACCAACCACCTGTTCTGGCCGGCCCGTGTCAAGGCCATTTTCGGCATCTCCCCCGAGGTCGATGTCAGCCTGGGCGACTTCTACAACGGCTTGCATCCCGATGACCGTGCGCACGTGGTTCGGGCCTTCGAGCAGGCGCAGGACCCGCAAATGCGCACCGTCTACGACGTGGAATACCGGACCATCGGAAAAGAAGACCAGGTGCTGCGCTGGGTGGCCGCCAAGGGCAGGGCGCTGTTCGACGACGCGGGCCAGTGCACCCGCATCCTGGGCACCGCCATCGACATCACCACCCGCAAGGAGGCCGAATCCCGTTGGCACGAAAGTGCGGCCAGATTGTCGTTGCTCGACCGCATCGGCCAGGCCACCCGCCCCTTGACCGACGCCATGCAACTCATGGAGGTGACCGCTCAACTGCTGGGCGAGCACCTGGGCGCTTCGCGCTGCGCCTATGCCGACGTGGAGGCCGACAACGACCGCTTCACCATCCGCGCCGACTGGTCCGTGCCGGGCTTGCCATCGAGCGCGGGCGTCTATTCGCTCGATTTGTTCGGGCCACAAGCCACCTCCAGGCTGCGCCAAGGCCACAACCTCGTGGTCGATGACGTGGACCTCGAATTGGGCGATGAGGGTGGTGGCCGCATGTTCAATGCCATCGGCATCAAGGCCATCATCTGCGCGGGCCTGATGAAGGCAGGCCGCCTGGTGGCGATGATGGCGGTGCACCAGACCACGCCGCGCCGCTGGACGGCTCATGAAATCGGCATCGTGGAAGAAGTGGTGGACCGTTGCTGGGCGCACATCGAACGTGTGCGCGACGCCGCCGCCCTGGCGGAGCAGGACAAGCGCAAGGACGAATTCCTGGCCACGTTGGCGCACGAACTGCGCAACCCCATCGCGCCGCTGCGCTATGCCACCGCACTGCTCAAATCGGCCGACACACCGCATCGCCTGGCCCACGCCCAGGACGTGATCGAACGGCAGTCGGGCCACCTGGCCCGGTTGATCGATGACCTGCTGGACGTGTCCCGCATCAACCGCGGCTTGATCGAGCTGCGCCGCGAGGTGGTGCCGGTGTCGAGCCTGCTTCTGCAGGCGGTCGAGGCCTCGAAGTCGGTGCTGGACCGCGCGGGCCATCGACTGACGCTGCAATTGCCCGATGACTCCGCCAAAGTCGATGCCGACCCCGCACGCATCGTGCAGGCCGTGACCAACCTGCTCAACAACGCCGCGAAGTACACCCCCGATGGTGGCGAGGTGCGTTTGAGCGCCTGGGTGTCGGGCACCCAGGTGGTGATCGAGGTGGTGGACAACGGCGTGGGCATCCCGCCGCAAGACCAGGGCAAGTTGTTCCAGCTCTTCACGCAGTTGCCCCACACCGGCAGCCGCACTCAGGGGGGCTTGGGCATCGGCCTGTCGCTGGTCAAGCGCCTGGTGGAGATGCATGGCGGCAAGGTGCGCGTGCACAGCGCAGGGCTGGACGAAGGCAGCACCTTCACGCTGGAGCTGCCGCTGGGCGTGGTGCCCGTGCCTGAAGCGCCCGTGGGCGGCCCGCTCCCGGAGCCCGCGCTGATGGACAAGGGCCGAGGCCGCATCCTGGTGGTGGAGGACAACGAGGATGGCCTCGAAACATTGATGATGTTGCTCGAAGCCGAAGGGCACGAAGTGCGTGGCGCGAGCTCAGGCGTCAAGGCGCTGGAGGTGGCGGCCGCCTGGCAACCTCAAGTCGTGCTGCTGGACCTGGGCCTGCCCCACATGGACGGCTACACGGTGGCCGCGAAGCTGCGCGAGAAGCCTGGCCTCACAGGCACCCGCGTGGTGGCCCTGACCGGCTGGGGCGCGCAAAAGGATCGCGAGAAGACGGCGGCGGCAGGCTTCGATGCCCACCTCACCAAGCCCATCGATCCCGAGGTGCTGCTGCAATCGCTCGAGGGCTGGCTGGCCGAGTAGGGCTGCTCAACCCCCCGTTTGGTGGGTGTGTTTTCCCTGGTTCAAGGGGAAAACGCCAAGCGCTCGGCCGCGCATTCCTTTTCCAATCGCCTTGAACTGATGGAATAAGGAACGAGCAACATGAAACATCTGACAAATTTCGCCGGTCTCGCCATCGTGGGCGCCCTGTCCATGACCAGCCTGGCCCAGGCTCAGCAGATCTACCCCACGGTCGATTCCAAGCTCAAACCCACCGCCGATGCCTTCTATACCTCGCCGTCGAGCAGTGAGTTGGTCGCGGCGGCACCAGGCAATGTGCTGCGCTACCGCGCCTTGCCAGCCGCTTCGCTGGGCAGCAGCGTCAAGGAAGGCTGGCAGTTGATGTACCGCTCGGCCAACACCAAGAGCCAGCCCGTCGCCATGGTGACCACGGTCCTGATCCCCAAGGCCGCGCCCGCCACGGGCCGCAAGCTCCTGTCTTACCAATCCTTCTATGACAGCCTGACGCTGGACTGCTCGCCTTCGGGCCAGGCCACGTCCAACAGCCTGTTGGAAAAGACCTTCTTCCAGTCGGCATTGAACAAGGGCTACATCGTGACCATGGCCGACTACGAAGGCCTCGAGTCGCAATGGATCGTGGCGCGCAACAGCGGCCAGGGCGTGCTCGACAGCATCCGCGCCACCCTGCGCTTCACCAAGAGCGGCCTGAACGCCTCGACGCCCGTCGGCATGCTGGGTTACTCCGGTGGCGGCTTCGCCACGGCCTGGGCCGCCGAGCTGGCGGGCACCTATGCGCCTGAGCTGAACATCATCGGTGCGGCCCAGGGCGGTTTGCCAGTCAATCCGATCAATGTTGCCAAGAAGGTCGATGGCACCTTCTGGGCTGGTGCCTACCTGGGCGCCGTGGTCGGCCTGTCGCGCGGCTATCCCGAGCTCAAGGTCGAGGACTACGCCACGCCCGCAGGTGTCGAGGCCATCAAGGACATCGGCACGCGCTGCCTGACGGGTTCGCCGAATCTGCTGACGGCTTACGCCTACAAGAAGGGTTCGACACTGCTGAAGGATCCCAACTTCCTGGACCTGCCTGAGATGCAGGCCGTCAACCGCGAAAACACGATGGGCCAGCACGCGCCCAAGATCCCGTTGCACATCTTTGAAAGCATCGGCGATCAACTGATGCCCATCGCCGACGTCGACAACCTGGTGGCCTTCTACTGTGCCAGCAAGACCACGGTGGAATACAAGCCGGTCAAGGGCACCGACCACGTGCTGGGCGCCCTGGGCCTGAGTGGTGGCATGACTTACCTGTTGGACCGCTTCGACGGCAAGGCGGCGCCGAACAACTGCAAGTGATGTGAAGCAAAACATCTGTCAAACTTCCTGAAACCGCCAGTTTCAGGAGGACGGTCATGCACCGTGGCAGCTGCCTCTGCGGAGGCGTTACCTTCACCATCTCCGGCGATCTGCCGCCCATCCAGGTCTGCCACTGCGGCCAATGCCGCCGTGCGCAGGGCACGCCTTTTGTCACCAACATCCCGGTCGACGAATCGCAGGTGGACTGGCTTTCGGGCATCAGCCTGATCCAGCGCTACGAGTCCTCGCCCGGCAAATACCGCTGTTTCTGCAAGACCTGTGGCTCGCCCTTGTTCAGCCAGCGCACCTCGGTGCCTGGCGTGTTGCGCCTGCGGGCGGGCGCGCTGCAGGGCCATGTCAAGACCAAGGTGGGCTTGCACATCTTCGACGCGTCCAAGGCCAACTGGTGGACGCCGCAGGACGACGGCCACGCGCCTCGGTACGACGAGAACGGGCCAGCCTGATGGCGGTCGACGTGGGCCTGTGCGTGATGGTGCACAAGCGCTTTGCGTGAATTTGCCGAAGCTGGGCAGGACGCTCCCCCGGTTCGGGTTTTACCTGAGTCAAGAAGGCGGCCCAGGCGTCGATAGCCACGGAAACCTCGCACTGAATTTCCGCTGAGCCGCGTTTCTTGATGTTTTTCAGGAAGATCTTTTCCGACCCCTTGCCGTTGCACAGCCTTGGCGTGAGCGACAAGCATCGCCGCAGGGTCAAGTTGTTGCTGCTGTTGGGCAGTTGCATGGTCATGGCCGTGGGCGGCGCCTGGGCGGTTTACTTCACGCTGAATGCGCACTGGGCTCCGATGGCGTTGAACTCGGCGGTGGCCGCCATCGGCAGTTTTGCCCTGGTGTGCACCTTGACCGACCGGCTGCGCACGGCCTCGCTGCTGTCGGTGCCTGCATTGTTCGTCGTGATCTGCACGTTCTGCCTGTTCATCGACGTGCCCTGGGAGGGTGTGCCGCGCTCGGTGCACATGCACCTGCTGACGCTGGCAGCTGCTGCCATCCTGCTGTTCCGTGGCGAAAAGCCCATCCTCCGCATCGGCCTGCCTTTGCTGTGCTTCGCCACCTGCCTTTTCTTCTCGGGCAGCAACTTCGGCTTCCGTGAACTGCAATTCCTGCCGCCGCTGGAGGTCCGTGCTGTCGGTGTCTGGATCAACAACGCCGTCTGCCTGGTCATGCTGGGCTTGGTGATGGCGATCATGCAAGCCGACGTCACCGCCCGCAACGCCATCGAGGCGGACCTGCGCACGGCGGTGGCCGAAGGGCACTTCCTGCTGCATTACCAGCTTCAAATCGGCGACGACGGCCGCATCATTGGTGCCGAGGCGCTGCTGCGTTGGCAGCACCCCAAGCGGGGCCTGATCCCGCCCGGCAAATTCATCCCGCTGGCCGAAGAGACCGGTTTGATCGTGCCCATCGGCGACTGGGTGCTCCGGACCGCCTGCGCGCAACTCGTGGCCTGGGCGGACGACCCGCGCACCGCTGGCCTGACCCTGGCCGTCAACGTCAGCGCCTCGCAGTTTCGCCAGCCCGATTTCGTGGCGCAGGTGTTGAACGTCGTCAAGCTCAGCGGCGTGCAGCCCGCGCGGCTCAAGCTGGAGTTGACCGAAAGCATGCTGGTCAAGGACATCGAGGACGTGGTCCACAAGATGGGCACCCTGCAGGCCCATGGGGTGGGTTTTTCGCTGGACGATTTCGGCACCGGCTTCTCGTCGCTGAGCTACCTGAAGCGCCTGCCCCTGGGCCAGATCAAGATCGACCAGTCCTTCGTGCGCGACCTGTCGACCGATTCAAGCGACATGGCCATCGTCCGCACCCTGATCGCGCTGGGCAAGAGCCTGGGCCTGACCGTGATCGCCGAGGGCGTGGAAACCGAAGACCAGCACGCCTGGCTGCGCGACAACGATTGCCACTTCTTCCAGGGCTACCTGTTCGGCCGGCCAGTGCCGCTCGACCAATTCGAGGCGCTGGTTTTCCGTTCAGACACTGAACTCACCGGCCCGCGTCCACCAGCACCTCGCGAACACGTGCCGTGCACGACCGAGTTGCGGGTGTGAGCATGGGCATCGGGAACATCATCTGCCGGTGGAGGTGACCGGCAGCCAGTTCTCGTAGCGCACCTTGGCCTGCAAGGCCGCCACGTCCATGATCTCGACTTTGCCGTAGGCCAGCTGCAGGATGCCTTCGGCTTTCAGGCTCTGGAGCGCCTGGTTCACCGTTTGCCGCGACATGCCCAGCATGTCGGCCACCTGCTGCTGTTGGATGGTCACGCGCGACTTGGCCGGACCACCGCCCGGCACATAGCACTGGGCGATCATCAGCAGCGTGCGGGCCACGACCAGGTCGTTGGAGTCCAGTTTGCGCCCATCCAGCATGAACAGTGCAAGCCGAAGTTTCTGCGTCAACAGCAAACCGAAGTGATGCCAATGCTGCGGGCTCTGCTCGAGGTGGGCCCTGAGCAAGGGATCATTGAGCCACAACACGGTGGACGGCTGCTCGGCGCGAATGTGGTGAACGCGAGGCAGCCTGTCATACAGGCCCATCTCGCCGAACCACGACACGGGCTCCAGGTGCAGCTGGATCGCTTCATCCCCCTGCTCGTTCACGTCCAGGGCCGCCAGCCGCCCTTCAAGCACGGCGTACACCCCATTGGTCGCATCGCCGCGCGAGAACAGGCGCTGCCCTTGGGACAAACGCCGTGTGACGCCGATCCGCAGCAAAGTCGACTGCAGCAATTGGGGCACCTCCCTGAACCAGGGGTCCGTGCCCAGAATGCCCGCGACATCAATGGTCATGGTGTGCGTGCGTGACCGGCAACCCTTCGACTCCTGGATGAAGGGTTGCGTTGGCGTCACGCTCAGGGCGTGTAGACCAGTGGCGCCAGCGAATTGCCGGGCGCGATGCTCGCGCAGTTTTCTGGCGCTGGCTTGCCGGCGAACCGGTCATTGATCCAGGACGTTGCGCCTGGCAGCCAACTGACCGCGGTGATGAAGTGGCTTGATCCATATTCCTTGTGCTCCACCTTCACGCCTTGCGCGCAATACTGGCGCGCGAGAGAACGGACATCACCCGCGAGCATCACACCATCGCCCTTGCCATAGACCGGCGATGTCTTCGTGCCTTCCCAGATGCCGCCCGTTCCCTGGCCAATTTGAAGCGGGATGGTGGGTGTGCCGCCCGTGCCCATGATGACCTTGTTCACCGAGGATACATATTCTGGCACCTTCGCCCGATCCCAATACTCTGGCTTGACGATGCCCTGCCAGGTGACCTTCGGGTACTGGCCAAGCACGTTCACGATCGACTGGCTTTTCATCTTGTTGTAGATCTCCAGCCCCTTGTCGGACAGGTACTTGGTGATGTCCAGTTCGTAGGAGCGCGCGATGCCGATGAACGCCATCTCGACCACACCGCCCCAGAGCGGAGCGCCTTCGACGTAGCCGAGGTTGTGCTCGGGGCTCACCAGCACGCCGCCAAAGGTGGCGCCGATCAGGTTCTGGTTGAGGTCTGGCGCGTAGGTCGGTGCCAGTTCGGCCGCCCATTCGGTGGCGATCGCACCGCCCGAGTAGCCCATCATCGCGACCTTGGCATTCCAGGTCAGGCCGGTCTCTGGTGAATTGAGCGCGGCACGGATCGAGTCCAGCGTGTTGTAGCCGTACTCGGGGCCCGCGGCAAAGTTGGCGTTCTGGCCTTCGGTGTCGGAGACGATGATGGTGAACCCTTTCTGCAGATAGGGCGAGACCAACAGCGCCTCCAGTCCTGGAATGAGGTCTTGAAGCCTTTTGCCACCAGCGTAGGCCCGCGAAGGCGAGTCTTCCGGGTTCAAGGAGTCGTAGAACGACTGGTATGAAATGACCTTGTCCTTGTTCGGGCAGGTGGACGTGCACTTGGGCAGGATCACGGTCGTGACGTTCGTGCTGGGCCGCTGCAAGGCGTCGGTCGAGCGGTACACCAGTTGCAGGGCCTTCACCGAGGTCTTGATGCCCACGACCGTGAGCGAAATCGTGCGCGTCTTGAGGACCGTGCCCGGCTCGATGCTGGACAAGGGGGTGCTGTCCGTGTATTGGTAAAACGGGTCAGGCGTGGTGGTGGCGGCGTTCGACATGCCGGTGACCATGAGTGCGGTCACCGCGGCTTGGGTGGCCGTCATCAGCAGCTTGGTGGCGGTGGGGCGGAATGGCATCGATGGCTCCTGGCGTGTTGGTTGAATTCTTCGAGTCGCTCATCGTGCGCAGAAGGGCCCGAGCGGAGTGTCTGAGGATCGACAAAGGCGGGGTTTGTGATGACAGCATTTACCCGGGGTGGCCAGAAGTGTGTTGGAGCAGTTGTGCCACCACCGCGATGGCGATGACGGCGGGCTCCTTGCCTTGCAGACCGGGCAGGCCGATGGGGCAGGTCAGGCGGTCCAGGGTCTCGGGCTCGATGCCTTGCTCGCTCAGGCGGCGCAGGAAATTGGCGCGTTTGGTCTGCGAGCCGATCAGGCCTGCGAAGCCGAAGTCGCCGCGGCGCAGCACGGCGTTGATGATGCGCAGGTCCAGGTCGTGGCGGTGGGTCAGCACCAGGTGGCAGGCGCCGGGGGGAGCGTCAAGCACTTCCTGCTCGGCGGCCTCGGTGTCCAGCCATTGGATGTGGGGCGGCAGGTGGGCCAGCATGTCCGCACTGGGCAGGCCAGGTTGTTCTGCGTTGGGCAGGCTGGCATCTTCGGCGCGCTCGTCGATCCAGCGCACGGTGCAGTCCAAATCCACCAGCAGGCGGACGATGGCCTGGCCAACGTGGCCGGCGCCGTGCAGTTCGAGGTGGAAACGGGGCGGGGGCAAGGTCCAGTCGGCGAGGGCGGCGTCATCGAGCGGTGCGAAGCGCAAGGTCACCACGCCACCGCAGCATTGGCCCAGCGTGGGGCCGAGCGGAAAGGTGCGCGTCCACGGTGTGCTCGGCTGGGCGTTCTCCAGCAAGGCATGGCGTGCCAGGTCGATGGCCTGCCATTCGAGGTGGCCCCCTCCGATGGTGCCGTCCACCCGGTCGGCGGACACCAGCATGCGTGTGCCAGTGCCGCGCGGGGTCGAGCCCTTGATCTGGTCCACCGAGATGACCAGCGCATGCCGACCAGATCCCCGCCATTGCTCGGCGGTGCGTCGCAAGGCCCGGGCGCTCAGGCTGTTCATGGCCATCAGGCCAGCGCGGCCTTGACGGCGTCGACCGCGTCGAGGATGGCTTCGGGCGTGGCGGGTGCGCGCAGGGGCGGGTCGATGGCGTGCTGGCCCACGCTGGACACGGCATCACGGATCGCCAAGAACACCGAGAAGGGCAACAGCAAGGGCGGCTCGCCCACGGCTTTGGAACGGTGGATGGTGTCCTCCACATTGACATTGTCGAAGAGCTCTACGCGGAAGTCGGCTGGGCAATCGCTGGCCGTGGGGATCTTGTACGTCGATGGCGCGTGCGTCATCAGGCGGCCGGTTTCGGGGTGCCAGTACAGCTCCTCGCTGGTCAGCCAACCCATGCCCTGGATGAAGCCGCCTTCAATCTGGCCGATGTCCACGGCCGGGTTGATGGACTGGCCCACGTCGTGCAGCACGTCGGCGCGCAGCAGCTTCCATTCGCCGGTCAGGGTGTCGACCAGCACCTCGCTCACCGCTGCGCCATACGCGAAGTAGAAGAAGGGCCGGCCCTGCATGGTCGCGCGGTCCCAGTGCAGCTTGGGCGTGGTGTAGAAGCCGTCGGACCACAGCTGCACACGGGCGAAGTAGGCCTCGCTGATCACCTGTTCGAAAGGCAGCTTCTGCTCACCAATCGCCACGTGGTCGTCGACAAAGCGCACGGCATCCAGCGGCACGCCTTCGCGCTCGGCCAAAAACGTCGTCAACCGCTCGATGATCTGCCTTGCCGCATCGGCGGCCGCCTTGCCATTCAGGTCAGAGCCTGTGGACGCGGCGGTGGCCGAGGTGTTGACCACCTTGTTCGTGTCGGTGGCGGTGACGCGCACCCTGGCCATGTTCACGCCCAAGGTGTGCGCCACCATCTGCGCCACTTTGGTGTTCAGGCCTTGCCCCATTTCGGTGCCGCCATGGTTCACCAGCACGCTGCCATCGGTGTAGATGTGCACCAGCGCGCCGGCCTGGTTCAGGTGCACCACATTGAAGGAGATGCCGAACTTCAGGGGCGTCAGGGCCAGGCCTTTCTTCAAGACTGGGCTGCTGGCGTTGAAGGTGTTGATCGCATCGCGGCGCGCGCGGTAGTCGCTGCTGGCCACCAACTGGTCGATCAAGGGCCGCAGCACATTGTCTTCAACGGTCTGGCCATAAGGTGTCACGTTGTTCTCTTGCAGGCCATACAAGTTGGCCAGGCGCACGTCCAGCGCATCCAGCTTGAGCTTGCGGGCGATGCTGTCCAGCGCGACTTCCACCGCCAGCGCACCTTGCGGTCCGCCAAAGCCGCGGAAGGCGGTGTTGCTTTGCGTGTTGGTGCGCGCGCAGTAGCCGTGCATGTCCACATTCGGCAGCCAGTAGGCGTTGTCGAAGTGGCACAGCGCACGCGTCATCACTGGGGGGGACAAGTCGGCCGACCAGCCGGCACGTGACACCATCTTCACCTGGGCCGCCAGGATGCGGCCTTGATCATCGTGGCCGATCTCATAGTCGTGGATGAAGCAATGGCGCCGGCCGGTGATCATGAAATCGTCGTCACGGTCCACGCGCAACTTGACCGGGCGCTTGAGTTGGTGGGCGGCGATGGCCGCGATGCAGGCGAACACGGCCGACTGCGATTCCTTGCCGCCGAAACCACCGCCCATGCGCCGACACTCGACCTGGATGTGGTGCGAATTCAGCTTCAAAGCTTGGGCGATGTGGTGCTGCATTTCGCTGGGATGCTGGGTGGAGCAGTGCACCAGCATGCCGTTGTTCTCGCGCGGGATGGCGTAGGAAATCTGGCCCTCGAGGTAGAACTGCTCCTGCCCACCCAGGTAGAAACGGTCCTTCAGCTGGTGCGGTGCCCGGGCCATGGCGCCAGCGGCATCACCCCGGTGCAAATGCATGGGGGGGACGACGTGAGCCCCGGCGGCGTGGGCCGCCTCGATGGTCAGCAGTGAGGGCAGGGGCTCGACCTGGATGACCTCCTTGGCGCGGGCAGCTGCACGGCGGGCCGACTCCCGGTCGGTGGCGATGACGGCGAACACCGGGTGGCCCAGGAAATGGACTTCGCCATCGGCCAGGATGGGCTCGTCGTGGATGATGGCGCCGCAATCGTTCTTGCCGGGCACGTCTTGCGCTGTCAGCACCGCGACCACACCCGGCATGGCCTTGAGGGTGGCGACGTCAACACCGATCAGGCGACCATGGGCCACCGGGGACAAGCCGAGCGCGCAGTGCAAGGTGCCGGCCAGTTCGGGCAGGTCATCGATGTAGGGGGCGGCGCCCGCCACGTGCAGGTGGGCCGACTCATGCGGCAGTGACTTGCCAGCGGCACTGCTGGCCATGGGGGGATTGATCGTCAGGCGGTCCATACCTGCACCTTTTCAGCGGTGAGCGCGTGCGCTGGCCGGGTTTCAAGCCAGAAGCGTTCCAGCAGGTTGGCGGCCACGCGCGAGCGGTAGCCCTGGCTGGCGCGCAGGTCTGTCATGGGTTGGAAGTCTTGCGCCAAAGCCGCCTGGGCACGGCGCAAGGTGGCTTTGGTCCAGGGTTGGCCGACCAGCGCGGCCTCGGTCAAGGCCGCCCGTTTGGCCGTGGCCGCCATGCCGCCCCAGCCCAGGCGCGCTTCGGCGATCACCTCGCCCTCCAGGCGCAGCATCAGCCCGGCGCACACGGCGGAGATGTCGCTGTCACGCCGCTTCGAGATCTTGTAGCCGCGCACGATGTCGTCGGCTTTGGGCAGGGGAATGTGCATGGACTGCAGGAATTCGCCGGGCTCCAGCGCGTTCTTCATGTAGTCGAGGTAAAAGGCCGACAAGGGCAGGGTGCGCTGCCGTTCGCCCTGGCGCAGGGTGACGTCGGCGTTCAGGGCCAGCAACATGGGCGCACTGTCGCCGATGGGCGAGCCATTGGCGAGGTTGCCGCCCAGGGTGCCCGCGTGGCGCACAGGGGGCGAAGCGAAACGCAGCCAGATCTCGCGCAGCGCGGGCACGTGCTGAACGATGGCGGCCCAGGCGTCTTCCAGCGAAGCGGCGGCACCGATGGTCAGGCCGGTGCTGCTCACCTCGATGGACTTCAAGGCCTTGACTCGGCCCAGGTAGAGGATGTCGCCCAGCGGTTTCATCTGCTTGGTGACCCACAGGCCCACGTCGGTGCTGCCCGCCAGCATGCGCGCTTGCGGCATCTGCAGCCGCCAGCGGGCCAGTTCGCTCAAGGTCATGGGGGCGACGAATCGGGCGCGTCTGGTGGGGTGGCCTGCTTCTGGCGCTTCGTGGACGAAGGTCTCGTCGCGAGCATCCAGCGCTTTCAAGGCGGCCAATGCCGGGGCCGGATCGAAAGCCACGCGCGGTGCGTCGAACATTTTTTGGCCCGCATCCAGGATGGGGCGGTAGCCGGTGCAGCGGCACAGGTTGCCCGACAGCGCATCGGCCAGATCCTGGCGGGGCAGGGGCTGCACCTGTTCTTCATAAACCTGCCACAGCGACATGACGAAGCCCGGCGTGCAGAAGCCGCATTGCGAGCCGTGGCAATCGACCATGGCTTGCTGACAAGGGTGCAACGAGCCGTCGTTCATGCCTTGCAGGTCTTCGACCGTGAACAAGGCGCGGCCATCCATCGTGGGCAGGAACTGGATGCAGGCATTGACCGTGGTCTTGGTGAGCGCCTGGCCTGATTCGTCGACCTCGCCGACAACGACGGTGCAAGCACCGCAATCGCCCTCGGCGCAGCCCTCCTTGGTGCCAGTGCAATGCGCTTGTTCGCGCAGCCATTGCAGCACGGTGGTGGTGGGCGGCAAGCCTTCCACGGTGTGAATCTGCCCTTGGTGGAAGAAGCGAATCGGACGGGGTGTCGGGTCGCTCATGGTCAGACTCCTGAACAGCAAAAATTCATTGAATGGCACACCCAAGGAGTGGGGGTCCCGCTTCGGAGGGTACTGCGGTCGGGCATTGTCGCTATACGATGATGCTGATAATAACTATCAGTTGGCGCATATGAGCAAGGACGCTGTTTTCGACAAGATCGACCTTTCCCTCATCCGGGTCTTACACACCGTGATCACCGAGTGCAGCGTCTCGCGGGCCGCCATCCGCCTTCAATCCAGCCAGCCCGCCGTCAGCACCCAGTTGAAGCGGCTGCGCGAGATCACGGGCGACCCGTTGCTGGTGCGCTGCGGCCAGGCCATGGCCCCCACCGATGTCGCCCTGAGCCTGCTGGAGCCGGCTTCGGCGATCCTGCAACATGCTCAGAGCATGTTTGGCCACAAGAACTCCGTGCGCGATTTCGACCCGGCCAACACCACGCTCACTTTCCGCATCGCCGCCACCGATTACCTCGATCCTTTCTTCCTGCCCGAACTCACCCTGAGGCTACGCCGGCTGGCGCCCAACATCAAGGTCGAGGTCGTGCAACTGACCGCCGAACTCGACCACCGCCGCAGCCTCGCCCGGGGCGAAGTCGACCTCGTCATCGGCAACTGGCTGGAGCCTTCAGACGAGTTGCACCTGGGCCGCCTGCTGACCGACGAAGTGGTCTGCCTGGTGTCTGAAGACCACCCCGCGGCGCGGCTGCCCAAGGAGGGCAAACGCGCCTGGTCGGTCGAGCAGTACCTGACCGCGGAACACATTTCGCCGCCAGCCCTGCACCCGGGGGCCGTGGGCGTGATCGACGAGCGTCTGGCCATGCAAGGATTGCGCCGGAACATCGTGGTGCGCAACCCGCACTTCGCCCAACTGCCCTACATGGTGGCAGGCTCCCTGCTGGTGCTGACCACGGGGCGCCGCTTTTGTGAGCGCTATGCGCAACAGTTGCGGGTCAAGATCGTCCGGTGCCCGGTGTCTTTCCCGGCCATGAATTACTATCAGCTGTGGCACGATCTCACGCACCATTCAGCGGCCAGCCGCTGGTTGCGAGAGCAAGTGCGCGATGTGGTTCGTGGTCTTCACCAGGTTCGTCCCCCTTTGCGCGCCGAGACCTTGCCCGTGCTGGGTGCGTCGGCCAGACAGCAGTGAGCTTCCTTCCATGCCCGAATCCAGCCCGCCCCTTGCCCATCCCGAGCCCGCGCCCACCCGACAGGTGCTGCGTGGTGACCTGCTGGATTTCACCGCCGACCCGGGCTTTGCACCGCCCGCCGAGGCCACGGGCGTTCGCTGGCGTCCCGACCACTTCCTGATGATCGAAGGCGAGCGCATCGCCGCCATCCAGCCCGCCAGCCAGGCACTGCCCGCCGGCTGGGCCGATGTTCCCGTGGCCGACCACCGAGGCCAGCTCGTCATGCCGGGCTTCATCGACACCCATGTGCACTGTCCGCAGCTTGACGTGATCGCCAGCTACGGCACCGAGTTGCTGGATTGGCTCAACACCTACACCTTCCCCGCCGAACGCCGCTACATCGACCCCACCGTGGCCCATGAAGGTGCCGAGCGCTTCCTGCACGCCTTGTGGGCCCACGGCACGACCAGCGCGGTCGTTTTCCCCACGGTGCACAAGGTCAGCGTTGAAGCGTTGTTCGACCAGGCCAGGGCCCACCACATGCGCCTGATCACCGGCAAGGTGCTGATGGACCGCCATGCGCCCGAAGGACTGCTGGACGACGTGGAGCAGGCCGAGAAGGACTGCGTTGACCTGATCGATCGCTTCCACGGCCAGGACCGCCTGTCTTTCGCCGTGACCGTGCGTTTCGCCCCCACCAGCACGCCCGAGCAACTGACCATGGCCGGCCGCTTGTGCCAGACCTACGCCGGCACCTACATGCAGACCCACGTGGCCGAGAACCGGGACGAGGTGAAGTGGGTGGCCGAACTGTTTCCCACCGCCCGCAGTTACCTGGACGTCTACGACCGCGAAGGCCTGATCGGCCCTCGCGCTGTTCTGGCCCACGGCATCTGGCTGGACGCCAACGACCGCGCGGTGCTCAAGGCGCACGGCGCGCAGATCGCGCACAGCCCCTCGTCCAACCTGTTCCTGGGCAGCGGTTTGTTCAACTGGCTTGAGGCCGAGCGCGAAGGCGTGCACGTGAGCCTGGCCAGCGACGTGGGCGGCGGCACCAGCCTGTCCATGCTGCGCAACATCGCCGATGCCTACAAGATCCAGGCCTTGCAGGGCGTGCGCCTGTCGGCCTGGAAGGCACTCCACACCTGCACCCTGGGGGCGGCCAGCCACCTGGGTCTGGCCCATGAAATCGGACGCCTGGAGCCCGGCTGCATGGCCGACGTGGTGGCATGGCATGTGGCCCACGGCCCCGTGGCCGAGCATCGGGATCGCGTCGCCCAAGACAAGCTGGCCCGCGACTTGCACGAGCGTGTCTTTGCCTGGGTGACCATGGGCGATGAGCGCAATCTGGTGAGCACGTATGTGGCCGGCCAATGTGTTCATTCGGCCCCCCGGGCAGTGGATCAATGAAGCGCTTCTGGCGCCCTTTATGTCGTACCGCCTAGAACTCAAACACATCACCAAGCAGTACCCCGCGGTGCGGGCCAATGACGACGTCAGCCTGCACGTGCTGCCCGGTGAAATCCATGCCGTGCTGGGCGAGAACGGCGCCGGCAAATCCACGTTGATGAAGATCATCTTCGGCGTCGTCAAGCCGGACGCCGGTGAGATCTTCTTCAACGACGCGCCGGTGCAGGTGCGCTCGCCGCAAGAGGCGCGTGCGTTGGGCATCAGCATGGTGTTCCAGCACTTCTCCTTGTTCGACACGCTCACCGCCGCCGAGAACGTCTGGCTGGGCCTGGACAAAAAATGGACCTTGCCCGAGGTGGTCGAGCGCATCCAGGCCGTGTCCGCCGACTATGGCCTCGAAGTCGACCCCTGGCGCCCGGTGCACACCTTGAGCGTGGGCGAGCGACAGCGTGTCGAGATCGTGCGCGCCTTGCTGACCAATCCGCAATTGCTGATCCTGGACGAGCCGACTTCGGTGCTGACGCCGCAAGCCGTCGAAAAACTGTTCGTGACACTGCGCCAACTGGCCGAGCGCGGCTGTTCGATCCTCTACATCAGCCACAAGCTGGACGAGATCCGCGCGCTGTGCCACCGCTGCACGGTGCTGCGCGGTGGCAAGGTCACCGGCGAGGTCGACCCTCGGCAAGAGACCAATGCCAGCCTCTCGCGCCTGATGATCGGTTCCGAGCCGCCCCAGTTGAACCGCGTGGCGCCCGTCTTGGGAGCGACCGCCCTGGTGGTCCGGAACCTGAACCTGCCCAAGCAGGACCCCTTTGGCGTGAACCTGCAGGACATCTGCCTGAGCGTGCAGGCTGGCGAGATCCTGGGCATCGCCGGCGTGTCGGGCAATGGCCAGCAGGCCTTGATGGCGGCGTTGAGCGGCGAAGACCCGCGCACCACGCCGGGCATGGTCAGCCTGTTTGGCCGGGACATCAGCCAGGCCTCGCCGCGCGAACGTCGCCGGCAGGGCCTGCACAGCGTGCCGGAAGAGCGCCTCGGGCGGGGCGCCGTGCCCATCATGTCCCTGGCGCAGAACACCTTGCTCACGCGCACCGATGCCGTCGGGCGGGGAGGCTGGCTGCGCATCAAGGGCACGCACGGCATGGCCGCCGACCTGATCGACCGTTTCAAGGTGAAAGCGGGCGGGTCGAACGCGGCGGCCAAGAGCCTGTCGGGCGGCAACCTGCAGAAATTCATCATGGGCCGCGAGATCGCCGCCTCGCCGAAACTGCTGCTGGTGTCCCAACCCACCTGGGGCGTGGACGTGGGCGCCGCTGCGCAGATCCGCGGTGAGTTGTTGAAGCTGCGCGACGCTGGGTGTGCCGTGTTGGTCGTCAGCGAAGAACTGGACGAGTTGTTCGAGGTGAGTGATCGGTTGATGGTGATGGCCCAGGGGCGTTTGTCGCCCAGCATTGATGCCCGCGAGGCCACGGCCCCTCAGATCGGCATCTGGATGAGTGGACTCTGGGAGGGCGCCCATGTTCAAGCTTGAAGCGCGCGCCGAGCCGTCGAGGCTGCTGATGGTGGGGTCGCCCGTCATCGCCTTGCTGGTCACGGTGCTGATTGGCTCCTGCCTGTTCATGGCGCTGGGCAAAAGCCCGGTCGATGGCTTGCGGATGTTTTTCATCGAGCCGGTGAAGAATGTCTACGCCTTGACCGAGCTGACCATCAAGGCCACGCCGCTGGTGCTGATCGCCTTGGGCCTGGCGGTGTGTTTCCGGGCCAATTTGTGGAACATCGGGGCCGAGGGGCAGTTCGTGCTCGGGGCCATCTGCGGAGGCTGGGTTGCCATGCAGGCCACGCCCGAGACTGGCCGCTGGATCGTGGTGGCCGTGCTGGTGGCCGGCCTCCTGGGCGGCATGGCCTGGGCGGCGATCGTGGCCTTGTTGCGTGACCGGTTCAACGCCAGCGAGATCCTGGTCAGCCTGATGCTGGTCTACGTGGCCGAGATGCTGCTGAGCTACCTGGTCTACGGCCCCTGGAAAGACCCGCAGGGCTACAACTTCCCGCAAACCATCACCTTCCTCGACCCCGCGCGCATTCCCAAGATCGTCAGCGGTTTCCGCATGAACATCGGCATCTTCATCGCGCTGGGGGCGGTGGCGGTGTTCGCGATTTTCCTGGCACGCACCTATGCCGGCTTTCAGCTGCTGGTGGGGGGATTGGCACCGGCCGCCGCGCGTTACGCGGGCTTCTCTTCGCGCCGGGCCTTGTGGACCGGCTTGCTGATCTCGGGTGGCATGGCCGGCCTCGCCGGGGCGCTCGAAGCGGCGGGGCCCCAAGGCCAGCTCACGCCTTTCGTGCCGATGGGTTATGGCTTCGCGGCCATCATCGTGGCCTTCGTGGGACGCTTGAACCCGGTGGGCATTGTCTTCTCGGCCCTGCTGATGAGCATGTTCTACATCGGTGGTGAGCTGGCGCAGTCGCGCCTGGGCCTGCCCAAGGCCTTGACCGGTGTCTTCCAGGGCTTGTTGCTGTTCTGCTTGCTGGCCTGTGACACCTTCATCCACCAACGCCTGCGCTGGGTTTCCAAATGAGCCTCTTCACCGCCGATTCGCTGGCCTTGCTGCTGGCCGCCACGCTGAACGCGGGCACCGTGCTCGGCCTGGCGGCCATGGGCCTCCTGATCAACGAGCGCTCCGGCGTGGTCAACCTGGGGGCCGAGGGCCTGATGCTGGTCGCCGCCATCGCCGGCTTCGCCACCGGGGTGAACACCGGCAGCGACACGCTGGCCTTCCTGGCGGGGGCGGCCGCGGGCGCCTTGCTGGCCGCCGTCTTCGGGGTGCTGGTCATCTGGCTCAACACCAACCAGTACGCCACGGGCCTGGCCCTCAGCCTGTTCGGCGCCGGCCTGTCGGCGTTTGCCGGCATCCGCTACACGCAAGAAAAATTGCCCGAGCGGCCCAATTTCGCCATCCCTTATTTGTCGGACATCCCTTTCTTCGGCCCCGCGCTGTTCAAGCAGCACCCCCTGGTCTACCTGGCGATCATCTTCACGGCGGGCCTGACCTGGTTCCTGTACCGCTCGCGCTCGGGCCTGATCCTGCGTGCCGTGGGCGAATCGCCTGAATCGGCGCATGCGCTGGGCTACCCCGTGCGCCGCATCCGCCTGATCGCGGTGATGTGTGGTGGCGCGCTGTGCGGGCTGGCTGGTGCCTATCTGTCGGTGGTCTACACGCCGTTGTGGGTCGAGGGCATGGTGGCCGGCAAAGGCTGGATCGCGCTGGCATTGACCACCTTCGCCACCTGGCGCCCGGCGCGGGTCTTGCTGGGGGCCTACCTGTTTGGTGGCGTGACGATGCTGCAGTTCCAGTTGCAGGGGCAGGGCATCCAGATCCCCAGCCAGTGGCTGACCATGCTGCCCTACCTGGCGACCATCGTGGTGCTGGTGCTGATCTCGCGCAATCCGACGTGGATCCGCGTCAACATGCCCGCCTCGCTGGGCAAGCCCTTCCATCCAGGCAGTTGACAGGGCATCATCGCCCCTGCTGTCGATTCCCTCAGTGTTTTGACTTTCCCCACTTGGAGATGACATGACTCGACCAATGACCAAACGTTCCTGGCTGAAAGCGGCGGGCTGGGCCGGCATCGCCGCCACCGCCGCCTTGGTGGGCTGCGGCAAGAAAGAAGCCGCCACCGAAGCGTCCATGGCCGCTTCGGCCGCCAGCGAACCGGCTTCCGCCGCGGCCGCCGCGCCTTCCTCCGGCCCCCTGAACATCGCGTTTGCCTACGTCGGCCCGGTGGGCGATGCCGGCTGGACTTATGCCCACGACCAAGGGCGCCTGGCGGTCGAAAAAGAATTTGGCGACAAGGTCAAGACGTCCTTCGTGGAAAAGGTGCCCGAGGGCCCCGACGCCGAACGCGTGATCCGCGACATGGTCGGCCAGGGCAACAAGCTGATCTTCGGCACCACCTTCGGCTACATGGAGCCCATGCTCAAGGTCGCGGCCGACAACAAGGACGTGAAGTTCGAGCACGCCACCGGCTACAAGACGGCCGCGAACATGCGCACCTACGACTCACGCACTTATGAAGGCGCTTACCTGGCCGGCGTGATCGCCGGGGGCATGACCAAGTCCAACACCCTGGGCGTGGTCGGCTCCATTCCCATCCCTGAAGTGATCCGCAACATCAACGCCTTCACCCTGGGCGCGCAAAGCGTGAATCCCAAGGTCAAGACCAAGGTCGTCTGGATCAACAACTGGTTCGATCCCCCGAAGGAAACCGAAGGCGCGCAAAGCCTGATCAACCAGGGCGCCGACGTGCTGTTCCAGAACACCGACTCGAGCGCGGTGCTGCAAACGGCTGAGAAGGCCGGCAAGTACGCCTTCGGCTGGGACTCCGACATGAGCAAGTTCGGTCCCAAGTCGCACCTGGCCTCGGCCATCATCAACTGGGCGCCTTACTACATCAAGGCCACCAAGGACGCACTGGAAGGCACCTGGTCGACCGGTGGCGTGTGGTGGGGCGTGAAGGAAGGCGCGATCGACCTGGTGTCCGTGTCCGACAAGGTGCCGGCCGACCTGAAAGCCAAGGTGGACACCGTCAAGGCCGGCCTGAAGGACGGCAGCTTCGTCATCTGGAAGGGACCCATCGTGGGCCAGGATGGCAAGGACGTGCTGGCCAAAGACGCCGTGGCCGATGACAAGTTCCTGGGCGGCATCAATTTCTACGTCAAGGGCGTGGACGGTTCGATCCCCTCGGGCAAGTGAGGTGAGCGCCATGACCATTGCACAAGACCGCTTGCCTGAACTGCTGCAAGCGATGCCCAAGGCGGAGTTGCACATCCACATCGAGGGCTCGCTCGAGCCTGAGTTGATCTTCGCCCTGGCGCAGCGCAATGGCGTGGCGCTGTCCTACCCCAGCGTCGAGGCCTTGCGCGCTGCCTACGCGTTCACCGACCTGCAGACCTTCCTCGACATCTACTACGCGGGCGCCTCGGTCTTGCTCAAGGAAGAAGACTTCCACGACATGGCCTGGGCCTACCTGACCAAGGCCGCGGCGGAGAACGTGCTGCACACTGAGTTGTTTTTCGACCCGCAAACCCACACCGACCGCGGCGTGCCTTTCGAGGTCGTGATCAAGGGCCTGGACCGGGCTTGCAAGCGGGCCAAGACCGAGCTGGGGGTCAGCGCGACGCTGATCATGTGTTTCCTTCGGCACTTGTCCGAGGAGGACGCCTTGAAGACCCTGGGCGAGTCCATGCCCTGGCGCCACCTCATCGTCGGCGTGGGCCTGGACTCCAGCGAGCGCGGCCACCCACCCGAGAAGTTCGCCCGCGTGTTCGCGCGTTGCCGCGAACTGGGCTTGCACGTCGTGGCCCACGCAGGCGAGGAAGGCCCGCCGGCCTACATCATCAATGCGCTCGACGTGCTCAAGGTCGAGCGCATCGACCATGGCGTGCGCTGCGTGGAAGACCCGGCCCTGGTGCAGCGCCTGGTGAAGGAGGCCATGCCCCTGACGGTGTGTCCGCTCTCCAACGTCAAGCTCTGCGTGTTCGACTCACTGGACAAGCACAACCTCAAGTCCCTGCTCGATCTGGGCCTGAAGGTGACGATCAATTCAGACGACCCCGCCTACTTTGGCGGCTACCTGAACCAGAACTACACCGAGACTTTCGCGGCGCTGGGCCTGGATGCCAAGGCGGCCTACACCCTGGCACGCAACAGCTTCGAGGCCAGCTTCGCCTCGAAAGAAGACAAGGCCGGCTGGATCGCCCAGCTCGACCGCACCTTCGAAAGCTTCGCGGCCTGAGCCGGGGCAAGACCCGCTGCCCTGGCGGGGAAGGGCTTTGGGTTCTAATGACCGTTCCTTGTCGAAACACGGTCGGACACGAACCCATGGCGATCAATCCTTCGGCCTCCGTGCCAGCCTGGCGCTGGGCCCTCAAGCAGACCTGGCGCGACATGCGCTCGGGCAGCCTGCGCCTGCTCCTGGTGGCGGTGGTGCTGGCCGTCACGGCCTTGTCCGCCGTGGGTTTTTTCGCCGACCGCATCGAGCAAGGCCTGGTGCGCGATGCTGCCCAGTTGCTGGCCGCGGATGCCCTGGTGGTGGCCGACCAGCCCATGCCCGAAGCGCTGCCGGCCGAAGCCCGGAAGCTGGGGTTGCGCCAAGCCCGTACCGCCGCCTTTCCCAGCATGGCCCGTGCCCCAGACGAGTTGGGCGGCGACAGCAAATTGGTGGCTTTGAAAGCCGTCAGCGAAACCTACCCCTTGCGAGGCCAGATCACCCTGGGCACCCTGAAGCCCGACGGCACCGTGGTGCCTGCCGGCAAGGCGCCGCTGGGCGGCCCCCCCGCCGGCCAGGCCTGGGTGGACGCCTCCCTGCTGCCCGTGCTGAACCTGAAGGTGGGGGACCGGCTCTGGCTGGGCGATGCCTCCTTCCTGATCGCCTCCGTCATCGCCATGGAGCCCGACCGGGGCGCCGGTTTCATGAGTTTCTCGCCCCGCGTGATGATCCGGCAGTCCGACCTGGCGGCCACGCAGTTGATCCAGCCCGCCAGCCGCGTCACCTACCGATTGCTGGTGGCCGGGCCTGGCCGTTCGGGCGATGCAGGCATCGATCCGCGGACCAAGGCAAGCGACACCGCTCAGACCGCCAAGGCTTTGAAAACCTTCATCACCGCGGCCGAGCAGCAATCCAAGGCGACCCGTGGCCTGCGTGTCGAGACCCTGGAGCAGGGCCGCCCTGAAATGCGCGCCACGCTGGACCGCGCCGGCTTGTTCCTTCGCCTGGTGGCCTTGCTGGCCGCCTTGCTGTCGGCGGTGGCCGTGGCCCTGGTGTCGCGCGACTTTGCCCAGCGGCGCCTGGACGATTGCGCCATGCTGCGTGTGCTGGGCGTGCCCCAAAACCAGATGGCCCTGACCTATGGTTTGCAGTTCCTGATCGTGGGTTTGGTGGCCAGCGTCATTGGCCTGGTGCTGGGTTGGGGCTTCCACCAGGTCTTCGTGGTGCTGCTGTCGGAGTTGGTCCCGGTGGGCTTGCCGGCGCCCAGCATCTGGCCCGTGGTGCTGGGCCTGGGGGTGGGGGTGGTGTTGACCGTGGGCTTTGGCCTGCCGCCGGTGCTGCAACTGGCCCGGGTGCCGCCCTTGCGCGTGCTGCGCCGTGACGTGGGCGAACTCAAGGGCGCCTCCGTGCTGGCCGTGGGCGCGGGTGGCCTGGCGCTGCTGGCCTTGCTGATGATGGTGGCGCGTGACGTCAAGCTGGGGGCCATCGCCTTGGGCGGCGTGGCCGCGGCCGTGGTGGCCTTTGCCGCCTTGAGCGCCCTCGCGGTGTTCATCCTGCAGCGCTTGCTGAACAAGCTCAGTGGCGTGGCGCCTCCCTGGTTGGTGCTGGCCACGCGGCAGCTGACGGCCCAGCCCGGGCAGACCGTGGTGCAGGTCTGCGCCCTGGCCATCGGCCTGCTGGCGTTGGTGCTCCTGGTGCTGTTGCGCACCGACCTGATCGCCAGTTGGCGGGCGGCCACGCCGGCCGATGCGCCCAACCGTTTCGTGATCAACATCCAGCCTGACCAGGCCGAGCCTTTCCAGGCGCAGTTGCGAAAGGCTGGCGTCACCCATTTCGACTGGTACCCCATGATCCGCGGGCGTTTGGTCGAAATCAACGGCAAGACCGTGCGCCCCGAAGACTACGCCGACGAGCGGGCCCAGCGCCTGGCCGACCGCGAGTTCAACCTGAGCTACGCCTCGAAGCAGCCGGCCTACAACCCCGTGGTCGAAGGCCGTTATCAGCCCAACGAACCAGGTGCGCTCAGCGTGGAGGCCGGCCTGGCCAAGACCCTGGGCCTGCACCTCCACGACACCATGACCTTCGACATCGGCGGCATGCGCCACACGGCGCGCATCACCAGTTTGCGCAAGGTGGACTGGTCGTCCATGCGGGTCAATTTCTTCGTGATGTCGCCCATGGCCTCGATGCCTGATTGGCCTGCGACTTTCATCACCTCCTACCGCTCACCGACCGACGGCAAGCTGGACCGCACCCTGGTGCAGGCCTACCCCAATGTCACGGTGGTGGACGTGTCGGCCACCTTGCTGCAGATCCGCCGGATCATGGACCAGGTGATCGCCGCGGTTGAATTCTTGTTCGCCTTCACCTTGGCGGCGGGCCTGATCGTGCTGATGGCGGGCCTGCTGACTTCAAGGGAAAGGCGGGCCAAGGACTGGGCCGTGCTCAAGGCCCTGGGCGCGTCTCAGCACATGCTGGCCAAGGTGCAGCGGGTCGAGTTGCTGGGCGTGGGCGCCCTGGCGGGCGCGTTGGCGTCCACCGCGGCGCTGTGCGTGGGCTGGGCGCTGGCCGGCTGGGTCTTCGAGTTCGACTGGAGTGCGCCGCTTTGGTGGCCTTTGGCGGGTGCGGCGGTGGGCGCCGTGCTGGCGGCCCTGGCAGGCTGGTGGAGCCTGCGCGGTGTGCTGGAGCAACCCGTCGTCAATACCTTGCGACGGGCGGCTCAGTGATGTGCGGCGGATTCAGGGCGCCAGGGTGGTGATCAGGCCCATTTCCGAGCTGCTCATCAGCGACTCGATGTCCATCAAGATCAGCAAGCGTTCGCTGATGTTGGCGATGCCGGTGATGTAGGTGGTGTCGACCATCGAGGCGCTCATCTCGGGCGCTGGTTTGATCATCTGTTCGGCCAACTGGATCACGTCGCTCACCGAATCGACCACGGCACCGACCACGCGGCCGCGCACGTTCAGCACGATGACCACGGTGAAGTCGTTGATGTCGACCTCGCCCTGGGCGTTGAGGCAGTTGAACTTGACGCGCAGGTCGACGATGGGGACGATGACGCCGCGCAGGTTGACCACGCCCTTGAGGTAGGACGGGGCATTGGCGATCTTGGTGGGCGGCTCGTAAGAGCGGATTTCCTGCACCTTCAGGATGTCGATGCCGTACTCTTCGGTGCCCAGGCGGAACGTGAGGAATTCACGGCCCGACACCGCGTGCTGGATCTGACGGGCTGGATTGCCCCGGCTGGACAAACTACCGGGCGCGCCGGGCCGAACTGCGGGGGCAGACTTGGGGGCGGCTACTTGAAGGGCTTCCATACACGTCCTCGATCGAAAAGAAATGGTCTCCCAGCAATGTCGGTTGGCTGAGTTAAAACTTGAGCCGGGAAGTGGGCGCGCCGATTGCCAAAGAAGGGGACATGAAAAAGAAGCCCTCTCCCCAGAGCACTGTCCGCATCGGTATTTCAGGCTGGCGCTACGAACCGTGGCGCGGCGTCTTCTATCCCAAGAAGCTGGTTCAACGCCGGGAACTGGAGTTCGCGTCGCATGCCCTGCCCAGCATCGAAATCAATGGCACGTTTTACGCCATGCAAAAACCAGCGAGCTTCGCGCAGTGGTACGAGCAGACCCCGGACGATTTCGTCTTCAGTGTCAAAGCCCCCCGGTACATCACCCACATCCGCCGCTTGCAGGACGTGCACCAGCCATTGGCCAATTTCTTCGCCTCCGGGGTGTTGGGCCTGCGGCAGAAGCTGGGGCCGGTGCTCTGGCAGTTTCCACCCAGCTTCCACTTCAATGCCGAGCTGATGGAAGCTTTTCTGAAAGATTTGCCACACGACACCGAAGCGGCGCTGGCCTTGGCGCGTCAGCGTGACTCCTTCATGGCCAAGCGCGAACACCTTGAGATCGACGCGAAGCGCCCGGTGCGCCACGCCATCGAGATCCGCCACGACAGTTTCGCCGACCCGGCTTTCATCAAGCTGCTGCGCCACCACAAGGTGGCCCTGGTGGTGGCCGACACGGCCGGCAAGTGGCCCTACCTGGAGGACGTGACCGCCGACTTCATGTACTTGCGCCTTCATGGCGATGCCGAGTTGTACGCCAGTGGCTACACCGACAAGGCCTTGGACCGCTGGGCGGACCGCATCGTGGCCTGGTCAAGGGGATCGCAACCAGAAGATGCCCACCTGGTCGACAAAGACCATGCGCCGCCCAAGCGAGCACACCGGGACATCCATTGTTACTTCGACAACGACATCAAAGTGAAGGCGCCTTTCGACGCCGCGGCCCTGCTGGACAAGCTGGGCTTGCCCAACTTTCTGGATCAGGGGAGCACGCTGCCTTGTCTTGAAGACTCCGATACCAAAGTGGGCGCGGAAGCGGACACCGAGGGCGGCTTGAGCCGTGAATAGCGCGGGGGCTTGGCGGCCGGTTGAGGCGGCTGAGGTGGTGGCAGCGTGAGTTTCGCCTCGGGCTCGACGCTCTCGTCCAGTTTGATCACACGCCGTTGCTGTCGATCCATCTGGTCCAGCGAGTCACGCGCCTGCAAGGCCGTGGCCTGCCAATCCTCGGTGCTGCGGATGATGGTGGGCTTGATCAGCACCACGACTTCTTTCTTGCGGTTTTTCTCGACCTTGTTGCCGAACAGGCTGCTGGTCACCTGATTGTCGCCCGTGCCCGGCAGGCCGGACCGTGTGCGGTTCGATTCCATCTGCATCAAGCCGCCGATGGCCACGATGTTGCCATCGGGGATGCGGACCACGGTGTCGGTCTCGTTGACACTGCTGAACGCCAGCGGCAACTTGTAGTTGCCCACGGCCCCCAGGTCGATCTGTTTGGTCACCGTCGACACGGCCGTCACCGAGGGGTGGATGTGCAGTGTGATCATGCCGCCGTCGTCGATCTGGGGCGTCACGTCCAGGGCGATGCCCGAAAAGAAGGGGGTCAGGGTGATGGTGGGCAGGGTGGTGGCCGTTCCGCCATTGGTGCCCGTGCCGGCCTGGATCGAGCCGCCTTGCACGGCGGTGACGAAGAACTCATCGGTGCCTACCTTGAGCACCGCTTTCTGGTTGTTCATGGCCGCCACCCGTGGGCTGGACAGCACTTGCACCTCGCCATTCGTTTCCAGGAAGCCCAGCACGGCCTCGAAGCCTTTGGTGGCCAGGGACAGGCCGAGGATGCCGGAACCGACCGTTGGCAGGGGCACGTGGTCGGTGGCCAGGACCAGGCCAGGCGTTGGCAAGGTTGGCAGGCCATTGCCGTTGGCGACCAAGGGGTTGCCGCCATACCCGCTGGCTTGTCCGATCGCCGACTTCGTGCCCAGGATGGACCAGTCGATGCCGCTCTGGAACCCATCCCGGAGTTCGACCTCCAGGATCTTGGCCTCCAGCATCACTTGCCGTTCGACCGAGAAGCGGGCGGATTTCAGGAACGATTCGATCTGCCGGAGTTCGTCGGGCATGGCGCGCACCGCGATCACGCCGGCCTGCGGGCTGGTGACCACGCTTCGGCCGTTGGCGGTGCCGATCATGGTCTTGAGCGTCAAGGTGATTTCCGACCACAAGTCGGTCGAGGACCTGGTCGAGACCTGGCTGCTGTCCTGCCGTTGTGTGGCCGTGTCGGGGTTGGGCGTGGTCGGGGTCGAGCCATTGCTGGAACCGGCGGGTGTCGGGGCGGGTGCCTGGCCCGAGGTGACGCGCACGTCGCTGTGGCCTTGACGCTGGGAGTTCAGGTAGTTCACGTTGAACAGCCGCGTTTGCAAGGTCGGCGGAAAGATGGTGATGCGCCGGCCATCGATCTTGAAGTCGTAGCCATACACGTCGCGGATGGACTCCAGTGCCTCCCGCAGGGTCACACCCTTGAGGGTGACCGACAGTGTGCCGCCGACCTCGGGGTGCAGGAGCATGCTGTAGCGGGTGTCGGCCACCAGGGCCAGAAAGACATTGCGCGTTGCGGCAGAGTTGACGACCAGGTCGAAACGTTCCTCGCGCGGGGCCTCGGGGGCGGCTTGCACGGGGGGCTGGGGCGCAGGGGTCAATGCGTCTGCGGGCAGGCCGTTGCTGACCAGTCGGGTGGGCAGGTCCATGCGCAGGCTCAGCATGGGACTGTTCTCCCGCGCGAAATGGCGTTCTGGCGTGGCGCAGCCCATCAGCGATACCGCGCAGGTGCCGGCCACCAAGGTGCGCCCCCACCGTGTGGCTTGATGAGAAATGATCGGGAATCGAGGTGAAGTCACGGCGCATCCTTCTTTGTCGTGGCGGGGCGGCGGTGCCGTTGGCGGGACGACGCGGAGTGTGGTGAGGAGGGGGCTGCGGTGGGCTTGGCCGCGGGGCGTTTGAGGACGTCGGGGTAGATGGACATCCGTTTGACCAGGCCGTCTTCGCGGAGCCAGACCGCGTCGTTGTCGATGCGCACGATGCGGGCGTTGTCCATCTCGTCGCCCACTTTCAGGCGATGTGCCCGGTGAATGACGACCAGGCGGCCGCCGTGGGTCATGATGAAAAAGGGCTGGGCCGGCGTGTCGGCGTTCGATCCGGACGGCCCATTGACTTCGTTGGCGCCGAGGCCCGCGGCTTGTTGCAGCGACGGCGGGATCTGGGTGGGATCCCGGCCAAGGCCGGCAGGACCCTCGGCGGCCAAGGCGCTGCCGACGAGCGGTATCCAGGTCCAGACAAGCCAATGGCGGCTCATGACGAGGCCCCCATGAGGTAGACGCGCACTTCCATCAGTGGCGATTCGGTGCTGCCAGGTTCGGCGTGCAGGTGAAGCTCGCCCCAGCGCAGGCCCGGCAAGGCCCGTTCAATGTCGCCGAGGTATCGTGCCAATTCAAGGTAAGGACCGATCACACCGACGTTCACGCCCTGCATGCGCACGCCTTTTTCGTCGAGCGTCGCGGGGGTGGACGTCGATGACAGCGCCATGAGGCTGGGCAATGGCCCATAGATGGCGGTCAGTTTGTCGAGCAGGGCGCGGTCCTGGTCGGGTTCAGCGGTGGTCAGCCTGGCCAGCGTCAGGCCTGTTTGCTGTTGCATCACCTTGGCCATCAGATCGGGCAGCCTGGCCATTTGCTCGGGGCTGGCCAGGGCCTGCTTGAGCTGCGTGTCCATCGCGTCCTTGGCCTGCTGCGTTTGCTTGATCGCGGTCACCAGGGCTGCGCGGGGGCTGCCCTTTTCTTCGGGTTGATGGCCCATGGCGACCTGCGCCCGCAACACGATCAGTTCATTGGAGAGCTTGGCCAGCTTGGCCTTGATCTGCTGCTGTTCGGCGTAGGCCGGCGACAGCACCAGCGAATCCGCGGCCGCGCCCAGCACCAGCATGGCCGACCCAAACAGGATCCCTCGCTCACGGAGGCTGAGCGCGTTGATCTTCGCGGCGTAGTGGGTCCACCGTGCTTTCAAGCTCATTTCGCCCCCGATGCGATGGTGGAAGCGGTCACCGGCGCTGGCGCGTCAACCGAGTTGTCCGTCACCAAGGTGAATGCCCAGGCTTCGCGCGGTGCGGCAGGCGAGGCGCCAGAGGCCGCGGCAGGGGCGTGCCAGGGCGCGCGTTCGACGCGGACCGCGGCAAGGTGCAGGCCGCGCAGCAGCGGGTGCGCAGACAGGCGCCGGTTCCAGTCCTGCAATGCGGCTGGGTCCAGGGTCATGCCGGTGATTTCCATCCGCTCGATGGACACCTTGACGTCTGTGACCCAGACAGGCGGGGGCACGGTTTCGGACACCAATTTGAGGATCGCCGAATAAGTTCGCCCGCCCACCGTCCGGCCCAGGTTCAGGTCCTGGAAGGACAGGCGCTGCTGGTCCAGCGCGTCCTGCATGGTCTTCAACTGCTGCTGAAGGGCACTGACATCCGTGCCGAGCGCCGGGCGCAGGGCCAGGGTCGTCTGCAATTGCTCGCGCTCCTGGGTGTACCTTTGTTCGGTGGCGAGGCTTTCTTGCTTGAAGGCGTTGACCCGGGCCGTGACCCACCAACAGGCCGCCACCACGGCGATGCTGAAGATCGCGGCGGCCTGCACGATGGTCTCGGCCGAGAACATCAGCTTCGGCTTGAGCAGAATCGGGCGGTGGAGGTTGATTTGCTGGGCCATGCTGGGTGACCTCAGAGCTTGCGCACTTCTTGGCGCAACAGCGCGCCGAGCAGGGGCACGCACGCCTCCAGGACCTCGGCCGTCACCGTGGAGGCCTCCAGGCCAGGGAACAGCGAGGGGATGTCCATGGGCTCGACCGGCAGGCCCAGATCCCGTTTGATGATGCTGGCCAGTGATGCCGAGCCCGCGCCGGCATGCACCGTGAGGTTGGCCAATGGGAGGTCCGGCCAGGAGCGCTCCCACACGTCGATCGAGCGCTGGATCTCGATCACCAGGCGCGGTGTGTCGTGGGCGTTGCCGAACTCGGGCACTTCCTCGCTGTAGTCGACGATGTCGACCGACTCAAGGACCTGCTGTGACAGCACCTCCTGGCCAAAGCTCGGACTGGTGCCAGGCACGCGGGCTTCAGGCTGGTGCCCGAAAACGCCCTCGTCCCAGTCCAGCCGACGGGTGTAGAACATCTCCTCGTTGGCGCTGATGGTGAGCAGGCATTGCGATTCATGCACCATCAGCGCGGCCGAGGCCTGTTCGCGCCGTCCTTGCAGGTCCGAGAAAGCGTTCTGTAGGTTGCGCTGGGCGGTCTCGCAGATGTCGATCACGGCGAGCTCCATGCCCGCCGCCGCCAGCAAGGTCGTGGTGTCCTGGATGGCAGCGTTGGCCGCGGCAATGACGTACAGGTGTTGGAGGGTTCGCGGACGGCCATCCCCCACCCGCATGACGTCGATCGTCAGGTCGTCCAGGTGGGCCTCGACCAGGTCCTTGATGCGCCAGCGGGCGGCCGCCTTCAATTCCTCTGGAGGGACGGCGGGCGCCTCGATCTGCAGGATCTGGGTGCGGTTCAAGGGCAGCACGGCGATCACGCCCTGGATGGGCAGCTTCAGGGCCTTGATGCGGCGGGCAAAGGCGTTGGCGCTGTCCTCGCCGCGGCGTTCCAGGCCACAGCGCTTGATGACGTAGGGCCGTTTCAGGTCGATGCTGGCCTCGACGTAGGCAAAGCTGTCATTCGTGCAGGCCACCACCAACCGGTTCAGGTTGCTGGAGCGCTTCCAGGGCCACCGTGTCGTCATGGTGCACGCCCCTTGGTGCCAGAACGGCCGCGCCAGCCCATGCCGATGGCCTGGCAGTCAGCGTGCTGGTCGTCAAAGGTGAATGGGCGGGAGGGACTCACGGGCGTCGTCATGGCTGCTGCGGATGGCGAAATGGCATCCTTGTCCGTGAGCGTAACGGCGGACGATTCACGGCAAACGACCGAATAACTGGCAGGAACGACGCCAGACTTTTTGGCTGGCGAAACCTTTTGGTCGCCCAGGCCTCCGATCGGATCAGTAGTTTTCCTGCTGATGGATCATGTGGTTGGAGCCCCGGAACAGGCCGAAGGTGGCCCGGGCCGAGGGGTCTTTGTCGTAGGTCGAACCGCACCAAGCGCCCCGCAGGTAGGCCAGGTTGGCGCCGACCGTGGCGCTGTCGCCTGTGCCTGAACCCAGGCTGGCGATGCAGGAGGCGTCAGCGGCACTGCTGCCCAGGCTCAAGGTGACGTCGTAGGTGCCCGCGCGGCCCCCGGACGGCTTGTTCAACCAAAGCGTGCCTGTGCCCGCCGCCAGGATGACGGGGCTGGTCTTCAGGCTGGTGTCGGTGGCCGTGATGGTGCGCCTGTACTGGCCAAAGTTGACCGCCGTGGAGGCGATCCGGGTGCAGCTGTCCAGGGTGTTGGTGACGAAGGTGGATCCGTTCCAGTGCTGGACGGCCAGTGACAGCGGCAGATCGCGGTCCTGAGGGCCGATGGCGGGGGTCAGGCGCAAACGGCCAAACCGGACGTCGAGCGTGCCGATGAGGGCGGCATCGCTGGAGTCGGCCGGGTAGCTGCTGTCCAGGTTGAAGCTGCCAAGGACCGTGGCGTCGCTGTCCTGGGGCGCCACGCCGAGGCTGGCGCTCAGCACGTCTTCCGCGGCGGCGGCCCGGGTCACGAGGGCGGTCAGGGTGATGCCGCTGGCCACGCCATTGCTCCAACTGCCGGTGGATGTGCCCAGGCTGAGGCGCGGCGTGCCACCCGTGGTGCGCAAGGGCAGCGTGCCAGCCACCCCGGTCAACGCGAAGTTCGCGGGGGTGGTCGGGTCCAGCTTGGCAAACGTGCCGGTGTAGTTGGCCGTGGTGACATTGCTGGCGTTCTGGGCTGTCAGCGTGAAGCCCAACTGGAACAGTTCACCCTGGTAGGTGAAGGTCGAGGCCGGGCTGCACGCCAGCGCCGATCGGTGGGTGACGCTGGGCGAACTCAAGGCGAAATGCGAAGGCTTGAAGCGGCCAACCCGCGCGTTCTGGCTGCCGGCGGCGTTGAACACCGTGGCGTCCAGGCTCAGGCCGCTGGCAATGAAGTTGCTGACCACGCCTGTGGTGTTGAGCAGGAAGCTGCCCACTTCGCTGTATTGCAGCGTGGCGGGGGTGCTGCTGCCGCTGGAGAAGCTGCTCACCGTGCCATTGCTCAAGGTGCCCAGCACGCCCGTCGCGGGCGTCTGGCTCGCGGCCACAGGTGACAGGGTCACGGTGCTCGCGAACGAGGGGGCCACGCCACCCGCCGTGGTCTGCGCCAGGGTGGCGCTGGCATCGGGCACGCCATCGCCCCCGGACACGTTGGTGTCCGCCGTGGAAGACCACCGGTAGCCGGCCACGGTGGCCTGGAAACTGGAGCCCGCCTTGGCAAAGACCGTGTCGGTGGCGGCCGATCCGTTGGGGTTGCTCGTGGCCCCCTGCGAAATACCGCTGATCACCACCGAGAAGGGGCGCACCGTGAGCGTGCCGGTCGAGCCGTCGATGTTGCCGGTGGCGAAGCCGCCGGTCGCGTCACGCAAGGTCAGGCTGTAGCGGCCGATGTCGGTGGTGCCCAGGTCAAAGGTGGCCACACCGTTGGTGAAGGTCAGGGTCAGGTTGCTGGCGCCGGGCGTGCTGCTGGGAATGGTCAAGGTAGGTGAGACCACCGTGGGCGAGGTCCAGCTGCTGCCGGAGTCCGTGCGCCACATCTTCAGCGTCTTGGCCCCCGTGTAGGTGGTGGCGGTGCCGCAGGCCCCGGTCACGCTGTCTTTCTTGATGGCGGTGACCTGGAAGTCGTGGTTGCGGCCAGCCACCACCACGTCGCTGCCCGCGATCTTGCTGGACAGGTCTTCGGCCAGGATGAAGGCGTTGTCGCTGAAGGACATCGAGGCAGAGGTGGTGGACGAGCCGGCGATCACGCTGTCCACCACGTTGACCGTCAGGCTGTTGGCCTGGGTGTTGGTCAAGGTGAGCTTGACGACCCCGCTGTCGCCTGCCGCGAAGGTGTAGGTGGCCGCGCCGTCGTTGGCGGTGCCGTTGTTCAGCGTGCCCGATGGCGTGGGCGTGGCGCCCAGGGCCCAGTCGCCCTTGCCGGTCGAGGTGGTGAGGTTGATGGTGCCGGTGTAGCCCGTGTAGGTGGCGGGCGCGGAGGTGCGGGCGGTGATGGTGATCGTGACGGCCGAGCAGGTTGACGGCGAGGTGGTGGCGGGCACCACGGTGTAGCTGGCCACACCGGACGCCGGCATGGTGTAGACCACCGTGAGCTTTGGCCGGTTGGCGGCCGTGGCGTAGTCCGCGGAGTAGATGCCCCAGGCGGCGTCATCGCCCCGCAGAAGCCAGCCGTTGTTGGTGGCGCCAGCCGACCAGGCCGACAGGGTGGCGGTGACGTCCAGGCTCTGAAAGCCGGTGAGTGCTGTGTCGCCAATGTGCGAGTCTTCGGCGCTCCTGGCCTCCACGTTGTCGCGGGACACGCCACCGCTCATCGTGGTCCAGTTCGAAGCCTGGGTCCAACTGGTCAGCATCCTGTAAAGCTGCACCGATTCGGCGGCGTCGCCGTCGTACACATAGACGGACAAGGTGGCCGAAGTGATGGTCGCCCCCAAAGGGATTTGACTCGCGCCCGCGCCGAAGATGTTGTCGAAGCGCAGCAAGATCTGTGGGTCGGTGTCGTCGTCCAGTATGAAGCTGGTCGCCGCGCCATTGTTGGCCGTGGTGGCCACCGGGTCCAGCATGGTGTCCACCGTGCCGGTGTAGCTGTTCACGCCCTGCTGGAAGGTGGCCGAGACGGACGACCCCGCGCAGGCTGGCGGTTTTGGGGTGCCGCTGACGCAGGCACTGCTGCAGGCCGGGGCGACACCGCAGCAGGCACTGCCCACGGATGCTGCCGAAGGGATGGTGATCGCGCCCGAGCTGGTCGAGCGCAGGCATGAGCCTGTCGCCGAGCTGCCCGTCCCCATGGTGATCGTGGTACCCGCCACCATGTCGCCACCGACCGTGCTGCCGCTGACCATGCTGATGTAGGTCTTCGAGGTGATCGAGCCGCCGACGGTGGTGTTGCCGTGGATGTCGATGTACGTGGCCGATGCACCCGTGGTCGTGAGCGAACCCGTGATGGACGACGAGGACCCCGTGTCGATGTAGGACGAGTTCGACGTGATCGATCCGCCCACGGACGAATTGGAGCCGATGTCCACGTAGGTTTGCGATGTGATGGAACCCGTGACCGTGGCATAGCCCCCCAAGCTCACATACGTGGTGGTGGAGGTGATGTTGCCGCCATAGTCGTTGTGGCCGGCCGAAGAAATCAGGTACCCGCTGGTGTTCCCCAGAACGCTGTTGTAGGAGTTGAGCGTGACCGTGCCGCCGCTGCTGATGCTGCCCACGGTGGTGTAAGTGCTGACCGTCCCGGTGAGCAAGGTGATGGCGCCGGTGACGGTGGTCAGGGTTCCGGTCACGGTGGTGCCGGCGCCAAGGGAGACAGCGCCGGCACCCGTCGTGGTCAAAGAGCCGCCATAGGTGACCGCACCGCTGCTTGACACACTGCCGGCGGTCACATTGGCGTTGACCACTGCGCCGGCCGAAGCCGACAGCGCACCGCTGAGGGTCAAGGTCAGGTCGGCTGCGGTGCCGGCGTTGTTGATCTTGGCGCCATTCATCGTCAAGCCGCCGCTGATCGTGATCGTGGCGGGTTTGGGCGAGTTGACCGTGACGGTGTCGGCGCTGGCCAGCGTCACGGTGCTGGAGCAGGTGTATGCGGGTCCGCTGCCGCTGCATCCTGCGGGCAAGGTGCCGGGAAAGACGTAGGCGGTCGCACGGGCGGATGACACCATGCAAAGCAGGGCCACCCAGGCCAGCACCAGCACGGCCAGGCCGTGGGTGGCCCGGCTTGGCAGGCGGCGGGCGTTCATCGGCTGAGAACCCATGTGAGTTGCCTCTCGACGTACGTTGGCTGCACGGTGCCCGTGGCGGGACAGGCGCCAGAGGTGGGGGCATTGCACGCGTTGGCCACCAACTGGTAGAAAACAAGGGCGCTGTCTCCATCGGTGACGGTACCGGCACCGGGCGTCCTCGTGCAACTGATCGTCACGGTCATTCCGGACAAAGTACCGGCCAGGACCATGTTCGTGCCGCCGAAGCAGGCTGGCGCGGCGGCTGGGGCGGCAGGATTGCGCAGGACCTGGAAGGCGCCCCATTCGAGGCCGGCGCGGGCGGCGAGCACGGCACGGGCTGCATCAAGCTCCGAAACCGAACCCAGATGCTGGCGCATGCTGATGTTGCCAAGCGCCGTGCCCAGCGCGGCCAGCACCACGATGATGAACAGCGCGCTCACCATCGTGAAGCCGCGCTGGCGCGGTTCAGGGCAGGTTGCTGACGTGGACGACATGGTAAAGACTCACGGATTCGGCGGAGCCGCCAGTGGGGGGGGCAGCCAGGGTCAGGCGCATGGTGACAAGGCCAGCGCGGGTCGCCACCACTGAGCTGTCATAGCTGAAGGTGCAGCCGGTCACGCCTTTGGCAACGAGGGCGGTGGTCGCGCCAGTGGGTGGGTCCGGCTGCGATGCCTGAAAGCCGTAGTTCCAGTAACGCGTCAAGGTGCCCGCAGCCAGATCGCATCGGTAGGTCACGGGTTGATTGACGGCATAGACCCGATAGGGCGGGGCCATGTCGTTCACCGGCAGCCCCGCCAGGGATGACATGGTGATGGTGGTGAAGATGCCGGCGCCATTGGTGCTGGTGCGTCGGTTGGAGCTGGCCTGGGCCAAGGCGGACGAGTTGCTGGCATAGGCATCGGCATCCGTCACCGAAGGCCCGAGGTTGTAGAAGACCAAGTTTTGCGAAGCTGTGAGGGTCAGCCCTGGGCCAATGATGTCGAACGAGGTGTCGGTGACGCCGAACTCCAGTTTTCCAGAGCCTTCGGTGTAATAGCGAGCCACGCTGGTCAGCGGAATGAACTCCACCGCCAGGTTCCCAGGCGCCACGCGAACACTGTTGGGCACCGCGCTACGCAGGTCACGCCCCATGCGGCGCAAAGCCAGGTCGGCGTTGTCGACCATGCCAGCCCGGGCGGCCGTGCTGAAGTAGCCCTTGATCGGATTCACCATGAACACGGCCACGATCCCGCCGATGATGCCGGTGATCACGATGGCCATGATCATCTCGATCAGCGTGAACCCTCGCTGGTGAGCAGTGCTGCTACGGGGCGTTGGGCGCATGCCGGCTCCTGTAGCCATCCAGAACGACGGTGGTGTTGGACGGGCCCGTGACCGTCACCGTGACGCGCAGCGCATCACCGCTTCCTGCAGTGATGGAGCCCAGCGCGGCAGAAGCCACCGCCACCGAAACGCTGTAGCTCGACAGGCCGGTCATTGCCGTGTTGGTGATGTCCTTGATGCCCGTCATCGAGAAGCCGTTGTAGTCGTTGACGTTGTCGAACTGCGGTGTGGTGTAGCGCGTTTCACCCGACTCCGGCCCCATGGTCTCGGCAAGGGTGGCGCAAGCGGCGCTGCTGGTGGCGGTCTCGGCGTTGTCGTCGTCCGAGTCGCAAAAAGTGTTGGACATGAGCAGAACCTCGTCCATGACCGATTCGGCAATGGCCAGAGCCTGACGCTTGATGGCCGGGTCGACGCTGCTGGCGGTGGCCTGCACGAACACTGGTGTGATGGCGGCCAGGGCAACGCCGACGATCACGATGAACATGACCACTTCGATCAGCGATATGCCACGGATGCGTTCGCGCCCAGGCGTCCCGGAGCCTGCCGCAGTGGCGCGGCGGGCCGGCGATGCGCGGCAATGGGCGGGCATGGTTGGCACGAGAGAACTCCAGTGGGTGGGCTCGAGCGACCTCATGCTAGGGCGCCGCGGTCTTGGCAAGTGGCTAAGGTAAGGGGTAAATCAAGCCCGTTTCCGACTCGATCTGATAGGCCTGGCTGTAGGAGCCAGATGACACGGTGACGGTGAGCGCTGCCCCGGTCGAGGTCACGGCGCTGCCGGAGTTGCCTGAGTTGAAGGTGACGGTGCGGGTGGCGGCCTCGGCGATGCATGAAGTGATCGTGGCCGGGCAGGTCACCGTGGCGACGACGGTGCCGCTGGTTTGATAGGCGAACGTCACACCTGTGGGGGCGATGGTGGCCACGATCGCTCGGCGTTGTGCCAGCGCCATCCGGCCCATCGCCAGCGTCTGCGCCACCATTTCGTCCCCATGGGCGCGCAGCTGCCACATGGTGAGGTCCAGCACGCGTGGCAGGACGAAGACCGAAACGATGCCCACCAGGACCAGGGTCATCACCATTTCAACCAGGGTGAAGCCCGCCTGAGTGGTGGGGCCTTCGCTCATGGGATGCCTTGAACCAAGAAGGTACTGGTATTGGGGGTGGAGGCGCTGTCAGAAATGGTGCAGGTCGCAAAAGCGTCCGCCGCAATGGCCGTCGGCGTGATCGTGTAGGTGAGGCCATTGGTGGTCGGGAGTGTGCCTCCGACCAACGTACCTGCGGTATCAGCGCAGTCCGCGATCGCCACGCCGTTGCTGGCGTTGGCTTTGCGCGCGGCATAGTTCGCGGCAGCAGCCGCCTCCAGGCTGCCCCTCAGGCCCCTGAGTGAGGCCACCTGGGCATCGGTGCTCAGATCGACGAACTTGGGCAAGGCCACTACCGCCAAGATGCCGATGATGACAATGACCATCACCAATTCGATCAGGGTGAAACCGTTCTGGCGATGCATGTTGCCCTTTGCTGGATAAGAGGCGAAACCCAACAGAAAATGGCCGAGTCAGAGGATTCCGATGGCCACGAAGGTCGCAGTGTTGGGCGTGGTGGCGTTGTCCGAAAGCGTGCAGTTCACCGAAGCATCTGCGGCAACGGCGGCCGCCGTGATGGTGTAGGTCATGCTGCCATTGGTGGGCAGAGCGCCGCCTTGCAATGCGGCGGCGACGCCTGTGCAGTTCGTCACGGCCACGCCATTGGCCACATTGGCTTTGCGCGCCGCATAGTTGACCGCGGCGGCAGAGCTGAGCGCGCTGGCCACCGATTTGACGGCCGCCTTCTGGGCATCGGTCGACAAGTCGACGAACTTGGGCAAGGCCACCACCGACAAAATGCCGATGATCACGATGACCATGACCAGCTCGATCAGCGTGAAGCCAGCTTGTTTTTTCATGATGTGCTTTCGAAAATGATGCTGCATGTGCAGCGGCAAAGAACAAAAAATGGAAACCGATGCTTCTTGTATCGGCGGTAAACGTTGTATGTTTAGGGCATATTTCATGGTCAGCCTTTTCCCATGGCCGCCTGCCCCAGATTCCACAGTGGCAGGAACACACCAAGCGCGAGCACCAGCACCATGCCGCCCACCACCGTCAAAAGAATCGGTTCGATCGCGGCGGACAAGCCTTTGAGGGCGTAGTCAGTTTCCCGCTCGTACATGTGAGCCACCTCGGTCAGCAAGCTGTCCAACTCACCAGTTTCTTCGCCAACGGCCAGCATCTGCAAAACGATGGGTGTGAAGACACCGGTGGTCACCGCGCAGCGCGTGATGCTTTCCCCGCGTTCGACGCCATCGCGCATGAGCTCGATGCGGCTGCCGATGAAGGCGTTGTCCACGGTCAATGCCACCACGGTCAAGGCTTGACTGATGGGCACGCCGCTGGCTGACGACAGCGCGAAGCTGCGGGCAAAGCGTGACAACGTGGCTTTCAGAATGATGGGCCCCATGATGGGCAGCTTGAGTTTCAAGCGATCCCAGCGATAACGTCCTTCCGTGGTCGCGATGTAGGTTTTTACGCCATAGAAGGCCGCGGCAAAGCCTGCAAGCAGCATGGGCCAGGACTGGACCATGAAGGCTGAAAAGCCCAGCAGGATCTTGGTCATCAGTGGGAGCTCGGCATGAAAGCCCGCGAATACCTTGGCAAAGATGGGGATCACGAAGACATTGATGATCACGATGGCGATGCCAATGGCCGAGAGCACCATGGTCGGGTAGCGCATGGCCTGCTTGATGCGGGCGCGGGTGTCCATCTCCAGCTCCATGTGCTCGGCCAGGCGCAAGAACACCTCCGCCATGTGCCCGGTCATCTCGCCCACCTGCATCATGGCGATGTAGAAACTGCCGAACACGGTGGGGTGGCGCGACAAGGCGGTGGCCATGTCTTTGCCTTGGTCAAGGCTGGACCTGACGTCGGCCAGCAAGGCCCTCATGGCGGGCTTGTCCGTGGATGACTCCAGGCCGGCGAGGGCGCGCAAGATCGGCACGCCCGCGCGTTGCAGGGTGTACATCTGCCGAGAGAACATCAGCGCGTCCAGTTCTTTGACGGGCACTTCCGTCAGTGCCTTCAACCAGGCCGGCTGGTCCACCGCCTTTTCAGCCACCACCGATCCAGCGTACCCGACCTCAATAGGCGTGATCCCATTGGCAAACAACTGATCCGCCACCGCGCCATCGGTCGTCGCATCCACCACCCCGGTCATCAATTCGCCGCGTTGGTTGCGGCCCTTCCAGGCAAAGGCCGTCATGTCATTCGATCTCGCTGCTCAGTCGCATGGCTTCGGACATCGTGGTCTTGCCACGCCAGACCAGGTCCAGCGCGCGGTGGGCCATGGTCTTGCCCTTCATCCGCTCGCGGGCATGCTTCATGAACTCGGTGGGATCGCTGCGCGTGGTGGCCTGGGCCAGCACGGTGTCCATCTCCAGCATCTCGTACACGCCCCGGCGGCCGATGTAGCCGCCGCCATTGCAGGCCGAGCAGCCCCGGCCCCGCATGGGCCGGGCCACCGGTACCTCGCTGCCGATCATGGAGGTCAGCCAGGCGGTTTCCTGCGGTGTGGGGGTGTGCGGTTCCAGGCAGGTCTCGCAGTTGACGCGCACCAGGCGCTGCGCGATGACGGCCTGCAGGGAGGTCGCCACCATGAAGGGCGCCACGCCCATGTCCAGCAAGCGGAAAGGCGTGCTCATGGCATCGCGCGTGTGCAGGGTGGACAGCACCATGTGGCCGGTCACGGCCGCGCGCAGGCCGATTTCGGCGGTCTCGGGGTCGCGCATTTCGCCCACCAGGATCACGTCGGGATCCTGGCGCAGCGTGGCGCGCAACACGCGGGCAAAACTCAGGTCGATCTTGTCGTTGACCTGAACCTGCGTCAGGCCTGGCAGGCGGAACTCCACGGGGTCTTCCACCGTGATGACCTTGTGCTGCTCCGAATCGACCTCGGCCAAGGCCGCGTACAAGGTGGTGGTCTTGCCCGAGCCAGTGGGGCCGGTGACCAGCACCATGCCTGAGCTCCGTCCCAGGATCTCTTTGAAGCGGTCCAGGATGTCCCGGGGCATGTTGATGTTGTCCAGGCGGCGCACGCCCGAGCCATGGCCCAGCAGCCGCATGACGACCGATTCGCCGTATTGGCAAGGCAGGGTCGACAGACGCACGTCCACCGTGCGGTCGCGCAGCCGCAGCGAGAAGCGGCCATCCTGCGGCAGGCGTTTTTCAGAGATGTCCAGCGAGGCCATCAGTTTGAGTCGCTGGGTCATGGCGGCGGCGATGCGCTTGTCGGCATGGGTCTGCGTCTGCAGTACACCGTCGATGCGGCTGCGCACGACCAGCTCGTTTTCCTGAGGTTCGAGGTGCACGTCGGACGCGCCGCATTGGACGGCGTCTTCGAAAATCGATTGCAGCAGCCGGACCACCGGCGCGCCTTCCTGGCCCGCCGTGGCTTGCAAGGTGCCGAAGTCGACCGCGTCACCGATGTCCTTTTCCAGCGCCTTGGCCAGGCCGGAGATTTCCTCCGTGCGGCGGTAGTGGCGGTCGAAGGCGGCCGCCAACTGGCTTTCCGCCACCACGGCGATCTGCACCGTGCGTTTCAGGATCTTGACCAGGTCATCGTAGGCCTGCAGGTCCAGCGGGTCGGACATGGCCACCAGCAAGTCCTCGCCCCGTTCGCCCAGCACCAGCGCGCGGAAGCGCCGGGCTGGCGCCTCGGGCAACAGGCGCACCATCTCCGTTTTCAGCGGGAAGCTTTTCAGGTTGACGAAGGGCGCGCGAAGTTGCCGGGCCAGGGTATTGGCCAAAGCCTCTTCGGTGATCACGCCCGCGTCGATCAGCAGCCGGCCCAGTTTTTTGCCGGTCGTGCGCTGCATTTCCAGCGTCTGTTTGAGCTGTTCTTCGGAAATGAGCTTTTGTTGAACGAGCACATCGCCCAGGCGCAGTTTCTGCCTTTGGGTGGCCGTGCTGGGCGGCTCGGATTCGGTGCTCGACGACATCTGAAGTTCTCCAGGCGCCGCGATCGTCGACGCCAAATGCTGACCTTGGATTTCGGCAGGTGGGAGCGATCCTTGAGAGAGCGTCGGTCAAAACCAACGCCGAATGCCTGAATGGTGCAAATCGGGGGCGACTGCGCGCAGGCGTGGACTCCGTCGTGCGTCGCAGAAAACCTCCTCTCTATTCCCGCATGGCGATAAGTGCTTGATCCGTGGGGCATGGCGGTCACCGTGTAATTCACCGTAATTCAAGTAACGTTTAACGCATATGTTATTTTCGGTGTCGAGCCTATCGGGGCCACGGTTTACTGCCGGTCTGCGCGCGCTGTCCGAATGCGCAGGCTGCTCTTCCTTCAAACCACTCTTAGGAGTTGATACCGTGAACCCCTTGACCCTCTTGAACCGCATGCGAACGGCGTTCGCGCTGGCGGCCGTGGCCGCCATCACGCTCACCCCCACCACGGCAAGTGCCCTTGATCCGGCCCTGGTGCCTTCCATTGGGGCCGACACTGGCCGTTTCACACTGCCCATCTCGTGCCAGATCAGCGTGGGCACCCTCAAGATCATCAAGATCGCAGGCACCGTTGACATCCAGGGCATCGCGCCTGTCCAACTGGGGCCCGGTCAGACGTTCTACCTGTCGCAGGGAAGCGGGGCTTTGACGCTCCCCGCCTGGCTTTCTTCGCTGGGGGGGCTCGTGGCCATCGACAAGGCCGATGCGGTGGTGTCCAGTTTGCGCATTGGTGCGACACGCTCGACCCCGGCCACCGTCGACCTGGCGAAACTCTACGATTTGAGCGTGGCGGACGTCCCGGTCACCGCTGGGCAAGCCATCACCGTCGGCTTGCCGAAGACGGGCGACTTTCGCGTGGGGCCATACACGGCACCAGCCGACGGGCGCATCCAGTTCCGCTTCGAGGGTGCCGCGGCGGACGTGACGCTGAAATCCAAGATTGGTTTCAAGGTCAAAGTCCACGCAGAATGCGCTGCCTCACAGGGCAACGCCCTGCTGTCGGTCGCGGTTGGAAACCAAGTGGATGCCAGCAAACCTGCCCTCTACGAGGGTGAACCGCTGTCTTATCCCAAGGCGGCGGCGGGCAACCTGGTTGGCATTGTTCACGCGCCCTACAAGTGCGACATCGGAGGCCAGCAGTACGACGTTGGCGTGGCCGTCGGCGGCGTCATCCCCCTGGCCGTGAAACGCGCAGGCACCTTGTCCATCACGCAGGCATCCGGTGCCTTCACCCTGCCGGCCTCGACCGTGAACCGGCTGCTGGACGCCGGCATCACCTCTGTCCAGGGCAAGGTCAATGAGCTCAAGCTGATCGTGGACCACGGCACGCCGGCGAACCCGAACGTGCTGCCAGGCGGAACCGACATTCCGGCCACCACGCTGCAGCGCGACAAGCCGGTCGTGGTGTCCCTGCCGGTCAATGGCACGGTGACCGCGGGGCCGTTCAAGCCTGACGGGACCGCCGAGTCGATGGTCATCGGCATGGGCAGCGCTGCGGGAACACTGCAGTTCAATGGCAACGGCCAGAACGTTCCGGTGACCTGCCCCAAGCCTGAACCAGATGCCCTGCTGGTCGATGCGCCATTGATCTGACGCCACAGCTTGCCAGTCTGAAAGGGCGCCCTTGGAGGGCGCCCTTTTTTTGGACGGGCTAGGAGGGCGAAAAGAGGAAGTTCAGCACATCGCCATCCTTGACGATGTAGTCCTTGCCTTCAGCGCGCATCTTGCCCGCGTCCTTGGCGCCTTGCTCGCCCTTGTACTGGATGTAGTCGTTGAAGGCGATGGTCTGCGCGCGGATGAAGCCCTTTTCGAAATCCGTGTGGATCACGCCAGCGGCCTGCGGTCCCGTGGCGCCCACGGGCACCGTCCAGGCGCGCACTTCCTTCACCCCGGCGGTGAAGTAGGTCTGCAGGCCCAGCAGCTTGAAGGCCGCGCGGATCAGGCGGTCCAGGCCGGGTTCTTCCAGGCCCATCTCCTGCAGGAACATCAGCTTGTCTTCGTCTTCCATCTCGGCCATCTCGGCCTCGGTCTTGGCGCAGATGGCCACGACGGGCGCGTTCTGCGCGGCGGCGTATTCCTTCAGGCGGTCAAGGAAAGGGTTGTTCTCGAAGCCGCCTTCGTCCACATTGCCCACGAACATGGCCGACTTGGCGGTGATCAGGCACAGAGGCTTGATCAGCACCAGTTCGTCCTTGCTCAGGCCCAGCGTGCGCACGGGCTTGGCTTCGTTCAAGCCAGCTTCGATCTTTTCCAGGATCTTGACCAATGCAGCCGCATCCTTGTCGCCCGCGCGGGAGAGCTTGGCATTGCGGTGGATGGCCTTTTCGACGGAGCTCAAATCGGCCAGGCACAGCTCGGTCTGGATCACTTCGATGTCGGAGATCGGGTCGACCTTGCCGGCCACGTGGATCACGTTTTCGTCTTCGAAGCAGCGCACCACGTTCACGATGGCGTCGGTTTCGCGGATGTGGGCCAGGAACTGGTTGCCCAGGCCTTCACCCTTGGAGGCGCCCGCCACCAGTCCGGCAATGTCGACGAACTCGACGATGGCCGGCACGATGCGTTCGGGCTTGACAATCTCGGACAGGGCGGCCAGACGCGGGTCAGGCAGCTCGACGATGCCCACATTGGGCTCGATGGTGCAGAACGGGTAGTTCTCGGCGGCGATGCCGGCCTTGGTCAGCGCGTTGAAGAGGGTGGACTTGCCGACGTTGGGCAGACCCACGATGCCGCATTTGAGGCTCATGGACGTTCCTGGAGAGGAGGGTGGATAACCCCCCATTTTACCGGTCGGCGCGGGTTCAGGCGGACTGTGTCGCCCAATATCCGATTTCTTCGAGCAATTGCTGCCGGTCGACCGGCTTCGTCAGCACGTGGTTCATGCCGGCGTTCAGGCAGGCGCTCCGGTCTTCCGAGAAAGCATTGGCCGTCAGTCCCAGCACCGGCACGTCCAGCGAGGCGGCGCCGGCTTCGCCCTGGCGCACGCGCCGTGTCGCTTCCAGGCCATCCATGCCCGGCATGCGCCAGTCCATCAGCACGACGTTGGGCGTGTGCTGGCGCAAGAAGGCCAGGGCGGCCGGGCCGGTGTCCGCCGTGAACACGGTGGCGCCCGCCGCGCGCAGCACCTCGCTCGCCAGCATGCTGTTGACCGGGTCGTCGTCCACCACCAGCACTTCGGTGCCTTTCAGATCGGGCCGGCCCAGCGCCCGTGGCGCGGGCACGTGCTTGTCATCGGCCAGCACGGCCAGGGGCAGGTCCACGTCGATGCGCGTGCCCTGGCGTTCGCGGCTGTTCACATTGATGCTGCCTTTCATCAGGCCCACCAGTTCCTGGGTGATGGTCAGGCCCAGGCCGACCCCGCCATTGGTGCGGGTGCTGTGGGTGTCCACCTGGAAGAAGGCCTCGAACACGCGCGATTGCTCCGATTGCGACATGCCTTGTCCCGTGTCGCTGACCGACAGGCGCACGCCCGCGATGCCGCCGGTGGAGTTGGCGGGGCTGGGGCCCATGCTGAGCGACACGTGCCCCCGGTCGGTGAACTTGATGGCATTGGCCAGCAGGTTGATCAGGACCTGGGTGAGCCGGAGTTCGTCGCCCATGCGGCTCAAGGCCAGGCTGGGGCTGACGTGCCGGCGCAGTTCCAGCCCCTTGACGGTGGCCTGGGGCGACACGGCGGCCAACGCTTTGTCGGCGATGGCCGAAAGGTCGATGGGCGAGAGGGTCGGTTCGACCTTGCCGGATTCGATGCGCGACAGCTCCAGCACCTGGTCGATCAGGGTCAGCAAATGCTGGCCGCTGCTGTGGATGGTCTGGATCAACAATGCATCGCGCGGATCGCGGGCGCGTTCGGGGTGGTCGGCCAGCAGGTCGGCCGACACCAGCATGGCGTGCAAGGGCGTGCGCAGCTCGTGGCTCATCACGGCCAGGAAGCGGCTTTTGGCCAGCGAGGCGGTTTCGGCGGTGTCCCGAGCCTGCGCCAGTTCGGCGGTGCGCTCCTGAACCCAGGCATTGAGGGCATCGCGCGCGTCGGTGGGGCCGTGGGGGTCGCCCGCCACGACCAGGCTGACGCCGTGCTTGAGGCGGGTCACGCTGAGCAGGCTGACCAGGAAAGTCACCTGCATCAGCACCCCGTTGACGACCAATGATCGGACCACGCCGGACCAGATCTGATCGCGCGCATCGACTTCCACGAGCCAGGCGGGGATGGCCACCAAGGCGAGCAGCCCGACCGAGAAGCCGACGGCCCAGCGCCAGGGCCAGGCGATGTGCATCAGCAGCGCCACCACGGGCATCCACTGGAACATGGTGGCGATCCAGTAAGGCGAGGCGGGTTGCGTGTTGAAAATGAGCACGCTGAGCGTGGCGATGACGAAATACAGGCCCATGGCCCCCACGGCCACGCGCTGGGTGAACATCAGGGATTGCGGGTTGCGCCGCAGCATGGCCCACATCCACAGCATCAGCAGGGCCAGGATGGGCTGCAACCAGCGGTCATGGGGCGTGCTGATGCCGGCGATCATTTCGCTGCCCCAGACGAGCAGGCAGGCGATGGCCGCGATGAGGTAGAACCCCAGCGCGGTCTTTCGCTCAATCAATGACAAGAACCTGTCCCGGCGCATCTCGCCAGCGGGTTCCGGCCGTTCGGCTTGATCCAATGCAATGTCCCTGTTGATCGGTCAAAAAATGTCGTGTTCCCGACACTTGATGGTGGCTTGATGTTTGGGCCACCGGATTACCTAGAATCCCTAGATGACGACAAAAAAATTCGACGTGTGTGTCAGCGGCTCGGGCGCGGTGGCACGGTGTCTTGCTCTGGCGCTGTCCAGCAATGGCTGGCGGGTGGCTTGGGCCGGTACCGAACAGGGTCCACAGGACAGGCCCGAGGATATTCGAACCTACGCGCTGAATTCCCGGTCTGTCGCTTTATTGGATCGGCTGCGCATTTGGCCGGCGCTGCAATCCGCCGCCACCCCCGTGCACGACATGCAGATTCGGGGCGATGGGCGTGGCCACCTGGCTTTCTCGGCCTGGCAGCAGTGCGTGTCCGAGCTCGCGTGGATCGTCGATGCGGCGGCGCTGGAGCGGCTGTTGGGCGAGGCCCTGAAGTTCGCCCCGCATGTCACCGTGGTGCCGACGCCGGCAGAGGGCCGCCCGGCGGTGGACGCGGAGCTGCTGGCGGTCTGCGAGGGCAAGAGTTCGGCCACCCGGGCGGCCTTGGGCGTGGACTTCACCCAGGCGGATTACGGCCACTGGGGCGTGGCCGCCAGGCTGCGCAGCAGCCAGCCTCACCTGGGGGTTGCCCGGCAGTGGTTCCGCTCGCCCGATGTCCTGGCCTTGCTGCCTTTCCATGACCCCGAGCCCGGCGCATCCTACGGGCTGGTGTGGTCCCTGCCCAAGGCGCGCGCGCAAGAGGTGGTGAAGCTGCCGGCCGCCGAGTTCGAGGCGGCCTTGAGGCAATCGCTGGACGAGGTCGATCCCGGCGCCTCAGCCGTGGTCGGGGCGCTGTCCCTGGCGTCCCATGTGGCGGCCTGGCCCCTGGCCCTGGCCCAGGCCGACCGCTGGAGTGGTCCGGGTTGGGTCCTGCTGGGCGACGCCGCGCACCAGGTCCACCCCTTGGCGGGGCAGGGGCTCAACCTCGGCCTGGCCGACGTGGACACCTTGGTCTCCACCTTGACCGAATCGCGCCAGATCGAGCCTTGGCGCACGGCGGGTGACGAACGTTTGCTGCGGCGCTATGCTCGCCGGCGCGAGTTGCCAACCCGCGCCATGGCCGGGGTCACCGATGGCTTGCTGCGCCTCTTTGCCGACGATCGTGCACCATTGAAGGAACTTCGCAACACCGGCATGGCTCTGTTAGACCAGATGTCTCCTGTCAAACGCTGGCTGGTTGGCCGTGCGCTTGACGCCTGAATCCACAAGAAGGTTGTCCACCATGAATCGCCCCTCCGTTTTCAAACGCCCCCTGCGCGCCGTTGCATTGGGCGCTGGCCTGGTTTTGTTGGCCGCGACCTCCTCACCGTGGGCCGCCGAGTTGTCGGCCGCCCAACTGGCCCAACTCAAACAGAAACTGACGCAGAACCTGCCGGACTTTCCGCCCATCGATTCGGCCCAGACCACGCCGATGCCGGGGCTGATCGAACTGCGCTCGGGCAACAACATCATCTACACGGATCCCAAGGGTGAGTTCGTCATCCAGGGCAATCTGCTGGAGACCAAGACCCAGCGCAACCTGACCGAAGAGCGCATGGACGAGATCAACCAGATCGATTTCGCCAGCCTGCCGCTCAAGGACGCCGTGGTCTGGAAAAACGGCAACGGCAAGCGCCGCGTCGTGGTGTTCGCCGATCCCAACTGCGGCTACTGCAAGCGCCTTGAAAAAGACCTGCAGCAGGTCAAGGACGTGACGGTGTACACCTTCGTGGTGTCCATCCTGGGCGACGATTCCAAGGTCAAGGCCAACAACATCTGGTGCCTGAAAGACCGCACGCAGGCCTGGCGCGACTGGATGCTCAATGGCGCCGAGCCCGCCAAGGCCTTCGGCATGTGCGCCACGCCGCTCCAGCGCAACAATGCCCTGGCGCAAAAGCTGCGCGTGAATGGCACCCCATCCATGTTCTTCGAGGACGGCACGCGCCTGCCTTCGGCCGCCCCGGTCAATGTCATCGAGCAGCGCCTGACCAAGGCCACCGCCAAGGTCGGCGGCGCGTCTTGATTCAGTTAGACGGCGTAGGGCGCGCGGCGTCGGCCTCGGTCTTGGTCTGCTCGGGGGCCCGCTCCATCTGCATGTCCATGTAGGACTTGCCATCCTTGCCGTGCACCAGGATGCGCACCGGCAGGTACTGCAGGCCCGGCGCGAACCAGATCTCGACCGGCAGCACGCCGCCTTCCGCGGACAGCTTGCGCGGCTTGACGTGGAAGGTGGGCACTTTGCCGATGGGGGTGTCGAGGACCTGCTCGTCGACCACGTCGTAGGCGATGGTTTCCGCCCGCTTGGGCAAGGCCAGCGGCAGGTAGATCGTGTTGCCCGGTTTCAGCGCTTCGGGCTTCATCATGAACTGGTAGGCCAGCTGGATGAACTGGCTGGAGGCGTCCTGCATGTTGGGCTGCCGCGCCACGCGTTCACCGGAATCCAGCACCACCTGCTCTTCTTCGAAGACCACGGTGCGGGGTAGCGAGGTTCGGATCAGCAGGCGATCGACCTGCTCGAAGCGTTTGGGGGACAAACCGGCTGGCGTGATGGTGCCCGCGCTGATGAGGTGCCATGAGCCAATGGGGGCGAAGCTGGGGCCGACGATGGCGTTGACGCGCACCTGGTAGTCCAGCCCCTGGCGAACCCACTCCACCTTGGCGCTGCCATGCACCTCGCCCCGGAAATAACCGCGCACCTTGTAGCTCACGCGCGTGGCCACCGGCCAGACGAAAGGGGGCCCAGGGGCTTGGCTGGGTTCGCTCGCAGTGGCGGACTCGGCCACGGGCAGGATGGGATCGGCCGAGGCGGGAGAGGCTGCCGGGCTGGCCGCCTCGGCCACGGTCAAGGCGGCTTCGGGCTCGCTGGCGCTTTCGCTTTCGGCCGGTGGCGGTGGCTGCTCCGGTGTGGAAGCGGCCTGTGCCATGGCCTTGGCGGCTTGCTGGCGAGGCGGCTGGCCGGGTTTGGCCAGCGGTGGCGAAGGGCGCAGCACCGGCGGATCGCTGAGCTTGAGTTCGCTCAGGTAGGTGGCTTCCATCGGCTTGATGCCGGGGGATTCGCTGGTCTGCATGTCTTTCAGCAACGCGGCCATCGACCAGGTCAACCAGGCGTGCACGAGCACCACCCCGAGGACCAGACCCAGCAACCACCAGCGACGCGAACCCGACTGCACCCCGGACATGTTCAGCTTTTAAGCCATTGGTGGCGCCGCTGCGCGGTCTGGGCGTCCAGGTTCTCGGCCAAGGTCAAGGCGATGGTGTCTCCGCTGGCCCCTTTGGGCCTGCCCGCCTGGCCCCCGTTCGACAAGGCCGGCAAGGTGAGGGTCAACATGGCCTGGTCACGGCAGATCAGCAGCGGTTGGTCTTGGCGCTCGTTGTGCCACAAGGCCAGGTCGTCGCTCTTGCGCAGGCGCCATCCGTCCAGGGCGATCAACTCGTCCGAGGCGCTCAAGCCCGCGCGCTCGGCCACGCCATGGCGCATCACCGCTTGCACTTTGAGGCTGCCGCCCGCGTCGCCGAGTCGCACGCCCAGGCGCTGAGCCAGGGGGGCGGGCTTGCTGATCCAGTTGACGCCCGCGGCGCCCAGCAAGGATTGCAGCGGCAGTTCGTCCGTGCCGTGCACCCAGGTCTGCAGCAGTTCGGCCCACGAGCGCTCGCCGGTCCACGCCGGAGGGCCACCAGCGGCTTCCAGTTGCAATGCCTGGGCGATGTCCGATTCGTGGATGGGGCGCTGCAACTGCCACAGGCGCAGCATCACGCCGTCCAGCGATGGTGTGGCTTTGCCTTCAGCGGGGCATTGGCGCAGGCTCAGGTCCAGGCACAGGCCCACCAGCGATCCCTTGGTGTAGTAGCTCACCGTGCCATTGGCGGTGTTCTCGTCGGGCCGGTAGTAGCGGGTCCAGGCGTCGAAGCTGGCCTGGGCCACGCTGTAAAGGTGGCGTCCCGGTGTGGCCTGCACCTGGTTGATCGTCTTGGACAGCAACCGGACGTAGGTCTTGGCATCGATCAGGCCGGTGCGCAGCAGGAACTGGTCGTCGTAATACGAGGTGAAGCCTTCGAAGAACCACAGCATGCGCGTGTAGTTTTCCTGGGTGTAGTCGTAAGGCGCGAACTCGGCGGGCTTGAGCCGCTTGACGTTCCAGGTGTGGAAGTACTCGTGGCTGATCAAGCCCAGCAAGGTCTGGTAGGCCTCGGTGCTGACCGGGCGGCCGGTGCGCGGCAGGTCGCGGCGAGCGCAGATCAGGGCCGTGCTGTTGCGGTGCTCCAGCCCGCCATAGCCATCATCGACGGCGTTGAGCATGAAAACATAGCGGTCGAAGGCCGGTTTGCGGCGGCCATGCCAGAACGCGATCTGGGCCTCGCAGATGCGCTGGGTGTCGGCCAGCAGGCGGGGGCCATCCAGGTCGGCGCTGGCGCCGGACACGATGAACTCGTGCGGTACACCCTTGGCCATGAAGCTGCCACGCCAGAAGGTGCCCAGTTCGACGGGGTGATCCACCAGGCTGTCGTAATCGGGCGCTTGGTAGTCGCCCAGGCCCTGCGCATTCACCTTGAGCGGGGCCAGTCCGGTGGCCACGCCCCAGCCCTTGGGCAGGCCGGTGATCTTCAGCCGCTGGGGCTGATCTTCCAAACCTTCGGCCTTCAGAAACACGCTGGTGCCATTGAAAAACCCGCGGCGCGAATCCAGGAAGGCGGCGCGCACCGAGGTGTCGAAGGCATAGACCTCGTAGCTGACGGTCAAGGCGCCTTTGCCGCTGCAATCGACCTCCCAGCTGGACTTGTCCAGTTGCACCACCTCGGCCACCTGTTGACCTTGCTGCGCCGACAGCGGCGACAGGTGGCGCGCGAACTCGCGCACCAAATAGCTGCCGGGGATCCAGACCGGCAAGCTCAGGCGCTGCCGGGCTTGCGGCCGCGCGATGCGCAGGGTGACCACGAAACGATGGGCGTGGGCACTGCCCACCTCGATGCGGTAATCGATCATGGATGCGTGCTCTTCCATCAAATCAAAGTTGGGCGGCGGCCAGGAAGCAACTCAGGCTGGACATCACGGTGAGCCGGAAACGCAATTTGAGCCAGCCGGCCGCGCCCAGGTCCGGGTAGCACTTGCGGTCCACCAGGTAGCAACCAATGAGCAGGCCGCCCAGGGCCGCCAGCCCGGCGTGGGGCGGCATCTGCAGGGCCACCCATGAGGCGATCACGTAGCCCACGCCCCAGGCCAGTCCACGCTTTTCGGCGGGCAAGGCGGCTTGGTGGTAGTGCTGCCTCAACATGCCCAGGCCCCAGGGCAGGCCACCCAAAAAGGCCACGACCAAGGCTGCGTAGCTGGTGAAGGCGCTGACCACGAACGCGAAAGGCTGTGGATCCATGCGGCCCACCAGCAGCCACACGAACAGCGCACCACCGACGAAGGGAATCAGCCCGGCGTGTCCCAGCCGTCGGGCCAGTTCACTGGGTTCGGCCAGTCCGGGGTGGGGCGAGGGGATGGTGGAAGACACGGTCGTATTC
>NZ_JBOHHL010000015.1:0-102965 GCF_050725395.1 Aquabacterium sp. | reverse complement strand
GCCGGCTTGACGGGCCCGCCGCGAAGAAGGCTTCAGCCGGCCTGGCGCTCAGTACCGGTCATCACGTCGACCATGTAGACCTCGGGCGCGCCGTCCAGCAGCGACAGGCCGGTCATGCCCAGCGCAGATGGGCCTGGAACATGTCATCGATCCAACTGGCCGGCAGGGTCGTGTCCAACGCTAGGTGCGCCATCACCGCACCGGGGGCTTGCTGTTCGAACCTCTCACCGACTTTTTGCCAGGGGTCGTCTCAGAAAACGGAAAATAAAGCGCGGCAGCTTGTTGTTGTCGGGTTTCACTGGGAACGATCATGACCACACCACATGCCGGATTTGATCTGGAGCGCTTTGTCCGAGCACAAGTGCCCATTTACGTTACCGCGCTCGCCGAACTCAAGCGTGGAAGGAAGCAGTCTCACTGGATGTGGTTCATCCTGCCGCAACTGCGGGGACTCGGGCAAAGTGAGATGGCGCGGACATACGGGTTGCAAGGCTTGGCGGAAGCCCAGGCCTACCAAGCCCATGCCCTGCTGGCCCCTCGACTGAACGAATGCGTCGAGGCCATGCTTGCCCACGCCGGCACACCGGCCCACGCCATTTTGGGTGGGGTCGACGCTCTCAAGTTCCGCTCGTGCCTGACCTTGTTCGACAAGGCCGCGCCCGATGTGCCGATCTTCTCTGAAGCCCTGGCTGTGTTCTTCGAGGGGCAGCCAGACCTCGAAACGCTGCGCCTGTTGCAAGAGAACGAAGCAGGCCACAGGAGCGAATCATCATGACACCCCAACCCCTGATCGTTGTACATGACGTGCCCGCCACCAGCCGCTGGTACCAGGCCACACTGGGTCTGCAAAGCGGCCATGGCGGCCTTGAATACGAAATGCTGATGGACGGTGAACGCATGGTGATGCAGCTTCACCATTGGGACGCACACCACCACCCGCACTTGGGCCAGCCAGCGCAACAGCCTTACGGCAATGGCGTGCTGCTGTGGTTCAAGACCGACCACTTCGACGAAGCGCTGGCCCGCATTGGGCAGAGCGGCGCCACTGTGCTCGAGGGGCCGCTCGTCAATCAAAACGCGCAACACCGCGAGGTGTGGCTGCAAGATCCCAACGGCTACAAGGTAGTGGTGGCCGGCGCCCACGGTGATCTCGGGGGCTGAACTCAAGAAGCTCGCGACATGAGTGACAGCTACGAAGCGATTGCGGTCTAACAGCTGTCAGTCCGCAAGGGGCTGCTGTCGCTGCACACCTGCCGTCCGGCGGTGCAATGTCAACAAAAGGCTGCGCCTCAGTCCATCTCTACGGCCGAAATAACTGCAATCCGCCGCATCACACTCTTGTGTGAACTGGATCCGTGCACCGAAACGGATGAGGCAACCACTTAAAGAGCGCAACTGAGAGGGTGGCTGAAGAGCGCGAAGGACACTTCACGAGCGCAAGTCTGAGCGTTTTTGAGGCATCGAGAGGCCGCTAGTCAGCAAGCTATGATGAACAATATTGGAGTAGCAAATGAAGACCCTCGCCAATAGGCTCCGCCCTACTAGATAGGGCGTAATTTCAGGGCTTGGGTAGGGATGGTCATGCTTAACAAAATTATCACGCTGGACAATCTGGGTGTGTTTCGCCACGGCACACCTAAGGCTGCCGAGTTCGGCCGTGTGACCTTGCTATACGCCGAGAACGGCCGAGGCAAGTCTACGATTTCCGCCGCCTTGGCCTCGTTGAGTTCCGGCGACGTTGGCCCGTTGGCTGCGCGTCGCACCTTTGGTGGCGGAGCCCAAAAAATTGCGGTGAGGTGTACCGTCAGCGGTACCTCTGTCAATGCTCAGTTCGACGGTGCGAAGTGGTCAGTTGCTGTGCCCGACATCGTCGTGTTCGACCAGCACTTTATCGAGCGGAACGTCTACGCTGGATCAGAGGTACAGACAGCCCATCACGAAGCGCTGCTGGAGTTTGCTCTGGGCACAGCAGCTGTGAAGAAAAAGCAGGAGGTGGATACGGCAGGCGAGGACCAGACTGCGGCCACCAAGCGTCGGACCACCGCTGAAGACCAGCTCAAGGGATACATGGGGACGACGCTGTTTGCCGTGTTCCATAAGCTTGTCCAAGACGGAAAGGTCGACGAAACCATCGCGAACCTGGAGAACCGCATTGCGGCTGCGAAGGATGCCGGCGCTATTGCTGCTAGGGCTTCCTTGTCGTCTCTGGCAGTTCCGAGCTTCGACTTCAGCAAGTTTAAAGCCATCTTGTCACGGTCGCTGCAAGATGTGCATGCTGAGGCGGAGCGGGCGGTAAAGGCGCATGTTGCCCATCTTGAGAGCGTCCCAGAAACCGAACCAGAAGGTTGGTTGGCTACGGGCCTTCGATTGATGTCCGATCGCAACTGCCCGTTCTGTAGTCAGCCCGCGGAAGGCGTCCCGTTGATTGCGGCGTATCAGACCTACTTCAACCAAGCATACGTTGAGTTGACGGCGGAGGTTCGAGACCTGGCGCTGACGGCGAGTGCGGCCGTATCCCTGGCTGGCCTGACCTCATACGAAGGGGTCGACGCTACTAATCGCGAGCGCATCAACGGTTGGGGCGGCCAGCTGAAGCTACTGTTGACGGCATTGGATATTGAGCGGGCCCGCCAGACTGTGGCCTCTGCCATGAAGAAGGTTGATGCTCTGGTCCAGCAGAAGAAGCAGGCCCCGTTGCAGGCGGCTGACTCTGCCATCTTGATCGATGCGGAAGCAGAGCTGAATGCTGCTTTTCAAGTTGTCACAGCCTACAACGCCGAAGTGGTCACGGCCAACGACACAATCGCAGCCTACAAGGCTGGCTTAGCCGCAGAAAAGTTGGACTTGCTGCAATCACAGCTCGCATCCGCAAAGTTGAACAAGACTCGGTTTACTCCCGAGGTCGTGGCGCTAGTCGACGAAAGACAGCAGGCAGACGCCGACAGACGCAAAGCTGAAGCAACCAAGAAGACCGCTCGCGAAGAGTTGGACGCGCTCATGGCGAGCGTGCTCGACAAATTTCAGAAAAGCATCAACAACTGGCTAGCGAAGTTCGGCGCTGACTTCACTGTCGTCAAGTTGAAGCCCACCTACGTTGGCAGTACCGGAACGCCTCGTACGGAGTATGGGCTGTCGGTTCGCGGACAGACGATTCCGGCTGGGAAGAAGGCGAACATCCCTTGCTTTCAGACCGCGTTGAGCGATGGCGACAAGAGAACCTTGGCATTGGCCTTCTTCTTGGCCAAGCTGTTCGACGACCCAGACCATGGAAACAAAGTCATTGTGGTCGACGACCTGTTCACAAGCCTTGACAAGCATCGCCGCGCACAAACGGTTGACGCGATAACGCAATTGGCTCGCAGCGTTGAACAGCTGATTGTTCTGGCACACGATGCTTTCTTTCTGCGGGACGTGTTCCGGCGGCTCACGGGGAAGGTCATCTGCACCCCTGTCCTGCTTGAGGCTGTGCGCGCTGTCGATGGCTACTCAGAGCTGAAGAATGGGTTCGACATGGACGAGGCATGCGCAACCGATTTCTACAAGCACTACCGTGCGCTAGATGACTTCCTTATTGCGAAGCCTTCGGAGAAGCCGCTGGCAGTCGCCCAAGGGCTGCGGCCTCTTTTGGAGGGGCACCTGCACCGACGCTTTCCCGGTCGTATTGCTGAGGGGGTTACCGTGGGCAGCGTTCTACAGGTCATCAAAGATGCGCCGGCCGATAGCCCTCTGGCGTTGCTCCAGGGAAGCCTTGCCGGGCTTCACGAGCTGAATGACTTCGCAGGTGCTTTCCATCACGACACAAGTGGCGCAGTACCCCGAACTGAGGTAACTGATGCCGAACTGAAAGCCTACGGAGACCGGACGATGCAGCTTTTGCACACTGGGTATCTGTAGCTAGGGCGGTGCGATATCGACGAAAATGGAGAGCGCAATGAGCGACTGGGATTTTTTGCATGAGATGCACGATCGAGGCTGCAGCGCCGACGACATCGCTTGCAGCTGGCGTCGGCTATGCGCCATGGGAAGAGGCTTACCTCAGTAGGCAGTGGGTTGACGAAGAACTGAAAGGCCAGTCGCCGGACCCCGCCAAATCGCTGAAGCTGCGGGAGCCGTTCAAGAGCCGGGATGGCTTCCCGTTCTCGGTCGTCGAACAGGCCGAAATCTTCGAGGTTCTGGTCGACTGCGCTGAGCGTCACTTCACGAACACGGGTAGGTACCTGCAAGTGTGGGGCGAACTCGGTGAGATTTACGCGGAGATCAAGTTTGGCTTGCGCCGCCATGGATCCCACCAGGCCGGATCCGACGGCACCATCGACGGTAAGCTCGTCGAGGTGAAGACCATCTCTCCCGAGAAAACCGGTGACCAGGTGATCGTCAAGAGTCAAGGCGACTTCGAGCAATTGCTGATCGTTCGTATCGACCAGAACTTCGAGTTCACCGGCAAGCTCATCGATCGGAGTGACTTGGCGGATAGGCGGGGAAGGTTTCTCAAAGCGCGCATGCAAGATGCTGATGACTCTCGATAAGTCTACAGGATCAAATCAAAAGGACCAGGGGAGGCGATCCTCCTTGTCCGATGCCAGGCTGGCGGCTTACTCCGTTGCGCTGAGAAGCCCCCTCGCAGCGATAGCCGTCCTTCAGCTAGAGCGACGCGAATGACAGCAGGTCGGCGTGCACCGGGCTCAATAATCGATCCGATCATAAAGAACCTTACGTCGATACGAAGGGAGGTAAGTTGAACCATATCGTTCAATCGCCTCAATTTCCAGTGGAAGCACCCTATTGCGCAGTGAATCTTTAATCCGATCCAAATGGTCGAAGTTGCTGCGAGTCGCTTCATCGTCTCCAACTCGCTCTGGATCAATGGTCCGAGCGCCAAGCACTGCATCCCGCAGTCTTACCAACCTGTCGCGAGCCGGGGTGTGTGTGCTCGGGCGTACGGGAGGAGCTATGAAATCCCTCACCGTCTGCCAAAGTTCGAGTCCGAAGAAAAAATACGAGACTGCACCAAGTCTAATGGCTAGCTGACCGTCTGAAAGATCCGGATCGAGAAGTGCCGCCCGATCCGCCTCGAACTCTTGTTGCTGACTACGCGAATACACCTGCTCGCTTGATCCAAGCTTTCCTGGAAAAACTTCATGCGCCAAAGTCACATGCTGTCGTGCACCCATATGCCCCAAGGTATGGTGCGCGTACTCGTGTCCGATGACGAACTGAAGTTGCTCGCGCACCATCGCCCTACAGTGCGAGTTCAAAGGCTCTGGAGGATCCCCCCGAGGATCCAAGTCAAAGTCAGGAGACTCTGTACTCATCATTGTCCTGATAGCGATAAAGAGTGCGGCAGAAGTGTCTTCAGGTGGAATGGATTGGCCCTGCGTCATGAGGAACAGATTCATGAAGAAGAGATATTCGCCCAACGTCTCCGAGACTACGATGATGTCGCCATGAGGTGATCGAATACATGCTGCGTTTGGATCTAGCAAGAATGCGAAGCCGGCTTCCACTCGCTTGCATTGCGCTCTCAGAGCGTCCGGGAGACTGAAGAGGTACTCTTCAAACGAGTGCGTATCGAAGTGCGATGTCAACGACCAGGCAGCTCCAACTTTTTCTCGCCGCCGCAGGAACAAGCGATTTAGCCGAGTGCTCTCCGAAATTTCCTCTGCTCGTATTTTCAGTAGGTGATGTGCGGCACTTGTTGGCCTTTCGATGCTAGCAATTTCTTCGAGTGTGCAAATGGGATAGTAGAAGGCGGAATGTGCACTCAACCCCGCAACTTCACTGCGAGGGTAGGCAGTTTCCAGGAAGACTGCTAAGTTTGGTCCAAAGAACGTGCGCTTGCGAATCGATGTTTCATCAATCCGCCCCTGTAAACTCGCCTCAAATTCAGCCCGGAGCTGGTCATACACTTCTGGGTCGTTGGAGCGATACAGGACTTCGGTCCCTATGACCATGTCCACGGGATCGAGTTCGAACACTTCTCTTATCACGCGATTGATCTCGTCGGTCTGCGGCAAGGTAAAGATGTTGGTCATCGGATAGTTGTTTTCTGCAGTTCTGAGTCGTGACGTTTAAGAAGGCATTCAGCTTCTCGAGGCGACCGATACCACACTGGCCACCTCGAGGTTAAGCGTCCTCACCATACGACTGTTCGGCCACCAGGGGGAAGTTAGGACGGCTGCCCTGGTGGTGCCGACAAGGCCGCAACTATCGGGCATGAGTCGGCATCGTGCCCGCGCTCGGTTCCTTTAAACCTTCAGTTGCCAGTCGAAGCCTGGCGCTCCCTGGATCGATTCCGACAGCCCGATCCAGTTAAAGACGATCTCGTGCGGATCGGACAAAAGCTTCCCCTTCTCCTCGTCGTAGCGGAAGGTTGCCCGTCCGTTAACTCTGCTGTGCATTTTTGACAGCTGAGGTGCCGACCATTAAATGACCGTAGTTCATGAAAGCTGTCGTTCGGACGCCGGCGCTGGAATGACTCAAATCGGCCTGATGCTGAAGTCCGCCGGGGTTCGGCCGCTCATACCTTGGCGAGGAAGGCCGCCGCATCACCCGCTTCACACTTCCAGTCTGCGAAGACCCCGACGAGATTGCATTCCACGCAGTGGCAAGCGATGTAGTACCAGCGCACGTCATGTGTGCCCTCGTACACGGAGACGCCGGACATCAGCTCGAACACCTCGTTCTCGCACACACACTCGTGCGCCTCGGGCACGGCTTCTTCGACGTAGTCCGCGCTGTCGCCCATCAGGTGTTCCTGCCCACAATCGGTGCAGGTGCGGATTGCCACGCCGGCTTCTTCATCGGTTTGCAGCGCGAAGGTCCGGCACCCGCAATCGCATTTGGACGCGGCAAACCGGACGGCTTCATGGCGATTCGCAGCGCTGTAGCTGCGCAACTCGGCTTGGGTGTCGCCAGACGTCGTCCCGTACCAGAACTCCCCCTTCTTCGTCAGTGCCATTGATGCTGCTCCATTCTTCAAGGTGGGCTTTCCGGCATGCCTGACGCCAAGCTCGCCCCTATCATCTGTATTTTGCCTGGAGGCCCGGCGAATCGTCGTAAAGGGCCCGGATCAGGGTGGTCGCCGACAAGGGCTGCAGACATCCTTAAATGCCGAGTCTTGGAGATTGCAACCATCCGGCGGCCTCTGATTCGAATGGCTCACATTAGCCTGGAGCCGAGACGCATTGGAGACAGGCAGGTGTGCAGCGGAAGCGGACCATTTCGCCGCAGAACTTGGCGACCGAGACATGCCAGAAGCAGACATACTCCATGAGATGGAGCTTCCCGAGTCCACGGCCGCAATCTTGTCCGGGTATCAGCGCGATGCAGTCGCACTGATCGCGCGCTACGAGGCGGTTTCCCCCGCCGACAAGTACCGGGCCGTCGCCGACCTCATTCCCAGGTGGCAGTGCAATGTCGTCGACATCGGCGCGGGCTCTGGCGTCGACGCGGCTTGGCTCGCTGCGAAGGGGCACCGAGTCCTTGCGATCGAACCTGTCGAGCCACTGCGGCGCGCGGGTGAGCGACTGCATCCGTCCGACCGCATCGAATGGCTGAACGACATCCTGCCCTCGCTGGCACGGGCAAGAGCGAAGGCAAGGCAGTTCGACTTGGTCCTTCTATCGGCCGTATGGCAGCACTTGCGCGACGACTTGCACGAAGAAGCGTTGTCGAACATCTCCCGGATGTTGAAGCCCAGTGCCAGGGTGATCATTTCCGTCCGGAACGGCCCAGGTGACCCGAGTCGACCAACCTTTGCGGTATCAGTGGAACGCACGATAGCGATAGCTGCGCTACTTGGCTTACACACTATTCGTCACGCGAGAGCCGAATCATTGCAGCAGCGCAACCGCGACGCGGGCGTGTCCTGGGACTGGCTCGCCATGGAATTCACTGGCAATCCGCGCGGCGACCGCTGATTGGCTGCTTCGGGTCGAGAGCAGCTCGCAGACGGGGGCAGCTTGAACGGCCGCTCACAGCCTTAACCTGACATCGCTCGCAATCGCGCGAAGAGTTTTGACCGGTACAGCCGATCATTCTTCCAGCTCGGCCAACAATTGTTCAAGAAAGTTGCCCCTTATGTTCTTGGCAGCTGCATCCATTGCGCCATAAGGGATCCTGAATACCGAATCCAAGCGCCAGCGATGTCGGCTTCATTTACACGTCGCCCTATGTTTAGCATCCTGGCTATCCCTTGGGAAATTCACCGGAGGAATGCATCGGTGACCCTGACTGCATCTCGCGTTGACCAAGTCGAAGCTTCGCCCAGGCGCCATCCCGCTTCGCCTCCTCTCGAAGACTGTCGACTTCACAGGACGTAAGCTGCTTGACCTGGCCCGCTGGTGGTCCACGTTTCTCGGGGGTTTCCTTTTTCGGTAGCGTCATGCTTGATACCCGTCAGAACCGGTCCTGAGGAGCATTAAGGACTTAGCTGATCATCAATGAACTTAACGGTTTTGGGGAGAGCTTGTTTGAACGTCTCATCTTCATGCGGCGCAAGCTCGATGGTGCCATCCGCAAGGGCCTTACTGACATTCGCTTTGTAGAACCTTACAAAGGCATCCCGAGCGGCAATGGAGGAACCATCTCGCAGAGAAAATATCTCCTGCAATACTCCTCTCATGGCATTCATACACACGACCGCACGGTTGTGCTGCCACATACCCTCGCGCGTTCGTCCAGTCATCCGCTGAAGATCTTGCTCGCAGTGGGCTAGCCGAGCTTTGAGCGCCGCCATCGACTCTGCCTGGTGCTTGACGAGCTGGCGAAGGTGAGCGTTTTCCTGTGCCACCGTTTGGCTCGTCAAGAACTGTTCTCGGAGCAGGCGATTGCCTTCTGCTGCAGCTCGTCCCCAGCCTTCGCTGAAACCGGCCTGGTAGCCTTCATCCTGCCCAAGCGCCCGACCTTCGGCAATGCCTTCCGCAAGACCCTGGTTACGACCAACGTGCAAGTTGGCCAGGGCATGGTCGAGCGACCCCATGTAGCCACCATCCAAGCTCATGATGGTGGCCCCGCTCGTCCGTTAGCTACATGGCTCGCGAGATTTCCGACAGCGAGCTGCATGTCGGCAATAGACGCCTCAAGTTGCTTGATGCGGGCGCCCTGCCAAACGACCTCCTGCCGCTCCTTGGTCAGCAGCGCCCGAATGTGTTCTTTTTCTTGGATGTGCTGTCGTGTGCGGGCCACTTGCTCCTCAATGCGCAAGTTGGAGAGCTCAACAGCTCGATTCCAGCCGACCACCTGCCCCTCATCGAAGCCTTGGCGGTAGCTCTCTGCGATGCATTCCGAGAGTTCCACTCGCCCTGCTTCCTGGCCGGCGTTTACTTTCGCAAGTGATTCGATGCTACCCGCGCCCAAAATCGTGCCTCCAGCGTCACTAACCTCTATGGGTGACAATCTTACAGTCGGCCGGCTGCATTTGTCACTCATAGAGAGTGAACTTATATAGCGTGCACTTATAAAGCGTAGCCTGTTAGGACGTGTACTCCTAGGATCGCAACCCTTTTAGAGGGGCGCGATGTCACTGGATCCACGTAAGCAATTTGGAATGCGCCTGAGCGAGTTGCGCAAAGCCAAGGGCTGGTCCCAGGAACGACTTGCGCTGGAAAGCGGGGTCGCTCGAAGCTACCTCGGCGGTGTTGAGAGAGGGCAACGCAACATCGCCCTTCTGAACATAGTCAGGCTAGCTGAAACGCTTGGAGTGGCACCGTCAGCACTATTGGAGAAACCTTCCGCCACAGGGTCAGCGGGTGCTGACGATCTGACGCAAGTAGCTTAGACAACGGGCAAATAATGGGCGCTGAGCTCTTTGCCATCTGGCCGAATTTTTCAGTAGCCAGCACCCGCACGCAATTGACCATCTAGCACCGCCGGTTCGTCCATGAAAGCATTGAGCGCGCGATGGGCCTGAGGCGCATTGAGCGATGCAAGCCGTTGATCAAAGCGCTCGGTCAACTCAGTCAGGTGCTGGGATTCGCAGACTTCCTTGGAGAGGTCGGCAATCACGCCAGTTTGCTTGACGGGGTCGCGGGGGGTCGAATCATTAGCGGACATCCTGGAACTCCTTGAGGACCAATCTTCTAGCTTGGCTGCCGACTGAACTTGGCGCACTCATTGTAGAAAAGTCGAGGCTTTCGGGCAATGGATCGCCTTGGCCAGCTAGACACCTGCGAGCTTCACATTGAACTCCAAGGTCACTGACTCGCGGCATGAGGTTTTGACCAACCTCGCCAGTGACGCATCGTTCAGCGCTCCCAACGTTTGACTCAACATGCCGTCTCGCGGTGTATTGGACGACAACATCCTGCGATTGGCTGAAGCGCTGGGCGTCAATCCGAGCGAGTCGCTCGAAAGGCCTCCAGCGGCCTGGCACCAGCGTCCGATGCTGGACTGATCCGGTAGCTGGTCACGGTGTAGCGGCCCTAAATAACCCTCTGTTTTTTCGGGCATTGTTTTTGGGCCTGTCAAAACCGGTTGTTAGAAAAGTGATTCTGGCCATCCCCTCTGCGGCCCCAACTATCGGCCCTGCCTGCGTTAACTCCCATTTCACAGAGATTTCCTGCGATGGGTCGGGCAACGGCTTGAGTGCAGCGGCACGCCCAAGGTTAATTGCTTGCCTTGTTAGCTCAGATGGTTTGCTTAACAATACCAAAGAAGCATTGCTCACAGCCATCCCTTCAAACCCATGACCGCCCCCTCAGCTTCGACCGAACCAAAACGAGACTGCGCCGCATTTGCTCAAGAGCTGCGCAGACTGCGCAATGTGAGAGGCGTCGCTCAATCTGATCTGGCAAGGCGGTTAAACATAAAGCCTCCGTACTTGAGCGCTGTCGAGCGTATGCATAGACCTGCGCCTGGTCAAAGCTTCGTTGAACGGGTATGCATCGCGTTAAAACTCGATACCCAGGAAGCGCTTACCTTGGTGGCCATGGCGGAACGCGCGAGAAGCAGTTGGAAGCAGTGGCTGCGACTTCGGAGAAATGAAGCAAATGCACGGCCAAATTACGCGGTTAACTCTACGGGTGTGGAAATCACGATCAACGGCTTTTGCATCGTGATCTCCCGGCTGCTGGACAAACAACCCGATGGGATTCAAATTGTTATGAACGCAAATCCATATGACAAAGGAGTTCCTCACATGACCTAGCCAACGAATCTTGAGGCTGGGAAAGCGAAACGGCCCGCAGTAAGAGCTGCGGGCCGTTTCTTGTCGAACATGAAGTGGCTACTTCGGTTCGCATTTTGCATTTCCCACACACAGTCGTCAAGACCGCGCCATCCGATGTTGATCGGTGCGGCGACTGTTGCCGCCCATTCACTCCTCTTGCAGCGCACGTGATGTGCCGCTGCACACATGGAGTCTTCCTCGGTTGACGGCCTCGTCGATCGGCTCGCGGACACGATCAGGAGAAAGCAATGCGAAAGTTCAACGCAACTCGTTCTGAATAGAACGCCCCCTAGCTAATCAATGCATCCGACGGTCGCAGCATCGCTGTGACGAGCGGCTGCGTCATCCCAAAACGTATCCAACAGCACCTAACGCTGCCGGAGGACTAGCCATGCCAGTTGATCAACTTGACCGTCCACGAGCAAACTCTGCCGTGGTGGAAAGCGGTTATAGCGCTCCATACCTCTATCTGCTGGAAGACGACCAAACGTCATCCGCAAAACTCCAACCGACTGCGTACACCAAATGCAAACTCAGCGCTGTTGAACGCGCCATCCGCTCGGGGTACGGCCAAGGCCGTGGGGAGGCATTTCGTCCGTGGCTTCGCATCCGCAGGAACTTCTCTTCACCGACCAGCCATCAAGTTTTTGACAGCGTCGGCATTCACGCGCGCAATCACCACTTCCTAAGCAAACTTGAATTCCACACAGCATTACTGGTGAGCTACGCCGGCGCATCAGAGCTTAGAGAGTGCCTCCCACTTTGGCCGTTCGATCATGCGCACCCTGACTGTGGAATAGAAGGCGAATCGGAAGCGCATCCAACCGAAGCTATGGGTCTAATAGACATTGCCCGACGGGCCGGCATAGAACATGGCTGCTTTGTTGGCACCACCGTCCCCTATGTCGCATCAATCGATTTAATGTTCAGAGTCCGTCGTGCGCTACGCTGGAAACTGGTTGGCGTGAGCTGCAAGCCCAAGCAAATCACGGAACAAAGCGAGCGGGCGCAGGAACGCATTGAACTGGACCGCTTGTACTGCGCATCAGTTGGAGCAATGCATATCCACGAGTGCGGCACCAACTTTGATGCCGAACTAATCAAGCAACTGCTATGGATACGTCCTCTCGAAAGCGAACTTCGCTCGCATCAGCAAACAGCCAGACTAGCGGACTTTGCTGCCTACTTTGATGAGTACTCAGATCACCGCTGTGTCTCGGAGTCTTCAATCGCCGCAGGCCGCCAAATCGGGCTCAGTCGCGATTGTTCCCACCTCTTCTTTCGTATGAGCGCGTGGCTGCATCTGATCGACATCGACCTAACCCGACGTATTCAGATGCGCTCCCGGATCAAACGCGGCGGCATGCGCGTTATCCATTCATTGAAGGCGCAGTACCTAGGAGTAGTTCATGAATGACATCTTCATCGGGTGCGCTCTACGCGAACATCGGACTTCGAAAGAGCCCGGACTGTACGGACGCGTCATCCATCTTGACATCCGAGCGGACCTGGTTGTGGTCTCGCGGGTGCCAGGCAAGAACAAGCTTGGACATCAAAAAAACTATGTTCAAAGGCCCGTGCACAGCAATCTTTCAAACCTACAAAGCCAAGTTCAAGCAGGTAAATTCAGCGTTGTGGAGTTTGATACGCCTTCGCATTGGCTGTTGACATCGGAACAGCTAAAGCAGAACTTGACATGCGGTCTACAGCGAACCTCCAGGCGCGCCCTCAGGAAATGGGTTCTGAGAAGAGCCAAGGCCTACCAACTGATCAGGCCGTTCGTCCATGAGCGATCCATTGAACAGATTCTCATGGACCCAATACTTCCGGGCTGGCCGGCTAAGCGATCGAAGGAACTCAACCTGAAGGGCTGCTCTCAAGTGCAAAGGGCGCTCAATGCGTACTTGCTGGCACTGGGCCTTCGCAATGGCCTACTGCCTGGGTATGCAAACTGTGGGAACCCCAACAAGCAGAAATTTAGCAAGACCAAGACAGGGCGCCCTACAGAGTTTGGAACTGAACGACCTGATCTCAGCGGCTTGAACTGTAATAAGCAAGACCGGCAGATCTTCGAGAAAGGTTGGAAAAAATTCAAGAAGCCGGGTGTGTCTGTTCGAACAGCTTTTCAAAAGACACTTGAAGAGTGGTTCTGCAAGTCAGTTAGATGGAACGGTGTGACAGCAGTTGTCACCCTGGAGCCTCGCGCTGAGAAGTTCACTGCCAAGCAATTCGAATATTGGGGAACACGCGCGCCCGACGCTTTGTCGGCCAATGCAATAGAGAAGGGAGAGACTGCGGCCAAGCGCGAATTCATGCGAAGACAAGGAAAGACCAAAGACAGGTACCTGACCGCAAATGGGGAAGCGTTCCTTGATAGCACCAGTTGTGACCAGACCATGGTCTCATGTGCATCGCGACTTAAGGTTCTAAGTTCACCATGGCGTACTGACGTCATGGGGGCCGCCACTGATTACATCTTTGGCCACCACGTAGGCTTCGAAAACCCAAGCGCCATGACGGCGCTGATGGCCCTCCTCCACGCGGCTGAAGACAAGGTCGAGTACTGCGCAAGGCACGGAATCACGATCAAATCCCGAGACTGGTTGTCCATGACATTCCGACAAATTCTTATGGATAACGGGGAGGGAAAAGGACAGCTGGTAATGCGCACTCTGGAGTCCATGCAGAGTGGTGCCAGCTACGGATCTGCCTATGACTCCATCAATAAAGCGCCGCAAGAATCTAAGCACCGAAGCACGCAAAGAAACATTGATCACCTGATGCCAGGATCAACGATGGGGAGACGCGCCCGGAGAGGCGAGCCTGATAGGGCGTCATTGGCTCGCCTCAATTTTTTCGAGTACATGCCCCAACTCATCAAGCATGTCCTCCATCACAACAATGTTGAGCGTATTGCACTACCGACCATCGAGATGCGCCAGGACGAGGTTGAGCCCACGCGACGCGGTGTCGTTGAGTGGATGACGGCCAACGGATACATGACGTCGGCCCCTACCGACCTGGCTGCACTGCGAATTCAATGCTTGCCGCTCCTGAAAGGGTGCTTAGGCTCTGGTGGACTAAAGCTGTACGACCCGACATCCAGCGGCAAACGCATCATTCCCATGCTGATATTCAGCAGCGATTGGTTGCAACGATCCGGAATGCTTGATCGGGCACATAGCAAGGTGTGGCAACTGGAAGCCCACCTGAACCCGTCCGATCTGTCCAAGGTTTGGGTCAATTTGGGTGGACTGAAATGCCTGCACCTTAAAACACAAGATCCTGACATGTTCAAAATGACGCTGCTGGACTGGATTGCGGTAAGTCGGGATGACCGTCTGCATGGATATCTTGGCCTTGTTGAAAAGACGCGAGAGAGCGTGGACCGGATTGCTTCCATCAAACATGCGACTAAAGAAGCTAATCGGGAGCGCACTGCGGAGATCAAGGCCCAAGGTGTAAAGCCAACCAAGACTGAACAAAGGCGCGATAAGCGAGACAACACCGCTGTCGAAAGATCCGCAATGACTGGGCTTCCACGGCCGCCAAAGCGCACGTCGCCCCCTCAGGCGAACAAGGCGCCTGCCGAGACTTCTTTCACTCAACCCATTGCGCAATCACAGCCAATGGCATTGGGCTATCAAGACGTCATCCGCGCCTTGCGTGAACTCTAAACCAATACCAACCGCCAGAATTCGATGAACGATCACCCCACAAATCCTTTGCAGCTGTCTCTGGCCCGCATTACAACCAATCCGCTAATAGCTGCCCTGCCACCAAAGATGTCGTTGGCGCAACTTGCAAAGTCCTTGCGGTATCGGCCCATTACACCGGAGAACGTGAAGGCCATCGCGTCATCCCAGCGTCGATGGTTGATTGATGAATACAGGAAGATATTCATTCCGACGACCAAGACTCTTGCCATCGCCGAGTCTCTCCAACGGATGGTCCACGATGGATTGGCCCAACGCGATCCGCGTCAGGCCACGGCGCGAGCCAACATCTACAAAACAGGGCAGCTTAAAGGAAGTGAGCTGCGTGAGCTCGAATGGTGGCCCTCATTTGCGTCGGGAATGGTAATCGAAGGCATTACGGGGACGGGCAAGTCTCAGGTGGTGGATCGCTCTTTAAGCTTGCTTCCACAAGTCATAGAGCATGGTCTGAATCCAGAATGCGGCTGGACTCACCTGAAGCAATTGGTCTGGCTGAAAATCCATATGCCCTCGGATGGCTCGCGCGGTGGGCTGCTTCAAAATGCCTTGTTCGAGTTGGACAGAATTCTGAACACCGACTACGTGAAGCAGTATTCATCTCCGAGATGGACTATTGAAAAGCTGCTCGTGGTGTTCCTGCACCTCCTGTCAGTTCATCGCTGCGGACTCTTGATCATCGAAGAGGCACAAGAGAGGAACCTGAGCCAGTCTGCATTCAGCCGAGATTTCATTGCCTTTTTTTTGAGACTTTTGAACTGGGGCATTCCCACCGTCTTGATTGGCAATCCGCTTGCTTTTGAGAAGCTGGCTGCGTTCTCTCAAGATGTGGATCGGTTCTCGGAAGGCGGATGGTTCCATCTTGACCCTCTGATGGATCCTGCCTCAGAAGCGTGGACCGAAGATTGGTTGCCGAACCTTTGGCATCCCACATTGCTTGATCAAGCAGATGCCGAGTACATGCCTGTATCAGATGAGCCATTGGATCAAACTCTTTCAGGCTTCATCTGGCGAAGGACAGCAGGAGTACCTCGCTACCTCTGTCGCCTACGACGTGAAGTTCAAGATTTTGCACTTCGCACGGGCGCCACTCAGATCACCGCACCGATGGTCGACCATGTGTATCAAACCAGCGAAAAGATGATCGCGTTGAAACCCCGGATCGAAGCGTTTTGCACCAGGGACTGGCGAGCACTTCAACGTTTTGACGACATCCCATGGGACTACTTTCGACGGTTGTGGAGCCCAGCATTGCTTCACGACGAAGACTCTGCCCCTGAGGCATCAAGCGCAGCGACGAAGAAACCTTTGCAAAGGAAAGTGGGGCAAAAAGCTGCACCCAGAAAGCCAAGAGCAACCAAACAGAACCCTTCACCCGCCGATAGGCTCTCGCCCGCTGAGTTAAAAGCCAGGCAATTTCAAGACGGAATGGTGCGGAGCCTTGCGAGCGCAGCAGGCTTGGATCCCGTTTGATCGAGAAGTTCATGGCGACTTCAATTGGATTTATTCCAAGCTGGCATTTGGATGAGACGCTCTACTCGTGGGCAGCAAGGTTTCATGCTATCCATGGCAACGGCTCTGCACGTGAAACCGGCGCCCTTCTTTTCGATGCAGAGCACGCATGTCGAGAACGAGATGCGCCGCGAAATCTTCATCACTTCGTGAACGTCACAGGAGGCACGCTGGGAAATGTGCATGATTTGCTTCGCGAGAGAACGGCCATTGGTCTGTATCTTCCGTTCCTGTCCCCCAGCATGCTGGCTGCGGTTAAGGAGAAAATCAACTGCGGCAAAGGAATCGGCTGGCGCGCGCAGTTCGGTATGGCAGCAAGTAGCCTGGATTCAGCCAGTCAGCTGCGCTACTGCACCACATGCATTGACGAAGATCGATCAAATTTGGGGCTGTCCCGATGGCGGGTTTCACACCAGTGGCTTGGAAGCTGGGTGTGCGCGGAACACGGCAGGCCACTTTGTAAAGTGAGTCCGAAGAGATCAGCATGGGAACTCCCAACATTGTGCTCGCAGTCGATGCCGCCGCCATCGGTGAGTGAAGCCGAGCTCATGGCCTTGATCCATCTGTCCAAACTAGCCGAGCACGTCGCGAGGAGTGAGGCTTTGGACATGGACTCAGTCCGCCAACTTGCGCTCAATGGTTTCCGTGAACAGGGCGTGACCTCATGGAGTCACCCCGTTGATCGAATGCAATTGGCGCGCTGGTTCAAGAGCATGCCGATCGTCACATGGCTCGCTCGCAGCCAAGGACCTGAAAACAAGCTCGCTGGTGGTGAATGGATCCACGATCTTCTTCGTGATCGGCGTGTAGACCATCCACTCAAATGGCTGGTCCTTTGGCACGCATTGTTCTCGCACGAAGATCAGCTCTCCACTGTCCGCAGGCTGCAAACTCCGGTGAGTCAACCTCACTGGGATGCAAGCGGACAAGGTCGAATATGGGGCACAGCGCTGGACAAATTACCCGCCGACGTCAACGAACTATTGACGGGTGTCACGACCGTAGTACAAGCGGCGGAACAACTAGGCACCACACTACTCAGTCTTCGCAAGAGGCTCAAACAATCTGGAACTACCCTCAAGCTGCTCCGCTCAGAACAGTCACTGGACGAACGGTTCAATCGTTCCAAAGTGAGCATTCAGATCTATATGGACGAAAATCCGCTATGCACCCGCACTGATGTCTTCTTGCATTGCAAGACGCCCTATGAATGGTTGCGCAAACACCGACCGAAGGAACTGCTTTTACTGATGGCAAAAGTCCCTCACAGGCGAAGCAGGCAGATCGCATTGTTCATTTAAGCCTTGTTTCTTAGGAGACCAAAGACGGGGATCGATCAGACTATTACGGCCCTTTTGGCGCGGCATACTGCTGGGAAGCGGTCGAACCGCTACAAACAAGTAATGCGGGGCTTAGTGGTAGATCCTCAAGAAAACATCACCATTGGCAACTTCCTCTACGCGTTGGGGCTTGGCGTAGGCGCCCGCGCTGGCAGTGCAGCGCCAGTTGGGGCCGTGAACCTCCTCCAGCAAACCTCTTATGACGGGTTGCTAGGGGATGTGATGCTGACGTTTCCTGGCGTGACACGCTTGCTTGAGTTCAAGCGGAAGGGCAATCACAAGAAGGAAACCACGAAGCTGGATCTTCTGCGCGAAGCGATCAAGGCATCTCCCCACTGGCCTACAACGTCGAGGCAAGTCCATTGGTACGTGGAAACGGCGCCTGCATCGGCCGAATTCAAGTTCGAGGCCAAGCCCTACCTCGACATGTTCGATAGAGATGCGGCCTCACTGCCTCTGAAAAGCTTCGTAGACAGCCTTGTAGATGAGGCCCTTGGCAGCAAGCCCGCGGTGAGTGACCAGTTGGTTAATGAGTACATCCAGGATGTGATGTTGACCTGGCGGGCCAACGGGGACCACCGATCAGCGACAGGCCTGCTCGTCACTGTGGGAGGTGATGGTGGACTGATGTACGCCGTGCTCGACGACTTGGCCGATCTGGGCAAGACACGAATGCAATGCTTGCAGCTGCAACAACAGCGTGAGCTGGTAGTCGCCCAGATACTCAAGGATGCAGCACGTCAGCGACACATGGCACAGCGACAGGACCGGGGTTTGCCAACAGCAGAAAAAAGTCTAGAGCACAAGCTGGTTCGTTCCAAAGGCATGGGACGGTGAAACTCAAATACATCAAACAGACAGAGGACAGCGATGGACGAAGACACAGAACTGAAGCGTCAGCAAGACCGGATAAGAAATCTGGCAGCTTCCCTTGCCGACGCCCTTGAATACCTGAAAGAGACGGAGGGGCGGACCTCCAAGGCGCTCGATGAACTCGAAACTGCGGCGTCGCGCATGCAGACACTCAAGGACTCATACCGCAAAGATGTCGACCGGCTGTTGTCAACTGTACACGGCAGGCTCGATGCCGTTGCGCCTCAGGTTGCTGCGGCAATCAGCGGACTTGTGGCGCGGGAAGCAAAGACAGTGGTCGATGCGGCAGGCACAAAAATCACCGAGGCCACACAGGCCGCTCACGTCGCGGTAGGCAGGTTACGAACGCTTCTAGATCGTGAGCGGAACCGTCTCTTCCTTTACTCGGCGCTTGGAGGCGCTGCTGGCAGCGCTGTGGTGGCTCTTGCCGCCTATGGCATATCGTTGGCGTTTAGCCCGAATGGCTAAGTTTGCAAACTAACGAGCAGCGGGCTGTTTGCAAATTTGCCTGCGGTACCTAGTATCGGCAGGCCATAGGCCGGTGCAGAAGAACACCTTGCGGACAGCATTTCCTGACCGTGCGAAACCTTGCTGCCTTCCCTAGGTCAGTGACCCTGAAATTAAGTAACAATCGGTACTAGATAAAAGCCCTATCACAAGGGAAGGGAGCACGGATGGAAGAGTCCAACGAAGGACTGGAACAGCTGGAAGCTGACTTGGTTTCTCTGAAAGACAAGGTCGAGCTTTCAAAGTACGCGGCCGTGGCAGTTTCGTCTCAGGATCCATCGCTACCTACAACGACGCTGATGCATGTTCGCCTACGAGAGGACTTGGCGAACGTGCAAAGCCTCGCGCGCTACTTGTGGGGTCGGGCTGCTAACTACGCACTTTCTCGCAAGCGACGTCTTGAGTTCGATGAGCAGATCGCCGAATTGGAGCCTGGCGATCTAAGCGTGTCGCTCCTGGTCGCAGAAGCGACCCGAGATGCCTTTATTGAGTTCACCGCGAAATATCCACAGCGAGCCAGCGAGATTGGCGAGCTGCTTGCCTACTGCATTGCCATCGAACAGCTTGGCGCGGCGCAGCTTGCCGCAAAAATGTCCCTGAAGACCAACAACAATATGCCGGTGCATGGTCTTGATGGAATTCACGCGGTGGTTGAGGATGGTTGGCTGACGGTCTACTTTCTTGAGTCCAAACTTAACCAAACGGCAAATGGTGGCGCTGCTGACTTCGCCGAGTCCGTTGCAGATTTTGCCTCGAACAAGAAGCAATATAAGCTTGAATACTCCATTGTCAGAGACCTAGGTAACTTCGACACTCTGAATGCGAAGAGCCGAGAGGTCGCCTTACGTCACTTCGACATCATGGCTTCGCCGGATGAGGTGCCGAAAAGGGAGCGCTACGTTGGCGTCGTACTATATTCAGACGACAAGCTTTTTAAGAGCCTGCCGCCAGTCAGTAAGGGGCAAAAGCCCGGATTCCATGAACGGGAACTTGCCGCTGCTTATGCCAAGCAACTTGACCATCATCAGCAATCTGCATTGAAGCACCTTACCAAGCAGGGAGCCGACCCAAACAAGTGCCTCGTCTATTTCATAGTTACCCCAGACATCGACGAATTGCGCAAGCTCTTTTATGACGTCATGGGCTATGTTCCCAAGGTGGTCAAGGCATGAGCTCATTTGCACTTGAGCTATCGAAGCGCTTCACAGACAACGAGAACTATTGGGCAATGCTTGCCTCCCTCCAAGTTGCGGGTGTCGCCAAAACCTTGGTCAAGGCGCCGGAGACAGAGCGCGTTAGCGACGACGATTTGGCCAAGTTGCTTTACTGTGCAGAGGTCTTCGTTCAAACAGACGACGAAGGCCTGCACCGCCAGGCGCAAGAGATTGCCATCCAGTCTCTGCTTGTGTGCGGCGACGGGCAGGTGCGCGAACGCGCTTTTGGCCTGCTCGGTGAGCTTGGCAACTTCCCCAGTCTCAGGTTCGCAGAATTTCACATCGGCAAAGGCGACGACACCCTGCTGGGGCTCATCAACCGCAAAATTTCCGAACGCATGAGCAGCGTGAAGATCGGCAACGAGACCATCGCTCTCACCGCCTACCAGCGCCACGTCTGGAAAAATCTGCCAGCAAAGGCCTCGCAGGTCATCACCGCCCCAACATCTGCGGGCAAGTCGTTCCTGGTTCTTGAACACATTTGCCGCTTGGCTGACGCCACCCCAGCATTTGGAGCTGTTTACGTAACTCCAACCCGCGCACTGCTTTCAGAGGTCCAGGCCAAGTTACAGGCCCGCTTCAAGGGACGTACAGACATCCGCATTTCTGCGGTCCCCTCACTTGATCAACTTGAGCGACCCAAGCAGATCTTCGTTCTGACACAGGAGCGGCTCAGCGCTCTGCTCGCCGTGGCATCGGACAGCTTGTCGTTCGATGTCGTAGTAGTAGATGAGGCCCAGAACATTGCGGACGACGCACGCGGCATGATTCTTCAAGACTGTCTGGAACGCCTGGCCCTGGCCTCATCGAAGACCAAGGTCATTCTGCTGGCTCCTGGTGCGGAGGGCATGCCGGCCGTGGCTAGGTCATTCGGAGTGACCGATTTGATTCCGCTGTCCACAAAGCTCTCGCCCGTTCAGCAAAACCGCATCGTCTTGAGCAAGATGCATGGAAAGCCCTTTCAGCTAGAGATGGCTCTGATGGGACGCAATGGCGTGCGCAAGCCTCTAGGAGCAGTGCGCGTTGAACGCTCTCTTTCGAGCAAGGGCACCCGCCTGGCCACTGTAGCGGTAGAACTAGGCGGCAACGACGGATCTCTACTCTATGAGACGGGCGCTCGCGAGGCTGAAAAGACCGCTGCGCTGCTGGAAGGCATGCTCAAGGCAAAACAAGGTGAACTTCGAGACGCGTCCCTTGAAGAATTAGCCAAGTTCATAGAAGATCATGTCCATCCTGAGTACCAACTAGTGTCGATGGTCCGCCAAGGAGTCGCGTATCACTACGGGCGCATGCCCAGCCTGCTGCGTGAAGCCATCGAGACCTCGTTTAAGCAAGATGAAGGGGGCATCAAGTACCTTGTCTGCACGACGACGCTTGCACAGGGCGTAAATCTGCCGGCCCGAAACGTTTTCATTGACACGCCTACGCGAGGCTCCGGCAAGCCGCTGGAGCCAGCGCTGCTTTGGAACTTCGCAGGCCGAGCCGGTCGCCTCAACCACGACATTGTGGGCAACGTATTCCTCTTGAACTATGAAGAGTGGGATACCAAGCCCATGGACGAGTTCGTACCGTTTCACGTCAAGCCTGCTTTGGCTGAGACTCTCAAGAGGAACGGCGCGCAGGTCACGCAGGCGCTGCTTGATGGTGTGCTTCCTCCCGAAGAAGTCAGCAAGCCTGAGACATTCCGCATTCGGGCGTGCGCAGGGCTTCTGGTTGCTCACGTGGCCCGAAAGGACGTCAAGCCTTATCTCGCGCGCGTTATGCCAGCATCAGAGCCAACCGTTGTGGACGCGCTGGTGGCAGCTGCCGAGACGGCCTACGCCAAAATCGACCTGCCTGACCACATCCTTGCGGAGAACTGGACAATTGACCCGTTTGGGCTTCGTCGACTTTACGACTACCTTGTTGTCAAGATCAATGAAGGCGCAATTGAATCGCTCATCCCAGTCAAGCCATCAGCGGCCCCCAAAGAGCACTACGAAAAATTGTTCGGGCGCATTGTGGAACAGGTCAACGGCCAGTCTATGAAGTTTGGCATGCTCGCGGCTCCATTGGCGGTCTGGTGGATGAAGGGCATGCCTTACCCCGTGATGTTGAAGCTCTGGGCGGACCGGCGGAGAAAAACAGAAGAAAGGAAGGCCAAAGTAGCGAGCGCCGAGGGCAAGGAACCGCCGAAACCGAAGACGGTCAACCAGCACATTTATGAGGCGTTCACACTTATCGAAGACGTCGTTCGCTTCCAGTTTGTGCAGTTGGGTAAGGCCTATCGCGACATCCTTCTTCTGGCTCTACGTGAGACAGGAAACGAGGATAGGGTGAAGGATGTCTTCCCTTTCGCCTTGGCCCTGGAGCTAGGGGTGTCGACAGAAGCTGGAACCGCTTACGTCGAGCTGGGGCTGTCGCGGATTGCGGCCGCGGCTCTAGAGGCCCTTGCCAATCCTGGCGAAGTGCTGAGCGCTGAGGGTGCGCGCAACCTCCTGAAAGAGTTGGACCCGGCTAAAGCTCCGCTGAGTCCCATCATTCTCGAAGAGCTGCGGCGGCTGGGCCTCGTTGACGCGGCGAAGTTTGGTGAGATTGGAAGTGCTATATGACGATCTGTTGGAACGGCGGGAAAATCATTGCGGACGGGCGTTTCTCGGGAATATCTGGTGAGCCTGTTGCGGATGGCTATAGATTTAAGCTAAGCATCGCGTTCAACACTGTTGGATGGACCCACGATGCGACCCCCCCTATTGTTCGGCTGTCACTTGCCTTCGTTTCCGCCAAAATCGAGAACGAAGAGCTCCATCTCGCCCATGCATTTCCAGAGTTGACCATCCCGTTCAAGGTCTATGCATACGGTGCTGAAAGTTGGATGTACTACACGCTGACGTTAAGCGGCAGCGCCATGGAGAAGATTGAGCTGCTAAGGACAGGCCGGGGCGTCACACTTAGACTTCGGTTGCAAGGCGAGATCTGGAAAGAGCAAGACGTAACACCTTTACAAGAGACCGTTGATTGTCGGATCAGTCAATCAGATTGGATTGACGCTCTTAAGCAATGTGGCTATGGCCATGCATTGCTGTTCGAGGTCCCTCTTCCAGCATCAGAAGACGCATCGGCGCTTGCTTCTGCTCGCTATTTGCAGCAGGCGAATGAGCACCTCATTCGGGGACATTACGACGAAGCAGTTGCTGTATGTCGCAAAGCACTTGAGGCGATTCAAGCCTCCGGCAACGATCTTGTGGGGGCGATGAAGGCCTTCAAAAACGGAAAAGACAAGGAGCTAAGCCTCAGTCACCGGGAACTTGTTATACGTCAGGCGCTCATGAACTATACGCACCCAGCCCATCATCATGACGCCAAGGAAAACATCATTCGATACGACAGATCATCTGCTGCAATGGTTATGGGGTTGACCGCCTCTGTGCTAAGCAGGGTTCAAGCATCTACCCCACAGACATCGCCGCTGAGTCAATTGCCCCCTTGAATCTTGTCGATCCAGCGAGGAGCCCATGATCTCTACACTGGAGCAGTCAATTATTTCTTTGACCTCGACCTTGACCTCGACATCCGGTATCCAATTGGCGCTGGCTTGAACTGTGGATTTTTAACCTTGCGGCGCTGCTCCATTCGAAGCTGCTCGTAGTCGATTTCGCCGACTACGTAATAGTCGCTAACGCCTCCCTTTACCTGTACGACATCTCTCGCGTAGTCTTGCCTTGCGGGAGCTCGGATCCGACTGTCACCATACTTTCTGTTGTTTGCCTGTATGACAAAGACATGTAAGTCATTAGCGGTCGACTCAACCAATGATGCAAAGGTCTTCGTGTCAGGATTCCACTCCAGCGCGAAAAGCGCGTCAACTTCACCTCTAAGCTCATGGCGGTGAGAAATGTTTGTCAGATCACTACAGATGAGCGTGGAGAAGAAGAAGCCTCTATGACCATATAGCGTTGGCTTCGCCTTCATTCCAGTTGGCTTGAAGAGCTCTCCTTTTTTACCAAGCAGCTTCGTAAGTGCCAAGCGTTCGCCATGCGCTGCTTCAAACTTCGGCTGTAGAAGGACTACGCTACTTGCATAGCCTGGCCACCATGTGGTTAATGAGACAAGGCAATCGTTGCGCAGCTTTTGGGTAGTTCGATCACGGTGGTATTCAACTCCCGCTAGTAGTGAGACCCCATTGGTCGCAAGCTTGCGCGCAGCTCGTAACGCCCATCGCAACGGAATGCTCAACTCTGGCATGACTATGTAGTCGGGTGGTTTGGGGTCCTTCAGGACGCGATTGATCAGGCCATTAAACGCGACGTAACGGCTAGCTGACCGATCTTGCCTGCCATGTGCGGCTGCTTCCCATTGCGCCTCAGTTGTTTCCAAGCTTGTCACGGCAATGCGAATCCGCTTCCTTGGGTTGCCCGAGACAATGAAATGCGCAGGGGACAATCTGGAATCATTCACAGCAAATCCCAGCGTCCCCTTAGAGACCACCTCAGCACCGCGAAGGAACTTGATCACGCTCCGAAACAGAAAGGGATCAGACAAGACGGCAGGAGCTACTAAACCAATTTCATCAACACGAAGAGCCCGTGTGGGGAAGGCAAGTGCTGGCCAATGGGGAATCTTCAAATCCGCGGCTTCTCGGCGAAAACGACGTATGGCGCCCAACCTCAGCTGCCGCCGGACTTCCATCTCTCTGGGCACTTTGGGACCAAGCTCATTGCTTCGTTGAGCTTGAAACCAATAGTCCTTGTAGGCTCGCCGCCCCCAATCGGCCAGCAGCACTTGCTTCACCAAAATTTCAAGCGCAGCAATGGTCGATGGGACTCGAATTCCATGACCAAGTTTTTTCACCTTTCGCAGTGCGCCCAAGTATCCAGGGCTCAACTCCACAGACCGAAGCGTCGCTGCTTGCACCCCAGCTTGCAACAATGCCAAGCCGTATTGCTGAAGACAAAGTTGAAAAGCTTCTTTGTTGCTGGCGTCCCCCAGCGTCGTAGTTTTTTGAAGGAGTTCCGAGATCGCCAAAAGCGCAGCAACCAATTGTTTTGCTTCTCGCGTGTCCCCACAACTCAACATCAGGCCGAATACGCGGGGTATATAGCCAATGAACTCAAAGAAGCCGACAGGTGTCACCACATGGCGGTTGACCAAACCGTAAAACTCATCTCGAATCGATTGCCATGAGCGTGGGCTAAGGTCCGCCGCGTAGGTCTCAATATCACTCAGCAAAAGAGAGAAGCCCAGTCTACGTACTGAAACGACGTCAGCTTTTCGCAGCGCATCAGCCTGCAAAGCTGCGTTGGGCGTGGCTAAGAGCGCCCGGGATGCCATCGCTATTCCGGTTTCAGGGACCGCTGGCAACAGTCTGTATTCGCTAGACTGCTGTCGTATCTGATCTCGGATGTGATGCACGAGATCCGAGCCATGTGCAGAGGAGAGCGCAAAAATCTTTTGTTTTGGCCCCGCAAATACAAGCTCAGAGTCCTTGGCGTATGGCAAGTGAAGAGTGAGTGAGTCAGGACCAGCATTGCTTTTCTTCACCTTGATCAGTGGGTTCAGACTAGAGGCTATTCGTCCTGTAACGCGTTGGGCGCCGTACTCCTCACCTTCCGCTTTCAACACCAAAAATATGTCGTCTACATATCTGCCGTAGTAAATGGGCTGCAGCTTCGCGACAACTGCCCGATCGAAATCAGCCAAAATGACATTTGCTATGATTTTTGAGGCCGATAGTCCAACTGGGATTGCCCCTTCAGGCCGGATTTTAAAATCTGGAGTGCTTCTATACCAAACATCCATGGCAGCGAGCAGTTGTTCGGTAAATCGCCTTTCTACTGAAGACAGCTTGAGGTGCATCGACTTCAGGAATGCAGGCCTCAACAGGAATTTCGGTGAGACCCGGTGATAGAACTTTTCGATGTCCATCGTGATCGCCAAGATGCTTTCACCATCCTCAAGCGATTTGTCCATCGACGACAGTCCGCCCTCTCTCCATTCACGATAGGCCGAGAAATAGGGTGCGAACAAGCCAAGGGTTGAGAGGTTGACCCCGGGTGAACCGATTCTTTCGTCACTAGGCGCGCTATAGGCTCGCCGAAGTCGGTTGCCAAACGTGGTTTTGCGATCAAGCGATGCATCGAAGAGTTGCCCAACGAAGATAATCCACAACGCTGAAACAACTTGAAAATCCACTGTAGGTCTTATCACTAACCGAAGGGTTGCGCGGGCGCGCTTCCCAGACTCAGTAAATCTGTGCTGCCAATCCTGCCGAGGATCCAGTGCTCGAAAGTGCCCATCGCTATTGGTCTCCCATGCACTGCAGTCGACCGACTTAGGTAGGTACGCGTGATCGCCAAGAAAATCCAGGTCGGCCTGCCAATCCGGTTTGCGAGCTATTAATCGATCTCGAAGCCTTCGAAGGTTTTGGTCTAGCGTCTGCTCATACTTAGTAAATGCAAGGGCGTGAAAGTGGGTGTTCTCATAGAACGCTTCCGCCTTGGCCTTCCGGTAGGCAACGTACATGTTGCCCAGACCAAACATCTCTGCCTTCGTTACTGACATATGCCTCCCGTTTTGCTGCCGATAAGGCAGAACTTTTGCCTCTTTTACCACCTAACGTTGCAGGTGCTCGCGGCATAGAAGACCGGTTGATGCTCATTGACCTACAAATAGTGGGCCGCCTGACTGCGCGCTCCTCACAAGTAGTGAGTGAGGCGCTGTCTTAGGCGAGTCCCCTCAGCGAGATCTATGCATGCAGACTTCAGCGCCCCTCTTCTACCAGGCGTTCGATTGCATCCCCCCTCAAGTGCGGCAAGGGCGGTGATGTAAAGTGATGCTTGACACTCACGCCCCTTGAAACAACCCTCTCCTATGAGAAGCAGCGAGCTCCTACACCCCGGAATCCATGTCAAGCGTGACTGTCTTGATCGGTATGAACTTAGCGTGACAGATGCGGCCTTCGCCTTGGGAGTAAGCCGCCAAGCGCTGTCAAATTTATTGAGCGGCAAGGCAGGCATTTCACCAGAAATGGCGATTCGGCTTGATCTTGTGTTCGGTGGTGGCGCAGAGATATGGCTACAGCGCCAGCTTTCATATGGACTTGCCTCCGCTCGCCGCCATACGGGAAAGATCATCGTGCACGCACTGCGCGACAAGCTCCCCCGCTCACAGGCCGATGCCCGCTGACCGCTATGACGTTAAATCTTTCACGACACGAGACGCTCTCCTCCAGCAACACCTCGAACTCGCGCGGTTCGGAGAAGCTTCCGCTGAGCAGCGTTGAAGAACGCGGAGCCATCTTTACTAAGAAGGAGGTCGTTAACTTCATCCTCGACCTCACTGGCTACACCAGTGACCTACCTTTGCATGAGTTAACAGTCTTGGAGCCCTCTTTTGGAGAGGGCGACTTCTTGTTTCCAATGATTGATCGGCTCCTAGAGGCTTGGCGCTCATCTGGGAGCAGCAATGCGCTGGAAGCTCTTGGAGATAGCGTCCGCGCGGTGGAGCTGCACAGAGATAGCTTCGAAAGGGTGCAAGAAGCCGTCATCACTCGCTTACGGGGGGCCGGGGTAGCTACTCGACTGGCGACTGCGATCTCAAAGCGCTGGTTGATCCATGGTGACTTCCTTTTGGCGGAACTACCCCAACACTTTCACATGGTCGTGGGCAACCCTCCTTATGTGCGTCAGGAACTTATTCCAGACGACTTGCTAGCTGAGTATCGTCGTCGTTACAGCACTGTGTACGACCGAGCAGATTTGTACGTTCCCTTCATAGAGCGCTCACTAAGGAGCTTGATCAAAGGGGGGTCTTTAGGTTTCATCTGTGCCGATCGATGGATGAAGAACCGCTATGGCGGCCCCCTACGCGAACTAGTTGCGGGGGACTTTCATCTGAAGATCCACGTTGATATGACCAACACGCAAGCTTTCCATTCGGATGTAATTGCCTATCCTGCCATTACGATCATCACGAAGGAGAAGTCTTCCGTAACTCGCCTTGCGCGGCGGCCGGACATAAACGATCACGCTCTAAAAAAGCTATCAACTCAGTTGTTGGCTAAGAAGCTTCAGGGAGAGGACGATCCTGTAAGAGAGCTAAGTGGCATAGCCGCCGGCTCAGAGCCTTGGATCTTTGAGCGTCCGGACCAACTTCTATTGGTTCGACGTCTTGAAAAAATGTTTCCAACAATCGAAGAGGCGGGCTGCAAGGTAGGCATTGGTGTCGCTACAGGAGCGGACAAGGCCTTCATCGGGAAGCTTACGGAGCTTGATGTAGAAGATGATCGCAAGTTGCCGCTAGTAATGACGCGGGACATCCTTGACGGATCAGTTCAGTGGAGAGGGTTCGGCGTGATCAATCCATTCCTCGATACCGGAAAGCTGGCTGATCTCGCAGACTTCCCCCGCCTCAAGAGTTACCTTGAGGCACGCAAAGAGCAGATCGCAGGGCGGCATTGCGCGAAAAAGACTCCAAGCTACTGGTACCGCACCATAGATCGCATCACACCCACTCTCGCTCGGCAGCCCAAATTACTTGTCCCGGACATCAAAGGGGACGCCCACATAGTTTATGAGGAAGACGGGCTTTACCCCCATCACAACTTGTACTACATAACGGCGGAGGAATGGGATCTACGCGCTCTTCAGGCCGTTCTGCTATCAGGCATCGCCCGCCTATTTGTTGCAGCCTACTCAACCCGCATGGCAGGAGGCTTCTTACGTTTTCAGGCGCAGTATCTACGTCGTATCCGCATTCCTCACTGGAAAAATGTTCCTACCGACTTAAGAAGAGATTTGAAAAAAGCGGCGCAGCAACAAGATCGCGAAGCGTGCAATCGCTTGGTCGCTCGGCTCTACGAATTGACGCAAGCAGACATGCAAATTTTAAGAACAACGGTGGCGAAGAATGGCTCTTGATTTAGTTGACTATGAACGCAAAACCAAAGAAGCCGTAATGGCATTTTGGGGCAATAGAGCAAAGGCAAAGCAGAAGCAAATAGAAGCCGGCAGAAGAGACCAAGGCGAACGAGCCGGAGTCACCGGTGGCAAGAACATGGATGGGTTCGTGGCCTTGATCATTGACATTGTCAAAGCCAACGGATTGGCACATGCACAAATTCATCAGGATAGGGCAGTACTTACCCTCCCGGGTTACTTCCGCCCAACAAAGCTTTGGGATCTGCTGGTGATGGACAAAGGCGAACTCATAGCGGCAATTGAACTCAAGAGTCAGGTTGGACCATCTTTTGGGAACAACTTCAACAATCGGACAGAAGAAGCCATCGGTACGGCCCATGACTTCTGGACGGCCTATAGAGAGGATGCCTTTGGCAAGCAGCCTAAGCCTTTTGTTGGCTGGATGATGTTGGTAGAAGATGCTCCAGGTTCAAAGAGCGCCGTCCGTGATCAGGCTCCGCACTTCAAGGTGTTTAAAGAATTCCAGGGCGCGTCCTATCAACAGCGCTATGACATCCTGTGTCAACGCCTAGCCAAAGAGCAGCTTTACACAACTGCCGCATTGATGACTACTCCACACGCCGCCGTCGATACCGGCGAATACTCGTCACTGTCAGACATGACGAGCTTTAAAACATTCGTCACTTCGTTTGCTGGACATGTCGCGGCACAGGCCGCTCGACTGGAATAGCTAGGCTAGGCTTGTCCCCACCAACCCCTGCGCCGTGCTGAACTGGAACGCACAGTGGGCGTTCTGCCGCAAACTGGATCAAGGGGTCGCAGTGCAGTGCATGGTTGAGAGGTTCAAAAAGCCGTTTCACTTCAACGCGTTTTGAGACTATGTTCTGACACCAAGAACGAGCGTCGCGCATGCTTTTGAAACTATGTTTTGATTTTTGAGACTTTGTTATCCGCTTCATTCCAGACAAGATGTTCCACCGCCTCACCATCCCCGTCACTGCCTTTGAACAGAACTGCTCCCTGGTGTGGTGCGATGAAACCAACGACGCCGCCTTGATCGACCCCGGCGGCGACATCCCCAAGCTCATGGCCCCCATCAGGGCCCGCGGCCTGAACCTCAAGGCCCTGTGGCTCACCCACGCGCACATCGACCACGCGGGCGCCACCGGCACCCTGGCGCGCGAACACCAGCTGCCCATCGAGGGCCCTCATCCCGGTGACCAGTTCTGGATCGACGCCCTGCCCCAGCAATCAGACATGTTCGGCTTTCCGCAGGCCGAGCACTTCGCGCCCACGCGCTGGCTCGCCGATGGCGACACGGTTCAAATCGGCCATTGCACTTTGCAGTCGCTGCACTGCCCCGGCCACACGCCAGGGCACGTCGTGCTGTTCGAACCCACCACGCGCCACGTCTTCGTGGGCGATGTGCTGTTCGCAGGCGGCATTGGCCGCACCGACTTTCCGGGCGGCAACCATGCGCACCTGATCCACGCCATCAAGCACAAGCTGCTGCCACTGGGCGATGACGTCACTTTCACGCCTGGCCACGGCCCGGAAAGCACCCTGGGCGAAGAGCGCCGCTACAACCCTTACCTGGTCTGATCGAAGCGCTGCGCGGGCTTTTCGGCCCGCTGGTACAGCGGCATCACCTTGGGCAGGCTGGCCTGGATGTCCTGGATGCGGGTGCTGCTGGCCGGGTGGGTGGACAAGAACTGCGGCGGCGCGCCCTTGCTGGCCTCGGCCATCTTCTTCCACAGGGTCAGGCCGGAGCGCGGATCGTAGCCGGCACGCGCGGCCAGCTCCATGCCGACCAGGTCGCCCTCGGTTTCATCCTTGCGGCCAAAGCTCAAGGTGAGCAGATTGCGGCCCGCGTTCAGCACCATGTCGCCCGTGCGGCCTAGGCCCAGCAGGCTGGACAGCACGCTGGCGCCCAGGCCCGTGGCGGCCGATTTGCCCATCTGCTCGCGCGCATGTTCGCGCAGGGCGTGGGCCATTTCGTGGCCCATGATCATCGCCACCTCGTCGTCGGTCAGCTTCAACTGGTCGAGGATGCCCGTGTAGAAAGCGATCTTGCCGCCCGGCATGCAGAAGGCGTTGATCTCTTTCGACTGCAGCACATTGACTTCCCAACGCCATTGGGCTGCGCGCGGATTCCATTCCAGGGCGTGGGGAATCAAGCGACGGGCAATGGCCCGCACGCGAATCACCTGTGGGTGGTTGTCCGGCAGCAGGGCGTTCTGCGCCTTGGCCTGCGTGGCCAGTTGCACGTACTGCTGGGCCGCCAGTTGCTCCACCTGGTCCGCCGACACCAGGCGAGACAAGCCAGACTGCTTGCTCACCTCCACGCCTTCGCGCGCCTGCGCGGCCACACCACCCATCAGCAAGGACAGCAACACCGCCATCCGCAACACCCGACCAGATTTCATTCGCATTTCCATGGTTGCTCATTCACCTACAAGCTCAACGTTCGTCCGTGCGGTTCAGCATACGGCGCACCGACGGCAGCAGCAAATATGCCGGAAACGACAGCCAGAACGTCAGGAAGAAAAAGGCGGCATAGCCCATTTGCTCCACCCCCAGCCCGCCCGCCCAGCCCGACACCGCGCGCGAGAACGCGAAGATGGACGACAGGATGGCGTATTCGGTGGTGGCACGGTGCTTGTGGGTGATGCCCATCAAAAAAGCCATGAAGGCACCCGTGCCCAAGCCCCCCGTGAAGCTTTCCAGGCCGCTGGCCGCGTACACCACCATCTGGTACTGCGGATCGACCATGCCAGGCAAGGCGTGTGGCACATACCAGGCCGCTGCCGCGTAGCCCAGGTTCGACAAAGCCTGGGCCAATCCCAACACCCACAATCCTTTGAAAATGCCGGCGCGGTCCACGTACCAGCCCCCCACCAGGCCACCGGCGATCGACAGGCCCAGGCCCACGTTGACGCTGACCAGACCGATTTGCGCCGGCGTGAACCCCGCGTCCACCCAGAATGGCTTGACCATGAAGCCCATGGCCGCGTCGCCCAGCTTGAACAGCAGGATGAACAGCAGCACCGACAGCATGCCCGGCCGGGCCAGCAGGGTGACCCAGGCGCCGAACACCGGTCCGTCGGCCAGCACCTCGGCTTGCGGCGTGCGCGCGGCACGCACCATCAGGCCTGCGCCCGCGAACATCAGGCCCACGGGCACGGCGCCCTTGAACCACCAGGTGCCGGACACCGACTGGATCGCCGTCCAGCCCGCCGCCTTGGCGACCGGGCCCAACACGGGCCACAGCAAGCCCAGGATCACCAGGCCCAGCGCCAGCAACCACAGCGGCTGCTCTTTCACGACGGCCCACTCGCTGCCCGAAGCCTCCTTGGGCACGGCCACGCGTGGCGCCTGAGCTGGCGCGGCCAGCACTGCCATGGCATTGAACATCATCAAGGTGGCGCCCAGGGCGTAGGCCACGGGCCAGTTGGGTTGCCCATCCTGGCCAAACATGCCGGCCGCCACCAACAGGCCGCCGGCCGTCAGCATGCCCACCCGGTAAAAGCCGATGCGCAGGCCGTTGGCCACGCCGTACTGCTCTTTCGAGAGCTGCTCGATGGTGTAGCCGTCGGTGGCGATGTCATTCGTGGCCGACAGCACCGTGAAGGCCCCCAGCAGCACCCAAGGCCAGGTGGCGCCCTGGCCCAAGGCGTCCGGGTGAAACGCCAGCGCCACCAGCACCCCCGCCATGCCCAGGTTGGCCACCGACATCCAGACCCGGTGGTGGCGCCAGGCATCCACCAGCGGCGCCCAGAGGATTTTCACGGTCCAGGCCAGCTGCAAAAGGCTCAGCAGGCCGATTTCGGCCGGCCCCACCCCTGCCTGGCGCATGTGCACCGGGAACAGGTCGTAGAACAGCCCCAGCGGCAGCCCTTCCGAAAAATACAGCAGGGCCACCCAGAACATCAAACGGCGGTGGGTCGGCACGGCGGGCCGGTCGGTGGGGACAGAAATACTCATCCGTGGATTCTAGGGAGGGCTGAATGCACAGAATGCACGCACGCACACCCATATTTTCGGCTTTTACCACTTCAGCCTGGGCCGCAAGATGCCGATAGCGTCATGGATCACCCATGAGTTGCCCCTGTTAAGGGGGCATGCCCGGAGCCCACAATGAATTTTCGAACCAAGATCTGGATGTTGCCTTTGAGTGCGGGGGCCGTGTTCGTCGTCGGCGTTGCGCTGAGCTTCTTTGTCGGCGAGCAAACCTCGCGGGGGCTGACCCACCTCGAAGCCATCGACAGCCCGCACAGCGACTACGTGACGGCCGTGGACCGGAGCACCGAGCAAATCCGCCTCACCCTGCAGACGGCCGCCGCCGAAGGCGATCCCGACCGCATCAAGGACACCGACCCCATGGTGGCCAGCGCCCACGCCGCCCTCTCCGCCATGCAGAAGCTGGGTGGCAAGGAAGCCATGGCCAAAGAGCTGACCGCCGCCTACGACGCCTACCAAAACGCCGCCATCGGCGCCACGCGCGCCCTGCTGACCAAGGCCCCCCCAGGTGACCTGGTCGCGCAGATGCAGTCGTCGCAAACCGTGCTGACCAAGTTGCTGGACACGCGCAAGGCCCAGGCCAAGGCCGCCATCCTCACCGCGCAGACCGATGCCAAGAACGGCGTCAACACCGGCCTGTGGGTCTCGGCCATCACGGGTGCCATCGTGCTGACCGTGCTGGGCGTGGCCTCCGCCGCCATCGTCAAGTCCGTCTGGGGCGACCTGGGCGACGAACCCACCGTCCTGCGCAACCTGGTCAGCCGCATCGCCGAAGGCGACCTGGACCTGTCCATCCAGCCCAACCCCGGCGACAGCACTTCGCTGCGCGCTTCGGTCGTCAACATGACCACCCGCCTGCGCGACACCATCACCCTGATCCGCAACGCCACCGATTCGATCGCCACGGCTTCGCAAGAAATCGCCAGCGGCAACCTGGACTTGTCGAACCGCACCGAGAACACCGCCTCGAACCTGGAAAAGACCGCCAGCTCGATGGGCGAGTTGACCGGCACCGTGCGCCAGAGCGCCGACTCGGCCCGCCAGGCCAACCAGTTGGCCTCGGGCGCCGCCACCGCCGCCCAACGCGGCGAGGAGATCGTCTCGCAGGTCGTGTCCAACATGTCCGAGATCAACGTGGCCAGCCGCAAGATCACCGAGATCATCACCGTGATCGACGGCATCGCCTTCCAGACCAACATCCTGGCGCTGAACGCCGCGGTGGAAGCCGCCCGCGCTGGCGAACAAGGCCGCGGCTTCGCCGTGGTGGCTGGCGAAGTGCGTTCGCTGGCCCAGCGCAGCGCGCAGGCCGCCAAGGAAATCAAGACCCTGATCAATGCCTCGTCCGAGAAGGTCGATTCGGGTTCGAAACTGGTGCAGGACGCCGGCAACTCGATGACCGAGATCATGACCAGCGTGAACCGCGTGTCGGACATCATTGGCGAGATCAGCGCGGCTTCGACCGAGCAAAGCACCGGCATCGGCCAGGTCAACCAATCGATCACCGAACTTGACCAGATGACGCAGCAGAACGCCGCGCTGGTGGAAGAATCCGCCGCTGCCGCCGAAAGCCTGAAGGACCAGGCCGGCCGCCTGGCGCAAGCCGTGTCGGCCTTCAAGCTGGGCAGCCACAGTGGGAAGCCACCGTCCTTCGCCGCCCCCGTGAGCGCTCAGGCCGAAGCCAGCACAGTGATCGCCAAGGCCCAGACCACGGCCCGTCACACGCCAACGCCCAAAGCGGCACCCGCGGTGGCCAAGGCACCCGCCGCCCTGCCCAAGCCCGCAGCCACGCCCTTGGCCGCCCCCCCGGTGACCGCCAGCGCCAGCAAGGCCACCTCGGCACCACCGTCCGACAGCGACTGGGAAACCTTCTGAGCTGACAGAGCACTTTCCACCGAACCCTTTCAACGCCCCGCCACCGCTTAGCCGGTGGCGGGGCGTTGTCGTCTAGGTGTTACCTCTAGGCATGCCCCCCCTAGGTTACACATTGACGCAACCTTGGAGATGGGGCAAGAATCCCCCTTCCAATTGCGGACACGCGACAAATTCGAAGTCTTTTGAAAAGTTGCTCCAGCGCTGACTCCAATTCGTAGACACTCATGCTCCTCAGCAGTGAATTCAATAGGTTGACGAGATGAGTGAATCGGGAGACTTCCACCCATCCAGCACCGGCGAGCGCACCATCGTGGACGACTGGTTCGAGCCGCTGGCGGATGCCGAAGCCCCCTGTGGCCCGGATCTGGAATACGACAACAGCTTTCTTGAGCTGGCCCAGGCCGCCCAAGGCAAACCCGAAACCCAGTTCGCCCCCGCCGAGCCGCCCGATTGGCGTTCGGTCCACGACATCAGCCAGGCGCTCTTCGAGCGCACGCGCGACCTGCGCGTGGCCATGCACTGGGGCCGCGCCCACATCCAGATCAACGGTTTCCGCGCGGTGGCCGATGCCCTGCGCCTGCAGCTCGGCCTGCTCGACCGCTTCTGGGACACCCTGCACCCCCAACCCGATCCCGACGATGGCGACGCTTACGCCCGCCTGAACGTGCTGGCCCTGCTGAGCGAAGTTGAAGGCATGGTCGGCGACGTGCGCAATGCGCTGGTCATCCAGAACCGCTCGATTGGCGAGTTGCGCGTGCGCGACATCGAAATCGCACTGGGCAAGTACCCGCCGCGTGAGGGCGAAACGCCCATGACCCGGCACCAGGTCGAGCAGATGCTGGCCGCCGCGACCGCGCAGAATGCCGACCTGCCAGGTCAGGTCACCGATGCCCTGGCCCGCCTCAAATCCCTGAGCACCCTGCTGAACGACCACGTCGGCATCGAACGCGCGCCCGACGTGCGGCCGCTGCACGGCCTGCTGAGCCTCGTGAACCAGGTGATGCCCACCGCCGGTGCGGCCGACGAAGCCGGCGCCGAGGACGGCGCAGAAGAAGAAAGCACCACTGGCACAGGCGGCGGTGCCACGCGGACTGCTGGCGGCAAGGGCCTGAGCGGCGCCGTCGATTCGCGCGCCGACGCGCTCAAGGCGATCGACATGGTCTGCGACTACCTCGAACGCACCGAGCCCACCAACCCGGCCCAGTTGTTGCTGCGCCGTGCCCGCCGCCTGATCAACAAGAACTTCCTGCAGCTGATGCGGGAACTCGCCCCAGACGCCCTCAACGAGGTGGCCCGCATCATGGGCGTCGATCCTGAAAGCATCCAATCCGAAGACGCCGAATGACGGACTTCGGACGATATCAACCCTTCCCCATCCAGACTGACCGGAGGTGACCATGAGCAGCCAGAAATTCATTGCGCGCAACCGCGCGCCGCGCGTCCAGATCGAATACGACGTGGAACTCTACGGAGCCGAGAAGAAGGTGCAACTGCCCTTCGTGATGGGCGTGCTGGCCGACTTGTCGGGCAAGCCCGCGGACCCGCTGGCCCCCGTGGCCGACCGCAAGTTCCTGGAAATCGACGTCGACAACTTCGACTCGCGCATGAAGTCGATGAAGCCCCGCGTGGCTTTCCAGGTGCCCAACAGCCTGACCGGCGAAGGCAACATCAGCGTCGACCTGACGTTCGACAACATGGACGAGTTCTCGCCCGCCGCCGTCGCCAAGAAGGTCGATGCGCTGAGCAAACTGCTCGATGCGCGCCAGCAACTGGCCAACCTGGTCACCTACATGGACGGCAAGACCGGCGCCGAAGAACTGATCGCCAAGGTGCTGGCCGACCCCGCCCTGCTGGCCACCCTGGGCAGCTCGGAAAAGCCCGCCGAATAAACACGCCAGATACGCTACGCGGAGAACCTCATGGCAGAAACCCAACTGAACTCGGCCCTGGCCAGCGCCACGCTGGAAGGCAGCGACCTCGCGTCCCTGCTGCAAAAGGAATTCAAGCCCAAGACCGACGAGGCCAAGAGCGCCGTCGAGACGGCCATCCAGACCCTGGCCCAGCAGGCCTTGTCGCAGACCAAGCTGATCGGCAACGACGTCATCAAGTCCATCGAGGCCATGATCGCCGCGATCGACAAGAAGCTGTCGGACCAGATCAACCTGATCATGCACCACGAAGACTTCCAGAAGCTGGAAGGCGCCTGGCGCGGCCTGCACTACATGGTGAACAACACCGAGACCGACGAGCAGCTCAAGATCCGCGTGATGAACATCTCGAAGGCGGACCTGGGCAAGACGCTCAAGCGCTTCAAGGGCACCGCGTGGGACCAAAGCCCCATCTTCAAGCGCGTGTACGAAGAAGAGTACGGCCAGTTCGGTGGCGAGCCCTTCGGCTGCATGGTCGGCGACTACCACTTCGACCACAGCCCGCCCGATGTGGAACTGCTGGCCGAGATGGCCAAGGTCTGCGCCGCGTCGCACATGCCTTTCATCTCCGGCGCCTCGCCCACGACCATGCAGATGGAATCGTGGCAAGAGCTGGCCAACCCGCGTGACCTGACCAAGATCTTCTCGACGCCCGAGTACGCCGCCTGGCGTTCGCTGCGCGAGTCGGACGATGCCAAGTACATCGGCCTGGCCATGCCCCGCTTCCTGTCGCGCCTGCCTTACGGCTCGCGCACCAACCCGGTCGAAGAGTTCGACTTCGAGGAAGACACCGGCGCCGCCGACCACAACAAGTACACCTGGGCCAACGCCGCCTACGCGATGGCGACCAACATCAACCGCTCCTTCAAGGAGTTCGGCTGGTGTTCGCGCATCCGCGGCATCGAATCGGGTGGCGCGGTGCAGAACCTGCCCTCGCACACCTTCCCGACCGACGACGGCGGCGTGGACATGAAGTGCCCCACCGAAATCGCCATCGCCGACCGCCGCGAAGCGGAACTGGCCAAGGCCGGCTTCATGCCCCTGGTGCACAAGAAGAACAGCGACTTCGCCGCCTTCATCGGCGCGCAATCGCTGCAAAAGCCCGCCGAATACGACGACCCCGACGCTTCCGCCAACGCCAACCTGGCCGCGCGCCTGCCTTACCTGTTCGCCACCTGCCGCTTCGCCCATTACCTGAAGTGCATCGTGCGCGACAAGGTCGGCTCGTTCAAGGAACGCGACGACATGCAGCGTTGGCTGCAAGACTGGATCTTGCAGTACGTGGACGGGGACCCTGCGCACTCGTCCGAGTCGACCAAGGCCACCAAGCCACTGGCCGCCGCCGAAGTGATCGTCGAGGAAGTCGAAGGCAACCCCGGCTACTACACCTCCAAGTTCTTCCTGCGTCCGCACTATCAGCTCGAAGGGCTGACGGTTTCCCTGCGCCTGGTCTCGAAGCTGCCCTCCGCCAAGGCGGGCTGATCGGGTCGCGGGCCATTTTCCAGACGTTCATCCATTCAACACCACTTGCAATTTAGGAGCACACCATGGCTGTAGACATGTTCATCAAGATCGGCGACGTCAAAGGCGAGTCGCGCGACAAGACCCACGCGGGCCTCATCGACGTCCTGGCCTGGAGCTGGGGCCTGAGCAATTCCGGTTCGGCCCACACGGGCGGCGGCGCCGGTTCGGGCAAGGTCAACGTGCAGGACCTGTCCTTCACCAAGTACATCGACAAGTCGTCGACCAACCTGATCCTGGCCTGCTGCAAGGGCACCCACTACCCTGAAGCCACCCTGATCGTGCGCAAGGCCGGCGACAAGCCCCTTGAGTACCTCAAGATCACCCTGACCGAAGTGCTGATCACCTCGGTGAGCACGGGCGGCAGCGGCGGCGAAGACCGCCTGACGGAAAACGTCACGCTGAACTTCGCCAAGTTCAAGGTGGCCTACCAGCCCCAGGACAAGACCGGCGCCAAGGAAGGCGGCGAAGTGCTGGCCGTCTACAACATCGCCGAAAACAACGACGCCTGATCCCCGGGTCAAGCGCCGTTTTCTTGAAGGGCAAGGGGCTGGCCCCTTGCCCTTCAATGGTTTGAATCCATCGCACGCCATTGGCAGAGGTTCCTTATGTCCCTGGGTGACATGTTTTTCAAGGTCGATGGCAGCCGCTCCGGCGCGGTCAAGGGCGAAGCCAACGACACCGCCCATGCTGGCGAGATCGACATCCTCGACTGGTCCTGGGGCATGCGTTCACCCTCGGCCATGGGTGGTGGCGGCGCGGCCGGCAAGACAGCGCTCGATGCGCTGAACATCACCAAGCGCGTGGACAGTGCCTCGACGGCCCTCATGTCCGTCATGCGCAACAACGAACTCATCAAGAAAGGCGTGCTCACCGTTCGCAAGTCCGGCAGCAAGCCCGTCGAGTATTTCATCGTGACGATCGAGAACGCGCGCATCACGTCCTACGACGTGGCCACCGTGGCCGGCGTGCCGCATCAACTGGCCGAGAAGCTCAGCTTCAGCTTCCAGAAGATCTCGGTCGACTACTACCCTCAGGACGGCTCGGGCTCACGCAAGGGCGGCTCCAACTTCTCCACTGACGTGGGCACTAACACCTGACCGGGTTCGACATGAACGCAACCTCTTCCGCACTTTCGGCCCCCGAAGACAGCCTGCGCGCTGGTGACCCGCAGCAGGCGCTCAAACAACTGCAGGACCTGATCCGCGGCAAGCCGGGCGACGCCAAGCTGCGCGTCTTCCTGTTCCAGTTGCTGTGCGTGCTGGGCCAGTGGGAACGCGCGCTCAACCAGCTGAACGTGGCCACCGAACTGGATGCCTCGACGCTGGCCATGGCACAGACCTACCGCGAAGCCATCAAGTGCGAGCTCTTGCGTGCCGAAGTGTTCAAGGGCGCCAAAGTGCCCATGATCTTTGGCCAGCCCGAACCCTGGCTGGCCCTGCTGATCGAGGCCCTGCTGCGCGAAGGCAAGGGCGAAGCCGGCGCGGCCAAGACCTTGCGCGACCAGGCCTTCGAACAGGCGCCTGCCGTCAGCGGCGCCGTGGGTGAGGGTGATGACGCCCAGGCTTTCGAATGGATCGCCGATGCCGACATGCGACTGGGCCCGGTCATCGAGGCCGTCATCAACGGCAAGTACTACTGGGTGCCTTTCGCGCGCCTGAGCGTGCTCACCATCGACCCGCCCGAAGACCTGCGCGACGCCGTGTGGATGCCCGCGCACTTCGTCTTCGAGAACGGCGGCGAATCGGTGGGCCTGATCCCCACGCGCTACGCCGGCTCCGAAAGCAGCGCCGATGGGCTCATCGCCCTGTCGCGCAAGACCGACTGGGTCGAGCCCGTGCCGGGTTTCTACACCGGCCTGGGCCAACGCCTGTTCACGACGGAAGGCGGCGATCTGCCCTTGATGGACCTGCGCACCATCACCTTCAACGCCCCGCCCGCAGAGTGACGCCCACATGGCCGAGCTGACCCCTCAGGAACGCCTGCAGCCGGCCTTGCTGGACCGGTTGATGGACGACAACCCGGACGTGCAGGTCGAGTCGCGCGAGATGCGCGTCATGTCGCGCAACCGCATGCGCGAGGCCGTGCTCCGCGACCTGGCCTGGCTGTTCAACAGCACCCAGCTGTCGGGCGACCACAACTGGGCCGCGCACCCCCATGTGCAGCGCTCGGTCGTCAACTTCGGCCTGCCGACCCTGTCGGGCGAAACCGCGTCCACGCTGGACGTCATCGACCTGGAGGCCCAGGTGCGCCAGGCCTTGCTGAGTTTCGAGCCACGCATCATGGCCTCCACCCTGAAGGTCAGCGCCCTGATGGACGAGATGACGATGGACCACCACAACGTCATCAGCTTCCGCATCACCTGCAACCTGTGGGCGCAGCCGGTGCCTTTCGAGCTGATGCTGCGCACCGAGGTCGACCTCGAATCCGGTCAGGTCGAGATCAAAGAATTGGCAAGGTAAGAGACAAGTCATGGACCCGCGACTGCTGCGCTATTACAACCAGGAACTGCAGCATCTGCGCGAGATGGGGGCCGAGTTCGCCCAACAGTTTCCCAAGATCGCCGGCCGCCTGGGCATCGATGGCATCGAGGTCAACGACCCCTATGTCGAGCGCCTGCTGGAAGGCTTCGCCTTTTTGACGTCGCGCGTGCAGCTCAAGCTGGACGCCGAGTTCCCAAGGTTCACGCAGCGCCTGCTGGAGATCGTGCACCCGCACTTCCTGGCGCCGACGCCGGCCATGCTGATCGCGCAACTGCAACCCGACCTGGGCGACAGCAACCTGGCGCGCGGCGTGGTGGTGCCACGTGGCAGCCCGATGCGTGGCAGCCAGGTCGCCAAGGACGAGACCCCCTGCCAGTTCCGCACCGCACACGACGTCACCCTGTGGCCGCTGGAGATCACCGCCGTCGAATACTTCAGCTACGCCGCCGACCTGCCCCTGTCCACCTTGTCGGTCGGCCGTAAAGTGAAGGGCGGTCTGCGCCTGAAGCTGCGCACCACGGCCGGCGTCAATTTCAGCCAGTTGGCCTTGAACGACCTGCGCCTGCACTTCAGTGGCAGCGACGACATCGCCTACAAGCTGCACGAGCGCGTGCTGGGCAGCACCATCGGCGCCTTGGTCATGCCCGGCGGCAAGGGCAGCACGTCGCACACCTTCTTGCCGGCCAGCGCCGTGCAGCCCGTGGGCTTCGAGGACGAACACGCGCTGCTGCCCTTGAGCCTGCGCGGCTTCTCGGGCTACCGCCTGCTGCAAGAGTACTTCGCCTTCCCGCAGCGCTTTCTGTTCTTCGACCTGAAGGGCATGGGCGATGCTCTCCGCGCGCAGGGCGGGACCGACGCCGAGATCGTGCTGCTGTTCGACCGCGCCGATGCCTCGCTCGAGAGCGTGGTCGATGCCAGCAACCTGGCCCTGAACTGCACCCCGGCCATCAACCTCTTCGAACGCCGCTGCGACCGCATCCACGTCACGCCCACGCAGAACGACTACCACGTGCTGGTCGACCGCACCCGGCCGATGGATTTCGAGGTCTACGACCTGCAAGAGGTGAACGGCTATGGCGTGGGCGTGGACAGCGAGCGCCGCTTCCTGCCCTTCTACGCGGCCTTCCACACCGAAGACCGCCAGCACAACGCCTACTACTCGATCCAACGCGAGCCCCGGCTGCTCTCGACCACGCAAAAGCGCCATGGTGCACGCTCATCCTACGTGGGGACCGAGCTCTACATCTCGCTGGTCGACCCACGCGAAGCGCCCTACCCCGGCGACCTGCGCCAACTGGGCTTGAGCGCCTTGTGCACCAACCGCGACCTGCCCTTGCTGATGCCGGTGGGCCTGGGCCAGAGCGACCTGACCCTGGACGACTCGGCGCCCGTCAAGGCCATCCGGGTCCTCAAGGGCCCGTCCAAGCCGCTGTCGGCCTTGCGTGAAGGCGGCATCGCCTGGAAGTTCGTCAACCAGCTGTCGCTGAACTACCTGTCGCTGCTGGACACCGACGCGCACCAGGGTGCCGCCGCCCTGCGTGAGCTGCTCACCCTGTACGCCGACAACGGCGATGGCGGCATGCTCAAGCAGATCGAAGGCCTGCGCTCGGTCAGCACCCACGCCATCGTGCGGCGCCTGCCCATGCCCGGTCCCATCACCTTCGGGCGCGGCCTGGCCATCGACCTCGAGGTGGACGAGATGGCCTTCCAGGGCCTGAGCGCCTTCCTGTTCGGCTCGGTGCTGGAGAACTTCTTCGCGCGCCATGTGTCGATCAACGCCTTCACCGAAACCACGCTGCGCTCGCAATCGCGCGGCGACATCAAGCGATGGGTGCCACGGGTCGGCACCAGGGCGACGATCTGATGACACAGACCACGCCCTCCGGTGATCCCTTCGCGGCCCTGGCCGCGGAGCCCTACCGCTACGACTTCTTCCAGGCCTTGCGCTGGATCGAGGCCGCGCACCCCGACAAACCTCGCCTGGGCACGGCCCGCAAGCCTGCCGACGAGCCCTTGCGCCTGGGCCAGACCGCCGACCTGAGCTTTGCGCCCAGCACCCTCTCCGCCTTCAAGTACGGCGTGAACGGTGCCGTGCCACGCCTGGAGGTGCGTTTCTTCGGCCTGTTCGGCCCCAACGGCCCCTTGCCGCTGCACCTGACCGAGCACGCCCGCGAACGCATCCTGCACCACGGCGACCACACCTTCTCGCGCTTCGCCGACCTGTTCCACCACCGCCTGCTGCTGCTGTTCTACCGCGCCTGGGCACAGGCCCAACCCACCGTCAGCCTGGACCGGCCGGACAAGGACCGCTTCGCCGACTACGTGGGCTCGCTGATCGGCACCGGCAGCCCGGCCTGGCGCCAGCGCGACGCGGCGCCCGACCACATCAAGCTGTTCTTCGCCGGCCACCTGTCGCGGCAGGTGCGCAACGCCGAAGGGCTCGAATCGCTGCTCAGCGGCTACCTGCGCCAACCCGTGCGCATCGAAACCTTCGTCGGCCACTGGATGTCGCTGCCCGTCAGCGAACGCACGCGCATGGAGCGCGGCGGCAGCATCAGCTCGCAACTCGGCTTGGGCGCGGTGCTGGGCGGCAAGGTCTGGGACCGGCAGCACAAATTCCGCATCCACATCGGGCCCTTGAGCCTCGACCAATACGAAGCCTTCCTGCCCGACGGCCCGGCCATGGCCGGTGTCACGGCCCTGGTCCGCCAGTACTTCAACATGGAGCTGGACTGGGAAGTGCGCCTGCACCTGCGCCGCGACAACGTGCCTGCCGCCCGCCCCGGCGTCTACGGCCGGCTGGGCTGGACCAGCTGGGCCGGCAAGCGTGCCCGCGCCGGCCACGCCGACTCGCTCACCCTGCACCCCGAATCCTGGCGACGCCCCTCCAAGGGCGCTCGCGCCACCCCCGTTTAACCGCTCAAACACACAGACTGAAAGGATCCCACCATGGGAGAAATCAACCGCGTCACCTTGTTCGGCAAGCTCAACAGCACCGGCTACAAGGCCGTCGAAGGCGCCACCGTGTTCTGCAAGCTGCGGGGCAATCCTTATGTCGAGCTGGAGCACTGGGTCGCGCAGATCGTGCAGAACCCCGACAGCGACTGGCACCGCATCATCAAGCATTACGGCCTGGACACCTCGGTGCTGGCCAAGGACATCACCACGGCACTGGACCGCCTGCCGCGCGGCGCCACCGCCATCTCCGACCTGTCGGACAACATCAGCCAGGCCGTCGAGCGCGGCTGGGTGTATGGCTCGCTGATGTTCGGCGACAGCGCCGTGCGCACGGGCTACCTGCTGCTGGGCATGCTCAAGACCAGCTTCTTGCGCAACGCGCTGTTCGCCATCTCGCGCCAGTTCGAAAAGGTCAAGCCCGATGACCTGAGCGAGAACCTGCAAAAGATCATCGAAGGTTCGCCCGAAGACGGCCTGGGCGCCAGCGATGGCTCCGGCATTGGCGGCGCGCCGGGTGAAGCCAGCGGCGCCCTGGCCCCCGCGCAAATGGGCAAGCAAGAGGCCCTGAAGAAGTTCACGGTGGACCTGACCGAGCAAGCGCGCAGCGGCAAGATGGACCCCATCGTGGGCCGCGACGACGAGATCCGCCAAGTGGTCGACATCCTGATGCGCCGCCGCCAGAACAACCCCATCCTGGTGGGCGAGGCCGGGGTCGGCAAGACCGCCGTGGTCGAAGGCTTCGCACAACGCATCGCGCGCGGCGACGTGCCGCCTTCGCTGAAGGACGTGGAACTGCGTTCGCTCGATGTGGGCCTGCTGCAAGCCGGCGCCAGCATGAAGGGCGAGTTCGAGCAACGCCTGCGCGCCGTGATCGACGAAGTGCAGGCCAGCCCCAAGCCCATCATCCTGTTCGTGGATGAAACCCACACCCTGGTCGGTGCCGGCGGTGCCGCTGGCACGGGCGATGCCGCCAACCTGCTGAAACCCGCCCTGGCGCGCGGCACCTTGCGCACCATCGGCGCGACCACGTTTGCCGAGTACAAGAAGCACATCGAGAAGGACCCCGCGCTGACCCGCCGCTTCCAGACCGTGACGGTCGACGAGCCCACGGAAGAGCGCGCGATTTTGATGATGCGCGGCGTGGCCTCGACCATGGAAAAGCACCACAAGGTGCAGATCCTGGACGAAGCACTGGAAGCCGCCGTCAAGCTCTCGCACCGCTACATCCCCGCGCGCCAGTTGCCCGACAAATCCGTCAGCCTGCTGGACACCGCCTGCGCCCGCGTGGCCGTGAGCCTGCACGCCACGCCCGCTGAAGTGGACGACTGCCGCAAGCGCATCGAGGCCCTGGAAACCGAGCTGGGCATCATCGCCCGCGAGAAGGCCATCGGCATCGACATCGGCAAGCGCGAAACCGACGCCACCGAATTCCTGGCCGCCGAGCGCACGCGCCTGGCCGGCCTCGAAGAGCGCTGGAACAGCGAACGCGCTTTGGTCGATGAGTTGCTGGCCCTGCGCGCCAAGCTGCGCGCCGGCATCCGCCCGGTCGAAGGCACGGGCAGCCCGCTGGAGGCCGCGGCCGAAGCCGTGGCGGCCGTGGAAGCGCCGGTGCAAAGCGCCGAGCAAGCCGAAGCCGAGCGCACCGCCCTGCTGGCCCAGCTGAAAGAAGTGCAGGACAAGCTGACCACGCTGCAAGGCGAGACCCCGCTGATCCTGCCCACGGTCGACTACCAGGCCGTGGCCGCCGTGGTCGGCGACTGGACCGGCATCCCCGTCGGCCGCATGGCCCGCAACGAGATCGAAACGATCCTGAAGGTGTCCTCGCTGCTGGCCCAACGCGTGATCGGCCAAGACCACGCGATGGAGATGATCGCCAAGCGCATTCAAACGTCGCGCGCCGGCCTGGACAACCCCAGCAAGCCCATCGGCGTGTTCATGCTGGCCGGCACCTCGGGCGTCGGCAAGACCGAAACCGCGTTGGCCCTGGCCGAAGCCCTGTATGGCGGTGAGCAGAACATCATCACCATCAACATGAGCGAATACCAAGAGGCCCACACCGTGAGCACGCTGAAGGGCGCGCCTCCCGGCTACGTGGGCTATGGCGAAGGCGGCGTGCTGACCGAAGCCGTGCGCCGCAAGCCCTACAGCGTGGTGTTGCTCGATGAGGTCGAGAAGGCCCACCCCGATGTGCACGAGATGTTCTTCCAGGTGTTTGACAAGGGCTTCATGGAAGACGGCGAAGGCCGCTTCATCGACTTCAAGAACACCCTGATCCTGCTGACGACCAACGCCGGCACCGATTTGATCGCCGGCCTGTGCAAGGACCCGGACCTGATGCCCGACCCCGAAGGCATGGCCAAGGCCTTGCGCGAGCCGCTGCTCAAGATCTTCCCGCCCGCGCTGCTGGGCCGCCTGGTCGCGATCCCCTACTACCCGCTGTCCGACGCCATGCTGGGCGAGATCGTCAAGCTGCAGCTCAAGCGCATCAAGAAGCGCGTCGAGGCCCGCTACAAGATCCCCTTCAACTTCACCGAAGACGTGATCAAGCTGGTCGTGTCGCGCTGCACCGAGGGCGAATCGGGCGGCCGCATGATCGACGCGATCCTGACCAACACCATGCTGCCGGATGTCTCGCGCGAGTTCCTCACGCGGATGATGGAAGGCCAGGAGATCAAGGGCGTGAGCGTTGGCGTGACCAACGGCGAGTTTTCCTACGACTTCAACTGAAGTCCAAGCAACTCAACAAACACAGGAGAGTGACATGGCTGGCTACGTGTACAACTGGGGTGATGCCGACATCACCGATGCAATGACGTCCGTGAAGTGCGCGGGCATGATCAGCGAACCGGGTGGAGATGGCTACGGCGGCACCAACTGGTGCTTCACCATCGTGGGCGGGTCGGGCGAACAGTGGCACGCCCACCTCAGTGGCGGCGCGGATGGCCGCACGGTCAACGTGCTGCGCTACAAGAAATCCAGCACCGACCCGGGTGGCGACAACGCCATCAAGTTCCTGGACAAAGGCTCGGGCTTCCCCACCAGCAAGGCGAACATGAAGCGCCTGGCCAGCACTTGCGGCACCGACTACCCCCAGTTCAACAAGCTGTTGACGGCGCTCTCCCAGGCCCTGGAGACCTACGTCATCGCCACACCAAAGTAAGGCCACACCATGAACGTCTTCACCGAGGTTTACAACAAATCCGTCGAGCTGCTGAAAGCGCCCGCCCTGGACGAGAGCTGGAAAGCCATCGAAGCCAACCTCAAGACCTTGCTTGAGGACGACGGCCCCAACGCCGGCAAGGCCAAGGTGCTGGACGACCTGCGCGACCAGCTGAGGAAAGCCAGCAAGGGCAAGGGCGTGGCCAAGACCGCCATGGCCGAAGAAATCATCAAGGCCAGCAAGACCAGCGCCGCGGGCTACCAGGACCGCGCCGCGCTCCTCAAGACCATGCAGCACTTCCACATGGTCGCCAAGAAGGGCGGGCAAAGCATCTGGGTGGTCGATCCGCCCAAGGCTTTTTCCACCTGGCCCTACGACCAGCTGGCGGGCAAGAACGAGGCAGATTTGAAGACGGAGCTGGCGGCCGACACCGAAGTGTTCGGCTCGGGCAACCGCAAGATGATGTCGGACTCGCTTCAGCTGGCCCGCAAGTGGTCGGCCGACGTGCAGATCAAGCTGGGGTCGCCCGACGCCAAGACGCTGGAAAAGGTCAAGCGATGGTTCCACGCCGAAGGCGCTTCGGCGGAGAACGTGGCCGCCACCGCCGCCACGCTGGCCGAGGGCTTCAAGAAGATCCACGCCACCTGCAACTCATCGCGCGTGATCTTCTCGGACCGTCCCCACCTGCGGGCCAGCGGCACCTGGGACAACGTCTACGCTTCCGTCAACGCCGCCGACGTCATGCCCGTCATCTACATCTTCCAGGTGTTCCTGAAAGCCGGCAAGCGCAATGCCCTGGGCAGCATCCCCAAGCTGTGGCTGTGCGCCCTCACAGTCGTGCATGAATTGACGCACAAGCTGGTGCGGACCGAAGACATCCGCTACGACGACGATGGCCTCAAGCCGGGCGACAGCTTCACCGCGGAACAGGCCTTGAAGAACGCCGACAGCTGGGCTTACTTCGCCGCCGACATGGTCGGGGCCCTGAGCAAAGGCACGATCACCAAGGTGCTGGTGTGAACCGGCGAGGAAACAAGGCCATCCGGCACGCGGCCTGCCTGGCCGTGGCCGCGCTCGGCATCACCGCCTGCAGTTGCCCGCCCCAGGCACAGGCCGGCGAACCACCCACCCAGGCCGCCAGCGCTGGCGGCCGTCAGGAGAGAAGCATGGAAAGTGCAAAACGCAGGGTGCCTCAAGTGGCGCCCGTCACCTCAGGCGGCATCCGTTATGAAGCCTTGAAGGGCGCTCGCTCGCGTGGCTTTGCGCAGAACGGCGGCATCATCGCGGCCATCGACACCGCCACGGGCCAAGAGCTCTGGACGCTGGTTCTCTACCAGACCCAGTACGACCCGCAGGAAGAGGCCGATGTGCAGGACGTGTTCATCACCAGCCTGGCCCTGAGCAAGGACGGCCAGCAATTGCTGGCCAAGAGCGAGAACAAGAAGTCGTACTCGGTGAACCTGGCCGACCGGGCCATCACCGTCTTGCCCTGACACACAAGCCAGCCCTTCGTCTTTCAAACCGCCCCCTCAAGGTAGTACCCATGCCTCCACCCAGCACACTGTCCGCGCACGACATCGGCATCAGCGCCCTGAACGAGGCCAACCGCACGGTCCTGGCCCGGACCTTCCAAGGCACCAAGCTGCAGTTCGGCTCGGTCAACAAAGCCTCCACCGTCAAGAGCCTGATGAAGTCGGCCAAGGGCGTGCGCTCGTCCGGCAGCAAGCTGGCCGGCGGGACGACCAAGGCCGCCAGCAGCGGCGGGGGCGGTGGCGGCGGGGCGGTCAAGGGGGCCCTGGGCCTGCCCGGCGTTGAAAAGGCGGTGAAAGAATTCATCGTGCAGTGCGCCGACCTGGACGGCATCCACGAAGTGATCGAGGCCCTCACCGCCCAGGTGCTGCAGGACATCCTCGCCGAGATCGTGCCCGTGCTGGGCATCCTGGTCAGTGGCGGCAAGCTGGCCAAGGCGGCCAAGGCCGTGGCCGACGACGGCCACAACCTCTACAAGTTCAACGATTACGCCTCGGGCATCCGCTCGGGCGATCCACTGGCGGCGGCCCAGGCCGTGAAAACGCTCATCCAGCGCGACCTGGCCAAGCACTCGGTGCAACTGGCGCAGCAGTCCCTGGCCACGGGCGCCAAGATCGCGGGCCTGCTGGCCGACATGGGCACCGCCACCACGGTGGGCATCGGCCTGGCCAACGCCCTGGCCAGCCTGGGCCTGGAGTTGTACGCGCTGGGCGTCGCCATCAAGGAAATGCGCGCCGGCAACCGACGCCTGGGCACGCCTGAGACGCTCGACCTGACCGTCTTCGACGAGTGCCCCATCCTGGGCTGCTACCTGCTCACCTGCGCGGACACGTCCGCGGTGGCCAACTTCTTCGTCAACGACATTGGACAACCCGGCTGGATGGACAAGGTCGAGACGCTGAAGAAGACACAGATGGACCCCTTGCTCAAGATCGCCAGGAAGAGCATTGGCGGCGCGAAGATCCAGTTGACCGGACTGAGCCAGAACAAGGGCACCTTCCCGGACCCGGGCTTCTACGCCAGCATCCGCCGCAAGGCCAACCAGTTGCTCTCGTCCAAAAAGTGAGCACGGCGTGCGTGGTCTGCGGCACCGTGCTCAAGCGGCCGCCCACCACGCCCCCAAGCCCTTACCCCATTTGCCACGCGGTGCCCTGCCGCATGGTCATCGAACAGGCTGGCTCGATGAGCGCGGCGGCTTTTCAGCAGCACCTGCTCTGGCGGTCCCGCAACATCCGGGCCCAGAAGGCGCGTGCCCAGGCCGAGGACCTTCGCCTGAAGGCCAAGTTCGAGGCCGAGGACCAGGAGAACGCCCGCTGGTGGAGCCGGCTGGAAAGGCTGGCCCCAGGGCAGCACCCGCCCGATCGCTTCCTGCCCTTGACCTTGCCCCTGGGACCCGGCCGGCGCAGCAACCTGGCCGAGCGTCGACGCCGCCACTACCGGGATCTGCTGAACCAGCTCATTGCCCAGGCCGTGTCGAGCCAGGATGCGCCACCCGACCTGGCGGAGCACTTGGCACCGGCCGACCAAGGCCCGGCGGCGCGCCTGTCAGAGCAAGTGTGCACCTTGTGCAAGGGCGGCTGCTGCACCAAGGGCGGCGATTCGGCCTACCTGTCGGTGAACACCATCCGGCGCTTCATGGCCTTGCGCCCTGAATTGCGCCCACGCGACGTGTTGTCGGCCTACCTGGACCGGCTCAGCCACCGGACCCAGCAGGGCTCGTGCATCAACCACACCGACCGGGGATGTGGCTTGCCGCGAGAGATGCGCTCGGACGTTTGCAACCACTACTTGTGTGGCGCGCAAAAGGAACTGCACCACCGGCTGGAGGATCAGCCGCCGCTGCTCGGCGTGGTCGCCATCCAGCGGCAGCAGGACCATTGGCACCGACACGACCCGGACTGCGCCAACCCCATCGTGGGTGGCGCCACGGTGACCGAGGCCGGCATCACGCCATGGCCCGAAGCCCCATGACCCGCACCGCGTTGCGGTGTTTGTGGCTGAGCAAGGGCATCAGGCCCAGGGCCAGCAGGCGTTCGCCCACGCCCTCGCTCAGCTTGACCTCGGCGCAGGGCAGCAGTGTTTTTTCGCCATCGCGCTCCAGCACATAGGCGGGCAGGTCTTCCACGTCGAGGTGGTCGCCCAGTCGCATGGCCCAACCTTGCGCCATGAAAGACTGGCCCACCAATTGGGCACAGGCCAGCGCGCCCGATCCCCACAGGCAGGACTCGTGGGCAAAGCCTGGCGCCATTTCTTCGAAGGCGAAGGCATCGATGGCGTCGGTGGCTTGGCCATGCGGCAGGCGCAAGAGCACGCGGGGCGCGGCCAGGCGCACCGATGCGGCCGCCGGACTTTGCCGGAAGGCTGTCCAGCGGGCCTGCGCCTCGGCCGACATGCCGGGCCAGTCGGCCGGGTCCCCCACCGCGCCGAATGAGTCGAGCCCGACCACCGAAGCGTGTGCCGAGGCCATGAAGCTGCCCGACACGCCTTGGGCCAAGGTCCCCAGCGCCGAGAGCAGCGACAGGTCGTTCGCCGTCGGGCCAAAGGCCTGCAGGCCGACGACCAGCGACCACGTGGGCGGCTCGTCGGCATCGCCCTGCTTCATCAGGCTGCGGGCCAGCGGCGTTTGCCCCGCATCACCCTGCGCGGCATCGGCCTGCAGCTCGGCCTGGCTGACGTCCAGCAAATGCAGTTGAAGGTCTTCGTTCAGGTCCAGGCTGCGGACCAGGCCTTGCACGCCGCGCCAGGCGGCTTCCAATGATTGGAAGGCGGGATGGTGCAGCACCGCGCGCATCTGCGCACCACGGGCCTCGTCGCGCGCCGCCTTCGATTGCAGCTGGGCCGGGTCCACCTGCGGCGCCAGGGACGGCGCGACGATGCGCTGGATCAGCGCATCAAGGCCCGCGTTGACCGGTGCCTGCGGCTCGGGCCGGCGTCCCAGCAGGCGCTCCAGGGCTGAGGCATCGCTTTCGCCGGCGGGCGCCACGGTCGAGGCCAATGGTGCGGCCACCAACACGGGCTCGGGCAACTGCCGCAGCAACTGGTCCGGGTGGAAGTCGTCCACCGAGGCAAAGCTCAGGGCCAAGGGCGCGGGCCCGCTGCCATCCAGGGCCAAGGACAAGGCGGGCGCCATGCGCCGCATCACCGTGTCGAGGTTGTCGATGTCCACCGATTGGGGCGTGCGCTGCCCCAAGGGTTTGGGATTGACAAGACCCCGCAAGCCATGCCCGCTGAAGTCGCCCAACACCACGATCCGGAAGGGACCATCGCGCCTCACTGGCGCCGACGTGCCCGTGCCGGGCGCGCCAAACGTGAATCCAAAATCCATTCGTCCTGTCATGGCTCAGCTCCGAAATAATTGCCGACATAATGAGACATGCCCGCCAAGAATCGCCCGAGTTTGCCCGGAAAAAAACTTCAGCATGTCAGCCTGAAGGACGCCTTGCCGATTGCCATGCAATTGCATCAGAACGGCCACCTCGAAGCCGCGCAGCAAATGTACGAGCGCATCCTGAAGCTCACGCCGCGCCAGGCCAACGCCGTGCACTTCCTCGGGGTGCTGAACCACCAGCGGGGCCGCAGCGAACAGGCCGTCACGCACATCCGCCGGTCCATCGAGCTCGACCCCAAGGTGCCCGACTGGTACAACAACCTGGGCAATGTGCTGCTCGAAGCCAAGCGCCTGCCCGAGGCCGCCGATGCCTACGAGAAGGCGGCCGAGATGTCGCCCGGCAACGCCACCATCCTGAACAACCTGGGTGCGCTGCGCCGCGCGCAAGAGCGTTTTGACGAGGCCGAGATCGCCTACACCAAGGCCCTGGCCCTGGACCCCAAGCGCCCTGAAGCCCACAACAACCTGGGCAACCTGCTCCGGCTGCAAGGCAAGACGCAGGAATCGCTGCAGCACTTTTGCGAAGCGCTGATCCTCAACCCCAAGCAGCACCATGCCCGCAAGATGCTGGGCGTGGCCTACTACACGCTCAAGCGCTTCGACGAGGCGGCCCAGGTCTACCGCGAATGGTTGCGGGATGAACCCGACAACCCCGTCCCCAAGCACTACCTGGCCGCCTGCACCGGCGAAAGCGTGCCCGAGCGCGCCGACGACGCCTACGTCGAAGCCACCTTCGATGAGTTCGCCGAGAGCTTCGACGCCAACCTGGAAACCCTCACCTACCGCGCGCCCCAGTTCGTGGCCGAGGCCGTGGCCCGGCTGGGCGGCGCGCCCGCCAAGCAATGGCAGGTGCTGGACGCTGGCTGCGGCACCGGCTTGTGCGGGCCGCTGATCGCGCCTTATGCGCAAAGGCTGGTCGGCGTCGACCTCTCGGGGCAGATGCTGGCCAAGGCCGCGCCCCGTCAGGTCTACGACGAACTGCTCAAGGCCGAACTGACCGCCTTCCTGCAGGCACAACACCAAGCCCATGACCTGATTGTGTCGGCCGATACCCTGTGCTACTTTGGCAATCTGGACGCCGTGTCACGGGCGGCCGCTGGCGCCTTGCGCCAGGGTGGCTGGCTGGTGTTCACCGTGGAAAGCCTGGAAGGTGGCGACCCTGGCGAACAGCACCACCTCAATCCCCATGGCCGCTACAGCCACCGCCGCGCTCATGTCGAGCAGGCACTGGCCCAAGCCGGCTTCGTGAACATGGCCGCCGAACCGATTCACCTTCGCAACGAAGGCGGCGTGCCTGTGCAAGGCTGGCTCTTCACCGCACAACACCCTTAACCACAGGACATCACCATGCCCGCAATACCCCGTGTGATGGAGATCAGCACGCCCCTGGGCAAGGACGTGCTGCTGCTGCGCTCCATGTCGGCCACCGAGTCGCTGGGCCAGCTGTTCGAGTTCAGCATCAGCGCGCTGTCCGACGACAAGTCCATCGCGGTCAACGACCTGCTGGGCAAGCCGATCACCGTCAAGCTCGAACTGCCCACGGGCGGCGAACGCGAGTTCAGCGGCATCGTCACGCGCTTCGGCCAGACGGGCTTCGTGGGCCGGCTCTTCGAGTACCAACTGGTCGTCAGCCCCTGGCTGTGGCTGCTGACGCGCACCCACGACTGCCGGGTCTTCCAGAACAAGTCGGTGCCCGACATCCTCAAGGTGATTTTCGAAAAGTACTCCTCGGATTTCTCGGACAAGCTCACCGGCAGCCATCCACCCCGCACCTATTGCGTGCAGTACCGCGAAAGCGACTTCAATTTCGTCAGCCGGCTGATGGAAGAAGAAGGCATCTACTACTACTTCGAGCACAAGGACGGCAAGCACACCCTGGTGCTGGCCAACAAGGACACGGCCCACACGCCCTACCCCGAGCATGCCGACATGGTCTACCGCGAGTCCCTGTCCGGGGCCATCGACCTGGAAGCCATCACGCGCTGGCAGTTCAACCACGAGATCCGCACCGGCAAGGTCTCGCTGACCGACTACAACTTCACCACACCGTCGACCAACTTGCTGGGCAGCGCCGAGCACTCACGATCGCACGCGCACGCCACCGGCGAGGTCTACGACTATCCCGGCAAGCACCTGGTCAAGGCCGATGGCGAACGCTACGCCAACCTGCGCCTCGAAAGCTACCAGTCGCTGCACGCGCAGGTGTATGGCGAAGGCAATGTGCGCGGCCTGGCCACGGGCTACCGATTCACCTTGAACGAGTTCCCACGCGAGGACCAGAACCGCGAGCACATCGTCACGTCCACCCGCATCCAGATGGGGTTTGGCGAGTACGAAGGCCAAAGCGGCGCGGCACCCTACTTCACCTGCCAGTTCACCGCGCTGGACAGCCGCGAGGTGTTCCGCTCACCCGAACGCGCCATCCGCACCCGGGTGGCCGGCCCACAGACGGCCATCGTGGTCGGCCCCAGCGGCGACGAGATCCACACGGACGAATACGGCCGCGTGAAGGTCCAGTTCCACTGGGACCGTGAAGGCACCAAGAACGAGAACAGCTCCTGCTGGGTGCGCGTGTCGTCGCCCTGGGCGGGCAAGAACTGGGGGATGATCAACATCCCCCGCATCGGGCAAGAGGTGGTGGTCGATTTCCTGGAAGGCGATCCGGACCAGCCGCTCATCACCGGCCGCGTCTACAACGCCGAGCAGACCGTGCCCTACAAGCTGCCCGACCATGCCACGGTCAGCACGATCAAGAGCCAGTCCAGCAAGGGCGGCAGCGCCAGCACCTCCAACGAGCTGCGCTTCGAAGACAAGAAGGGCTCGGAACACGTCTGGCTGCAGGCCGAGAAGGACTTCCTGCGCAACGTCAAGAACGACTCGTCCCACTCGGTGGGCCACGACGAGTTCGTGACCATCAAGAACGACCTCACCGAGAAGGTCGGCAACGACCACCAACTGGAGGTGGGCAAGGACTTCAAGCACAAGGTCGGCGGGGACATGCACCTGCAAACGGCCACCGACCTGATGATCAAGTCGGGCGGCCAGTACAGCCTCAAATCCGCCAAAGACCTGGCGGGCGAGGCGGGCACCGGCGTGTCCTTCAAGGCCGGCACCGACGTGCACATCAAGGGCGGCATGAACGTCACCCTGGAAGCCGGCGTCACGCTCACGCTCAAGGCCGGCGGCAACTCCATCGTGCTGAGCCCGGCGGGCGTGGCCATCGTGGGCGCGCCCCTGGTCAACATCAACTCGGGCGGGGGCGGCAGTGGCGCGCAACCGGTGGCGCCCGCCGCGCCAGCCGACCCGGCCGCGCCCAAGGACTTCGCGGACCCTCTGGCGTCCTGATCCGCCATGAGCCGCTGGACCAACTGGCTGGGGCCACTCGACTGCACCGACAACCTCAAGGCCTTGATGGAGGCCTACGAGATCGGGGTGATGGAAATGCCCGGCGAGGTCTACAAGGAGACCGGCTACCAATTGAGCCAGTTCCTCGACGCCCTGATCCCAGGCTTGATCCAAGCATTGATCGCGCTGGCGGCCAGCACGGCACTGGGCGGTGCGATCGGTGCCGTGGTCGGGGCCTTCTTTGGTGGGGCGGGCGCCATTCCCGGCGCGGTGGGCGGTGCCGCCGTGGGTTTCGACCTGGGGCTGGCGGTGCTGGGCTGGTTGGGACTGGGCTTCCTGGCCTATTCCATAGGGCACAGCCTGGGCGAACTCACCGCCCTGCTGGAGCTGGCCGTGCGCCGCGCCTGGGATGCCCCGAACTCGCCACAGCCTCGCATGCAGATTCGACTGGCGGGCAAAGACTTCGCCCGCAGCGGTGCGATCCTGATCCGGCTGGTGCTGCAAGGCATCGCCATGTGGTTGACCCAGAAAGGCGTCAACAAGATTGGCGAGCTGGTCGCCGAGTTGCGCAAGAGCAAGCTGGGGCCGCGCTTCGCGGCCTGGGTGGAAGAAAACGCAGAAGCCTTGATGCGCGACCCGCGGCTCAAGCCGCACAGGGGGCAGGGCTCGGCGGCCAAGGAGGTGGTGTCGGAGGCGCAGTCGCCGAGCAAATTGGCGAATCGACCAAAGGAGGAGGCGCCACCACCACCACCACCACCACCACCACCACCACCACCGCCACCGCCTCCTCCCCCTAAGAAGACCAGGCTTGACCGCCTGAATGAACTGGCGACCGACCCCGCCCAAGGTGGCAAGGTCACGCCCAAGACCCTGCGTGAGGCTGAGGTCGGCTTGCAGCTTGAAGAACAGGGCAAACTACCCAGCCCCATCACCCGGGATCCCACAGGGTCCTCAGAGTTCATTGATGCCGCAGGGCAAAAGTGGGACGTCAAAGGCTTCAACTCCCAGTACGCGCCCAAGGGCTACAACACCCCGGCCGCCGTCCAGAAGATCAGCGCCGAGGTCGCTGCGGGCGAGAACGTCATCGTCGACACCGCAAAGATGTCGGCCGAACACGTCACGGAACTGCAGCATGCACTGGACGTTGTGGGACTCGCCAAGAACGTCATCTTTTTCTAGGTGCCAGAGATGAGAAAACTGAATAAGCCAGAGTTCGAAGCCTTGGTGGCCGGGCAAAAAACAGGTCCTCAGGACAGCCCCGAGAATGACCTCCGCGACATCGAGGTGTCGGACATCCCCGTCCAGAATCTGGACGGCGTCACCATTGCCATGAGCCGCTTGTCCGGACTATCGTTCGGCCTGGGCAGCAGTTTGCAAGGTGCAACCTGGATCGGCAACGAGATCCTGGACTGCACCTTCTCGGACACCGCGATGAATAAAAGCGAGCTGCTGGACTGCGTCATCGAAGCATGCCGGCTCAATCGCACAAGCCTGTTTCGGGCCGATTGGTCCGGCTCGGTGTTCAAGCGTTGCACCCTGGAAGGGCTGGATCTTTCCACAACCTGCCTGATCAACACCTTGTTCGAGGACTGCACTTTCACGCAGGTGCAGCTTATGCCAGGGGAAATTCTGAACGGTCGGCAAACCGTGGCGTTCGACCCCATCGGAAAACGGCAGAACACAGGGGCCTGAATGGACGACCTGTACCAAGGCACGCTCAGATCACCCAGCAGACCCTGAAAGTCCTGCCCTGCTGAGCCAGGCCCCGGCCTTCACCCGCGCCTTGCGCTTGCGGGCCCAGATCAACACCCCGGTGACCGACAGCATCGCGATCATCAAGCCCATGAACGACAGCAAAATGCGCCCGGGCAGGCCGATGATCCGGCCCGAGTGCAAGGGGAACATGCTCTGCATGAAGATGTCGCCCGCGCTGCCCGTGCCAGGAACGGTGGCCCCCGCGGGCTCCCCGGTGCGTGAATCGAAGTAGAGCCAGGGATTGCCCAGCCCACCATCGCCATGGCTGTTGCCGACCTCGAAGAAGCCCACGCCCCACACCCCGAACTCGGGCGACAGGAAGACCCCGCCCGCCGGCGCCGTCCAGCCACGGTCGCGGGCCTCGGCCTGCGCCTTGGCCACCACGGCGGGCAGGGACACCAGGGGCTCGATGGGCTTTTCCGGAGGGTGGGGCACGCGGCTGTCGAAGGGCGAGGCAGACAAGGTCGAAAACACCGACACCAGGGGCCGCATGACCTGGCCGCCCAGGTTCATCCCGACAGAGGTGATGGCCAGCATCAGCACCAGCAGGTAGACCCACATGGCGCCCGAACGGTGCAGGTCGAAATTGAGCTTGTGGCCGCCCGAGCGCCAGCGGATGGCAAATGACCGCCGCCAAGCGCCCCAGTTGGGGAACGAGATCCACAGGGCAATGCCCGTGTCGATGACCCAGGCGATGGCGATCAGGCCCATCAGCCACACGCCGAAATCGATGCCCCAACCTTCGGGGATGTGCATGCTGTAGTGCAGCTTGTACAAGAAGGGCAGCAGGTTCTCGCGCGAGAGGGACACCTCGCCCCACTGGCGCCTGCCCTGGATGTCGCCCGTGACCGGGTCCACCGCCACTTGGTTGTAGCCAGGCTCGAAGAGCTTGCCCGTCGCCGGGTCAGGGCGCGGCGACACCGAGGCCGTGAAGGTGTGGCCGGGCTCGATCGCCATCGGCATGAAAGTGACGCGCACGCGCGGGTCCGCTGCTTCGATCCTGGCGGCCAGGTCCAGCACGGGCAGGGCCTTGCCCTGGGTGCGGGCCTCGTACAACGCTGGATTGAGCCACGAGTCCAGCTCATGGTCCCAGGAAATGACGGCGCCCGTCGCCCCCGCGATGAACAGGAAAAGCGCCGCGGTCAGGCCAAACCAGCGGTGCAGCAGTACGAGCAGGGGTCGCATGTCGGGCGGTCCAGAAGGGAGACGTCAAATGCGCGATTCTAATGCGAATGATTTGCGTTATGCAGCAACACCCTGCCAGCTTCTTGCGCAAACCCCCGTCAAAACGGACGCTTTTTTCGCTAACCTCGGGGGCCAGCCATTTGGAGTGCCTTTTGTCCACCCCGTCTTCTTTGCCCCAGCAAAAAGCCACCTTGTGGACCCAGCCCGATGCCCATGTCTATGCGGTGATCGACGCCTCGCAGGTGCCCGGCCTGACCGCCCGACTGACCACGGCCGACATCAAGGGCTGGGACTGCCTGCACCGCGGCGCCCTGCCCCCCGACGAAGCCGACAAGGCGCCCTACCTGGTCGAGTTGAAGCCTGAATCGCCCTTCACCGACTGGCTGCTGCAAGAGGCCAGCGCCACCATGGAAAACTGGGGCGTGCTCGTCGTCAGCGCGCTTGGCCTGCGCGCCCTGCGCGAACACCTGCGCGACCTGAACGAGGCCAAGACACCGCAAGGCCAGCGTTTCACCCTGCGCTGGTACGACCGCCGCATCCTGCGCGCCCTGCTGCCCAGTTGCTCGGCGCCGCAACTGCAGCAGTTTTTCGGCCCCATCACCGCCATCGCCCTGCCCACCGTGCGCGACTGGACCTGGTGGCGAGAAAGCGTCGGCCAGTTGATGACCGACACGCGAACCCTGGCAGGATGAGCGCCCCATGCTGTCCCTGAGCCCTCAACAGATGGACCTGCTCGCGCAGGTCTCGCGCGAACGCTTCGTGCAACGCGTCGCCACCTATTTCGCCTTGCAATGGCCCGCCATGCTGGAGCGGCTGGGCGACCGTTACGGCGCCTTCATCGACCTGGCCGTGCAGCACGCGCAAAAGCACGGCCTGGCCGAAGGGCCCTGCGTGGCCCGCTACGTCAACCTCTGGTTCGTGTGGGGCCCGGCCTTTGAAGACAAGCCCGGCTTCGACTGGGCCCAGGCCATCCTGCAAGATGCCAAGCGCAGCGAGTTCACCAAGCCCCACCAGCTGGTGCGCCGCACGCTCGATGAACTGCAACGACTGCACGCCGCCAACGCCGGGCGCCCCAACGCTGCAGGCCTGGCCCCCGCTGATTTCGACGCATCCGACGCCCGCGTGGTCAAGGACCTGGCCGACCTGGGCCGGCTGGGCGATGTGCTGCCCAGCACCCACCATGTGGGCCGACTGAACTGCGACCTCGACGCCATCGACATCGGCACCATCGACACCGCCTGGCGCCACGAGTACCGCCTGAGCGACAAGGACTGGCAACGCGCGCCCGGCCCCGCGCCCGCGCCGCGCCTGCGCATCGACCCACAGCAAGCCGCGCCCACCAAGCCATTGGCGGTGCTGACCCACGCCCCTGGCGAAGGCGGCCTGGCGCGCCTGCAGGTCAAGGCCCGTGCGCTGGGTGGCTGTGGCGACCACACGCACCCCCGCGTCGCCTTCACCGGCCAGCACGGCCTGTGGGAATGGCGTGGCCACGAAGCCAGTGCCGTGAGCTGGCCCGTGCATGCGCCACCAGCCTTGCCCACACCCGATGGCCTGGTCACCGGCATTGCCCGTGAAGACGCGCCCCAACCCTTCACCTTGCAGGTGTCCAGTTGCGGCCTGCGCGACCATGGCGCCCCCCTTGGCGAATTGACCCTGCCCGTGCTCAGCTACCCGGCCGACCAATGGCTGCTGGAACTGCGCCACACGGCCACCCCCGCCACCTGCCGCCTGGAGCGCGACGGCATCGCGCAAAACGCCAGTGCCTGGCAGCGCGGCTTCGCCCAATTGCACGATGACTTCAAGACCAGCACCGACCAGTTGCTGCTGGCCTTCGAACGCACCAGTGGCGCCACCGCCGCACAGATCGACCTGAACCCTGCGCTGATGGCGGGCCAGGCTGGCCTGAGCTGGGGTTGGCGCGAAGGCCCGCAAGGCTTGGCCGACACGCCGGTGATGCGACTGGAAGGCTGGCTCGACATGGTGGCCTGCGCCTTGCAGTTGCAACTCAGTGGCGAACTCAGCCTGGCCGGTGCCAAGGCCCGCCTGCGGCTGCGCGCGCAAGGCAGCACTCTCTTGCGGTGCCGCGTGCAGCGTGACGCCGCCCTGCCCTTGCTGCCCGAGGTCCTGGCCCCCACCGTGGTCAAGCTGCGTTATCCCTTTGAACTGGAGATGGACCCCATCGTCACGCCAGACCACGTCGCCCTGCACCCCACGGCGCCGGCCACGGGTGCCATCGTCGGCGAGGCCGGCCTGCGCGCCAAGCCCGGCCTGGGCGGCGCGCAGCTCTACCTGCAGCTGAAGATCGAGCCGGTGGCCACCACCCTGGCCATCGTCGACCCCGTGCTGGGCGTCTCGCGGCAGGCCCGGCCGCTGCTGCCCGCCATGACCTTGCTGGATTGGAGCCTGGGCTGATGGAACGCTTGCTCCTGCTCCGACTCGAGGCCGCGGGCTGCCAGGCCGAGGCCGTGCTCAATGGCGTGCCCGTGGCCAGCGTCGACGCGCGCACCACGCCCGGTACCCACGTGGCTTGCGTGCCGGTGCACGAATACACCCTGGCCGGAGGCAACCGCCTGAGCCTGGTCGTCAACCCGCACCCGACCAACCTGCCTGTGGGCCCCATGCCGCCGCCCACGCCCAACGTGGCCGATGGCCAGACCTGGGTCAAGCTGCGCTTGCTGTTGCCGCGCCAAGGCCAGCCCGCCAGCGAGAACTCGGCGCGCACCTTGGCCCAGCTGGACTGGGGCCCGGCCGAGCACGAGGTCTTCGAGACCCCCTTGGTGCTGCACCAGACCATGGAGCTGCCCGTGACCTTCCCGCGGTGGCGCTGGCTCGACGCCCCCGTGCCCGAACTCACGCCCGCCTTGAAGATGCAGGCCCTGGCCTTTGTGCAACGCCTGGCCATCGACCTGACGCGCAGCGACCCGGAAGGCTTCATCGCGGCCGCCCGCTTGCGTTTCGAAGAGCTGGGCCTGGCCTACCAGCGCGATCCCGCGGTGGACGTGGCGCGTTTTCGGGCCCATGTGCAGCAACTGGGGGCCAGCAAGGCCTTGCGCATCACGCCCCCCACCGCCGCCGACCTGGTCTTGCGGCCCGTGGCCGATGGCCGCCTGCTCGACTGCCTGCGCCCCGATGGCCAACCCATCCTTCGCACCATGCCCACCGAATCCGGCACCACCCACGCCTGGCCCGTCAAGCTGGCCGTGGTGGATGGACAGTTCTACGTGTTGAGATAAGCTGCCAAACGTGATCACCCTCACCATCCTCACCTTCAACGGCGGCCCCACCGAGCGCCTGTCGGCCACCTTCGATGAACTCGGCGGCACCATCGGCCGGGCCGAGACCAACCAATTGGTCCTGCCCGATCCTGAGCGAACCATCTCCCGCGTGCACGCACAGGTCGCTTTTCGCAATGGCGGCTTTGCGCTGGTCGACCGGGGCAGCAACCCGGTGCTGGTCAATGGCCGGGCCTTGGGCAATGGCGCCGAGGCACCGTTGAAAGCAGGCGATCAGGTTCAGATCGGTGGCTATGTGCTGTCGGTGGAAGCCAGCGCGGGATCGGCCGGCGCCGCCCCGGCGGATCCCTTCGCCGACCTGATGGGTTTTGGCGGGGGCATGGCCGCGGGCGCGCCCGCCTTTGCCAACACGGCCCCGATGGACCCCTTCGCATCGCTGGCCCCCGCCAGCAGCGGTGGCGCGGGCTCAGCCTGGGCCAGTCCGGCGCCCAGCCCCTTGTTCGGCTCGCCAAGCCACGCGCCAAGCCCCGCACCCAGCAGCGCCCCCGCTGGCGGCATCCCGCTGGACTGGGATCCCTTCGCGCCCGACCCCACCCCGGCTTCGAACGACCTGGGCCGCAGCCTGGGCGCCGCCCCCGCCAACTTGCCCGATGACTTCGGCCTGGGCCTCGGCAGCACGTCCACCGCGCCCTTGATCCCCGACGTGGGCATCCGACCCACGGCCGCCGAAGACTCGCTCGACAACCTCTTCGGCCTCGGCCCGGCCAGCCACCGCAGCGGCGACCCGCTGGCCGGATCGGCCCTCCAGGACCCGCTGTCCAAACCCAACACCGCCCAGAACACCGACCCGCTGCGCTCGTTCATGAGCGGCCCGGCCTCGGCCGGCCAAGACGCCATGGCCGACAACGTGTCGGAACTCAACACGCCCTTCATCGCGCCCAAGGTGGTGATGCCCGCTGCGCCACAGGCCAAGCCGCCCGCCGTGCCTGCAGCACCCATCGGCGGCCCGGCTCTGCAAGGCGCCGTGCTGTCCTGGGGCGACCAGGCGGGTGGCGCCGAGAGCCGCACCATCATCCGGCCGGCGAGCAAGCCTCCAGCGGCGCCCATGCCACCCGCCGCGGCTTATACCCCACCCATGCCAGCCGCTCCGCCGCGCGCTCCCGCCACCAGCCCCGCCATGGCCGGCAGCACCGACGTGCAAGCGCTGCTGGCGGCCTTCCGCGAAGGCCTGGGCGTGCCCAGCCTGCAGATCGACGCGCTCACGCCCGAGCTGATGAAGCTCATCGGTCAGTTGCTGCACGAATCGGCCAAGGGCACGGTCGACCTGCTGGTGGCACGCGCCGCCCTCAAGCGCGAGATCCGCGCCGAGGTCACCATGATCGTCGCGCGCGAGAACAACCCGCTGAAGTTCTCGCCCTCGGTCGAAGTGGCGCTGACGCACCTGCTGACCCCGCCCGCACGCGGCTTCATGCAGCCGGCCCCCGCCATGCGCGACGCCTATGACGACCTGCGCGCCCACCAGTTCGGCTTTGTCGCCGGCATGAAAGCCGCGCTCGAAGGCGTGCTCAAACGCTTCGACCCGGCCATCCTGGAAAGCAAGCTCACGCAGAAGTCGGTCATCAACAGCCTGCTGCCCGCCACGCGCAAGGCCAAGCTCTGGGAGGTCTTCCAGGAGCTGTACGGCCAGATTTCCGAAGAAGCCGCCGAGGACTTCCACGACCTGTTCGGCCGCGAGTTCCTGCGCGCCTACGAGGCCCACATCGACCAGCTCAAAGACGGCCAGCACTGACTGAAAGAAGCCCGCCCGTGGAACTCGAAATCGCCATCATCTCCAAGCAAGGCGGCCGCAGCTACAACGAAGACGCCTGCGGCCACTGGAACTCCGACCGCCACCTGTGCTGCGTGATGGCCGATGGCGCCGGCGGCCACGGTGGTGGCGACATCGCCTCCAAGCTGGCCGTGCAGAACGTGCTCAACAGCTTCGCAGCCCAGCCTGGCCTCACCTCACCACAACTGCGCGAACTGGTCGTCGGCACCAACCACGTCATCCTCGACCACCGCATCGACGGCACCGTGCAAGCCAACATGCACACCACCGTGGCCCTGCTGGCCATCGACTTCATCGACCACACCGCGCTGTGGGCCCACGTGGGCGACTCGCGCGTGTACTGGTTCCGCCAAGGCCGCATCCAGACCCGCACGCGCGACCACAGCCTGGTGCAGGCCCTGGCCGATGGCGGCCTGATCAAGCCCGAAGACATGCGCACCCACCCCAAGCGCAGCGAACTGCAATCGGCCCTGGGCACGCCGGCCGAGTACCTGGAGGTGGGCGTGCCCGACCAGGCCGTGGCCATCGAGGATGGCGATGTCTTCCTGCTGTGCACCGATGGCCTGTGGGAGTACGTGGACGACGCCGTGCTGGAGCAGACCTTGACCGACGCCACCACGCCGCAAGCCTGGCTCGATGTGCTGGAAGCCACCGTGCTGACCAACGCGGCCCACAAGCCCAGCCACGACAACTTCAGCGCGCTGACGGTGTGGACCGGCGCCACGCCCGCCTGAGCCACTTCAAAGGAGCCCCGACATGCCCCAACAAACCTGCATGGGCGCCATGATGAAGTGCACCTTCGGCCTGGCCCCCAGCACCTTGATGCCCACGCCCAAACCCATCATGACCAGCCACATGATCGCGGCCAACATCATGGACAACAAACCCATCGTGAACATCCCGCCCTTCGGGATGTGCACCTGCCCCGGCAACCCCACGGTGGCCGCCGCCACCGCCGCGGCCCTGGGCGTGCTGACCCCCATGCCCTGCGTGCCCAACACGCCTGCGCCCTGGGCGCCAGGGGCGGCCACGGTGATGTTGCAGAACTTCCCGGCGCTGGACAACGTGTCGATGCTCACCTGCATCTGGGGCGGGGTGATCACGTTTGCGAATGCGGGGCAGACCACGCACATGATCCCTTGAAGTCCTTCACCGCTTCCTGAAAACGGCCCTATTCCACGGAAACCCCCACTGCTTTCCGAAAAAATGGGCCGCGCACCACCCTGGGCCTACATCCGCCCGCCAGCTTGACGTTATCAGCAGGGCATCAATCCTGAAGTACTGACGACTGATGTGAACCACTCACTTCCCATCAGATTGTTCAGGAGCTTCCATGGCCCGTCCCTTTCGCCCGACCACCCTGGCCGCGTTGACCGCCGCCTTGCTGCTGCCCCTGGCCTCGCGCGCCGAAGAAGCCGCCATGGCCACCGACCGCCCTGACATCGTCGAATCCAGCGCCGTGGTCGGCCTGCACCGCTTCCAGGTCGAAACCTCTTTCGCGTCCGAAAGCAACAAGGTTGATGGCGTCAAGACCACCACGCGCATGACGCCCACCCTGCTGCGCTATGGCATCACCGAGAACACCGAGCTGCGCCTGGAAACCGACGGCTTCCTGCGCGATGGCCAGGACCACGGTTTCAGCGACGTCTCGCTGGGCCTGAAGTGGCACACGCACGATGGCGATGACGCCACCGGCAAGCCCGCCATCGCCTGGCTCTTCCACGCCGACCTGGACAGCGGCAGCCAGGCCTTCCGCGGCCATGGCGTGCGCCCGTCGGTGCGCATGGTCGCCGAGTGGGAACTGCCCCACGACCTGTCGCTCGGCATCATGCCCGGCGTGCTGCGCGACACCAACGACGATGGCCGACACTTCGTCGCCGGCATCTTCGCCGTCACCTTGGGCAAGTCCTGGACCGACGATTTCCGCACCTTCGTCGAAGTGGCCGGCCAGCAACTGACCTCGACCAAGAACGGCGGCGCGGTCGTCACCTACGACGCAGGCATGGCCTACATGCTCAGCCCCACCATGCAGATCGATACCGCCGTCTCGATCGGCGCCAACCACCACACGCCAGACCGCCTGTGGACGGTCGGCTTCTCGGTCAAGTTCTGACCCCTTGCACGCCTTCAAAGGGCCCCCAACATGAAACTCACCATCCGACAGAAGTTGCTGGGCTTCAGCCTGACGGGCCTGGGCCTGATGCTGTTGATCGGCATCACCGGCTATTCGGCGGTCTACAAGCTGACCTCGGACAACAGCCAGATCGCCACCATCGGCACAGCCTTGCGCGCGCAGATGGAGGCCGACATGATGCACGACGCCCTGCGCGCCGACGTGCTCAGCGCCATGCTGGCCTCACTGCAAAAGGACGAAGTCGAGGAGAAAGCCACCAAGGCCGCGCTCACCGAGCACATCCAGAATTTCCGCGAGTCGTTCCAGGCCCTGGACGCGCTGCCCCTGGACGACGCCATCGTGAAGGCCTCTGCCCAGGTCCGCCCGGCCTTGAACGCCTACCTGGCCAGCGCCACCGAAGTCATCGGCCTCGCCTTCAGCGACCGCGACGCGGCCCAGGCCAAGCTGCCCGCCTTCAAAACGGCTTTCGAAAGCCTCGAGAAATCCATGGGCGATTTGGGCGACCTGATCGAAGCCCAGAGCAAGACGGCCCAGGCCGCCAGTGAGCACACGGCCAGCATCGCACGCGGCGTCATGGTCGGCGCCGTGCTGGTCGCCAGTGTGTTTTTCTTCGTGATGGGGCACCTCGTCAGCCGGGGCGTGGTGCTGCCCATCGGCCGCGCGGTCAAGGTGGCGCAATCGGTGGCCAGCGGCGACCTGACCTCGCACATCGACACCCGTGGCAATGACGAGACCGCCCAGTTGCTGACCGCCCTCAAGGCCATGAACGACAGCCTGGTGCTGACCGTGGGCACCGTGCGCCAGAGCAGCGAGAACATCGCCACCGGCTCCAGCCAGATCGCCACCGGCAACGCCGACCTGAGCCACCGCACCGAAACCCAGGCCAGCAACCTGCAGCAGACCGCCGCCTCGATGGAAGAATTGAGCAGCACGGTGCGCCACAACGCCGACACCGCGCGCCAGGCCTCGCAACTGGCCAGTTCGGCCAGCGACGTGGCGGCCAAGGGCGGCAGCGTGGTCGCCCAGGTGGTGGACACCATGGCCCAGATCACCGAGGCCAGCCGCAAGATCAGCGACATCATCGGCGTGATCGACGGCATCGCCTTCCAGACCAACATCCTGGCGCTGAACGCCGCCGTGGAAGCGGCCCGCGCCGGCGAGCAGGGCCGCGGTTTCGCGGTGGTCGCCAGCGAAGTGCGCAGCCTGGCGCAACGCAGCGCCAACGCCGCCAAAGAGATCAAGGGCCTGATCAACGACAGCGTGGAGAAGGTGCAGACCGGCTCACGCCTGGTGGACGATGCCGGCCAGACCATGGGTGACATTGTGAACCAGGTGCGCCGCGTGACCGACCTCATTGGCGAGATCAGCTCCGCCACGCACGAGCAGACCAGTGGCATCGAACTGGTGAGTGGCGCGGTGAGCCAACTGGACCAGGTGACTCAGCAGAACGCCGCCCTGGTGGAAGAATCAGCCGCGGCGGCCGAGAGCCTGAAGCACCAGGCCGCCGAGTTGGTGAAAGCCGTCAGCGTGTTCCGGCTGGCCCAAGGCTGAGCCAGCCTTCGGGTCGTCAGGTCAGTTTTGTCGGCCGATCTCGACGCGGCGGTTCTCTCCCGAGAACGGGTTGCTCGCGTTTTTCAGATCCTTGGTGCCCACACCCACCGAAGCCAGCAGCGAAGCGTCCACGCCCTGTTCAACCAGGTAGGACTTGACCGCATCGGCGCGCTTTTGTGACAGCACCAGGTTGGCCTCGGCCGAGCCGGACGCATCGGCATGGCCTTCGATCTTGACCAAGCTGCCCGAGCCCTTCTTGGACTTGAGCACTTCGGCGAACACGTCCAACTGCTTTTTCAGCGAAGGCGGCACTTCGGCCGAGCCCAGCTGGAAGGACGAGGCCGGCAGGGAATAGCGCACGGCGGGCTTGAACCCCATGCACTTGAAGCCGTTGGCTTCCAGTTCCTTGCAGGCGTCTTCGGGGAACAGGCCTTCCTTGATGGCCTTGGCGTCGGGCACCTTGGTGCCGATGTCCAGCGCGCCATCGGCATGGGCGGGGGAAACCACGCCGCCGGCCAGCACGATCAGGGCGGCCACAGCGGGGACTGCGAAAGTAGCGAATTTCATGGGGCAATCTCCCGAGGTCAAACAATGGAGGCGCCCCGGACACGCCGGGGGCTCAAGCTGACATCATAGAGACTTCAGCGTGCACTGTCCGCCCTGAATCGAGGGGGACGGGCCCGGGCTGCGTCTAGTGGGTGACAGGGGTGCGGTGCAGGTGCAGGCCGCTCTGGGCGCCATGCAGGCTGCCGTCGCGACCCATGTCGAGGTGCTCACCGGTCGCCAACTTGTACTCGACGACGCCCGTGGGCTCCCATTGCACGGCCGTGTCCAGCCAAGGATAGGCTCGCGCCAGCAGTTCGTAGCCGTAGACCTTGTGCGCCCGGCCCTGGGCGTCCTGGGCCGAAAACGATTCCAGTCGGTGGAGCTTGATGTCCATGGTGTGGTCCCTCCATGAAAAGCGGCCCGGCGGGGCCGAAGTCAACCTGTGGTGATTTTGCGCCGCGCACCCCGAAACTGCACGCGATTTTTGAGGTGCTAGGGGGGTCTCCCCGCCCTGCAATGCCCCTTCCGTAACGTACAGTTCAAGATCAGCCCTACACACGATTCGGATATGACCTGGCACAACAAGGTGGTTTGGACGGAGGGCATGTTCCTCCAGCCGCAACATTTCCAGCAGCACGATCGTTACCTGGCACATCAGCTGGATGCCCGATTGGCTTCCAGTCTCGGCTACGGCTGGGGTTTCTATTCCCTGGTGCTCGACGAAGCCGCCCTGGCGCAGGGCAAGATCGCCCTCGCCTCGGCCAGCGGCGTGCTGCCCGATGGCACCGCTTTCCACATCCCTGGCCATGACGCCGCACCCGCCGCGCTCGACGTGCCGGCCGATGCCCGCAATGAACTGGTCGTGCTGGCCGTGTCGCTGGCCCGCCCGGGCGTGGCCGAATCCGACGCCGAAGATTCGGGCGGCTCCATGCCCCCGCGTTTCCGCGTGGCCGAGGTCGATGTGGCCGACACCAACGCCACCGCCGAACGCGACGCGCCCTTGCAGATCGGCCGCCTGAACCTGCGCCTGATCCTGGCGCGCGACGCCAGCGAGGGCTACACGCACCTGGGCGCCGCCCGCATCGTCGAGCGCCGCGCCGACAACCGCCTGATCCTCGACACCACCTACGTGGCGCCCACCCTGCACGCGCCCAACAACGCCATCCTGGACGGCTATGTGCGCGAGATCCACGGCATGCTGCACCAGCGCGGCGAGGCCCTGGCCGCCCGCATGGGCCAAGGCGGCCGCGGCGGCGTCGGTGAGATCGCCGACTTCCTGCTGCTGGAAACGGTGAACCGCAACGAGCCCGTTTTCGTGCACCTGCAGAAGCTGTCGGTGCTGCACCCCGAGCGCCTTTACGAAACCTGCCTGAGCCTGGCCGGCGATCTGTCCACCTTCCGCGACAAGCGCCGCCCCGCCAACCTGCCCGAGTACAAGCACGACGACCTGGCGCCCTGCTTCCGCGCCGTCATGCAAGATCTTCGCCAATCGCTGTCGATGGTGATGGAGCAGACCGCCATCCCCATCGAGCTGCAGGACCGCAAGTACGGCATCCGCGTGGCCACCATCCCCGATGTCGAACTGCAGCGCAACGCCAGCTTCGTGCTGGCCGTGGGCGCGCAGATGCCGGCCGATGCGCTGCGTGTGCGCTTTCCCACGCAGGTCAAGATCGGCACGGTCGAGCGCATCCGCGACCTGGTGAACCTGCAACTGCCGGGCGTCACCTTGCGGCCACTGCCGGTGGCCCCGCGCCAGATTCCCTACCACGCGGGCTTCAACTACTTCGAGCTGGACACGCGCGGCAACGACATGTGGAAGCAGCTGGAAACCTCGGGCGGCCTGGCCATGCACATCGCTGGCGAGTTCCCGGGCCTGGAGTTGCAGTTCTGGGCCATCCGCGGCTGACGCGGCCGCCAAGCCAATCATTCAAGCGGTCCCTTGACCTTGCGTTCCTGAGGTTGCCATGAGCGAAGAAGATCCGTTCGCCGCGTTCGAATCCGACCGCACCATCATCAAGCCCAGCGCGGGGCGCAAGCCGGGGGCGGGTGCTGCTCCCCCTGCGGCGGCCGCGCCTTCTTCTGCGCCCATTGGTGGATTGCCGCCGGGTGCCGGCTCGGTCACGCTCGACGCGCTGATGAGCGCCAGCCTGAACCCGCTGGTCTCGGCCGCCGCACCCTTGCTGAACGCCGCGCCGCGCATCCGCGCCATGGCGCAGCACCCGAATCCCGCCGGCTTGAAAGACGCGCTGGCCGATGGACTCCGCAAATTCGAGGCGCAATGCCGCCAGCGCGGCCTGCCGAATGAACAGGTGATCGCCGCGCGCTACGTGCTGTGCACGCTGCTGGACGAATCGGCCGCGAGCACGCCCTGGGGCAGCTCGGGTGCGTGGTCGGCGCAGAGCCTGCTGGTGCAGTTCCACAACGAGGCCTGGGGTGGCGAGAAGGTCTTCCAGCTGATGTCCAAGCTGGCCGAGAACATCGAGACCAACCGCGACTTGTTGGAATTGCTGTACGTGGCATTGGCCTTCGGCTTCGAAGGCCGCTACAAGGTGCAGACCGATGGCCGCGCGCAACTCGACAGCGTGCGCGTGCGCCTGGCCGACCTGTTGCGCAAGAGCCGTGGTGGCTACGACAAGACCTTGTCGCCGCACTGGCAGGGCGTGCCCGCGCAGACCACTCGGCTCAGCGATGGCCTGCCCATGTGGGTGGTCGGCGCCATCGTCGGCGTGCTGCTGATGTTCGCCTTCATCGGCCTGCGCTTCGGCATCAACAGCCAGTCGGACGCGACCTTCTCCGCACTGCAAAACCTGGACGTCAAGGCCGCGCCAGTCACCGCGCCACCACCTCCTCCGGTGGCGGCGCCGGCACCGCGCCTGGCCGGCTTCTTGAAGCCCGAGATCGAAGCGGGCCTGGTGGCCGTCACCGACCTGGCCGACCGCTCGGTGGTGGTCATCAAGGGCGATGGCTTTTTCGAGCCCGGCAGCGCCGACATCGCCGACCGCGTCAAGCCCCTGCTGGTGCGCATCGCCGATGGCTTGAACGGCGTGCCCGGCCAGGTGCTGATCACCGGCCACACCGACAACCAGCCGATCCGATCGGTGCGTTACCCCTCCAACTGGCACCTCTCGCAAGAGCGGGCCAACTCGGTCAAGGCCATGCTGGCCACCAACAAGGTCAAGCCCGAGCGCATGCGCGCCGAAGGCCGGGCCGACGCCGAACCGGTCGAGGACAACGCCACGCCCGCAGGCCGCGCCAAGAACCGCCGCGTGGAAGTCACGCTCTTCGTGCAACCCGCCGCTGCTCAATGATTTTCAGGATCGCCGCATGAAAAAGCTGCTGCAAGTGCTCTTGCACCCCCTGCTCCTGGCTGTGCTGGGACTGCTCGCGCTGTCGGCCATCGTCTGGTGGGTCGGGCCGCTGATCGCCATTGGTGAGTCACGCCCTTTTGATTCAGTGTGGGTGCGTGTGGCGATCATCGCCGTGCTGTTCCTGCTGCTGGCGGCCAAGGTGGCCTATGGCGCCTGGCAGCGCAAGCGCACGAACGCGGCGCTGGTGCAAGGCATGACGGGCGGGCCTTCGGCGTCTGACCGTGAAGTGGCCACGCTGAACGAGCGCTTCACGCAGGCCATGGGCGTGCTGCAAACCTCGCGCAAGCCTTCGCTGTTCAAGCGCAGCCAGCACCTGTACGAACTGCCCTGGTACATCTTCATTGGCGCGCCGGGCTCGGGCAAGACCACGGCCTTGATGAACGCGGGCCTGAACTTCCCGCTGGCCGAGAAGCTGGGCCAGGCTTCGGTCAAAGGCGTGGGCGGCACGCGCAATTGCGATTGGTGGTTCACCGACGAGGCCGTGTTGATCGACACCGCCGGCCGCTACACCACGCAAGAGTCCGACAGCAAAATCGACGCCGCCGCATGGGATGGCTTCCTGGCCCTGCTGAAGAAGACGCGTCCGCGCCGCCCACTGAACGGCGTCATCCTGACGGTCAACATCCAGGACCTGCTGCAACAAGGCGTGCATGAGCGGCAAGAGCACGCGGCCAAGCTGCGCGCCCGCCTGCAAGAGCTGCACGACAAGCTGGGCTTGAGTGTGCCCGTGTACGTGCTGGTCACCAAGGCCGACCTGATCGCCGGTTTCAACGAAAGCTTTGGCGAGCTGAACAAGGAAGAGCGCGATCAGGTGTGGGGCTTCAGCCTGCCCTACAACGCGGAGGCACCGCTGCAAGACAAGGACACGCCGCTGGGTGATTTCAATGGCGAGTTCACCGCGCTGGAACAGCGCCTGCGCGACCGCCTGATCGACCGCATGGACGCCGAGCGCGAGGTGCTCAAGCGCGCCGCCGTCTTCGCCTTCCCGCAAGAGTTCGCCAGCCTGAAGCCTGTGCTGTCGGATTTCCTCACGCAGGTCTTCACAGGCGGTGGCCAGTTCGAGCAACGCCCGCTGCTGCGCGGCATCTACTTCACCAGCGGCACGCAAGAAGGCACGCCCATCGACCGCGTCATGGGCACCCTGGCCCGCGCCTTTGGGGTGGAGCGCAAGGTGGCCTCGCTGTCCAGCGGCAAGGGCAAAAGCTTCTTCCTGCACCGCCTGCTGCGCGACGTGGTCTTCGCCGAGCAAGGCCTGGTCGGCGTCAACAAGAAGGAAGAACAACGCCGCACCGTGCTGCGCATCGCCGCCCTGGCCGGCATCGGCGTGCTGGCCACCGCACTGCTGGTGGGCTGGGCCGTGAGCTACAGCCGCAACAAGGCCTACATCGCACAGATCCAGGGCAAACTGCCCGAACTGCAGCAGGCCGTGAACGCCATCCCCCCTGCCAACACGGGCGACGTGACGCCACTGCCCGCCATCCTCGACCTGGTGCGCAATGCCGCCCACCCCGCCGAGTTCGACATCGCCCACCCGCCCTTGCTCAACACCTTGGGCCTGTACCAGGGCGACAAGCTGGACGCGGGCGCGCAGCAAGGCTTCAACCACCTGCTGCAGCACGCGCTGATGCCGCGCGTGGCCAAGCGCCTGGAAGAGCGACTGCGCGGCGCCAACAAGGACAACCTGGAGTTCGCCTACGAGGCGCTCAAGGCCTACCTGATGCTGTACACGCCCGACAAGTTCGACGCGGACACGCTCAAGGCCTGGATCAGCATCGACTGGGAAGTGAACCTGGCCAACAGCTTGACGCCTGAGCAGCGCGCGGCCTTGAATTCGCACCTGGACGCGGCCTTGGCGCAAGGCGCGCCACAACCCACCGTGGCCATGGACGCCAACTTGGTGGCCAGCGTGCGCGACATGCTCGTGTCATACCCATTGGAATACCGCGTCTACAGCCGCCTGAAGCGCGCGCAGACCGGCGCCGACATCCCCGAGTTCACGGTGGCCAGCGCCGCTGGGCCGAACGCCGCACAGGTGTTCGAGCGCACCAGCGGCCAGCCATTGACCAAGGGCATCCCGGGCCTGTTCACGCGCGATGGTTACCAAAAGGCCTTCCAGAAATCGGTCGAGAAAGCCACGCTGCAACTGGCCACCGAAGAAGGCTGGATCCTGGGCACCAAGACGGACCCCGCCAAGCTGCGCGACATCGCCTTGACGGGTGAGCTGCCCAAGCGCGTGCGCCGCCTGTACCTTGAGGATTACGTGAAGACCTGGGACGCCTACTTGGCCGATGTGCACCTGGTGAAGCTGACGGGCCTGGACCGCAGCATCCAGGTGGCACGCGTGGTGTCGGCCGTGGATTCGCCGCTGGCCGCCTACCTGCGCGCCGTGGCCCGCGAGACCACGCTGGTGCCCGCGCCTGCTGCGGCCGCGGGGGCCAATCCCTTGACCGATGTGGCCAATAAAGCCGAGGCCGCCCGCAAGGAACTGGCCGCGCTCAGCGGTGCGCAGCCCCTGCCCGCCGCCGACGTGGCCGCCGGCCCGATCGAGCGCATCGTCGATGACCACTTCGCCGAGATCCGCCGCCAGGTCACGGGCCAGCCCGCGCCCATCGACGAAACGATGAAGATGTTCAACGAGGTCTACGTGCAACTGTCGGCCGTGGACGCCGCCGCCAAGAGCAAGTCGCCCCCGCCGCCCGCGGGTGGCGCTGACCGCATCAAGGCCGCGGCCGGCCAGCAGCCCGAGCCCATCAAGTCGATGCTGACCGCCTTGTCGGATGCCGGCGCCTCGCAAAGCCGTGTGGCCGAACGCGCCAGCCTCAGCGACGAGATCAAGCCCATCGCCGAGTTCTGCGCGCGCGCCATCGCGGGCCGTTATCCCTTCAGCGCCAGCTCGCAAGCCAACGTCATGCCGGACGACTTCGGCCAGTTCTTCGGCCAAGGCGGCCTGATCGACGACTTCTACCAACGCAAGCTGGTCAACCTGGTCGACACGGGCACCAACCCCTGGTCGCTCAAGCCGCTGACCGATGGCACGAAGCCGCCATCACCACCGGCCCTGGCCGACTTCCAGCGCGCTGCGCGCATCAAGGACGTGTTCTTCCGCAGTGGCGGCAAGGCCCCTTCGTTCCGGGTGGACATCCGCGCGCTGGAGTTCCTGGATGGTGGCAAGGAACTGAACCTGGACATCGATGGCCAGGTCACCAAGTTCGCTGCGGGCAACACCACGCCGGTCACCGTCAACTGGCCCAGCCAGCGCGTGGCCTCGCAGATCAAGCTGTCGGCGGGTGGCGCGGGCGTGACCTTCGATGGTCCGTGGGCGCTGTTCCGCATGTTCGACCGCTTCGAGGTGCAGCCCTCGGGCCAGCCAGAACGCTTCACCGTGGTGGTGAATGTGGATGGCAAGCGGGCCAAGCTGGAAGTGACGTCGAGCAGCGCGTTCAACCCCTTCCGCTTGCGCGAGATCCAGCAGTTCAGGTGCCCGGGGGCTTTCTAAGGGGGGGACTGCACGCGAACGCTGGCCGCCAGGCTCGGCCCCAGCACCTCGCCCAACCAGGCCATGAAGGCCTGCACACGCTTGGGCAGGTGGCGCCGGTGGGCGTACAGCAGTGACACAGGCATCGGGGCTGCAGTGAACTCGGGCATCACGGCCACCAGCTTGCCTTGGGCGATCCACTCATGCATGCCCAGCGCGGGCGCCTGGATGAGCCCCAGGCCGGCCAAGCAGGCGGCCTCATAGGCATCGGCACTGTTGACCGTCACCGCACCCGGCATGTCGTGGAAGCGCACCTCGTCGCCATCCATGTATTCCCAGCCCAAAGGCGGCGAACCCAAGGTGCTTGTGTACTTGACCAGGCGGTGGCGGGCCAGATCAGCCAAGGTGCGCGGCGTGCCATGCTTTTGCAAATAGGCCGGGCTGGCACAGTTGACCAAGGGCAACTCGCCCAGCTTGCGTGCCACCAGGCCTGAATCGCGCAAAGAACCCACGCGCAGCTTGCAGTCCATGCCTTCGCGGATCAGATCGACCCGCCGGTCGGTGGTGCTCAACTCGACCTCCAAACCGGGGTGCGCCGCCAGGAACTCGGGCAAGCGGGGGATGACGACTTTGCGCGCCAGTCCGATGGGCAGGTCGATGCGCAGGCGCCCGCGCAAAGCCACCGGGGTTTGCTGGAACAGGGCCTGCAAGTCGTCCGCATCGGCCAGCAGGGACTGGCAACGCTCGAAGAACTGCTCACCATCGGGTGTCAGCCGCACGGTGCGCGTGGTGCGCTGGAACAGGCGCGTGCCCAGTTGCGACTCCAGCTGCGACACGATGGTGGACACGCGCCCCTTTTGCAGGCCGAGTTGTTCGGCCGCGCGGGTGAAGCTGGTCAGTTCGGCCACTTTGGCGAAGGTGCGGAGGGCATCGAGTTCCATGGCCGCATCATGCCGCATTGTTCTTATTTGCAAAACAGTCAGATCTGCGATGCGCACTTTATCGCCACATTGTTCTCTTCTAAAGTCCATTCATCGACGCAACGTTTTCCTTGAAAGGCCCTGATCATGAACACCACCACAAACCACACCCCCATCTCCCTGATCACTGGCGGCAGCCGTGGCCTGGGCCGCAACGCCGCCCTCAAGCTGGCCGAGCAAGGCAGCGACGTCATCCTGACTTACCGCAGCAATGCGGCGGAGGCACAAGAGGTCGTCCAGCAAATCGAAGCAGGGGGCCGCCGCGCCGTGGCCCTGCCGCTGGACGTGGGCCACAGCCAAGGCTTCAAGGCCTTCGCCGACCAGGTGAAAACCGCGCTGGCCACCACCTGGCAACGCGAGCGCTTCGACCACCTGGTGAACAACGCCGGCATCGGCATCCACGCCAGCTTCGAGGCCACGACCGAAGCGCAGTTCGACACCCTGGTCAACATCCACCTCAAGGGCCCCTTCTTCCTCACGCAGACCTTGCTGCCCCTGATCGCCGATGGCGGGCGCATCCTCAACGTGTCCAGCGGGCTGGCGCGCTTCAGCCTGCCGGGCTACGCGGCTTATGCGGTCATGAAGGGCGGCATCGAGGTGCTGAGCCGCTACCAGGCCAAGGAGCTGGGCGCGCGTGGCATCGCGGTCAACACCATCGCCCCGGGCGCGATCGAAACCGACTTTGGCGGCGGCGCGGTGCGCGACAACGCCGAGCTCAACAGCTTCGTGGCCTCGCAAACCGCCATGGGCCGGGCCGGCGTGCCGGACGACATCGGCGGTGCGGTCGCCTCGCTGCTGTCGCCCGGCAACCGCTGGCTCACCGGCCAGCGCATCGAGGTGTCGGGCGGCATGTTCCTGTGAGCGTCCGGCCAGGCCAGGGGAATGCCGGCGTCGCTGGCCGCCAAAGCGGACCTCGGTTCAACCACACTGACCGGCGTCCGGTGCGGCCGCGCTGGCCCCCCGCGCGGGCACGGACATCACCCAGCCCCGCAAGGTCCTGACGACGACCCGGCCACAGCGGTCTTCAATCACCTCGCCGCGCTCCATCTTCTCCACGCCACCTTCGGAGTAGCGCACGGTCTTGTGGGCCTTGGCCTCGGTTTTGGACCGCCCGGCATCGGCCACGCCCAGGCGCAAAGACTGCGCGAACAGGCGAACACTTTCATCCTTGAGCAGGACGCCCTGGTCGGCACCCCAGAGCGCCTGAAGGTCCGCGGCCTGCCTGGCTGGAGACACCACTCTGACGGTGTTCTGGTAGAACTCGCCCGGCGCGGCGTCGGGCTTGCGGATGCGCAGCAGGTTCTCGAGCACGATGGCTCTGCGGTCCTGGGTCATCGTGAACACCGGCATGCTGTCGATCACCCACCCCGGTCGGTCCTCGGACGCCGCGTCGATCAACTGGCGCGGCTCGCCCATCGACGCCTGGTCCAGGCCCTTCTGCATCAACTCCCGGTGGTGAAAGCTTTGCAAGATGTCCTGGTAGGGCGCCAACACCTGGTCTGCCTGCTTTTGCAGCTTGGTGAGTTCGGCGGACTTCACGGATTCCATGATGACGCCGTGCGTGACGATCGCCGCCAAAAAACCCGCGACGCCCAGGCCTGGATAGACCATGGCCCCTGCGTCCCCGCCCGCGCGGTCGAGGCTCGACACCCCATGGAAGGTGACCTGGTCGGTTTTGGGCAAACGCAAGGCCCAGGGGATCACCGGAACCAGGACCGGCGCCGCGGCGGGCTGAACCACCATTTCGGCCGAAGGGCTGCCCACCGGTGGCGGCACCTCCAGGGTTTCGGCCTGCGCGCCCGCCCCCCAAGCCACCATGGCCATGGCCAGGCCGGACCACTTCAGCGCGTTCACTTCGCGGCCACAGGCACGGGGGCCACAGGCACCTCGGCGGCCTTCAAGGCGTCGCTCAAGGGGTTGAGGAACTGGTCCTTGCCAAGCTCAAGCACCTGGAAGTAGGCGTTGGTGAGTCCGGGGAAGGCGGTCGGCTCGTCCCACTCTCCGCTCGCGGCGCGCGTCACGTTCACTTCGCGGTACCACTCGTAGGCATTGGTCTTCAGGTTGACCAGGTAGCCTCGGCCACGCAACAAGGCCTTGGGGGCGCCCACGGGGATGTAGGACGAGTAATTGCGCGTGAAGCCCACGGTGTCGATGGTGAAGACCACCAGCTTGTCCACCGAGTATTTTCGCGACAGGGCCGAAAAGTCCTTGCGGGCGATGTCGGGACCGGTGGCGCTGCTGCTCGACAGCGCATCCAGGTCCAGGTTGTCGCCGATCACGACCGCGTCCACGCCCTTCTGGCGCAGCAGGTCGACGGCCTGGTTCTTCAAGGTGGGCAGGTCTTCGTGCGTGAGGGTCTTGGTGTGCGACGTCAGCGACGAATTCATCATCTCGGCGCCAGCCAGGCACAGCAGGCAATCGGCACCTGGGAAGAAAGTGTTGACCTTGGGCAAGGCAGACATGACCACGCCAACGCGGCCGCTTTGGGGGCTCAGGGCCGCAGGCGCCAGGGCCACGGGTTTTTGAGGGGGCGATGCACAACCCGCCAGCACCAGAACAACCACGGCCAAAGCCGATGCGAATCGAACGTTCATTGAAAACACTCCCTGACCACAGATACAAGATGAAACAACCTTGCCATTCTGCTATAGGCCCCCCTGCTCGACGACCACCCAGCCAAGGGGTTCGCCACCCAGGGTTTCCAAGCACCCCTTACAGTCCATGGCTCGACCACGACGCCACGGGCGCATGTTCACTTTCTACCGAGCTTCCTTTCGCCAATTGCTGCTGGCCGCCTTCCTGCTGATCGCCGGCCTGCTGGCGGCCGCCTCGCTGGGCGGCCTGTTCACGCTGGAACGCCTGATGGTGCAGAGCCGCTCGGCGGCCGAACGCGCCGTGCAGCTCACGGCCGGTGCCCAGCACCTGGCCGAGCGCAGCGTGGCCATGGAACGCGCTGCCCGCCAGTACATGGTGCTGGACGACCCCGTGCTGTTGCGCCGTTTCGAGGACGCCAGCAAGGACGCCAACCGCGTGCTCGAAGAACTGCTGACCCAGCAACTGCCGCCCGCCCTGGTCACGCGCTGGCGCGGCCAGCATGCCGTCATCACCGACCAGTTCAACGGCCCCAAGGCCACCGCCCACCAGCGCGAACTCGACCTGGCGGCGCAGTTCCGCGAACTGGACCTGACCAACGCCGCCATCGCCGAGCAGGTGCGCAAAGACAGCGAGCAACGCAACCACCGCCTGCAAGACGAACTGGAAGCCGGGCGCGCAGCCCTGGCCCGCCAGGTGCTGATCGCCATCGCCCTGGCCGTGCTGATGGCGCTGGGCTTTGGGGTCTGGCTGGCCCGGCCTTTCAAACGCCTGGAGCGCGCTGTCGTCGGGCTGGGCGAAAACCGCCTCGACCAGCCCGTCAGCATCCAGGGCCCGAGTGACGTGCGCTCGCTGGGCCAGCGCCTGGAATGGCTGCGCCTGCGCCTGCGCGAGCTGGACGACGACAAGTCGCGCTTCCTGCGGCATGTGTCCCATGAATTGAAAACGCCCTTGGCCGCCCTGCGCGAAGGCGTGGCGCTGCTCGAAGACGGCGTGGCCGGCGAACTGAGCGCCGACCAGCGCGAGATCGCCAAGATCCTGGGCCACAACACCGCGGCCTTGCAAAGCCAGATCGAGGACCTGCTGCGCTTCAATGCCGCCGCCTTCGATGCACGGCGCCTGAGTCGGCGCAAGACCGACCTGGCCCAGCTGATCCACGGCCTGGTCGATGCCCAGCGCCTGCAATGGCAGGCACGTCAGCTGCGCGTCGACATCGACGGCGGCCCCTTGCAGGTCGAGGTCGACCCCGAGAAATTGGCCACTGCTTTGGGCAACCTTTTGTCCAACGCCATACGCTTCAGCCCCCTCGGCGCTACCATCCGGTTCTCTCTGACCCGGTCACCCGGCGTGGCCCGAATCGACATCGTGGACCAAGGCTCCGGTGTTGCCGACAGCGACAGCGCCCGGGTGTTCGAACCTTTTTACCGCGGAGAACGCCAGCCCGAAGGCGCCGTGCGCGGGACCGGCATCGGCCTGTCCATCGTGCGCGAATATGTCGAGGCGCATGGCGGCCGCGTGGACCTGCTGCCCGAAGGACCGGGCGCCCATTTTCGAATCGAGCTTCCGAATGCCCTCACCTGATCGCCTGCCCAGCTTGACCCGCTCACGACAGCGTTGCCTGGCCGCGTGTCTGGCATTGGCCCTCGGCGCCGTGGGCTGCACGGCGGTCAAGCCACCGCCCGCGCCCCAGGTCGCCGAACCGCCGCCCGCCCCCGAGATCGTCTATGTGCCCACGCTGGAAGCGGTCGACAGGGCCGCCCGGCACCTGCTGGCCTACCAGGAGACCCTGTCGCGCCTGCCCACCGCCGACCTGTCGCGCGAACTCGGCCGCCTGGGCGATGGCGCCAGCTCCATCCAGGCCACCATGGACCTGGCGCTGGTGCTGGGCCTGACCCGCGCCCCTGGCGACCTGGCCAAGGCCCAGAGCCTGCTGGACCAGGTGCTGGGCAACCCTTCGACCGAAGCCCAGGCCTGGCACGGCCTGGCCCGCCTGCTGGCCGCCCGCTATGCCGACCAGCGCCGTGCCGAGGACCAGATCGAACGCGTCAACCAGCAATTGCGCGATGCGCAGCGCGACAACCAGCGCAAGCTCGACCAGATCAACGAAAAGCTGGAGGCGCTGAAGTCCATCGAGCGCAGCCTGAACAGCCGCAACAACGCCGGCCCCGGTCCGGCCGCGCCCCAGGCCTCGTCCGCCAAACCCGCGGCCAAGCCATGAGCGCCCACGTCCTGCTGGTCGACGACGATGCCGACATCCTGCGCCTGCTGTCCATGCGGCTGACCGCAGCCGGTTACCGCGTCACCGCCGTCGAATCGGCCGAAGAGGCCCTGTCGCAACTGGCGATGGAGCGGCCGCAGTTGGTGCTGAGCGATGTGCAACTGCCCGGCAAGGATGGCCTGGCCCTGTTCGACGCCATCCGCGCCAAGCACCCGTCGCTGCCGGTGATTTTGCTGACAGCGCACGGCACCATCCCCGACGCGGTCGAGGCCACCTCGCGCGGGGTCTACACCTACCTGACCAAGCCCTTCGATGGCAAGGCACTGCTGGAGACCATCGGCCAGGCGCTGGCCCTGGGCTCGGCGGGCGACGCCGGCAAGAGCAACGCTGCCAACGAAGCCTGGCGCGAAGACATCGTCAGCCGGTCCAACGTGATGGCCGAGCTGCTGGCCGAGGCCAAGCTGGTGGCGGGCTCGGACGCCAGCGTGTTGATCCGCGGCGAAAGCGGCAGCGGCAAAGAGGTGCTGGCCCAGGCCATCCACCGCGCCAGCCCGCGTGCTTCACACCCATTCGTGGCCGTCAACTGCGGCGCCATCCCCGAGAGCCTGCTCGAATCGGAATTGTTCGGGCACATCAAGGGCGCGTTCACCGGGGCGGTGGCCAACCATGCCGGCCTGTTCCAGGCGGCCAATGGCGGCACCTTGTTCCTGGACGAAATCGGCGACATGCCCGTGGCGCTGCAAGTCAAGCTGCTGCGCGTGCTGCAGGAGCGCGTGGTTCGGCCCGTGGGGGCCAGCCAGGCCATCCCGATCGACGTGCGCATCATGTCGGCCACCCACCGCGACCTCGACGCCGCCATGGCCGAAGGCGAGTTCCGCGAAGACCTGTACTACCGCCTCAATGTGGTGTCGCTGAGCCTGCCGACCCTGGCCGAGCGCCGCGAAGACATCCCCCTGCTGGCCAACCACTTCCTGGCCAAGCTGGCGGCCAAGTACAACAAGCGCGTCAACGGTTTCGCGCCGGATGCCGTCAAGGCCCTGGCCACCGCGCCCTGGCCGGGCAATGTGCGCCAGTTGCACAACGTGGTCGAACAGGTCAGCGCGCTGGCCACCACGCCGCTGATTCCCCTGGCGCTGGTGCAGCGGGCTTTGCGCGTGCCGAGCGCCGAGGTTCTGACCTTCACCGAGGCGCGCCTGCGCTTCGAGCGCGAGTATCTGGTCGACCTGCTCAAGCTGACCGACGGCAGCGTGGCCGACGCCGCGCGCCTGGCCGGCCGCAACCGCACCGAGTTCTACCGCCTGCTGCAAAAGCATGGCTTGACCCCGGGCGTGTTCCGCGCCGATGGGCCAGTCGCTGATTAGCGACAAGACTTTTCCTTTCTGAATCAACAACTTGGCAGGCCTTACCGACTGCCGAGTCGGGTTTGCCCGACGCTTTTTGCGCTGCATTGCGGCATTTGCCGACAAATTGACTGAATGCACAGCGTAAGTGATTGATTTACATGGAATTTATGGCGTGGCACACACATTGCGATAGGAAGGTCAATCCGACTTTCTTTCTCCGCTTTGAGCCACGCCATGACCACCGCCAAACCCCGCACCGCCACCTGGACAGTCCATGCGCTGTTCAGTGGCCTGTTGGTGGGCGCGGCGCTGCTGGCCTTCGCGGGCCAGGCCAAGGCCTTCGGTTTCAAGGACGTGGCAGCGCAGGCCCAAAAACTGGCAGAGCAACCTCACCAGCCTCACCCATCGACCCTGCCGGATGAGCTGAAGGCCCTCAGCTACGACCAGTCACGCGACATCCGATTCAAGCCCGAACGCGCCCTGTGGCGCCAGGACAAGCTGCCCTTCGAGCTGATGTTCTTCCACCTCGGCCGGCTGCAGAACGAGCCCGTGCTGATCAACGAGATCACGCCCGACGGCAAGGCGCGCCACATCGCCTTCAACCGCGACGATTTCGACTACGGCAAGAACAAGCTGTCGCCGCAGACCTGGGGCGATGTCGGCTACGCGGGCTTCCGCGTGCACTACCCGGTGAACACGGCCAACTACAAGGACGAGGTCATCGTCTTTTTGGGCGCCAGCTACTTCCGCGCGATCGGCGCCCAGCAGCACTACGGCCTGTCGGCGCGCGGCCTGGCCATCGACACCGTGGGCGGCCAGAAAGAAGAGTTCCCGCGCTTTTCGGAGTTCTGGATCGAAAAGCCCAAGGCCAATGCCAAGTCGCTGGTGGTTTACGCGCTGATGGAATCGCCCCGCGCGACCGGCGCCTACCGCTTCGAGGTCAAGCCCGGCGCGGACACGGTCACCGACGTGCAGTCGCAGCTCTACCTGCGCGGCCCGGTGGCCACGCTGGGCCTGGTGCCGCTGACCAGCATGTTCTTCTCGGGCGAGAACCAGCCCCGCCCCGGCGACATCCGCCCCGAGGTGCACGACTCCGACGGCCTGATGGTGGCCACGGGCGACGGGGAATGGCTGTGGCGCCCCTTGGGCAACCCCAAGCGCACGCTGGCGACCTCGTTCGCGATGACGTCGCTGCGCGGTTTCGGCCTGATGCAGCGTGACCGCAATTTCGCCAGCTACGAAGACGCCGAGGCCCGCTACGACCGCCGCCCCAGCGCCTGGATCACGCCGCAAGGCCACTGGGGCCCGGGCCGCGTCGAGCTGGTGCAGCTGAACACGCCCGATGAGACCAACGACAACATCGTCGCCTACTGGGTGCCCGAGAAGCTGCCCGCGCCCGGCCAACCCTTGAACCTGAACTACCAGATGCGCTGGCAGAGCGAGCAACAGCAGCGCCCGCCCACCGCCTGGGTGACGCAAACGCGCGTGGGCCGCGGCCTGAACGAGCTGGCCGCCAACGAGCAGCAGTACTTCATCGACTTCGCAGGGCCAGCGCTCGACAAGCTTCCCGCCAACGCGGTGCTCAAGGCCAGCGTGAGCAGTGATGCCAACGGCGAAATCGTCGAACGCAATGTGTACCGCAATGGCGGCAGCCGCACCTGGCGCCTGACCTTGCGCATCAAGCAGATCAAAGAGTCGCAGCCCGTTGAGCTGCGCGCCTTCCTCCAACACGGCAACGACACAGTGAGTGAAACATGGACCAACGTCATCCCTCCCCAATGAGCAGTGCGTCCCGGTCAGCCAAGGCCGCGAGCGCCTTCGGGCCCAGCATGCCCCCGCATGCGCGGGGTTCGATGGTGCCCAGGCCCTGGCGCGGTTTCACGCGCGGGCTGGTCGATGCCGTCCGGGGCCGTGCCCATGGGCATGACACCAGCGCCAACACCGGCATCGCCGTCGCCGCCTGGGAACAGGCCGCGCGCGCCCGCCGCCGCGTGCTGCTGGCCTTGATCGTGTTGAGCACGGCCCTGTCGACCACCGTGCTGGCCTGGTCGCAACCCACCTACGAGCACCCCGCGCTGCAATGGGCGCAGATCGGCTTGTTCTCGCTCTTGTTCGCCTGGGTGTCGGCGGGCTGCATCACCGCCGTGATGGGCTTCTGGGTGCTGGTCAAGGGCGACAAGCACGCCTTGTCGAAGAACACCGCGAGCAATCGGCCACTGAGCCCCAGCGCCCGCACCGCCGTCATCATGCCCATCTGCAATGAAGACGTGAGCACCGTGTTCGCCGGCCTGCGCGCCACCTGCGAATCATTGGCCACCACGGGCGCCGACCGCCTGTTCGACGTCTTCATCCTGTCGGACAGCAGCGACCCCGCCGTGCGCGCCGCCGAACTGGCCGCGTGGTCCGAATTGCGCGCCAGCCAAGGCAGCGACCGCATCTTCTACCGCTGGCGCCAACGCCGCACCCAACGCAAGGCCGGCAATGTGGCCGACTTCTGCCGCCGCTGGGGCAAGAGCTACCGCTACATGGTCGTGCTCGATGCCGACAGCGTGATGAGCGGCGATTGCCTGGTGACCCTGGTGCGCTTGATGGAGACCCACCCCACCGCCGGCATCCTGCAGACCGCCCCACAAGGCGTGGGCCTGAACACCGTGCATGCGCGTGGTCAGCAGTTCTCGTCCCGCGTGACGGGCCGCCTCTTCACCGCGGGCATGCAGTACTGGCAATTGGGCGAGGCCCACTACTGGGGCCACAACGCCATCATCCGCGTCGAGCCTTTCATGAAGCATTGCGCGCTGGCCCCGCTTGAAGGCCAGGGCGGCCTGAGCGGCGAGATCATGTCGCACGACTTCGTCGAAGCCGCGCTGATGCGCCGCGCCGGCTACCACGTCTGGCTGGTGCCCGACCTGGTCGGCAGCTACGAACAACAACCGCCCCACATCCTGGCCGAGCTGCAACGCGATCGCCGCTGGTGCCAGGGCAATCTGCAGAACGCCCGCCTGATCACCGAGCCCGGCCTGCACGCCGTGCACCGCGGCATGCTGGTGACCGGTGCCATGGCCTACCTGTCGGCTCCGCTGTGGCTGGTCTACGTGGCGCTGGGCGCGATGCTGTGGCTGGTGGGCGGCAACGTCTTCTTCACGCCGGACGGCAACCTGACCCTGGGCGTGATGAGCCTGTGGGCCGGCACCATCGCGATGCTGGTGTTGCCGCGCCTGCTGGGCGTGGTGGCCTTGGTCATGAAGGACGAACAGCGCTTCTATGGCGGCACGGGCAAGCTGGTCAAGAGCGCCTTCATCGAGTTCGGCCTGTCGGCCATGCAGGCCCCGCTGCGCATGGTGGCGCACACGATCTTCGTGGTCGCCGCACTGACCGGTCTGAAGCTGGAATGGAAGTCGCCCCCGCGTGAAGCCACCGACGTGAGTTGGCAAGAGGCCCGCCAAAGCTTTGCCAAAGCTGGCATGAGCGTGCTGGGCGTGGCCGCCGTGCTGGCCCTGGTCCACCCACCCGCCCTGCTGTGGCTGCTGCCCGTCGGCATCCCCTTGCTGCTGGCCATCCCCTTCACCGTGTTGACCAGCCGCACCGCTTTGGGCGAGAAGGTTCGCCAGTCCGAACTGCTGTTGGTGCCTGAGGAGTCTTGGACCCCCTCGGTGCTGCGCCGCGCCTGGAACTACGCGCAACAACCTGCCCAACCACTGGGCTGGACCGAGGTGCTCGAGAACCCCCGCCTGTGCGCGGTGGTGAGCGGGGCCATGGGTTCGCGCCGCACCTCGCAAGGCCTGCGCGGCCATGCCCGCCGCGAGCGCATCGAACAACTGGCGACCCAGGGCACCAAGCCCACGCCGGCCGAAGTCATGCGCTTCTTGAGCGAGCCGGGCAGCCTGCAGCAACTGCGCGCGGCGGTGCTGTTCCCACGCGCGGGCGCTGAATCACGCCTGTCGTCTTCCTCGCACGCTTGATCCGACGCGGGCCGGCCTCTTCAGCGGGGCCGGCGCAGCATCGGGAAAATAGGCGGCGAACTGCCCACCTGGAGCCGCGCCAGCACCTCGAAACCATGCCGCTCGTACAGCGGCACATTGCGTGGGTTGGTCGACTCCAGGTAAGCCAGTTGGCCATCGCGGTCGCACGCCGCCAAGGCGTGTTTCATCAATGCCGCACCGTGGCCCTGGTTCTGCCGAGACGGGTCCACCCCGATCAGGGGCAGGTACCAATGCGGCTCCTTGGGGTGGTGCAATCCCATCTGTTCCAGCAGCGGGAAGACATCGTTCTCAGCCTGCGCAGACACCGTGCTTTCAACGATGTCCGTCACCGCTTCGTCGTCCATGTCGGCGCCCGGCGGCAACCACAGCGCGGCACCGGCAAAGCCTGGCGCGACGTGGGCACTGCCCAAGGCAAACGCCCGCCCGCCAAACGCCTTGACGAAGGGCGGGAAGTTCCGCAAGTAGTGCTGGGGATCGGGCCAGGTCCAGCGCACAGCCGGGTCCGTGCTGAAGGCGAGCACGAGGGCGCTGATGACGGCGGCTTCGTCCGAGGCCGTGGCGGTTCTGATCATGGTGACGGGCTTCCCTGATGAAGGCGGGGCCATCGGGAGGGCCCGGGCGCCACCTTAGCCGACTTTGGGACACTGCAGAACCCGCCCCAACCCAAGGAGAACGACATGGCTCATTACGTTGATGGATTCGTGGTCCCCGTGCCCAAGGCCAAGCTCGACGAATACCGCAAGATCGCCGAAACCGCCGGCCAGGTCTGGAAGGAACATGGCGCCCTGCAGTACTGGGAATGCGTGGCCGACGATGTGAAGCCCGGCAAGCTCACGTCCTTTCCGCAGAGCGTGCAGCTCAAGGACGACGAGGTCGTGGTGTTCTCGTGGATCCTCTACAACACGCGCGAAGAGCGCGACGCCATCAACGCCAAGGTGATGGCCGATGAGCGACTCAAGAAAGAGATGGACAACATGCCCTTCGATGGCGCCCGCATGTTCTGGGGTGGCTTCAAGAGCATCGTGGAGCTTTGATCTGAACGGCAGGCGCCGTTTTTTCGGTCATCATGCTGGAGCGCTCAACATCCCCTTCGCTCCTTTACATGACCGCAACGCCCCCCATCCCCGGCTGGTACGGCAAGCTGCCCACCCTGGGCGACTTCGCCTCGCGCCGCCTGGAAAGCAGCTTCATCGACCCTTGGGACGCCTGGCTGGCCGAAGGCCTCACCGGCCTGCGCGCCCAGGACGAAACCACCTGGCTGGACCACTACCTGGCCAGCCCCGTGTGGCGCTTCGTGCTGATGCCGGGTGTGATCGGCCTGGGCACGGCCATGGCCGGCGTGCTGATGCCCTCGGTCGACCGGGTGGGGCGCTACTTCCCGCTCACGCTGGTCGCGCCGATCACACCCACGCCGTCCAACGCGGCCGACACCGAGGCGCTGCTGGCCTGGTTGCACCAACTGGACGACGCCGCTGCCGACGCCCTGCACGAAGACTGGTCGATCGACCAGCTCGAAGCCGAGCTGGAACGGCTGCCCCCCCCCACGCCAAACACACCCGCCTCACAGGGCGCGTCGGCGCTCGATGCGGTGTTGCAAGGCCAATCGCCCCATGCCAACCTGCCGACCGCCAGCCGCGCCGACCTGCAAGCCCTGCTCGCCCACAGCAGCGCCACGCAATGGCAAGCCGCCGCCCAAGGCCTGGCCTTCTGGTGGGCCGAATCGGCCGAAGGCGCACCGCGCAGCCTGGTTTCGCGCGGTTTGCCACGGGGCGACGGATTTGCCGCCCTGCTGGGCAGCGCCGCCGCCTAGAATCACCCACGCATCACCAGCCCGAGGTCTTGAGCAGCGCATGAGCGATTCACCCGACGACGACCGCACCGTCATCAAGCCGGTCACCCGCCTGCAGGCTCCGCCCGCCGCCGCGCCCACCCCCGCCGCCCACGACGACCACGGCAATGCCCTGCCCGTCGGCACTTACCTGGGTGAGTTCGAGATCACCAGCATGCTGGGCGAAGGCGGCTTCGGCATCGTCTACATGGCCTGGGACCATTCGCTGGAACGCCGCGTGGCGCTCAAGGAATACATGCCCTCGGCCCTGGCGGCGCGCAGTGGCGGCACGCAGGTGTCGGTCAAATCAGAGCGCCACCGCGACACCTTCGAAGCGGGCCTGAGGAGCTTCGTGAACGAGGCCAAGCTGCTGGCCCAGTTCGACCACGCCTCGCTGGTGAAGGTGTACCGCTTCTGGGAAGCCAATGGCACGGCCTACATGATCATGCCCTTCTACGAAGGCCAGACGCTCAAGCAGGCCCTGAAGGACATGAACGGCCCACCCGACGAGGCCTGGCTGATGGGCATGCTGGCGCCCCTGACCGAGGCGCTGGAAGTGATCCACGCCGAGCAGTGCTTCCACCGCGACATCGCGCCCGACAACGTCATCCTGCTCAAGGGCAGCGGCCGCCCGCTGCTGCTGGACTTCGGCGCCGCCCGCCGCGTGATCGGCGACATGACGCAGGCCCTGACCGTGATCCTGAAACCTGGCTACGCCCCCGTCGAGCAATACGCCGAAGTGCCGGGCATGAAGCAAGGCGGCTGGACCGACCTCTATGCCCTGGCCGCGTCCATCCACTATGCCATCCTGGGCAAGACGCCGCCACCCGCCGTGGGCCGGCTGATGAGCGACCACTATGTGCCGTTGTCGCAGCAGGTGGCGGGCAAGTACAGCGAACGCTTCCTGAACGCGATCGACCAGGCCCTGGTCGTCAAGCCGGAAGACCGCACGCAAAGCGTCGCCGAACTGCGCGCCAACCTGGGACTGGGTGGCGTCGATTTCAACCCCATGGTGACGCAGCCGGTGAAGCTGGCCACGCCTGGCGTGCAGGCGCCAGCGCGCACGCCGCCCTCGGCCACTGGCCAGAAGACGGCCTCGCCCTCCGCCCAATCGGCCACCCCGGCGTCATCGCGCACCGGGCTGATGATCGGCGCGGGCGCCCTGGCCTTGGCAGCCGTGGGCGGCACCGCCTTCTGGCTGTTGACGCCATCGTCACCCTCGCCTGGCGCCAAGGCCCCCGTGGTGGCCGACACCAGCCCGGCCGCTGTCACGCCACCACCCGCCGTGGTCGCAACACCACCGGCGCCCGCGCCAGCCCCGGTGGCCACGACGCCCCCGGTGATCGACGGCCTCTTCGATGCCCTGCGCGAGTTCGACCGCATCATCGGGGCGCAAACGCCCGGCTTCGGCGTGGAGGCGGCCTCGGTCAAGCCCCAGTTCCGCATCGGCAAGGACCGCCTGGGTTTCACCGTCAAGTCCGCCCGAGAAGGCCACGTCTACGTGCTGCTGCAAAGCACCGAAGGCGAGTTCATGCAGCTCTTCCCGAACAAGATGGCGCGCAACAACCGCATCAAGGCGGGCCAGACCCTGAACCTGCCGCAAGCGACCTGGCCCATGGACGTGGCCGGCCCCGCGGGCACCGACCATTTCCTGGTGATCGTCTCAGCGCAGCCGCGCAACTTCGACGCGGCCGGCTTGAAGAACGATGGCGGCTTCGGCATGTACCCCAAGCCCGACGCCGCGCTGGACATCGCCAAGCGCCACACCGGCCCGGGCTCGGCGTTCGCGGGCACGGTTCAATGCCAGGGCGGCCCGGGGTGCGATGACGAATACGGCGCTGCCAAATTCTCGTCGGAAGAGGTGCCGTGAGCCCGCCCGGGCCCACCCATCACTTGCGGTAGTGGTCCAGCGTGGGTGGCGGCGTGTAGCCCAGCTCACGCGCACGTGACTCGAACTGCGCGGCCAGCAGGGGCTGGTCTTGCCCACGGTAGTACAGCGCCAGCTCGTAACTGGCGATCCCGTTGCCCAGGGCCGAGGCAAACTGCATCCAGCCCTCGAAACGGTTGGGGTCAGTGCTGACACCGTCCTGGCCCTGGCGGTACATGCGCGCGATCCGCGCGGCCGCGTCCTTGTCGCCCCAGGCGGCCTTGCGCAGCTCACGCAGCAGGCTGTCCGGGCTTTCGGGCTTGGGGCTGAAGGCGCTCTTGAACAGGCGCACGTCGTTGCGCTGCATGGCCTTGGCCGCGTCGGTCGCGCCTTCGCGGGCCACCTGCGCCGAACCGGCCAGCTTGCCGCCGGGAAAGCGCTTCAGGTATTCATCGGCGCGCTTGACGACGTCGCCTGGCCAGTAGCTTTCCTCCACCTGCTTCCACAGGGTTTTCTCGTCGACGTTCTCGAACGCGACCTCGCCCCCAGGCGCTGCTGGCTTGAGCGCCAGGCGCGTGCGGATCTGGGTGTTCTCGGCGATGAAGGGGAACTGCGCCACGGCGCGGATGGCCTGGATGGGGTGGTTCAGCATGGTCTGCTGCACGTCCAGCTTGACCAGGCGGAACAGGTCGGAGAAGGTGGTGTCGTCCGAGGCCGATTGCATGACCTTGACCAGCGAAGCCGTGTAGAAAGTGTTCTGCGTTTCAACCGCCGGGGCGATGGCCGGCTTGCCAGCACCCGTGGCGAAGGCGATCAGGCAACCCAGCGGCGCCTCGACCTGGTTGAGGCCGCCTTCGGCGCGCAGCGAGGTGCGGCAGGCATCGATCACGACCATGCTCAGGCCCTTGGGACGGTGCGGCAGCGCATCGACCAGGTCGCGCTTGAGCATCAGGCCATTGCCCAGCAAGGTGTCCTCCTTGCCGCTGGGGTTGGTGCCCGCGCCCAGCAGCAGGTTCTCGGCATCGACCTGCATGCCGTGGCCCGTGAAGTAGAACAGCACGGTCGCGTCGGCCGGGGCACCCTGCACGCGTTTGGCGAACGACTGCATGGCATCGCGCAAGACCTTCACGTCCTTGTCGGACACCACGGTGACCTCGAAACCGCGCTTCTCCAGCACGGCCTGCACGTCGCGCAGGTTCTTGTGAACTGGCGGCAGGTCGAAAGGCGAGGGATACGCGCGGTTGCCCACCAGCAGCGCGAAACGCGGCGCCGAAGATTTGCCGGAGGGCGCCGCCGCGGCATTGCCATAAGCGTAGTCGGCCCCCAGGGTCACCGATGGCAAGCCCAGGGCCAGGGGCAGGACAATGACTTGGCGGCGGTTCACGGTTGGTTTCACGGTCGGGCTCAAAGGTGGTCGAACTTCAAACTGTATGCCAAACGCGTGTCGGCGTGGCCAATCATTGACAGCCCAGCGTGGCCGTGGGGGTGCAGGTGGCGGGCATGCGGATGGACTCGGAGCCCTCGGTGGCCGGGCGGCCGGCGCCCACCTCGGCGATCACGCCGGTGCGCAGGCGCGACGACACGTTCTCGGTGCGCACGGCTTCGTCGAAACGGGCCCGGCGGGATTCCTCGATCACGGCGGTGACCGCGCTCAGGGCCCCCACTTCCTGCGGGGTGGAGGGCACGCGCCCATTGAAGTACACCTGGATTTCGCTGGCCTTGCTGGTGCCATCGTAGAAAGGCACGTTGCCATCGGAGCCGCCCAGGTAGACCGCCGAAGAGCCGGCGCCCGCGCCCTTGGGCCGCACGGTCAGGTAACCGCCCTGGGCGCCGCCCACGTCCACCTGGATCCAGCTGCTGGTGGCGGGCGTGCCGAACTGGTTGATGACGGTGGGCTGCTTGAGCACCAGGGTCAGCGCCGCCACCGAGCTTTCGATGCCCTGCGCGTTGATGTAGGGCAGGCGCGCGCGGACCTTGGTGCCAGCGGCGGTGCTCAAGGTGTTGGCCGTGAGCTTGACGGCATCGGCCTCGATGCCGGCGGCGCGGATCTGGTTGGAGTCCACCCGCACGAAGCTCAGCGGCAAGGTGCCACTGCCGGCGAAGCGCGCGGTGTTGCCGTCGCCGGCCGGGCCGCTGACGGCCTTCAGATCGCCAGCGATGTCGTTGGTCGTGTGGTCGACCAGGATGGAGCCCCGGTTGGCCGCCTGCAGGTCCAATGTCGAGCCGCCAGCGGTGGTGATGGTGCCGCCGGTCTGCCGGATGGCTGCAGCGGCTTCCTTGACCACCAGGTTGCCGGTGACCAGGCCCGGGCGCGCGCTCAGCTCCGGATCGTTGAAGGCCACGCCCGCGCCGGGTCCGGCACCCGCCGCCAGCACCAGCGTGCCGCCGCCCAGGGTGAGCGAGTCGGACAGGGTCAGCACGCCATCGGTGCTGATGTGGCCGCCCAGGCCCAGGTTGACCACGCCCAGCGCCAGGTCGCCGGCCGTGTGCAGGGTGACGGTGGACGCCACCAGGGACAGGATGCCGCTGGTCGTGACCGGGTCGTTGTAGGTTTGCGCGCCCGTGGTGCGCACGGCGCTGGCGTCGATGCGGGTGCTGCCCGGCGCGTCGGTGGTCACGCTGGCGAGTGCCGTGGTTCCGCCCACATTGCCCTGGAAGCGGGTGACGCCCGCGGTGTTGACCGTCAGCGCGTGCGCGCCATCGACGGTGGACTGGAAGCGCACCTCGCCCGTGCCGCTTTGCAGCGTGGTGTTGCCCGCCAGGGTCAGCGCGCCGGACAGGATGTCGACGGCACCCGTGTTGCGGCCAATGACCTGCTGCGTGAAACCAGAGGTCTGGTTCAGCAAGGCCTGGGTGATCTGCAGGTCGCCCGCCGCGCCGGCCAGGCCGATGGAGGTGGCGCTCAGCGGCAGGATGGACAGCACGCCCGACCCCGAGATCGCACCGCCCGAGGTGAGCGTGTTGGCGACCAGGGTCAGGTTGCTGCCCCCGGTCACGCCGCCCGCGAACTGCTGCGTGGCCGCCGAGAAGGTGGTGTTGCCCACGTAGGTCACCGCATCACCGAAGGTCAAGGCGCTGCTGGCGCGGACCTGGCTGGCGTTGAAGTGCGTGCCGCCACCCGCATCGGTGCTCAGGCTGCTCAAGGCCGTGGAGCCTCCCACGTCGCCCTGGAAGCTGGTGACGCCCGTGGTGTTGACCGTCAGCGCGTGTGCGCCATCGACCGTGCCACCGAAACTCACCGCGCCGGAGGCACTTTGCACCTTGGTGTCGCGGGCCAGCACCAGCGCGTTGGCATTGATCGCCCCGGTGCCATCGGTGCGGCCGATGGTCTGCGAGGTGAAGCCACTGACCTGGTTCAAGGTGGCCTGGGTGATCTCCAAGGCGCCCACGCCACCGGCCAGGCCGATGGTGGTGCCAGCGCCGGTGGGCTGCAAGGTGAGTTCGCCGCTGCCGGCCAGCGCACCGCCCAGGGTCAAGGAGTTGGTGGAGAGGGTCAGGTTGGTGCCGCCACTGGCGCCGCCTCCCAGCGACAGCGTGGGCGCCGCGAGGCTGACGTTGCCGCTGTAAACCACCGCATCGCCGAATGCCAAGGCCGTGGTGGCGCTGAGCGCACTGCCGCTGTCCAGGTGCGTGCTGCCGGCCGCGTCGGTGCTCAAGGAGGTCAGGCCGGTCACGTTGCCGAAGGTCGTGACCCCGGCGGTGTTGGCGGCCAAGGCGTGCGCGCCGGTCAGCGCGCCAAAGGCGATGGCGCCCGTGCCGCTTTGCACCGTGGTGTCGGCGCTGAGGGCCGAGGCGCCCACGTTAATGGCGCCCGTGCCATCGGTGCGGCCGATCACGCGCTGCGAAAAGCCCGAGACCTTGTTCAGGTCGACCTGCAAGGCGCCCGCGCCGCCGCTCAGGCCGATGGTCGTGCCCACGCTTTTGGGCGCGATGGTGAAGGTGCCCGTGCCGGTGATGTCGCCCACCACGCTGATGGCATCGCCCGACAGGTTCAGGTTGTTCGCCCCGGTCAGGTCGCCGCTGAAGGTCAGCGATGAGCCGTCGAAGGTGGCCGCGCCACTGGACACCTGGACATCGCCCGCGTAGCTTTGCGCGCCGGTCGTGGTCAGGCCGTTGGCGCCGATGAAGCGCGTGGTGCCCGTGCCGGTCTTGGTGAGGCTGCTCAGGCCGGCGATGGAGCCGTTGAAGTCGACCAGGCCCGGCGTGGCAATGGACAGGGCGTGGCTGGCGCCCACCAGGTTGGCCAGGCTGACGCTGTTGGCGCTCAGCGCGGTGTTGGCCGACAGGGTGACCGGGTCGCCATAGGTCTGCGCGCCCGTGGTGCTCACCTGGGCCGGCAGGACCGTGCTACCGCCTGCGGTCGTCGTCAGGCTGGTCAGCGCCGTGTTGCCACCCACGTTGCCGTGGAAGGTGGTGGTGCCGCTGTCATTGACCAGCAGGGTGCGTGCCCCATCGACGGTGCCATTGAAATCGACCGTGTTGGCCGTGACCGTGGTGTTGGCGCCCAGGGTCACCGCGCCGCCATAGGACTGCGCGCCCGTGGTGCGCACGCTGCCGCCATTGAGGTTGGTGGCGCCTTGGGTGGACAGGCTGCTCAGGGCCGTGGTCGCGCCCACGGCGCCGCCCAGGGTGGTGGTGCCCGAGGCGTTGATGGCCAGGGACTGGTGGCCGTCCACCGTGCCGCCCAAGGTGACGTTGGTGCCGGTGAGCGTGTTGTTCACACCCACCCCCAGCAGGGTGTTGCCAGCGTAGGTTTGTGCTCCACTGGTCGTCACGCTGCCGCCGTTGAGCCGGGCCAAGCCCGCCACGTTGAGGGACGTCAGCGCCGAGGTGCCGCCCACCGTGCCGTTGAAGTAGGTGCCACTGGCGGTGCTGGTGCCCAGCGCGTGGGCGCCATTGAGCGCGCCGCCAAAGAAGACGTAGTCGGTGTTGGACGTGAAGCTGCTGTCGGCCCCCAAGGTGGCCGCGCCCGCGTAGTACTGGAAGCCCGTGGTGCGCACCCCGCCGTTGTCGAACTGCGCCGCGAAGTTCGGGTTGGTCAGGTACAGGTAGCTCAAGGCCTGGCTGCCGCCGACGGCCTGTGCGAAACGCGTGTTGCCCGCGCTGGTCGTGATGGTGAGCGACTGGCCGCCCGCCGACGCGCCATTGACGGTGTTGCCGAAATTCACCGCACTGGCGTTCAAGGCGCTGCTGCTGTCCAGCACCACCGCATCGCCATAGTTCTGGGTGCCCGAGGTGCTGACGGAGGCGCCCAGGCGCGTCGTGCCGCCCACGTCGGTGGACAGCGTGGTCAGGCCCGTCACGTTGGCCGTGATGCGGGTGGTGCCGCTGGTGTTGAGCGCCAGGCTGTGCGCCCCGCTGACGGTCGACATGCTGATGGCCGACAGCACATGGATGTCGCCCGTGCCGCTGAGCAGCGTCAGGTTGGTCGGCAATTCGAAGCTGCCGCCAACGGTGCCCAGCGTGATGGTGCCGGTGCCGTCGGCGCGGCCCAGGGTCAGGCTGGAGAAGCTCGCGAAGTCGTCGAAGGTGTTCTGGTCCACCACCAGCTCGCCCCCGCTGCCCGCCGCCTGGACCAGGATGTTGCGGCCCGCGGTGTAGGTCGCGAGCTGCGCCGCACCGGTGCCCGACAAGGTGCCATTGACGACGAAGGCATCGGCCAGCAGGCCCAGGTCGTGGGTGCCGGCGGTCAGGTTGCCGTTGAAAGTCAGGGACGTGCCCGTGAAGCTGGTGTCGTCCAGCAGGTTGACCGAACCGCCGTAGGTTTGAGCACCGGTGGTGGTGATGTCGCCTTCGGTGTAAGTCTGCCCTCCCACGTTCAGGCTGGCGATGTTGACCGTGCTCATGAAGTAGGCGTAGCCGCCCAGCGGGGTGATGGCCAGGTGGCGGGCGCCGTCCACGGCGCGCTCGAAGGTCAGCGTGGTGCCGTTCATCGCCACGTCGTTGGCCAGGGTGACGGTGCCCTTGTAGCGCTGCGAGCCGGCCGTGAAGATGCTGCTGGCGCCCACCCGGGTCGGGCCATCGACCACCAGGCTGTTCAGGCGGCTCACGGTGCCAATGTCACCGTTCAGTCGCACGGTGCCGGTCGTGGTGGCGGCGTTCAGGGTGTAGGCGTTGTCGACGTTGGTGTCGATCTGGCCGAAGACGATGTCGGCCGAACCGTTGCGCACCGCCAAGCTGCGGTTCAGCGCCGTGCCGCCGGTCATGGCGCCGAAGGTGATGTCGCCTGTGCCATCGGTGCGGCCCACGGTCAGGCTGCCAAAGCTGGCGAACTTGTTGAGCAGGGCGCTGGTGACCTGGAAAGCGCCCGCGCCGCCGGCCACGCCGATCGTGGTGCTGGCCAGGCGCGCCGCGATGCTGGCGTTGCTTGTGCCGGTGATGCTGCCGGTGACGTTCAGGGCGTCGGCGAAGACCGACAGGTTGTTCGCGCCAGCGGCCAGGCTGCCGTTCACCGTGAGGTCGCTGGCCGTGAACGTGGTGCCCGAGGCATGGCCCAGGTTGACCGAAGCGGCCGTGTAGGTCTGGGTGCCCGTCGTCGTCATGGCACCGCCATTGACGTCGACGGACGCGGCGGTCACGCCCAGGCTGCTCAAGGCGGTGCTGCCGCCCACGGCGCCGTCAAAGCGTGCTTGGCCCGCGCCCGCGTTGACCGCCAGGGCTTGCGCGCCATCGACCTTGTCGCGGAAGCGCACATTGGCGCCATGGCTGTTCACGGTCACCGCGCCCCCCAGGGTGACGGCGCCGGTGTAGTCCTGCGCGCCCGTGGTGTTGACGTCGGCGCCCAGCGTGGCCTGGCCTTGCACACTCAGGGCCCCCACGCCAGCGATGGCCGCCGTGGTCTTGATGGCATCGGCCGCCACATTGCTGCTCTTGATGGTGAGGTCGTGGGTGGCCCCGCTCACGCCGGCCAGGCTCACCTTGGCGGTGCCGGCATCCATCGTGACGTTGCTGGCCAGGGTCGTGGTGTCGCCGTAGGTCTGGTTGCCGGTGGTGGTGACGTTACCGCCCAGCGTGGATTGGCCTTGCACGTCGAGCGTGCGGAGGTTGCCGATGGTGCCCGTGGTCTTGATGGCATCGGCCGCGGCGTTGGCGCTCTTGAGCGTGAGGTCGTGCGCACCGCCGCCGTCCACGCTGGTCAGCGAGATCTTGCCGGGGCCAGCCTCCATCGACACGTCGGCGGCGGCCAGCGTGACCGCGCCGCCATAGGTCTGGTCGCCAGCGGTCTTGACCAGGCTGGTGTTGACCGTGACGGGACCGTTCAGGCTGAGGCTGTTCAAGGCATCGGTGCCACCGATCAGGTCGTTCAGGCTGATGGTGCCGGTGGTCTGCGCCTCCAGCGCAAAGGCCCCATCGAGCTTGGCGAAGGTGACCGCCCCGGTGGAACTGCGGACCACGGTCTTGGTCGGCAGCACGAAGTCGCCAAAGCCGACGGTGTAAGCGTTGGCCGCGTTGCCCACCACGATGCTCTGGTAGGTGCTGAACTTGTCGAGCAGGGCCTGGCTCAGTTGCAGGGTGCCGGCGCCCGCGGGCAAGCCACCCGCCACGCTGATGCTGCCCGTGTCGGACAGGGGTTCGAAGGTGGCGTTGGCGGTGCCGGTGGCGGTGCCGGTCAGGGTGATGGCGTCCGCCCTCAAGCCCACGTTGTTGGCGCCGGCCGCCAGGTTGTTCAGGTTCAGGTCGGCGCCCTTCAAATTGACCGGCGCGGCCAGGGTCAGCGTGCTGTCGTAGGTCTGGCCACCCGTCGTGGTGACGTTGCCGCCCAGCGTGGCCTGGCCTTGCACGCTCAACACCGCCGCGTTGGTGATGGCGCCCGTGGTCTTGATGGCATCGGCCGCCACGTTGCTGCTGACCACCGTCAGGTTGTGCGTGCCGCCATCGACCGCCGCCAGGGTGATGGTGCCCGCGCCCGCGTTCAATTGCACATTGGCGCCCAGCGTGGTGGTGTCCGTGTAGGCCTGGTTGCCGGTGGTGGTGACGTTGGCCCCCAAGGTGGACTTGCCCTGCACGTTCAGCGCGGCCGTGTTGCCGATGGCGCCTGTGGTCTTGATGGCATCGGCCGCCACATGGCTGCTGACCACCGTCAGGTTGTGCGTGCCGCCATCGACCGCCGCCAGAGTGACCTTGCCCGCGCCGGCGTCCAGTTGAACGTTGGTGCCGAGGGTGGCCGTGCCGGTGTAGCCCTGGTTGCCCGTGGTGGTGACGTCGCCGCCCAGCGTGGCCTTGCCTTGCACGCTCAGCACCGCCGTGTTGGTGATGGTGCCGGTGGTCTTGATGGCGTCGGCCGCGGCGTTGCCGCTGACCAGCGTCAGGTTGTGCGTGCCGCCGTCCACCGAAGTCAGCGAGACCTTGGCGGCGCCCGCGTCCAGCTGCGCATCGGCCGCGAGCGCGACCGGCCCCGTGTAGGTCTGGTTGCCCGTGGTGGTGACGTTGCCACCCAGCGTGGCTTTGCCTTGAACGCTCAGCACCGCCATGTTGCCGACTGTGCCGCTGGTGGTGATGGCATCCGCCGCGGCGTTGGTGGTCAGCACCGTGAGGTTGTGCCCGCCGCCATCGACCGCCGCCAGTGACACCTTGGACGCTGCCGCGTCCAGCTGCGTGTTGCCGGCCAGCGTGGTCGTGCCCGTGTACGCCTGGTCGCCAGACGTGGTCACGTCGCCACCCAGGGTCGACTTGCCCTGCACGTTGAGGTTCACCACATTGGTGATGGCGCCCGTGGTCTTGATGGCATCGGCCGCGGCGTTGCCGCTGACCAAGGTCAGGCTTTGCGCCTGGCCATTCACCGCCGCCCCCAGCGACAACTTGCCCGCGCCCGCGTTCAGCGTGACAGGGCCGGCCGCGGCGGTCAGGTTGATGCCGCCACTGGACAGCGCGCCATCCAGGGTCAGGCCGTTGCGGGTGATCACGTCCGCCTTCAAAACGATCTGGTCGCCGGCCGTCAGTTGCAGCCCGAAATTGCCCGTGTTGGCCGAGGCATCGATCGCCGATGACACGGTGATGGCCTTGTCGGCGGTCAGGTGCACATTGGCCAGGTCGAGTTGCGCGACCACGGCTCCGGCGGTGATCTTGCTGACCGTGCCGGCGCCGCCGGCGTTGGCGTTGAAGGAGGCGGTCGTCAGGTCCACGCCCCCCGCGTCGTTGTTGAGGTCGGGGCCGGCGGCCACGATCTCGATGTTCCTCGGGTCGAGCAAGAGCGTGCCCTTGGCCCCCCCGGCGCCGCCGCGCAGGTCGGTCTGGCCCCGGTAGTCCAGCGTGTCGTGGCCGGACACTTCCGCCCGCCCGCCGTTGCCGCCCAAGGCGCCGCCGCGCGCCGAGATGTTGCCCAGGAAGCGCGTGTCGCCATCGGCCCAGACCACCACCTGGCCGCCATCGCCCTGCGCGGTGGCATCGGCCTGGATGCGCACATCCCGGCCCACCAGCGTCTGGCTGGCGCGCCGCGCCGTGCCCTGGCCCTGGAAGTCGCCGCCCACCTTGACGCTGCCGCCGCCGGCCGCGCCCGAAGCATCGATGCTGGCCTGCCCGAACAAGCCGACCCGGTCCCCCAGGATGCTGACCGAGCCGCCCTGCTGCCCCGCTTGCAGGCCCGACACATCGACCTGCCCGGTGACGGAGGTCACGCCATGGTCGCCACCATCGATGACCACGCGGCCCTGTTTCATGCCCAGGCTGCGCGCCTGCACCACGCCACTCATGTTGAGCACGGTGTCGGCGAACTGGCCGCGCGCGGCGGCCATCAGCTCGACCGAGCCGCCATCGGCCTGGATGCGGCCGAGTTGCGACAGGCGCGCGCCGGCCTCCTTGCCCTCGACTTCGAAGAACAGCAGGCCGTCGCCTTCGACGTCGACCAGGAGTTTGTCCGCGGCTGCCAAGCCCACACGGCCATTCGTGGCATTGATGTCGCCCTTGTTGATGACCTGGCGTCCTGCCAGCACGACCAAGCCTTCATTGGCGTTGATGGTGCCGTCATTCCGGACCACACCAGCGAGCGCTCCACGCCCATCGGTTGGATTGGACGTCAACAAGATGCGGTCGTTCAGGAAATCATGGAGCGAGAGGCTCATGGTGGTCGCCACCAGGCTGCCCACGTCCACGCGCGCATGCTCTCCAAAGACGATGCCGTTCGGATTGATCAGGAACACTCGCCCATTGGCCTGCAGCTGCCCCAGGATGAAGCTGGGGTCGTAGCCGGTGACCTGGCCCACGAAGGTCGACGTGGTCGTGGGCTGCTGGATGATGACCTTGTTGCCCACGCCGATCGAAAAGCTGTCGTACTGGACATAGGCCTTGTGGCTGCCCTGGTTGATGTTGAGCGTGCTGGCGTTGGGCTGTGTGGTGGTCACGTCGCCGTAGACCACCTTGCCCTGCGATGGCAGGGCCTGGGCCAGCACACCTTCGGACAGGACGAGCAAAGCGGCCGCCAACGGCAAGGGCCTCAAGGCGAAACATCCGCGACGAGCGAGGCGGCGGGCATGGGTCAGGGTGCTGCGGTTCATGGTCGGCTCTCGCTCAGAAATACTTGGTCATCACCGCATAGGCGCGGGGCATCTTCTTGACCGGATCGCTCGTGCCTTCGCCGTTGAGCGGCCAGGCCAGGTTCAAGCGCAAGCCAAACGATTGGGGCCGGTCCCAGATGGCCCCGATGCCGGCGCCGCTGAGCGTGGCCGTGTTGACCGCGCCAGGCAGGGCGCTGAGCGAAGGCAGGCTGGGGTCGTGGCGGAAGGTGGCGTGGCCGACGTCGTAGAAGGCGCTGAACACCATCTCGCGCGAGACGCGGCCGAACCACGAGTCCAGCGGCAGGAAGCGCAACTCGGCGGTGAACAGATCACCCTCGTCGCCCGTGCCTTCGCCCGGCGCAAATGCGCGCACGCCCGAAGGCCCACCCAGGCTGAAGCGCTCGGTGGTGTCCAGGTTCTGGAAGGCGCGCTGGCCCTTGTAACGCACGTACAGCAGCAGGCGGTTGCTCACCAGGTTCTGCAAGCGCGAATAGCCCGCCGTCACTTTCTGGTACTCGGGCGGCGTGTCGCTGGGCACGAAGCCCTGCTGGTAAGTGAGGTGCCCGTGCAGGGCGCTCAGCTCGTAGGTGTTGACGCCACCGGTCAGCATGTTGTCGCGGAAGTCGCCCACCACGCCGATCTGCACGTCGTCGCTGCGCTTGCGGGTATTCAGGCCGATCTCGCGGCGGTCTTCGAATGCCTTGTGCTCGAAACTGGCCAGCGCGAAGAGGTTGAGGTTGCGCGAACGCACCAGCGGGTACAGGCCAAAGACGTTGGCCGCCGTGGCATCGCCGTTCAGGCCCACGGGGAACGCGTCCTTGTCGAGTTCGTACCGCACCTTGGAGGCCGAGGCCCCCAGCTTCAGGCCATCGGAGCCCACGGGCAGCACGTAGCTGATCAGGCCGAAGGCCATGCCGCCGGTGCTGGTGCTCATGGCGTTCAGCACCAGGCCGTCGCCGCGCCCCAAGGGGCTGGCGACGGTGCCGACCAGGTTGAAGCGCCCGGTGCCGGAGTAGCGCGACCCGTAGGTGTCCAGCTCGGCCTTGCCCGAGAAGCGCGCCTCGCTTTGCGGGGACACCACCAGCGAGGCCGTGCCCGGGTAACGCCCGGCCTTGACCTCGAAGCGCGCGCGGATGCCTTGCAGGTCGTTGACCATGAAGACGACGCGCTCGACATCGCGCACGCGCAGGATTTCGCCGGGGCGCAGGCGCGTCAGGTAACGTTCGACCACCTCGCGCTGCACGATCATCTTGTCGGGCCACTGCAACAGCACCTGGTCCAGCCGGCCTTCCATCACCGCGATGTGGATCACGCCGTCCTCCTTGGGCGACTGCTCGGGCAGGTAGGCGTGCCCCAGGTAGTAGCCCAACTCGCGCTGCATGTAGCGCGACACCGCGGCAGCGGCATCCACCATGTCTTCGTAGCTGCGGCCCTGGCCGGTGTAAGGCGCGGTGAGCTTGGCCAACACATCGCGCGGCACGTCGTTCAAGCCATCGACCGCGTAGGCGCTCACGTCCAGGGTGATGTCGTCGGAGGGTTTGCCCAGCTCCTTGGGCATGGGTGCCGGGGTGGGCACTTCGGCGGCGCTTTCAGTCGGCGCCTGGGCGGCGGCGCGCCCCTGCTGCAGCTGTTGGGCCGAGGGGATCACGCCCGGCGCGGGTTCCACGGCCTGGGACCAGGCGGCCACTGAAGGCAAAGTCAGCAGCACCAGGGACAGCCCCCGGGAAAGAACGCTCGGCAGACGCACAGTGAGATCCTTCAAAAGTGGTGCGGGCATGGTGACCGCCCTCGACTGGCGCCCTGGTACAACCCAAGCGCAGGTTATAACCGTCGCCACCCGTTTACGCACTCCCTAAGCCCTGGGGGTTGGACGCGCACCATGAACCCCACTTCCCCCTTGAAATTCGCGGCGAATCTGTCATGGCTCTACACCGAGCTGCCCTTCCTGGACCGCTTCCAGGCGGCGGCACGCGATGGTTTCCAGGGCGTGGAGTGCCTGTTCCCGCACGAACACCCGGAAAGCGAGATCCGGGCCCGCCTGCGTGACCTGGGGCTGGCACTGGTGCTGTTCAACGCCGCCCCAGGCGATTGGGCCGCTGGCGAACGCGGCCTGGCCAGCCTGGACGGGCGGGAAGCCGACTTCCAGGCCAGCGTGCTCAAGGCCCTGGACCTGGCCCGGCGCCTGGCCTGCCCCCGCGTGCACCTGATGGCCGGCCTGTGCGCCTTGGATGACCGCCCCCGCGCCCTGGCCACCTATGAGCAACGCCTGGCTTGGGCCGCCGACCAAGCCGCCAGCGCGGGCCTCGTCGTCATGATCGAACCCATCAACCCGCGCGACATGCCCGGCTACCTGCTCAACCGCCAGGCAGACGCCCAGGCCCTGGTCCAGCGCATCGGCTCCCCCCACCTGCAAGTGCAGCTCGACCTGTACCACTGCCAGATCGTCGAAGGCGACATCACGCAGCAACTGCGCCAGGCCCTGCCCACCGGCCGGGTCGGCCACCTGCAAATCGCCGCCGTGCCCGACCGGGGCGAACCGGATGCCGGCGAACTGCACTACCCTCACGTCTTCGCCGAATTGCGCGCCCTCCGGTGGGAGGGCTGGATCGGCTGCGAATACCGCCCTCGCCAGCGCGGGCCGGGCGGCACCTCCGCCGGCTTGAACTGGCTGCGCGACGCCACCGCCTCGAAAGAAGGTTCTCCATGATCCCGATGATCCCCCCCACCGTCAGCACCCGCGACGGCCTGGCTCTGGTCACCCGCCACTGGCCCCTGCCCAATGGCGTGGCCCCGCGCGGCGTGGTCTGCCTGGTCCACGGGCTTGGCGAGCACATCAACCGCTACGAGCACGTCGCCCACCACCTCAACACCTGGGGCTGGGCCGTCGTCGGCCACGACCACCGCGGGCATGGCCGCTCACCAGGCGGTCGCGGCCGCCTCGCGCAGGGCGACGACCTGCTGCACGACCTGGCCTCGGTGCTGGACACCATCCGCCAGGCCTACCCAGGTCAGCGCCTGCTGATGATCGGCCACAGCCTGGGCGGCCTGATCGCCGGACGCTTCGTCGCCGCCCAGGCCAGCCCGCCCGAGGCCGCGCCCTGGGCCCGCCCCGTCGACCTGCTGGTGATGTCATCCCCGGCCCTCGACCCGGGCCTGAGCTGGTT
>NZ_JBOHHL010000014.1:0-104372 GCF_050725395.1 Aquabacterium sp. | reverse complement strand
GACGACGGCTTTCTTGGCCGGCTTGGCGGCTGGTTTGCCCGCGGGCAGGGCCTTGCGGTAGACCGGCCCCCACATCGGGTGCCCGGCTTCCGATTTGCTCAGGGCAAAGCCCGGGTCGGCCGCCCGGGCGGCCTTGAAAGCCTTGGCGCACAGGGCTTCGCGCCGGCTGGTGCAGTAGATGAACGCCAGGTGCTTGTGCGCCATCGCCACATCGGCTGGCGTTTTCAGGCCGCCTTGCAAGGCGGTGTTCAACTGGGTTTCGGCGATGGTGTACTGCCCGGCCTGATAGGCCTTCAGGCCTTGCGCCAGCACCGCCTCCGCGGGCGTGACCGCCGGCATCGGAGCCGGGGCGGATGCTGCCACCGCGGCGGGCGCCGACGCCATCAGATTGGGCGGCTCGGGCGCATTGGGCGGCGACTTCGTCGCGCACGCAGAAAGCACCATCAAGGCCACCAGGGGGGCCAGTCGTTCCAATGCGAAATGGGCATGAAGGATGCGCATGAAGCCTCGCGGTCAGAAGTGGTGGTCGATGTTGATGGCCGCGCCGGCCTTCACATCCACCGTTTTTCGCAAGGGCTTGGCATCGCCATTGCGGATGGTCAAAGTGTGCTTGCCCACGGGCAGCTTGAGCTGGGTCAGGGGTGGTGTCACGCCCAGGGAGCGCTCGCCCTCAAAGACCTCGCCCCAGGGGCTGATGGCCAGCCTGACCACGCCGGTGGGCAGGGGCATGGCTGGCTCTGGCTGCTCGGCGCTGGCAGAAGCCGCCACGGCCGATGCGGCGGGCTCAGAAGCCAGCACTGGGGTCGGCACGGGCTCGGGGCTGGCCGCGACCGCTTGCACGGGCAGGGCCTGCGACACCGGCAAGATCGCCGCCGTGGTGGAAGCCTTGGGCAGCGATGGCGCTGCCACGGTGGCCACCGCCTCGGACTTGGCGCTGGACTGCTGCTCCTGCCACAGGAACCAGCCCAGGCCACCCAGCGCCGTCAGCCAACCCGCGGCGGCCAAGGACCACATCCACGAGCGTTCGTTTTTTTGAGCAGCCTTGCCAGCGCTGGAGAACCGCGCCGACGAAGCGCCTGAACCCGATTGCGGCACCTCGCCCTGCTGGCTCAACCAGTCGCGCAGGGCCTGCGACAAAGCCCGCGCAGAACGCGTGCGCAGCGACACGTCGCGCTCCATCGCCTTGGCCACGATCTCGGACAGGGCCTTGGGCACCTCGGGGTTCAATTCGTGCGGCGCGGGCACCTCCCCCTTGAGCACCGCGTAGGCGATCTCGTCCAGGCTGTTGCCGGTGAAAGGCCGCTGGGTGGTCAGCAACTCGTACAACACCACGCCCAGGGAGTACACGTCGGCACGGCGGTCGGTCGGCTCCTGGCGCACCTGCTCGGGCGCCATGTAGTAAGGCGAGCCGCCGAACACTTCCTGGAAGCGGCTTTGCTCATCGTCCCGGCCCATCGACTCGGCCTCGCGGATGCGCGCGATGCCGAAGTCGAGCACGCGCGGCGACGTGCGCCCCACCATGAAGATGTTGGCGGGCTTGATGTCGCGGTGGATCACGCCCTTGTGGTGGGCGTAGGACAGCGCATCGGCCACGCGCCGCACGATCAGCGCGGCCTGCGCGGGCGTCGGCTTCCAGCCCAGGGTCAGCAACTGCCGCAGGTCCTTGCCGCGCAACAGCTCCATCGCAATGTACGTGCCCTGCTCGCTCAGGCCCGCGTCGTACATGGTCACGATGTGCGGGTTGTTCAGGCTGCCCGCGGCCTTGGCTTCGTTCAAGAACAAGGCGTTGAACTGCTCACGGTTGTCGGCGGGCAGGTCCACGTTCAAAGTCTTGATGGCGATCAGGCGCGACAGCAAGGGGTCGTGGGCCGCGTAGACCGTGCCCAGGCCACCCGCGCCGATCTTGTACTTCAGCGCATAGCGGCCGATGTGCCCGATGGTGGGCAACAGGTCGGGGCGTTCCTTGGGGACTTCGCTGGCGTCCGGCTCGGGCAGCGGGCGCGTCTGGGCAACGGTGTCCGGATCATCGCCCGGCATGGGTTCGCCATCCTCGTCATGAGGACGCGTCACCGCGGGGTTGAAGTCGGACATGGCCACAGTGTCAGCGGGGCCCCGAACGGGTGGAGCGGACCTCGTCGGGCCGCAACACCGGCGCCAGGTGGTCCAGCACGCCGTTCACATATTTGTGGCCGTCGGTGCCACCGAAGCTCTTGGCCAGTTCGACCGCTTCGTTGATGGCAACCTTGTAGGGCACGTCCAGGCAGTGGGTCAGCTCGTAGGCGCCAATCCACAGCACGGCGTGCTCGACGGGAGAGAGTTCCTGCACCGGGCGATCGAGGAACTTGGACAGCGCGGCGTCGAGCTGCGTGTGCTGGTCGATGCAGCCATGCAGCAAGGCGTCGTAGTGCGCGCGGTCGGATTTGGCGAACTCTTCCAGCTCGCGGATGTGGGCGTCGATGCCGCTGGCTTCGCGGCTGTTGAGTTGCCACTCGTACAGGCCTTGCAAGGCGAACTCGCGGGCGCGGCGGCGGGACGACTTGGCACGGTCGCGACCAGGCACGCCGCCCGCGCTCTTGCGGGCGGGGCGCGCGGCTTGGGACGCGCCGACGGCGTCGTCCTTGGGGGTCTCGGGAGTGCTCACAGCAGGTCGTCCAGCAAATTGGCCATTTCAACGGCAACGCGGGCCGCGTCACGGCCCTTTTCTTCCACACGGGCCTCGGCCTGGGCCTGATCTTCCACCGTCAGGATGGCATTGGCAATCGGCAGGTGGTGGTCCAAACTGACCCGGGTCACCCCCGCACCACTTTCGTTGGCCACCAGTTCGAAGTGGTAGGTCTCGCCGCGGATGATGCAACCCAGGGCGATCAGAGCATCGAAGCGCTCGCTGTCGGCCATGGCCTGCAACGCCGTCGGCACCTCGAGAGCGCCGGGCACGGTCACGTGCTGGATGTGCTTGGCGACCACCCCCAGGGCGACGAGTTCTTGGATGCAGACCTCGGCCAGTCGGCTGGTCAGATCGTGGTTGAAACGAGCCTGGACGATCCCGATGCGCAGTTCGCGCCCGTCGAGTCGGCCGGCTTGTCCTTTGTCAGCGCCTTGCATGTGTTGTGGTCCTGAAAGAGCGAGTGGAGGTCAAAAAAGAACGAAGAAAAAAAGAAAAATCAGTGCGAAGGCGCCAGCGTCTGGCCATCGGCCGTGAGGAAGCCGGTGACTTCCAGCCCGAAGCCCACCATGCTGGGCAGGCGCTGCTGGTTGCCCATCAGCTTCATGCGTTGCACGCCCAGCGTGCGCAGGATTTGCGCGCCCACGCCGTAGGTGCGCAGGTCAGGCGGCGTGCGGGGCACTTGGCCGGGGTTGGCCGGCAGCAGGCGATCGACCAGGCGCTCGGTTTCTTCACCGGCGTTGAGCAGCACCACCACGCCACGGCCGGCTTCGCGCACGGTGGCCAGGGCCTTGGGCAGCGGCCACGAGTGGCTGGGGTTGCCGGCGTCCAGCCAGTCCAGCACCGACAAGGGTTCGTGCACCCGCACCAGCACCTCGTCCGTGCAGCTCCATTGGCCCAGGCCCAGGGCCAGGTGGATGCCGCCCATGCGGTCGCGGAACACGCGGGCGTCGAAGGTGCCCTCGGGTGTTTCCATCGGGCGGGTGCCCAGGCATTCGATCAGGGATTCGTTGCGGCTGCGGTATTCGATCAGCGCGGCGATGGTGCCGATCTTCAGGCCGTGTTCCTTGGCGAACACTTCCAGATCCGGCAGGCGGGCCATGGTGCCGTCGTCCTTCATGATCTCGCAGATCACCGAAGTGGGCGACAGGCCCGCCATGGCGGCCAGGTCGCAGCCGGCTTCGGTGTGGCCGGCGCGCATGAGCACGCCGCCATCCTGCGCCTGCAAAGGGAAGATGTGGCCAGGCTGGACCAAGTCGGTGGCCTTGGCGTCGCGCGCCACGGCGGCCTGCACGGTGCGGGCGCGGTCGGCGGCGGAAATGCCGGTGGTCACCCCTTCGGTGGCCTCGATGGACACGGTGAAGGCGGTGCCATGCTTGGTGCCATTGCGCGTGGCCATGGGCGGCAACTGCAGCCGCTCGCAGCGCTCACGCGTCAGGGTCAGGCAGATCAGGCCACGGCCGAAGCGGGCCATGAAATTGATGGCCTCGGGCGTGACGTGGTCGGCCGCCAGGACCAGATCGCCTTCGTTTTCGCGGTCTTCTTCATCCACCAGGATGACCATGCGACCAGCGGCCAATTCGGCGATCAGCTCAGGAATAGGGGATATGGGCATCCCGCGATTGTAGGCGGGCGGACCTGCCTCGGCGCTGAAAACCACCGGGGAAACCCGGCCAGAACCCTGAATTTATGACGAGATCCGGCCCGCGCTGCTCAACATCCTTTCCACATAGCGGGCGATCAGGTCGACTTCCAGGTTGACCGGCGAGCCCGCCTTCAGCTTGCCCAGCGCCGTGTTGTCCACGGTGTGCGGGATCAGGTTGATGCTGAACTCGGCCTGCCCGTCGTCCTGGTCCCTCACCTGATTCACCGTCAGGCTGACCCCGTTGATGGTGATCGAGCCTTTGTAAGCCAGGAAGCGGGCCAGGCTCTGGGGTGCGCGGATGCGCAACTCCCACGATTCGCCCACGGGGGCAAAGTGGCTGACCGAGCCCACGCCATCCACGTGGCCGGTGACCAGGTGACCGCCCAGGCGGTCGTGCGCACGCAGGGCTTTTTCCAGGTTCACGGCGCCCAACTCGTTCAAACCCACGGTTCGCGCCAGGCTTTCGGCCGACACGTCGATCGTGAAACGCGCGGACGGCGCGTCGAAGGAGGTCACGGTCATGCAGGCCCCGTTGATGGCGATGCTGTCGCCCAGGCCCACGTCGTCCAGGAAACCCGCGGGCGCCTGGAGCGTGAGGCGGCGGCCATGGCTGGGATCGGCCCCCAGGGCCTGTGATTCGGTGATCTGGCCAACGCCAGTGATGATGCCGGTGAACATGGAAAAAATACCCGTGTGTGAAAACTGGAACTCAGAACCTGGCTCGGCCAGGCGGCCGGGCGATCACCCGCAGGTCGTCGCCCAGCAGGGTCGTGTCGTGGAAGGAAAACGCCCAGGCTTGCGACAAGTCGGCCAGCGGCGACAAGGCGGCCAGGCCACGCCCAGGCCCCATCAACTTGGGCGCAAGATACAACAGAACCTCGTCGACCAGGCCTTGCTCGATGAAGGCGGCGTTCAAGCGCGCACCGGCCTCCACGTGCAGTTCATTGACGCCCCGGGTCGCCAGGTCTTGCAGCACGAAGTTCAAGTCAACTTGGGACCGCGCGTTGGGCGGCGCCAGCGTCAGCTGGGCGCCCTGGTCCCGCAGGGCTTTTTGGCGCGTGGCGGCCGCAGGGTCCAGGCCCGCGTCCAGGCCATACAACACGACCTCTCCGGGAGGCGCCAACAGGCGGGCCTCGGCCGGCGTGCGCCATGCCGAATCGAGCACGGCCCGCAGCGGCTGCCGGGCCGTGGGCACTTCGCGCACGTCCAAACGGGGATCGTCGTCCAGCACGGTGCCGATGCCCGTGAGCACGGCCGACGCCCGCGCCCGCCAGGCATGGCCATCGGCCCGCGCGGCGGGGCCGGTGATCCATTGGCTTTGCCCATTGTCCAGCGCCGTGCGGCCATCCAGCGAAGCCGCGATCTTCAGGCGCATCCAGGGGCGGCCACGCACCATTCGGGACAGGAAACCCAGGTTGAGTTCCCGGGCCGCCAGCGCTTGCTCATCCTCGATCGGCAGCACATCCACGGCGATGCCGGAGGCGCGCAGGCGCCCCACGCCCTCCCCCGCCACCTGGGGGTTGGGGTCGAGCAAGGCCACCACGACGCGCACCACGCCCGCCGCCAGCAGGGCATCGGCGCAAGGGGGGGTGCGGCCATGGTGCGAGCAAGGCTCGAGGGTGACGTAGGCGGTGGCGCCCGAGGGGGACAAGCCCCGCGCTCGGCAATCGCGCAGCGCCATGACTTCGGCGTGGGGCCCGCCGGCCTCCTGGGTGTGCCCCTGCCCCAGCACCTCGCCCGAACCCGACACCAGCACGCACCCTACCCGCGGATTGGGATCGGACAAGCCAATGGCTTGCCGGGCCAGCGTCAAGGCGTGCGAAATGAAGTGCTTGTCGGACATGCGCGTTACCACTTAGAGGCGCCTATCTTGCCCGACAAATCGACCGCTGGTCGGCCGCTGAATGCCGCGTGTCGGATGCCAACTGTTCACTAAAAGCACGACCGTGCACAATTCCACACATGAGTAAACGTGCATTTCGACACATCAAGGGCAGGGTTGGGGGCTTCACGTTGGTGGAGTTGATGGTGACGGTGTCCATCCTGGCGATTCTGCTGGCCATCGGGGCGCCCAATCTGCGCGATTTTTTGGTCAAGCAGCAGGTGGCGGCCGATGCCAATGCCTTGGCGTCGGCATTTCGACTGGCAAGATCGGAAGCGCTCAAGCGAAGTGGCACGGTCAGCGTTTGTCCAAGCCCTGACCCCAGCGCAAAACCTCCCGCCTGCGTGACGACCGCGACCACGAACTGGTCCACGGGCTGGCTGGTGTTCATCGACTACCCCAACAGTGCTGGCCACGCCGGCGCCTTTGAAAGCGACCGAGACACGCTGCTGCACATCGAGCAGGACATCAAGTCGGTCAGCATCACCTCGAGCACTTCCGACACCGTCGTGTCCTTCCTGGCCAACGGTGTCTCGTCCAATGCTGCGGCCACTTACACCATCACCCCTTCCGTGGCATCCCTTGCTCAATGCGTCACCGTGAGCAGGCAAGGCCGTTCAAACGTAGGCAATTGCTGACATGAATTCACCTCGCCGACCCCATGGGCGTCAAGGCGGTGCCACCCTGATCGAAATCTTGGTGTCCATCCTCATCATCTCCTTCGGCATCCTCGCGATGGTGGTCATGCAGTTGAACACCACCAAGTTCGCCAAGGCCAACGAATACCAGGCCATGGGGGCACTGCTCGCCGCCGACTTGGCCGACCGCATCCGCGCCAATCGCCCCCAGGCCAATGAAGTCGCGCCCAGCTATTCATACCAAGTTCCTTATTCAACCTCCACCGCAGCGCCCACGGCCGGCAGCGGGTGCAATACCACCACCGACCAATGCACGCCTCAGCAAATGGCCGCGAAGGATCTTGCGGACTGGCGCACCTCGGTTCGCAACTCCCTGCCGCAAGGCGATGCTTTCGTCACTGCCGACGCGTCCGGAATCGACCTCTGGTTGATTTGGCTGGAACCCAACAGCACCGGCGAAAACAACACCAACCTCAGCCCCAACGGGAACAACGTCTGCCCCGCCGCCGTGCTGAATACAAGTTTGCGGCAGGTGCCAACCTGCATGCATTTCCGGACCGATCTATGAAACAGCAAGCCCCTGCCCGCCTGGCTTTCAGAGGCATTTCATTGATCGAGATCATGGTGGCCATGGCCATCGGTCTGGTGGTCATAGGTGCTGTTCTCAGCACCTACTTGCACTCGCGGGCCGGCTCGCGGCAAGCCGCCGCGTTGGCCCAGGTCACCGAAGACGCATCTCTGGCGATGGGCATCTTGCGTGGCCACGTTGCCATGGCTGGCTATGGCCAACCGGTGGTCGATGCCGCCGGAGCCTTCAACATGAGCCGCCTCACCGGCGAAGCCATCGTGGGATGTGATGGCGGCTTCAATGGGGGCATGGTCATCAATCCAACAGGCGTGATCTGCCGAGGCGGAACCACCACGCCGGACGCGCTGATCGTGCGCTACGAGGTCGATGCTCAGAACGGCCCGCTGGTATCAAATGGCAGCACGATGGTGCCCTCGGACTGCCAGGGCGGAAGCCTGGCGGCAGGCGCCTCCCCTTTCGACTATTTCGTGTCCGACAGCCGCTTCAGCATCGGCAGTGACGCCGGTGGAGGTACCGCACTGGAATGCCGAGGCAGTGGCGGCATTCCCACCACTGACGCCACCGCTACCGCAGCCACCACGGCCATCTTTGGCACGACCACGCTCGACCCGGCCGGCACCCCCACCTCGACCGTCAACGGCAGCGTAAGCCTGGTCAACAACATCCATGACATGCAGATCGTCTACGGTCTGGGCAATGCATCGGCCCCCGTGACGTTGGAAGACGGTTCGTCCAGCACCCGCCCGGGCAAGCGCGTTGAGACCTATGTGAAAGCAGCCGACGTCGGAGCACCAACCCATGGTAACTGGAAGCGTGTGGTGTCCGTGCGGATTTGCCTGGAAGTGAACAGTGAAGAAGAAGTGCTGGACCAGATCACCGCCTACCGTGGATGCGATGACGCCACCGCCAATCCCACGGCACTGAAAACGCCCACGGATCGCCGCATCTACCGGGCCTTCACCACCACCATCGTGCTGAACAACCGCACCTGAACCGGTCACCCCACATGCAACGCCGCCCCCTCACATTCGGCCACCCGCGCTTCATACCTTCAGCGAACTCACGCCAGCAAAAAGGCGTGGTCCTGATCGTCGCCCTGGTGATGCTGGTGATCATTGGGCTGACTTCAGCCGCGGTCATGCGCAACAGCCTGAATGCCGACATGGTGAGCCAGAATAGCCGCCGGCAGACGCAGGCGACTCAGGCGGCTCAGATGGCGTTGCGGTATTGCGAGAACCTGGCCATCAACAGCATTCCTTTGAACACTTATGTCAAGGCGGCGGCCGCTGCAGGCACGGAAGAGCTATGGAAAGTGTTTGCCAATTGGCCGGCACCCAGCAGCCCTGTGGCCACGTCCTCCCCCAGTGCCACCACAGGCCTGGTCAGTGTGCCCAACAGCGTCCTGGCCCCGAACGCCAACACCAGCACGGACAAATTCCGCTTTGCCCCCCAATGCATGTCGCAGTACCGCACCGTGGGTTCCAAGAACCTCGTGGTGGTCACCGCCAGGGGCTTCAGCAGCGACTACCAGGAAACCAGCGGCCGCACTGAGTCGGGCTCTGTGGTTTGGCTGCAGTCCATTCTGCGCGTGTCCAATTGATGACAAAGCAATTTCTTCTCTCGATTGACAGGACCGACATCATGCCGAGAACCCACCACTCCTTCCGGCCCATGCGCCAGACCCTGGCAATCTGGTGCTGCATCGGGCTGTTGCTGAACGGCATGTCGCCCGCTTGGTCCGCCCCGTCGCAAAGTCCCCTGATCACCCGCCCCGAAAAACGGCCCCTGCCCAACTTCATGCTGACCCTGGATGATTCGGGGTCGATGACCTATCAGTACCTGCCCGAGCGCAGCTTCACATTGAAGAATGGCACGGTCACCGAAACGGTCGCTTTCCCCAATGACGGCAAAGTGTTCTTGCACCCTTCCGAATTGCGCACCAACATTTTTTCGGGGCGGTCGGACGGGGAAGACGTGCATTTCGTCGCGGCCGATGTCTCGTCCGGGCCAGCCGATGCCGGCACCTTGCTGCATCAGATGCAGATGCGATCACCTCAAGTCAACAGCATCTACTACAACCCGGCCAAAAGGTACCGCCCCTGGAAAGACGACAAGGGGCACGACTTCTCCCAAGCATCGATCGCGAATGCTTACCTGAACCCCATGGCCTTGGCGCCCAATTCGACCACGGCACCCACCACGGCCGCCGTCGATCTCACGGACACCGTGACACCCTACAAGGCAAGGTGGTATTGCTCCACCGACGCTGGAGCGCCCAACTACACACCCTGCGGCGTCAGCAGCAAGCCGTTCAACCCAGCCATCGTCTATTTGCTGAACCCAAACCAGTCGGCGAACGAAGTGCTGCCGACCAATTACAAGCTGTACAACCTCAATGATCCGAACGCAAGTTCATTCACCTACAACCAGAAGTACGCCGACAGGACGGATTGCGTCGTCACCCAGACATCGACCGTGTGCAGCAAGGACGTTGAGCGCCAGAACTTCGCCAACTGGTTCGTGTTCTACAGGTCGCGGCTACTGATCGCGCAAGGGGCCATCCCGGCAGCCTTCGCCGACATCAGCGATTCCATCCGCCTGGGTTGGGCCACCATCCACTCCGGCGACTTCAGTGCCGACGCCGATGCAGGCAGCACCAGCAAGGAATCCTTTGTCCAGCAAGGCGTGCGCAGCTTCACTGCCGACCACAAGCTGAAGTTTTTCGACTGGATCCGCAGCCGCCCCACCTTCGCGGGCACGCCATCCCGATCTGCCTTGATCGGCGTTGGCGACTACTTCCAGCGCACCGACGAGCAGAACCCATGGAGCTCCAAGCCTGAACTCAGAACCAGTTCGTATAACCCCGCCAACGACCTCACCTGCCGCCGTTCCTTCAACATCCTGGTGACTGACGGCTATTACCGGGCAGAGACTATTTCCGTCGGCAATGTCGATGGGAACAATCTGACGCCCAACTACGCGAAAGCCGCGCCTTTCGCTGATGAGGAAAGCAACACGCTGGCGGACATCGCCATGAAGTACTGGGCCACTGATCTGCGGGACATCGACAACAACGTCCCCCCGCTGACAAACGCCAAAGCCTACAAGAGCGATCCTGCCACGTGGCAGCACCTGAACCAATTCATGATCGGACTCGGGGTGACGGGCACCATGCCGACCACCGATGCGCAGCTTGAACTGCTGGCCAACTGCACCAGCACCAACGGGTGCTGGAAGCCCACCGGCACCTACGACCTCATCGATGACCTGTGGCATGCGGCCATCAACAGCCGCGGCCAGTATTTCTCGGCCACGGACAGCGCCTCGCTGACCACGGCGTTAGAGAGTGCTCTCGAAATTGGCAGAGGTGCCATCCAGAAGGAGGCCGGCGTCGCAACGGCGGCCCCCACCCTGATCAATGGAAACGTGAAGTTCATCCCTGAATACACGCCGATCAAGTGGACCGGCAACATCAGGGCCTACGCGCTGGACGCTTCCGGTGTCGCCAGTCCCGTCGAATCCTGGAACGCTGTGGGCAGCCTTCCCGCTCCGGAGAGCCGCAACATCTTCATCTGGGATGCCGGTGCGACGATACCGCAAGCCATCCCATTCAAGCCCAGCGTCACGAACAACCAGCGCAACCTGGATGCGTTCAGCGCCCCGCTGATTGCCAAGATGGGAGCGCAGGCCAGCCCCAATCTGGTGGACTATCTGCGCGGGGGGAATCCCGCGGACAATGTGCCACGTCGTGTTCGCGAAAGCCCATTGGCGGACTTCGTGAACTCCACCCCACTGTTTGTCAAAAACGGCTTTGACCTGGGCTACACGAGCCTCAGTCAGGATGCGGGGAACACCAGCAGGGCGGGCGCCGGCACCTACAAGGCTTACCTGGACACGAAGGCGGGCCGCAACAATGGCGCCTTGTTCATTGGCGGCAACGGCGGCATGCTCCACACCTTCTCGAGCGACGGCATAGAAAGGTTCGCTTTCGTGCCCTATGCCGGCGCCGGAAATCTCTACAAACTGGCCAGACGGGACTATGGTTCGGAAGCCAACTTCCACCAATTCTTCGTGGATGGTCCGCTGGTTGAATCCGATGCCTACATCGGCTCTGGCACCACCAAGGAATGGACCAATGTGGTGCTGGGCACCATGGGGGCCGGTGGCCGCTCCATCTTCGCCCTGAAGTTGAATTCCGACAATCCCTCGCAACTGGACGCCAGTTCCGTGATGTGGGAGTTGGATGGTCCGAGCGATGAGGTTGCCACGGGCAGCGCGCGCGACGACATCGGGTACATCACCAGCGAGGTCCAAGTCGGCATGCTGCCAAACGGCCGCTGGAAGGCCTTTGTCGGCAATGGCCTGGACAGCCAGTCGGGCCGCGCCGCTCTGCTGGTGATCGACCTCCAGGATGGCACCCTTGAATCGATCGTGGCCGACAGCAGCGCAGGCAATGGCCTGGGCGGCGTTCGCCTGGCCCGCAACGGTACCTCCAAGGAAGTCCTGGCCGTCTACGCTGGTGACGCCAAGGGGCAATTGTGGCGCTTTGACTATGTGCCACCGACAGAGTCCCCGGATGGCGCAGCATCGGCCGCCTCTGCCGCCTCATCGACCGACGACACCGCGGGGTCGAGGATGGTCGTGGGCTTCAAGGGCAAGCCCTTGTTCACCGCGCGTGACCCTTTGCTGGTTGCCCAGCCCATCACGGCTGCCCCTGTGCTCAGGCCGCACCCGAACGGCGGCCGCCTGCTGGTGTTCGGCACCGGCCGACTGTTCAGCGATGCCGACAGCGACACGACGCAAACCCAGACGATCTACGGCATTTGGGATGAGGTCAAGGAGCTGGACACCAGTGGTGCCGCCCCTAGCCCTGTCTTGTCCAGCGGCATTGACGCCCGAGCACCCGCTTCCCTGCTGGTCAAGCAGGAGATCAACAAGGTGACCACGGTCACCCAACTGGACGCCGACGGAAAACCCTTGCCTGAATTGGGCGCCGACCGCCTACCGCTGAAGGACAGCTCGGGCAACATCATCTATCAGACCAGCACTTTTTATGGCCTGACCTCCAATTCTGTGGATTGGGGTCAGAAAAAAGGCTGGCTGCTGGATCTGATAATGCCCACCACCTCCACAACCAGCGACCATCCAAGGGTCATTTACACGCCAGATCTCTTCGGGCAGTCCGTCTATGTCACGGCGCTGACACCGGCCCAAAACAAGGAAAGCTGCAGTGCCAGCACGACCACGAATGGCTATGGCTTCCTGCTCAAGTTCTTTACTGGCGCTCAGCAAATCCAGGCTTCTTTCGACACGAACGGCAATGGCGTCCTCGACAAAACCGACATCTCCGCTGCCGGTGTGCGCGTCCCCGCTGGCCCGCAAACCATCATGACCAGGCAATCACCTCTGGACTTTGAAACCGGTGCTGGTGCAACGCCTGGCTGCGTGGCAGGCAGCGCCCAGGGCGCCTATGGCTCGCGCGGCATCCAGGATTGCGAGGCCGCGAAGGTGACCGACCGGATCTGGCGCCAATTGCTCAACCCGCCTGCGCCGTGATGTCGGATTGCAAGCCCTTCCCAAGGCCTTTCTCCATGCATGATTCTCCCCACAATCCAACCCGTGGCTTCACCTTGATCGAGGTCATGATCGTCGTGGCGATCATTGGCATCCTGGCCGCCATTGCCTTTCCCTCCTACACGCAATACATCCAGCGCAGCCGAAGGGCTGAAGCCCAAGCGGTGTTGATGGAAGCGGCGCAATTCATGCAACGCTTCTATGCATCGCACAATAGCTATGCCCGAGCCCTCGGTAGCACCACTGACGATGTGCTTCTTCCAGCCCCACTGTCGCGGTCTCCCAAGGACACGAGCAGCACCCAAAGCTATGACATCGATGTGGTCAGGACGGGCAATGATGCTGTCACGGCCACGACATTCATGCTTCAGGCCGTTCCGACGCAAGGCGGGCCCATGACTGGGGATCGCTGCGGTAACCTGACCTTGACCCAGACCGGTGTCAAAGGCGTGACAGGTACCAACGCCAGCGTCAGGGACTGCTGGAAGTAACAGTGCCCCCCGAATCCACAGAGTTCGCACAACTGGCCCATGTCCCAGGGCCATCGCTTGACCTGGCCGGCACTGAACGCGCCCTGGCGCAGCTGTGGGCGGACGTGCTCGAACTCGCGGACTGCCCGAGGCAAGAAAGCTTCATGGCATTGGGTGGCGACTCCATCTCTGCCACCCAACTGCTGTCGCGCGTGCGAGACCAGTTCCAGATTCAACTGCCACTGGAACTGATGTTCGAGCACATGAGCATCGAGCGCATGGCCGAGCTCATCGCCAGGCAACGCTCCCTGGGCGATGGCCCCTCGGGGCTGCCCAGCATCACCCGGCAACCGCGCGATCTGCCCTTGCCCCTCTCACATTGCCAGCGGCGCATGTGGCTGGTCCAGCAGTTCGCGCCGGAGACCACCGCCTACAACGTTCCTTTTGCGCTTCGCCTGACTGGCGCCCTTGACCGCGCACATCTGCAGCAGGCCGTCGAGGCCGTGTGGTCACGCCACGAAGTCTTCCGCACCCGCTTCACCATGACGCCGCAAGGACTGATGCAGTCCTTGACCGACAGTCCGGGGCCGGTTCACCTCACCGAGGCCGACTTCAGCAGCCACCGCGAAGACGAGCAACTCAAGCTCGCCAATGCCCTGCTGCTGCAGGTGGCGAGCACCCCGTTCGACATGGCGGACGGCCCCCTCTGGCGCTGCCACCTGCTGCGCCTGAACGACCACGACCACATCCTGGCCTGGGTCGCCCACCACATCATCGTGGACCTCTGGGCCAACCTGGTCCTGGCCCAGGAACTGGGTCAGGCTTACACGGCGGTCAGCCAGGGGCTGACACCTGAGCTGAAGCCCCACCCCATCGATTGTGCCGACCACGCCCATTGGCAAGCGAGCCCGGAGGTCTCCAAACACCTGGCACCACAACTGGGCCACTGGCTCGACCAACTGAAAGAACTGACGCCGCTCGCTCTGCCCACCGACCACCCTGCCACACCCGACTGGCACGAATCAGGGGGCCGCATCACCCGAATGTTCAAGACCAGCACCTTGAACGCCCTGGCCCAGAGGGCAGCCAGCAGTGGACACAGCCCCTTCATGATCATGTTGGCCTGCCTGAACGTGCTGTTGGCGCGCCAGACACGCCAGACCGACATCGCGATCGCCACGCCCATCGCCAATCGCCAGCATCCCGACACCGAGCACATCGTGGCCAGCCTGGTCAACACCTTGGTCATGCGCACGGAGGTCTCTGGCAGCCAGACCTTCCAGCAGGTCCTTGACCGCGTCAAGGCCACGGCTTTGCAAGCCTATGCGCACCAGGACCTGCCTTTCGACCTGCTCGTCGAAAAACTGGGGCACGCCCATCGCCAACACGACACCCCCTTGGGTTTGTCGGTGATGTTCAATGCCAGCAACGCCATGCCCGGCCAGTTCCAGTTCAAGGGACTGCAAGCCCGCCGTTTCCAGTTCGCCCGTGGCGCCACGCAGTTTCCGCTGAGCCTGGTGGTGGACACCGACCGGACCCAATCCATTTTCCTGGAGTACGCGGACAAGCTGTTCGATGCCGCGACGGCCGAAGCCCTGCTCGACAACTATTTGTCGCTGCTGGACCAGGTTTTGGCCCGACCCGATGCCCCCTTGTCCTCACTGAGGTGGCTGAGCCTGGCCGAGCGGGCCAGGCTCCACGCCTGGAACCAGGCCACCACCCCAGCCATTCACGGCGATGCTTCCGTCTCGGCTTTGCTCCATGCCCGCGCCCAACAGCAGCCCCATGCCGTGGCCATCAGATTCAAAAGCCAAATCGTCACCTATGGCGAGCTGGAAATGCAGGCCCGCCACATCGCCCAATCCTTGCGCGATCAAGGCATCGGGCGTGGCCATCGGGTGGGCATCTGCCTGGAGCGTGGACCCAACCTGCTGGCCTCGGTCTGGGCCGTCTGGATGACCGCCGCCGCCTACGTGCCGCTGGACCCTGCCTACCCCGCCGAGCGCCTGCAGTTCATGGCCGCTGACGCCAAGCTCTCGCTCGTGATCACGCACCAGACGCTGGAATCGCGCCTGGAATGGCCGCCCGGCCTGCGGCTGCTGCTGGACCACGCCGTGTCCACCACGATCAAGGACAAGGCGCCGCCCGACATCCAGGCCCAAGGCCACGACCCGGCCTACGTGATCTACACCTCCGGCTCCACCGGTCAACCCAAGGGCGTCATCATCCCGCACCGCGCCGTGGTCAACTTCCTGGAGAGCATGGCCCAGGCGCCCGGCCTCAGCGCGCAAGACCGCCTGCTCGCGGTCACCACCTTGTCCTTCGACATCTCCGTGCTTGAGTTGATGCTGCCGCTCACGGTGGGTGCGCAGATCGTGATGGCCAGCCACGACGATGTGCTCGACGGGCACGCCTTGAAAGCCCTGATCGAGCAGCACCAGGTCAACGTGATGCAAGCCACGCCTTCCACCTGGCGCCTGCTGATGGAAGCCGGCTGGACGCGGGGCCCCACACCGGCGGGGTTCAAAGCCCTGGTCGGGGGCGAACCCCTCAACCACGACCTGGCCACCCAATTGCTGAGCCGCGCTGACCAGGTCTGGAACATGTACGGCCCCACCGAAACCACGGTGTGGTCCACCTGTTGGCAAGTCCGCGATCCCTCCGCCGGGATTCGCATCGGTCGGCCCATCGCCAACACCCAAGTTTGGGTGCTGGACGAACACGGCCACCCCTGCCCCATCGGGGTGCCCGGCGAAATCGTGATCGGTGGCGATGGCGTCGCCATGGGCTACTGGGAGCGCGATGACCTGACCCGCGAGCGCTTCATCCCCAACCCTTTCAGCGACCAGGCCGGTGCCCGCCTGTACCGCACCGGCGACCTCGGACGCTGGTTGTGGAGCGGCGACATCGAACACCTGGGCCGCCTTGATTTCCAGATCAAGGTGCGCGGCCACCGCATCGAGCCTGGTGAAATCGAAACGCAGTTGACCCGACACCCCGGTGTGGCACAGGCCCTGGTCATCGCCCGCGAAGACACGCCCGGCGATGTCCGGCTGGTGGCCTACATCGTGCCCCGCCAGGCCATGCCGTCCAGGGCCGTGTTGCGTGAACACGCGCGGCATTGCCTGCCCGACCACATGCAGCCGCAGCACTATGTCGAATTGGCCAGCGTTCCCTTGCTGGCCAATGGCAAGGTCAACCGGCAAGCGCTTCCAGCGCCCGCCATGGCATCGCATGAGCCTGAACACGCATCCCCATCAGCCCTGAGCACCGACACCCAGAAGCTGCTGGCGCTCATCTGGCAAGAATTGCTGGGCGCTCAGCACATCCAGCCCGACGACAACTTCTTCAACCTGGGCGGGCACTCGCTGCTCGCCGTGCAGGCCATCGCCAAGATGGAGAAGGTGACCGGCAAGCGCGTCAGCGCTCGTCGCTATATTTTCGAAAACCTGGCCCAGTTGGCCAGCTCGTATGACCAGACCGCCTCGGTGGCGGAGCCCGCCGCGGCACCGCCACCCGCCCCCGGCCTGCTGCAACGGTGGCTGGGCCGCAAGCGCAAGCCCTGATCAGCCACCGTCCTTGGTGACCCGCTTGCCCGTTTCCTTGATCGCCGCCACGAACTCGCTGACGTCGTCAAAACTGCGGTACACCGAGGCGAAGCGCACATAGGCCACCTTGTCCAGCTTGCGCAACTCCTTCATCACCCACTCGCCCAGCTGGGTCGAGTCGACTTCCTTCTCGCCGCTCTGGCGCAGCCGCGCCTCGATCGACTCGATGGCCAGGTCCAGCGCCTCGGCGCTGACGGGCCGCTTGCGCAGCGCCACCATCATCGAGCCCTTCAGCTTGGCCCGCTCGTAGTCGGTGCGCCGTCCGTCGCGCTTGACGATGGCCGGCAGCTCGATTTCCGCGCGTTCATAGGTGGTGAAGCGCTTGTCGCAGCCGTTGCAGCGGCGACGCCGGCGGGTCGAATCGCCTTCATCGGAATCGCGGGTTTCGACAACCTGGGTGTCAGGGTGGGCACAGAAAGGGCAACGCATGGCTAAGGACCATCCATCCAGCAAAGAACAAAAAACCCGGCACAGGGGCCGGGTTGGAGCGTCAAGCGATCAGCGGTAGACCGGGAACTCGCGGGTCAAAGCCGCGACCTTCTCGCGCACGCGGGCCAGGTTGGCCTCGTCGTTCGGGTTGTCCAGCACGTCGGCGATCAGGTTGCCCACGGCAATGGCCTGCTCTTCCTTGAAACCACGCGTGGTCATCGCGGGCGAGCCCAGGCGGATGCCGCTGGTCACGAAAGGCTTTTGCGGATCATTGGGGATGCCGTTCTTGTTGCAGGTGATGTGGGCCAGGCCCAGCACCGCTTCGGCTTCCTTGCCAGTCAGGCCCTTGGGGCGCAAGTCCACCAGCATCACGTGGCTCTCGGTGCGGCCCGACACGATGCGCAGACCGCGTTGGGTCAGCGTGTCGGCCAGCGCGGCGGCGTTCTTCACCACTTGCTGCTGGTAGGCCTTGAACTCGGGCGACAAAGCTTCCTTGAAGGCCACCGCCTTGCCGGCGATCACGTGCATCAGCGGGCCACCCTGGATGCCAGGGAAGATGGCGCTGTTGATCTTCTTGGCGACCTCTTCGCTGCGCGACAGGATGAAACCACCGCGCGGGCCGCGCAGGCTCTTGTGCGTGGTCGAGGTGACGACGTCGGCGTGCGGCACGGGGTTGGGGTACACACCCGCGGCGATCAGGCCGGCGTAGTGGGCCATGTCCACCATGAAGTAGGCGCCGATTTCCTTGGCGATCTTGCCGAAGCGCTCGAAGTCGATGCGCAGCGCGAAAGCCGAAGCACCCGCGATGATCAGCTTGGGCTTGTGTTCCCGGGCCAGGCGTTCCATGGCGTCGTAGTCAATGTCTTCCTTGGCGTCCAGGCCATACGACACCACCTTGAACCACTTGCCCGACATGTTCAGCGCCATGCCATGTGTCAGGTGGCCGCCTTCGGCCAGGCTCAGGCCCATGATGGTGTCGCCAGGCGACAGCAGGCCGAAAAACACGCCCTGGTTGGCTTGCGAGCCGGAATTGGGTTGCACGTTGGCGTACTCGGCGCCAAACAGCTGCTTCAGGCGGTCGATCGCCAGTTGCTCGACGATGTCGACATATTCGCAACCACCGTAATAACGCTTGCCAGGGTAGCCTTCGGCGTACTTGTTGGTCAGCTGGGAGCCTTGCGCCTCCATCACGGCGGGCGAGGTGTAGTTTTCCGAGGCGATCAGCTCGATGTGGTCTTCCTGGCGCTTGTTTTCAAGCTTGATGGCAGACAACAGTTCGGGATCGACGTTGGCAAGGGTGTGTTGGGCGCGGTCAAACATGAAGGCAGTCCTCTTCAGTCGTGTGAAGACCCACCGCAGCATCAAGATTGCTGCCAGAGGGCTGCCCAGGCGAACGGCTCAAACAGCGACCCAGCCAGATGCCAAGTGCCGGCCGCGCTTCCCGGTGGTTCACCACCTCAGACCCCATTGCTGACCATGGGGCCGTCTATCGCCAGTCGCGCGGCAAGTCTGGATTGTATCGGACAAGGCGCTTGGCGCGCCACTCAATGCGCCATCGCCACCTGTTCGGCCCGGCGAACGGGGGCCGTGTCGCTCGCGGCTGGCGCCGTGGGCATCGCCGCTGGCGGGATCACCACGGCAGGCGCCACCAGGCCACCCTGCACGGCAGCCTCGGGCGTGGCCGACACCGCCGCAGGCTGGATGCGCGAAGGCGATTCAGCCTGCACCATGGTCTGCTGGGGCACGGACACGTTCACGGGCACCTTTTGCCCGGCCACCACCTGCCGCAGGAAAGCCTGCTCGGCCAGAACACGGTAGGCATAACCACCATCGTCGGCCATGTTGGCCGCGCCCACGTAGTACTTCAGGCCGCCTTCCAGGCTGCCAGCGCGCTGGATGCATTCCTTCAGCACCTGCACGCCCACGCGCAGATTGGTCACCGGGTCGAAGGCGGCGTTCTGCCCGCCAAAGATCTGGTACTTGTCATGGTGGATGCGCGTCATGACCTGCATCAAGCCTTGGGCCCCCACATGGCTTTGCGCAAAGGGGTTGAAGCTGGACTCGATCGCCATGATCGACAGGATCAGCGTGGGCTCCACGCCCGCACGGTGCCCCACTTCCCACGCCTCTTGCACCAGGCGGCTCACGGGCTCGGGGGCCACGCTGTAGCGGCGGGACAGCCAGATGGCGACCGCGGCCTGCTGGCGGTTGAGGCCAGCGGGATCGGCCGCTGTGGCACGCTGAATGGCCTCGGGCTCGGCCATGGCCAGCAGCACATCGTTCAACTTGGGATCGACTTCCACCTGGGTGCGCGCCGTGGCGCGGTCGATCAACCAACCCAGGACACGGCTTTCCAGCCCATGACGCACATCGTCACGGCCCGCCACGAACACCACCAGGGCCACTGCGGCCAGGCCCAACAGGGCCAGTGCGTTGTGGCTCACCTGGCGCAAGCCAGTCACCACATCCAGCACGAACAAACTCACGCCAGCGCGTGCGGACGAGACCAGCCCGTTCACGTCACGTTTTACTGCTGTCATGACTCTCCTTTCCTCACCACCGATCACCGAATGTCTTCAGTGGATACGATGGAGATAATCACCCCCAAGATGGGCACGCCGTTTGGCCGTGCTGCGCCGCCAAGGCACAGGGAAAACCCGGAGAAACATCCTCCGGGGTCGTCGGGAGCGGATTCTAGGCAGCCCTGTAATAACCAGTCAAGCATAAAGACTTGATCTTTTATATCGAAAAACATGAAATACCGTGACCTGCGTGACTTCGTGTCCGGCCTGGAAAGGCTGGGCGAACTGAAACGCGTGGCAACACCTGTGTCCGTGCGGCTGGAGATGACGGCGATCAGCGATCGCGTGCTCAGGGCCGGCGGTCCCGCGCTTTGGTTCGAGCAGCCCACTGGTCTGACACCCCCGCGAACAAGGGGGGTCAATTCACGCCAAACCCCGGTATTGACCAACCTGTTCGGCACCCCGCGCCGGGTCGCCCTGGGCATGGGCGCCGAGGATGTCAGCGAGCTGCGCGACATCGGCCGCATGCTGGCCAGCCTGAAAGAGCCCGACCCGCCCAAGGGATTGAAAGACGCCGGCAAGCTGTTCAGCATGGCCAAAGCCCTCTGGGACATGAAGCCATCCCGGGTCAGCAAGGCGCCCTGCCAGGACCACGTGATCGAAGGCAACGACATCGACCTGGCCACCCTGCCCATCCAGTTGTGCTGGCCGGACGACGCCGCCCCCCTGCTGACCTGGGGCTTGGTCGTCACGCGGGGGCCTCAAGGCGTGCCCAAGGCGCGCAGCCGCCAGAACCTGGGCATCTACCGGCAGCAGCTCATCGGCCCGCGCCAAGTCATCATGCGCTGGCTGGCCCACCGCGGCGGCGCGCTCGATTTCCGCGAGTTCGCCCTGGCCAACCCTGGTCAGCCCTTCCCCATCGCCGTGGCGTTTGGCGCGGACCCGGCCACCATCCTGGGCGCGGTCACGCCGGTGCCGGATTCATTGAGCGAATACCAATTCGCCGGACTGCTGCGTGGCAGCCGCACCGAACTGGTCAATACACAAGTCGGCGAACGCACGGCCGAGGGCGACCACTGGCTGCAGGTGCCCGCCAGCGCCGAGTTCGTGCTCGAAGGCCACATCCCGACCGCACCCGCTGGTTTCAAAGGCACAAGCGAACACGGCGTGTCATTGATGGAGCGCGGCGGCTACCTGCACGCGTTGGAAGGCCCTTTCGGGGACCACACCGGCTATTACAACGAGCAGGACTGGTTCCCCGTTTTTGAAGTGCGCCGCATGACACACCGCACCGATCCGGTCTACCACTCCACCTACACCGGCAAGCCGCCCGACGAGCCCGCCGTGCTGGGCGTGGCGCTCAATGAAGTCTTCGTGCCCATCCTGCAGAAGCAGTTTCCCGAGATCGTCGACTTCTACCTGCCGCCCGAAGGCTGCAGCTACCGCATGGCCATCATCAGCATGAAGAAGTCCTACCCGGGCCATGCCAAGCGGCTGATGTTCGGCGTGTGGAGCTACTTGCGCCAGTTCATGTACACCAAGTTCATCGTCATCGTGGATGACGACGTGGACACCCGCAACTGGCAGGAAGTGATCTGGGCCATCACCACCCGCATGGACCCCGTGCGCGACACCACCCTGGTCGACCAGACGCCGATCGACTACCTGGACTTCGCCTCGCCCGTCAGCGGACTGGGTGGCAAGATGGGCCTGGACGCCACCAACAAGTGGCCCGGTGAAACCAGCCGGGAATGGGGCCGCACCATCACCATGCCCGAGGAGGTCACCCGGCGGGTGGACGCCCTTTTGCAAGACATCATGCGAGGCTGATGTCACACCACCTCAAGTCCATGACGACAAAAGGACTTGCGCCCGGACAAGGCTTGGATTAATCTGAACTTGCCTGTCGAACAGGCACCTCAAGAAGACGCAGTCACTGCGTCTGACGGGATGTGGCAAACCAAACTCTTTGCCCTTTCCAAGGACGGCCTCGGCCGCTCCAACCCCCGGCTTGGCCGGGGGTTTCTATTTGTGGACCTGCTTTCTGATGGCGCGCACCTCTAGCTGCCCGCCAGCAGGCCCAGCCATTCGTGGCAAGCCATGCGCACATTGGCCATGCCCGCCCCGGAAGGCATCCAGGCCAGCACCGGATTGGCGTCCTTCCCCCAGAATTTCATGGGCGCCGGGGTGATGGTCGGAACCGGCTTGCCCGCGCGGGCAGCCCAGGCGGCCGCGGCTTGCTCGAAAGCCCGGCGCGCACGCGGCATGTGGAAAGCATCGGTCACCAGCACGATTTCGGTCACCCCCTGGTCGGCCAGCATCGCGACCGACGCCGCCGCGTTGCCCCGCGTATCGACCGAGCTCTTCTCGATCCAGCGCAAGGGCACCCCATAGGCCAGTTGCGCGACCCGCCCGGCCACCTCGGCTTCGGCCGGGCCGATCTGCACCTCTTTCTGCGCCCAACCCACGCCACCAGAGGCCCCCACGGGCCAGCCGGTTTGGCGGCCCAGCCAGACGCCATAGCGCAAGCGCTCGGCAAAGTAATGGGGCAGGTCCGCGACACCGTACTCGGGTGCCCTGGGCACCAGGCCAGCGCCCAGCACCATGATGCCCACGCTGGGGGAAGGCGGCGTCCTGCCCTGCCGAGTCGCCAGCGCCACCCGCTGCGCATAGGCGCGCCCTTCGGCGGTCAGCCGGTCCTGCGTTTCACCCAATAGCGCAGGCGGGGGCCGCAGCACTTGGTCCTGCAGCCACAAAGCCGTGCCCGAGCAACTGCCCATCCACAGCCCCACCACGCCCAGCAACAGGATGAAGAACCCCAGGTTGCGACGGGGCAGGATCAGGCGAGCACCGACCAGCACCAACACCAGCCAGGGCACGGGCGGCAGCAACAAGGCGCCGATCAAAGGCTTCCAGGCCCCCAGGTCTTGCATGGCCGGGCTCGGTTCAGAAAAAGGCCTGCAGACCGGTCTGCGCACGCCCCAGGATCAGGGCATGCACATCGTGGGTGCCTTCATAAGTGTTCACGGTTTCCAGGTTCACCATGTGACGCATGACGTGGTACTCGTCGTGGATGCCATTGCCACCATGCATGTCGCGGGCCAGGCGGGCGATGTCCAGGGCCTTGCCGCAGTTGTTGCGCTTGATCAGGCTGATCATCTCGGGCGCGGCTTGGTGTTCGTCCAGCAAGCGGCCAACCCGCAAGGCGGCGTGCAGCCCCAAGGTGATTTCGGTCTGCATGTCGGCCAGTTTTTTCTGCACCAGCTGGGTCTGCGCCAAGGGGCGGCCAAACTGAAGGCGGTCCAGGGTGTATTGGCGGGCCGCATGCCAGCAGAACTCCGCTGCGCCCATGGCGCCCCAGGCGATGCCATAGCGCGCCTTGTTGAGGCAGCCAAATGGCCCCTTCAAGCCCGACACATTCGGCAGGATGTGGTCCTCGGACACCAGCACCTGGTCCAGCACGATTTCGCCGGTCACGCTGGCCCGCAGGCTGAGCTTGCCCTCGATCCGCGGCGTGCTGAAGCCCTTCATGCCCCGCTCGACCACGAAGCCCCGGATGGTGTCGTCCAGCTTGGCCCAGACCACCGCCAGGTCGGCGATGGGCGCGTTGGTGATCCACATCTTGGCGCCATTGAGCACATAGCCGCCTTCCACCTTGGTGGCCCGGGTCACCATGCTGCCGGGATCGGACCCGTGGTCGGGCTCGGTCAAACCAAAACAGCCCACCCATTCACCGGTGGCCAGCTTGGGCAGGTATTTTTGCCGTTGCGCTTCGCTGCCATACGCGTGGATGGGGTGCATCACCAAGGAGCTTTGCACGCTCATGGCGCTGCGGTAGCCCGAATCGACCCGCTCCACCTCCCGGGCGATCAGCCCGTAGCTGACGTGGTTGACGCCCGCGCAACCATAGCCGTCGATGGTCGACCCCAGGAAACCCAGGGCGCCCATTTCGTTCATCAACCCGCGGTCGAAGCGCTCCTCGCGGTTGGCCGACAAGATGCGAGGCTGCAGCTTGTCCTGGCAGTAAGCGCGGGCCGCATCGCGGATGGCGCGCTCGTCATCGGACAGCTGGGCGTCCAGCATCAGGGGATCGGCCCAGGAAAAAGTGGCTTTGCTCATGAAACGACTTTGTTTGGATAATCACGCGGGATCGAGCGCCAGTCTAAGCACAAGGAGTCCGCGCATGGAAGCGAATGCACCCCAAAGCAACACCGTTCAGGAGGCCACCTTTGGCGGCGGCTGCTTCTGGTGCGTCGAAACGGTCTTCAACCAGCTGAAAGGCGTGATCGAGGCCGAATCCGGCTACAGCAATGGCGAGCACCCGCACCCCAGCTACGAAGACGTGTGCGCGGGCACCACCGGCCACGCCGAGGTGGTCAAGGTTCGCTTCGATCCCAGCCAGCTCAGCTACCACCAGTTGCTGGAGGTGTTCTTCACCATCCACGACCCCACCACCTTGAACCGCCAGGGCAACGACGAGGGAACGCAGTACCGCTCCGGCATCTACACCCACAACGACGAGCAGGCCCACCAGGCTCGCGCCTTGATCGAGCAGCTGGACGCCAGCCATGCCTTTGGCCAACCCATCGTCACCGAGGTGCGCCCATTGAGCAACTACCACCCGGCCGAGGCCTACCACCAGCGTTATTTCGAGCACAACCCACACGCCGGCTACTGCGCCTTCGTGGTCGCGCCCAAAGTGGCCAAGTTCCGGAAGACCTTTGCCGACCTGCTCAAAAAAGACTGAGGCTCAGCTCAAGGGGCCAGGCGGTGCAACACCCAGCGCCCGCCACTGTCCGGCGCTCGCTCGAACACCAGGCGATCGTGCAGGCGTGAAGGGCGGCCCTGCCAGAACTCCCAACGGTCGGGCACCAGGCGGTAGCCGCCCCAGTGCTCGGGCCTGGGCGGATCGTCGCCCAGCCGTGTCTGCTGCTCGGCCCAGACCGACTCCAGCACTTCTCGAGACGGGATCACCTCGCTCTGGGGCGATGCCCAGGCGCCGATGCGCGACCCCAAGGGCCGCGAACGGTAGTACTCGTCGGATTCGGACGGCGCCACCTTCTCGACCCGCCCTTCGACGCGCACCACCCGCTCCTGCTCACCCCAGAAAAACTGCAGGGCGGCGAAAGGGTTCGCGGCCAGGTCCCGGCCCTTTCGGCTGGCGTAATTCGTGAACCACACCAGTCCGCGCTCGTCGGCCCCTTTCAGCAAGACCACCCGCGTAGAAGGCCGGCCATCCGACCCTGCCGTGGCCAGGGTCATGGCGTTGGGCTCCAACTGCCGACCTTGCAGGGCCTCGTCGAACCATTGGTGGAACTGGTCCATCGGATCGGCCTGCACATGGTCCTCGTCCAGGGCGGAACGCTCATAGCTTTGGCGCATTTGCGCCAGATCGTGCGAATTTTTGTCCATGCCCACAGTATCGGCCAGCAGGCGGCCCTGGACGCAAAACGACTCAAGCCGTCTGGGGTATTTGCCTAAGTAGAGGTGCTCTGGTGCATTGCAGCAAATTGGCTCACACTTTGTTGCAAGTGCTCCCTTCACCATGAACAAGCAGCCCACCCTCATCATCCTGGCAGAACCCACGCTCAACAGCGCGGTTGGGCGGGATGACCCCGGCCCGCCGTCCACCGGCGGCCAGGCCATGGGCTTGTTCTCGGTGATGGACAGCACCGTGCGCAGAGGACTGGCCAGTGGCCTGCCCATGATCGTCGTCGCACCGCCCGACATGGCCCGGCAAGCACGAACCCTGCTGCCCGGCAACGATGTCGTTGATCTGCCCGACCTGCCCTCGCCCTCCTCATGCTCGCGCGCCGACCGCCTGGCCAGGGCCGTGGCGGCAGGCGTTGAAGCCAGCGCCAACGCCCCCGGGTGGCTGCTGCTGCCGGCGGACATGCCCATGCTCCAGGTGGACACCTTGCGCGCCGTGGCCCATGCCGTGGCGCTGTACACGGTGGTCTTTCCTCAATACAGACACCGCCGCGGTCACCCCGTGGGCTTTTCGGCCGAGTTGTTTTCCGAGCTGATCCGCCTCGACAACGAGCGTGACCTGGCGCGCCTGACAGCCCGCTACCCCGCCATGGGCGTCGATGTGGACGACCCTGGCGTCCTGATGGCGCATGACGCCCAAAGTGGACTGGCCCAGTTGCGCGTGCAATTGCACGGCACCAACCTGGCGCCTCGCTGAGCCGCTGCGCACCATCAGCGCCCATGCGCTGGCAAATAGGTCGCAAAAAGCCCCAACTAGTGGAATCCCGGGGAACGATTGATGTTCCACGCCCCATGGTTTCCCTAGCTTTCAGGACTTTCCCACCCGAAAGCCCCCCAGTCATGGGGGGGCCTCAAATCGGTGCTGGGGCAACATTCATTCACCAATTACTTGCGACTTGCAAGCACTTCCAAAAGGAGCTTTTCAATGAAACTGCGTTCGATCTCTATCGCTGCCGCCTCCCTCGTCATGGCCGTGTCCGCCAATGCGCTGACCGTCGACTGGACCAAGCTGCAAGGCACGTCCACCCTGGCCTTCTCTGACGCTGCCATCTCCCTGTTCAAGACCAACGGCGGCAAGCTGGCTGCCCTGGGCAACACCACTCCCGTCGGCACCACCGGCTGGAGCTTCGCTCTGCCGATCACCAGCATCGAAGTCAACTCGGCCCTGAAGATCGCCTCCGGTCAAGCCAGCGGCTCGGCCCTGGACATCATCCGCCGCACCGTCGATGAAGACACCGGCGAAGTCATCACCTCCGGCATCGTCCTGGCCAACTTCACCCTCGACTACATCAACAAGAAGGTCCTGGCTGACAGCACCCCTCACGGTGGCGCCACTCAGAACCAATTGGCTGTTTACACCTTCAACGCCGTGAACCCCCTGGCCTTGAAGTACAAGTTCCCCCTGACGATCACCGGCCACGAAGTGCTGGACACGCTGGTCCTGACCCCCGGCGCCGTTGACCTGTTCGCCTCTTCGCTGGGCCTGTCGGGCGACGACGTCCTGAACCTGGTGCGCTCCACCAAGTTCGGCACGCTGACCCAAGACATCGCCACCGTGGCCCGCAAGCCCGCCGTGTCGAAGGTGCCTTACGTTCCCGCTCCCTGATTCGCGGAACGGCTGAAAGGCGGGGTAGCTTCTGCCCGCCTTTCGGTCAGATTTCTTGCTGTGAAAAGGCTTCCTTCGGGAAGCCTTTTTCATGGACGCGTGCACCGCAGGGTGCGCCAAGGGCCCCAAAACGGCCCAATGGTGGAATCCCCTAGTCGCACCACCGATCCAAGCTACTTGGTTTCCCCAGTTTTTCACGCTATTCAGGGCGTGAGTGGCCCCCACCCCCTGATTGCGGGGGGGGCTGAAAAATGGCTTTGATGCACCATTGAGTCATCCAATTACTTGCAATCGCAAGGATGTCCACTAAGGAGCAAAAATGAAACTGCTGAACCTCCGTTCCGTCTCTGTCGCCGCCGCCACCCTGGTCATGGCCGTTTCCGCCAACGCCCTGACCATCGACTGGACCGGTCTGCAAGGCACCTCCACGATCGCCTTCTCCGACAAGGCCATCTCCTTGTTCAAGACCAATGGCGGCCGGGTCAACGCCCTGGGCAACACCACTGCCATCCTGGCGGACGGCGCCACGGTGCCATGGGCCTTCAGCCTGCCCATCACCAGCATCACCATCACCCCCGCCCTGAAGATCGGAGCCGGCCAAGCCAGCGGTTCCGCCCTGGACATCGTCCGCAAGACGGTTGACGAAGAATCCGGCGAAGTCATCACTTCAGGCATCGTGCTGGCCAACTTCACGCTGGACTACACCAACAAGAAGGTCCTGGCCGACGCCACCACCCATGGCGCCACCACCAAGCCCCAGTTCGGCGTGTACGACTTCAACGTTGCCACCCCCTTGGCTTTGAAGTACAAGTTCCCCCTGAGCATCACGGGCCACGAAGTGCTGGACAAGCTGATCCTGACGCCTGCCGCCGTTGACCTGTTCGCCACCTCGCTCGGCTTGGCCGGCGACGAGATCCTCGCCCTGGTGCGCGGCACTGACTTCGGCACGCTGACCCAAGACATCGCTGTCAAGGCCCGCAAGCCCAAGGTGTCGAAGACGCCTTACGTTCCTGCTCCCTGAGCTTTTCCTCACTGCCCGCCTGATGGTGGGCAGATGACGGAATCCAAATAAAAAATGGCTGCCAAATTGGCAGCCATTTTTGCATTCAGGCGACGAAGAAAATAGGGGCTGCTAGCCCCGCGCGTCAGACCATCAGAAGTTGTAACCCACGGACATCATCATGACGTAGGGATCCAAGGTTTGTCTTTGCGTACGCGTGAAATTACCCAGGTTGGCGCCACCATTGACACGATTGGCCACATCAGCATTTCGGTAAGCCATTAACTCATTAAGATTTCCGCGCAAAACAGACCCACTTCGTAATGCCCTTAAATTAGCACCCAATTGCCCCGGCCAATAAGTGAATAAAGGAGAATCTTGGGTAAGCCTAGTATCGTAAGTAGTTAGGACGTTGTCAACTTTGGCTTTGAATTGTCCAACATGAACATTCAAATCCCAACGATCATTCAATTCATACTTGCCGCCCACCATCCAACCTAAGCCCAAAGATCCCTTACTTGAAATTTTGGTTACCCCTCCCGTCCAACGTTCAAGCTCAGGGGTGGCTTGCAAATCAAAAGGAAGCAGGTAGTTGGCAGTTAAAGAAACAGCGGGACGAAACTTATCAGTCTTTTTCCCAAAGTAATAATGCCCAAAAACCAGAAGACCCAATGCTTTACCAGATGCGATTTGCCCCGCATTTTGGAAGGAGCCAGCACCATATATTTTCAAACTAAAAGGAAGAGCCATGATTGGTGCCTCAATTGCCCAATGATGGTCTTCATCAAAATACATCCCCAAAGTGCCTATCGCTCCAGGCAAAGGGTCTGCTATTCGAGCCTTGACATTTTCAGGCAAGCCCAGTTCCGTGACACCTGTACCGTGGAACAACTGCCCAAGAACAGTACTCCCTTCTGGATCTATTCTATTACCAAAGACATCAACATAGAGAGAAGTGGGCGGGCTATTTGCAGGGTCACAAATAGGAACCGGATCGCCATTACTGTCAACAGGAAGCGGATTGCACTGCCAACTGCGATCACCAGCTGTTGGTCCATTTGCATTCGCGGGACCAGACAAAACCGGCCCACTCACATCCTTGGCCGCCTCAGATTTATTATTCAACTTCAAACCAAGCACCCCAAATCGCGCAAAGAAATTGCGCGCGGGCTCGATCTTGAGCTCCTTACCATACCGGTCGGTTGTGGCTTCAGCGCCGGCGTTTGCCATGGCTCCCAACAAAATCAATCCAGCAACTGCACTCAAACGGAACGGCATTGTCATATCGTCTCCAACGATGATAGTTTCAATGGGGTCATGCTGTCGCCATGCCCCTTATCGTCAATCGAACCACCCTGATGTAAAAAACCGCTCTGCAACAACAGAGCGGTTTCCCGGGAAAGCATAATCAACTTTCCCCGCCAAGTACTTCATCAAAGCCCTGGCACAGAACCCTCACGGGTTCTGAATTAGGCAGCCTTGCGGCGGCGAGCCACGGCAGCGATGCCGACCAGGCCCAGACCCATCAACACGTAGGTTGATGGCTCAGGAACCGGAGCGGTGAAGGTGCCCGAAGCCGAGGTAGCACCCCAGTCGGCGTTCTTGACCAGGTCAGCCACGTCACCGGTGGTGTCCAGACCCAGCGAAGACAGGATGATGTTGGCCGTGGAGTTGACCATGCTGAGCTTGCCGCTCAAGGAGCCGCTGGCGGTGCCATTGGCGCCGCTGGCGGTCACGCTGGTCACTTGGATGTTGCCACCGGTGCCACCAGTCACGACGCCAACGTTGGCGGCTTGGAAGATCGACAGGTTGCCGTAGCTTTGCAGCGCGGAACCCGTGCCCGTGTTCGAGTACAGGCTGGCCAGCACGGTCGAGGTGTTCAGGTCAACCTTGAAACCCGACATGAACACGTTGAACTGCGACACCGAACCGTCGTCGTTCACGACCGAGCGACGGATGTTGACCAAGGAATTGGCGGCGGTCAACGACGTCAGCTTGTCACCGTCGATGGTGGCAGTATTGAACGTCAGGGCCACGTTACCGGTGGCCTTGGTGTAGGCAGCCGTGTTGGCAGAACCAGCGCCAGGGAAACCGGCGGTCACGGTGGCGGGGGTGATGATGGACGAGCCAGAAGCGCTCAGAGCCGACAAGGCGCTAGCCGAGAAGGTCAGACCACCCGAACCGCTCACGACGGACCAAGTGCCAGCGTAAGGCGTAGCGCTTGCAGCACCGACAGCAACAAACGCGGCAGCTGCCACGATGCTCTTGAATGCAAATTTCATATTTATCTCCACACAAAAGCGGTCCCTTTTTTTGGGAAATCACAAAATCTTGAGAGGCGTCCGCGTATTCCTCTGGTCGATTCACAGACTTTACCGATCTGTCTGGTTCAAGCATAAGGCGCTTTGGAGGCACCAGACAACCGCAGAGATGCCCATTGGACACTTTCAACGGCAATGGAAACCCGCACCCGGCGCTGCGGCCCCCTCAATCAGGGGTGGGGTTGACCCTAGACATGGTGGCAACCCTCGGCCTTTTTCAGGCCAAAAACACCTTGGCGAACTTCCGTTTACCAACTTGAACCACGAAAGTTCCCACAGCCAGCTTCAAAGTTTTGTCGCTGACGATGCCGCCATCCACCCGCACCCCGCCTTGCTCGACCATGCGCATCGCTTCGCTGGTGGAAGGCACCAGGCCCGCCTGCTTGAGCAGGTTGCCAATGCCCAGTCCTTCGCCATCGACGGGCAAGGTCAGGCGAACCTCCGGGATGTCGTCCGGGACCCCACCCTTGGCACGGTTCACAAAGTCGGCCAAGGCGCTTTCGGCCGCCTGCGCGCCATGGAAGCGGGTCACCACCTCCTGGGCCAGCAGCACCTTGGCATCGCGGGGATTGCGACCGGAGTCGCATTCGGCCTTGAGCTGCGCGATGCTGGACAGCGGCGCGAAGCTCAGCAGCTCGAAATAGCGCCACATCAGGTCATCCGAAATGCTCATGAGTTTGCCGAACATGCTGTTGGGCGCCTCGCTGATGCCGATGTAGTTGTTCTTGGATTTGGACATCTTTTCGACGCCGTCCAGCCCCACCAGCAAAGGCATCGTGAGGATGCATTGCGGCTCCTGGTCGTACTCCGCTTGCAGATGCCGCCCCATCAGCAGGTTGAACTTCTGGTCGGTGCCGCCCAGTTCCAGGTCCGATTTGAGCGCGACCGAGTCATAGCCCTGCATCAGTGGGTACAAGAACTCGTGCACGCTGATCGGCGTGTTCGCTTTGAAGCGCTTGGTGAAGTCGTCGCGCTCCATCATGCGAGCCACCGTATAACGCGACGCAAGCTGAATCATGCCCCGCGCGCCCAAGGCGTCGCACCACTCGCTGTTGTGGCGGATTTCGGTGCGCTCGGGGTCCAGCACCAGGCTGGCCTGCTTGTAATAGGTGTCGGCGTTGGCCTTGACCTGTTCGGCGGTCAGGGGTGGGCGCGTGCTGTTGCGGCCGGAGGGGTCGCCAATCAGGGAGGTGAAATCTCCGATCAAGAAAATGACGGTGTGGCCGATATCCTGGAGTTGCCGTAGCTTGTTGAGCACCACCGTGTGCCCCAGATGGATGTCCGGGGCAGTCGGATCCAGGCCCAATTTGATGCGCAATGGCACTTTGGTGGCTTCGGAGCGCGCCAGTTTTTTCACCCACTCGCTTTCGGGCAGGAGTTCATCGCAGCCGCGGCGCGTGATGGCCAAGGCCTCGCGGACCCGGTCGGTCACGGGATGAGAAGACAGGGCTTCAGGGGGCTTTTCAGGGTGCAGCATGTTTACCGATGGGTGAAAATCTTACGGCAAGTGACATAGGTGTGACAGCTATACTCGCGCTTGCTTTTTCAGGGATTTTAGGGGACAGCCCCCAAAGCAGCGGGAATTCGAGTTTTGGCTTCTTACAACGACTTGTCCAACGCGTTTCGGTCTTTGCGCAGCGCCACCTTCCAAGGCCTGCGCGCCACCCAGGATGCCGCTCACCGGCATCCCCGCCGGGTCGCCGCCGCCGTGGTGGCCCTGCTGGCGGGGTCCACCATGACCGCCTTTGGCGTGGCCCCTCTGACCGCCGCTCAACTCAACACCCCGCCCAGCGTGTCGCAGATCAGCGAGATCCTGCCACTGCCAGCTTTGGCCGGGCAGGTCGTGCAGCTTGATGAGCAGGCCCTGTCCCTTTACCGCAGCGACGTCTCGCGCGCCAGCGACACAGTCGACACCTTGTTGAACCGCCTGGGCGTCAACGACCCGCAAGCTGCCGCATTTCTCCGCACCGACGCCGTAGGCCGCACCTTGTTGATGGGACGCCCAGGCAAGATGATCAAGGCGGTCACCAACCAGGGTCGCCTCGTCGAGCTGGTGGCCCGTGGCCCCGCTCAGCAATCCGAACAGCTGGATTCCCACTTCACGCGCCTGACCATCACCCGCGATGGTGAACAAGGTAGCCTGTCCGCCCACACCGAGCAGGCCCAGTTGCAGACCACGGCGCAATTGGCCACGGGCAACATTTCCTCGTCCTTGTACGCCGCCGCCGATGAGGCCCGCGTGCCCGATTCCATCACCAACCAGATCGCCGAGATCTTTGGCAGCGACATCGACTTCCGACGCGAATTGCGCAAGGGCGATGCCTTCAGCGTGCTCTACGAGGCCCACACGGCCGATGGCGAACCCATCTCCTGGGGTGGCTCGGCCGGCCGAGTGCTGGCCGCGCGCTTCATCAACAAGGACAAGACGCACAACGCGATCTGGTACCAGGAAGCCGGCCACAAAGGCGCCTATTTCGACCTGACCGGTGTCAGCAAGACCCGCTCGTTCCTGGCGTCGCCCTTGGCCTTCTCACGCGTCACCTCCGGCTTTTCCATGCGTTTCCACCCCATCCTGCAGCGCTGGAAAGCGCACCTGGGCGTGGACTATGGCGCCCCCACGGGCACGGCGGTGCGCTCGGTCGGCGATGGCCGCGTGAGTTTCGCCGGCCTGCAGAACGGCTATGGCAATGTGATCCAGTTGCAGCACTCCGGCGACCGCATGACGGTGTACGCCCACCTGAGCCGCATCAACGTGCGCGTGGGCCAGACCGTGGAACAAGGCCAGCTGATCGGTGCCGTTGGCGCCACCGGCTGGGCCACCGGGCCGCACCTGCATTTCGAATTCAAGGTCAAGGGTCACCAGGTCGATCCGATCGCGATTGCCCGCGCTTCGGAAAGCACGCAGCTGTCGCCCCAGGCCTTGGCTCAGTTCAAGCAGATGGTGGTGAGCATCGCCCAGCGCCTGGACACCGCCCAGCAACAAAGCCTGGCGGCCGACGCCTCCTCCGCAGCGCACTTCGAATGAAAGCCTGATGAGCCGCCAGGCCCCAAGCGAGCTCTACATCGGCTTGATGTCGGGCACCTCGCTGGATGGCGTCGATGGCGTGCTGATGGACCTGGGCTCATCGCCCCCGTGGACCAGCCTGGCGCACACGCACCAGGCTTTTTCCCCCGCCTTGAAGCGCACCCTGCTGGACCTGAACACCTCCGGCCCCGATGAACTGCACCAGGCCGCCCTGGCTTCCCAGGCGCTGGTGAAGACCTGCGCGCAGGTGGTCGAGGCGGTTTGCCTGCGTGCGGGCATCCATCCCGGACAAGTCAGGGCCATTGGCGCCCATGGCCAGACCGTTCGCCACCGGCCGGAGTTGGGCTACACCCTGCAACTCAACGCCCCGGCCCTGCTGGCCGAACTGACCGGCATCGACGTGGTGGCCGATTTCCGCAGCCGCGATGTGGCCGCAGGTGGGCAAGGTGCACCGCTGGTGCCAGCGGTCCACCAGGCCTTGTTCGCCCACCCCCATGAAACCGTGGTCGTGCTGAACGTGGGCGGCATGGCCAACCTCAGCATCCTCCAGCCATCGCAGCCACCCCTGGGTTTCGATTGCGGACCAGGCAATGCCTTGATGGACGCTTGGTGCGAACAGCACACCGGCCAACCCTATGACCAAGGCGGCGCCTGGGGCGCCACTGGACAAGTGCACCAGGCAGCCCTGGACCAGGCTCTGGCGGATCCATTCTTCGCCACGCCACCGCCCAAAAGCACGGGGCGAGACCTGTTCAACCAGGATTGGCTAGACCATTGGCTGACCTCGACCCGACTGCATGAGCAAGCCGCTCAGGACGTGCAGGCCACGCTGTGCGAATTGACCGCGCGCAGCGCCGCACTGTCCATCCAGGCGTTCGCCCCTTTGGCCCGTCAACTGGTCGTCTGTGGTGGAGGCGCGCTCAATGGCGCGCTGATGAAACGCCTGAAGGCCAACCTCACCGGCATGGTGGTCGAGCCTTCGGATGCCCACGGTTTGCCCGTGATGCAGGTTGAAGCGGCGGCTTTCGCCTGGCTGGCGCAGCGCCACGTTCACCATCTGGCCGGCAATGTGCCGGAAGTGACGGGTGCCCGAGGGCCCCGTGTGCTGGGCGCCCTCTACCCCGCCTAAGCCTGGTCAGGCCGAGAAGCTGGAGCCGCAACCGCAGGTGGTCGTGGCGTTCGGATTGCGGATCACGAACTGCGCGCCTTCCAGATCGTCCTTGTAGTCGATCTCGGCGCCCACCAGGTACTGCAGGCTCATGGCATCGATCAGCAGCGACACGCCGTTCTTTTCCATGCGGGTGTCGTCTTCATTCACGATCTCGTCGAACGTGAAGCCGTACTGGAAGCCCGAGCAACCGCCACCTTGCACGAACACGCGCAACTTCAGATCCGGATTGCCTTCCTCGGCCACCAGTTCAGCCACTTTGCCTGCCGCGCTGTCGGTGAAGATGATGGGCGCCGGCGGCACATCACCGGTGCTGGCTTCGGGGGCGGTGGTTTCGAGAACTGCGGTCATGGGATCACTCCAGGTACAAATAAAAAGGCGAGCCAGGCTCAACCATTGTTCGATGCCAGCTTCAGGGCCGCTGGCTTGTCTTCGGCTTTCAAGGGATGCAATTCACCATCAATGGTGGCGCCCTGGTGCATTTCAAGAGCCTCGTAGCGTACATCACCCACGATCCGGGCTTTCGGCTGCAATTCAAGCAAATCTTCGGCGATCACCGGACCGTTCACCGAACCGTTGATGATGACATGCCCTGCCCGCACCTTGCCGGTGACCTTGGCTTTGTCACTGATGACAAGCAGGGATCGGGCATCGCCCGTGCAGGTGATGTTGCCCACGACCTCGCCATCGATGCGCAGGCCATCCGCGAAACGCAATTCACCCGTGATGACGGTGCCTTCACCCACCAGGGTACGGATCGGGGGGGTCTTTTTCCAACCAAACATCGGGGCGCTCCTTGTGGTCACAGGCGCAGGGATTGCGTCGCGACTTCCTTGCCATTGTCGTCAAGCACGCGAACCTGAACCTGCTTCACCACGGCATTGGCAGGGTATTGAACCGTGCCATCCACACGGCGATATTGCTTGAATTGCAAAGGTTGGCTGACCACCGGCCCCGGTTGGACCCAGGGCTTGCCATCGAAGGTACCAGACAACAGCAATTCATAACGCCCCCTGAACTCGGGTTGAACGCGCCCACCATGCTGCATCACGAGCACCTGGAAACGCAATTGCCCCAGCGCGGGCAGGTCGGCCTGCAAGCCACGGACCGACAAGCCACCACTGGACGCGGGCAGAAGGCGCTCGAAAAATCCCAGGTCGTCTTTCAATGCCTGGTTTTCGGCCTCAAGGGCCTTCACCTGCTCGGTCAGGCGAGTTTGCGTGGCCCGTTCGGCCTTGATGAGGCTGTCGGCGGCATTGGCCAGGGATTGCGCCCGGTCGCGCTCTCGACGCGTGTCGTCGAGTTGCAGGCGAACCTGAGCCACATCATCGGACAGAGGTCGCGCGCCCGGATTCAGGCCGGCGATGTTGCGCCCGAACTCGAACGCCCACAGCCCGATGGCGCCCGAGAAACCCAGGACCAGGGCGGCCAGCACCCAGCGCACTGGCCAAGGCAGGTGGCTGCGCACCGACATGCGCGGCGCGCTGATGGACAGGCGCCGCCGGATCAGCCGCCAACGCATCAGGGCAAGACCGGCACCAAAGTCAGGCCCAGGTGTTCGTCCAGGCCGCACATGAGGTTCATGCACTGCACGGCCTGGCCGGAGGCGCCCTTGGTGAGGTTGTCTTCCACCACCAGGGCCATGACCGTGTCGGGCAGCGGACGGTGCACCGCGATGCGCACGGTGTTGCTGGCGCGCACGCTGCGGGTTTCGGGCGCGCTGCCGGCCGGCAGCACGTCCACGAAACGCTCACCCCGGTAGAAATCTTCGTACAAGGCCTGCAGATCGGCCGCCTGGCCGGCGCTGTTGAGGCGCGCGTACAAGGTGGAGTGGATGCCGCGGATCAACGGCAGCAGGTGCGGCACGAACAGGCAGTTCACGCTGTCGTCGCCGGCGATGGCGCGCAGTTGCTGGTTGATCTCGGGGCCGTGGCGGTGGCCCTTGACGCCATAGGCCTTGAAATTGTCGCTGGCCTCGGCCATCAGCGTGTGCACCTCGGCCTTGCGCCCGGCGCCCGACACGCCCGAGGCACAGTTGGCGATCAGGTGCGTGGGGTCGATCAACTTCGACTTGAGCAAGGGCGCATAACCCAGCTGCACCGAGGTCGGATAACAACCCGGGTTGCCAATGAGGCGGGCCTTCTTGATCGCTTCGCGGTTGATCTCGGGCAGGCCGTAGACGGCCTCGGCCAGCAGGTCCGGGCAGGTGTGGGCCATGCCGTACCACTGCTCGAACTCGGCCAGGCTTTGCAGGCGGAAATCAGCGGCGAGGTCGATCACCTTGACGCCCGCGGCCAGCAGTTCACGCGCTTGCGCCATGGCCACGCCATGGGGGGTCGCGAAGAACACCACGTCGCAGGATTTCAAGTCGGCCTCGTCCGGCGTCACGAACGGCAGATCAACATGGCCACGCAGGCTGGGGTACATGTCCGAGACCGGCATGCCCGCTTCCTTGCGGCTGGTGATGGCCTGGATCCGAACCTGCGGGTGCTGGGACAACAGGCGCAGCAACTCGACGCCCGTGTAGCCCGTGCCACCTACGATGCCGACCTTGATCATGATGAGTCCTTTGATGCCTGAAGCGAGGAAGAGGAAAAGCTCGCCATTCTAGGATGAATGAAAAAACCCGCCACAGTTGCCTGGGCGGGTTTTCTGGATCGAGAAGCCTGCCCAAACAGCAGCAGGCTCTGACCAAATCGGATCAGCGCTTGCTGAATTGCTTCCGGCGACGAGCACCGTGCAGACCGACCTTCTTACGTTCAACTTCACGGGCGTCACGGGTGACGAAACCGGCGCGGCTCAAGTCAGGCTTGAGGGCTGCGTCGAAATCGATCAGCGCGCGGGTCACACCGTGGCGCACAGCGCCAGCTTGACCAGATTCGCCGCCACCCTTGACGCTGACCTTGATGTCGAAAGCTTCGGCATTGTTGGTCAGAAACAGGGGTTGCTTGACGATCATGATCGAGGTTTGACGGCCGAAGTAATCTTCGACAGGCTTACCATTGACGATGATCTGGCCGGTGCCCTTCTTGATGAAGACGCGTGCGATGGACGACTTGCGACGTCCGGTGCCATAGTTCCAATTACCGATCATGGCCGCTCCTTAGATTTCCAGGGGCTTGGGGTTCTGCGCAGCGTGCGGATGGGCATCGCCTGCGTAAACCTTCAGCTTCTTGATCATGGCGTAGCCCAGGGGTCCCTTGGGCAGCATGCCCTTGACCGCCTTTTCAATGGCACGACCGGGGTGCTTGGCTTGCATGTCCTTGAACTTGGTGCCGTAGATACCGCCGGGGTGACCCGTGTGGCGGTAGTACACCTTGTCGTTGGCCTTGTTGCCAGTCACGCGAATTTTGTCCGAGTTGACGATGACGATGAAGTCACCGGTGTCGACGTGAGGCGTGTAAATGGCTTTGTGCTTTCCACGCAGACGGAGAGCGACTTCGCTGGCCACTCGTCCGAGAACCTTGTCGGTTGCGTCGATCACAAACCACTCGTGTGTCACCTCGGCCGGCTTGGCGCTGTAGGTTGTCATGAGATTTCCTAAGTGGTAGAACTGACTGACTGTCGTCATTGGTGCCACTTCTTAGAACTTGTGGTGGCCTCTCAGACAAACGTCGCTGACCTGATTTGAACCCAGTGGGTTTGAACCAAGAAAAACAGCTGGATTGGAATAATCCATCCCCGGCAGTCAAGTCGGGAACTCGGCATTCTACTGTCACCAGCCCCGATCGCGCAATAGCCAAGCGAAAACCGTGGCGCGCCGGCCCGTGCCCGCCCTTGCCAGGGTTGGCCCACTCCCTTAATATAGGTAATAACCCTCGATCGAGGGTGGGGGCGACAATCGCTTGCCTCCGCCACGGCCAGGAAGGGGTCACACAATGACCGCTCGCAAGACTGAATCCTCATCACCGCTGGACAAATTCGGACTCGCCCATCACGCCGATGGCGGGCCGATTCGGCATGCCCGGAACGAGCACGCGCACCATTGGGTGCCCATCCGCGACCTGAGGCCACGCCATCGGCGGCGCATCCTGGACCACCTGCTGTCTTTGAACGAGCGCGACCGCTATTTGCGCTTCGGTTTTCTGGCGCCTCTGGAACAACTGTCGAGGTACGTGGCCTCGATCGATTTCCGCCGCGACGAGGTGTTCGGCATCTTCAGCCGGCGCTTTCAGCTCTTGGCCGTGGCCCACCTGGCCGCCATGCCGGGCGTGCATGTGCGCGGATCGGCCATGGAGTTTGGCGTGTCGGTGCTGCCCGAGGGGCGCGGCAAGGGCTTGGGCCTGAGGCTGTTCCAGCACGCCATCACGCATGCGCGCAACCGTGGCGCCAGCCACTTGATCATCCACGCCCTGGCGGAGAACGCCCCGATGTTGCGCATCGCCGCGAAGGCGGGCGCCACGGTCGAGCGCCACGGCCAGGACGCCGAGGGCTGGCTGAAATTGCCCAAGGACACGGTGGCCACCCACCTGGACAGCTCCCTGCAATCCTGGGCGGCCGAGGCCATCTACCGGGTGAAGTACTGGACGGCCCACTTCAGCGATTGGCTGCGGATGCTGGTGTCTTCCGCTTCGTGAAAAGGCCCACCCGCATTCGAGCGCCCCTTTCCTGGGGATAGGAAACCCCGGGAAACTGAGTACTATTACCACCACTTATTCGAGGGGTAGTATGCAGTTCGATGCGTTGCAGACAGGCGTCATGGTGGCGCTGGCCACGGCCGCGGGCTTGCTCCTGGGCGTCGTGCTGCAACGCCGCCGTCCGGCCGGCAAACGAGAGTGGCCGCGGCGCTGGCGGCTGAACGCCCGCCCCATCTTCACCACGGACGAGCGCCTGCTGTTCAAGGAACTGCGCGCCGCCCTGCCCAACCACGTGGTGCTGGCCAAACTGAACCTGCTGCGCTTTTGCCAGGCCGCCGACGAGTTCGAGGCCCGGGCCTGGTACGACCGCCTGCACACCCTGCACGTGTCATTCACGATCTGCACACCCAATGGCAGCGTGGTGTCCGTGGTGGACATCGATGCCCCACACAAGGCCTCGTCGGCCCGATCACAGCGGATGAAGGAAGCGGTGCTGGAAGCCTGCCGCATCCGCTATGTCCGCTGCCGCCCAGGGCAATGGCCACACCAGGCCCTGATCGCCACCTGGGCCTTGGGACACAGCCCCAAGGCAGGCCCCATGCCCAACACAGTCAGCGACTCGGTGCACGACGCGGGCGACGAGGTGGCCCGCAAGCTGCGCCAGCGCCGGGCCGAACGCGCCGCGCGCTGGGCCGAGTCCAGCTTCGCGCAAGACTCCTTCTTTGCCTTCGACAGCCGGCTGGAGAGCACGCTGCACTCCGAGCCCGCGCCGCTTCAGGCCTCGGGCAAATGAGACGGGTCAGGCCGCGAGCAGGGTGTTGACCCGGCGGACATAGGCCGCCGGATCGTCCAGGTGGCCGCCTTCGGCCAGCATGGCTTGGTCGAACACGATGTGGGCCAGGTCGTCGAACTGCTCGCTGACATCCAGCTTCCTGACCAGGGCGTGCTCGGGGTTCACCTCCAGCACGGGCAGGCTGCTGGGGGCTTCCTGACCAGCCTGCTTGAGCAGCCGCGCCAGGTGACCGCTGATGTCGCCCTCTTCGACCACCAGGCAGGCCGGTGAATCGACCAGGCGCGTGGTGATGCGCACGTCCTTGGCCTTGTCTTTCAGGGCAGCCTTCAAACGCTCCAGCAGGGGCTTGAAGGTTTCAGCAGCTTCCTCGGCCTTCTTCTTTTCCTCTTCGTCCTGCAAGGTGCCCAGGTCAACGGCGCCCTTGGCCACGCTTTGCAGCGACTTGCCTTCGAAGTCGTGGAGGTGCGAGAGCATCCACTCGTCGACGCGGTCGATCAGCAGCAAGACTTCGATGCCCTTCTTGCGGAAGATCTCAAGTTGCGGGCTGCTCTTGGCGGCCGCCAATGTTTCAGCGGTCAGCACGTAGATGGCTTCCTGGCCTTCCTTCATGCGACCGACGTAATCGGCCAGCGAGACGCCTTCGTCGGCGTGCGTGGAGGCGAAGCGGAAGAGCTTGGCCAGACGCTCGCGGTTGGCGAAGTCCTCGCCGATGCCCTCCTTCAGCACCGAACCGAACTCTTTCCAGAAGCTGGCGTACTGGTCCTTCTTGGCCTGGTCTTCGTGGTTGGCCAGGTCTTCCAGCATCGACAAGACGCGCTTGGTGCAGCCTTCCCGGATGACCTTGACGTCGCGGCTTTCCTGCAGAATCTCACGGCTGACGTTCAAAGGCAGGTCGGCGCTGTCGACCACGCCCTTGATGAAGCGCAGGTAGGACGGCAGCAGGGCTTCGGCGTCGTCCATGATGAAGACGCGCTTGACGTAGAGCTTGAGGCCGCCGCGCTTTTCGCGGTTCCACAGGTCGTGCGGCGCGTGGGCGGGCACGTAGAGCAGTTGGGTGTATTCGCTGCGGCCTTCGACGCGGTTGTGCGTGTGGGCCAGCGGCGCCTGGTGGTCGTGGCTGATCTGCTTGTAGAACTCTTGGTACTGCTCTTCGGTGATGTCGCTCTTGGAGCGCGTCCACAGGGCGGCGGCCTGGTTGACGGTGTCCCACTCGTCTTTCAGGACTTGTTCCTGCTTCTCCTGGTCCCACTCTTCCTTCTGCATCAGGATGGGCAGGGAAATGTGGTCGGAGTACTTGTTGATGATGCTGCGCAGCTTCCAGTTGGAAAGGAATTCGTCCTCGCCCTCGCGCAGGTGCAGGATCACGTCGGTGCCACGGGTCGGCTTGTCGATGGCCTCCACTTCGAAATCGCCGGCACCTTCGCTGGTCCAGCGCACGCCTTCGGACGCGGCAGCGCCAGCACGGCGGGTTTCAACCGTGAGGCGGTCGGCCACGATGAAGCCGCTGTAGAAGCCCACGCCAAACTGGCCGATCAGTTGCGAATCCTTCTGCTGGTCGCCCGACAGCTTGCCCATGAACTCCTTGGTGCCGCTCTTGGCGATGGTGCCCAGGTGGTCGATGGCCTCTTGCGACGTCATGCCGACGCCGTTGTCGCGGATGGTGATGGTGCGGGCGGCTTTGTCGACCAGCACGCGCACTTCCAGGTTGGGCGCGTCTTCGTACAGGGCGCTGTTGTCCAGGGCTTCGAAGCGGAGCTTGTCGCAAGCGTCGGACGCGTTCGAGATCAACTCGCGCAGGAAGATTTCCTTGTTGGAATACAGCGAATGCGTGACCAGGTGCAGCAGTTGCTTGACCTCGGCCTGGAATGAAAGCGTGGTTTTGTCCATGATCTATTTGTAATGGTGCAACGGTGAAGCCGACAAGATAAGGCAGCCGGCGTGGATTTCAAGGGCCTGATTTTGCAGATCATCGCACCGCCCAGTGACCTCGGGACATGGAACAATGGTCCACGGACGGGTAGATCGCCCGGGTCAAACGCCAGGTCACTCTTTCACCATGTCACTTCGATTCCTGAACGGCGGTGGCGCCATGGGCGCCCTGATCCGCAGCCACGACTGGGCCGGCACCCCCCTGGGGGCCCCCGTGGACTGGCCGCAACCGCTCAAGACCATCGTCGGGGTCATGCTTGGCGCCAACCAGGCGATGTTCGCGACCTGGGGCCCCGAACAGATCATGATCTACAACGATCTGTATTCCCAGATCCTGGGCGGCCACCACCCCAGGGCCCTGGGGCAACCGTTCGCACAGGCCTGGCACGACATCATCGACGAGGTCGGGCCCATCATGGCCAAGGCCTACGCGGGCGTGCCGACGTCCATGGACGACCTTCAGCTGACCATGCTGCGGCACGGCCACGCCGAAGAAACCCATTTCTCGTTCTTCTACACACCGCTGCGCGACGAAGAGGGCGAGGTCCGGGGGGTGTTCTGCGCCTGCAATGAAATCACCGCGCAGGTCTTTGCCCAGCGAGAGCGGGGCGCTGAACTGGAGCGCTTTCGCAACCTTTTCGAGAAATCGCCCAGCTTCGTCGCCGTCCTGCGGGGCCCCGACCATGTGTTCGAGCTGGCCAACCCGGCCTACCTGAAAATCGTCTCGCGCCAGGACATCGTGGGCAAGACGGTCAAGCAAGCCCTGCCCGAGATCGCGGAGCAAGGCTTCATCGAGCTGCTGGACCAGGTCTACCGCAGCGCCGAGCCCTTTGCCGGACAGGCCGTCCCGGTGTATATGTGCGACCAGCCGGGCGCGGAACCGCGGCGCCGCTTCCTGGATTTCGTCTACCAACCCATCCACAACAACCAGGGCACCGTGACGGGCATCTTCGTGGAAGGAGTCGATGTCACCTCGGCCCACGAAGCCGCCCAGGCCTTGGCCGACTCGAACGAGCAATTGGCGCGGGCCCAGGCGGCGGGCGGGGTCGGGATGTTCACGGTCGACCTGCGCCAGAACCTGGTGACGATCACGCCCGAGATGTGCCGCATCTTCGGCATGCCGGTGCAAGCCAGCGTCCACCCCGAATTCCTGGAGAGACTGGTGGTGCCCGAGGATGCCCAACTGGTGTCCAGCCTGGCCACGCGGGCCCAGGGCAATCTGCCACTGAAAACCGAATACCGCATCCGGCGGCCAGACACGGGCCAGGTCCGCTGGATCGCCCGTTCCGCCGAGTTCCAATGCGACGAGCAAGGCCAACGCGTGCGCCTGGTGGGGGTGGTGCAGGACGTGACGGAAAGCCGACACGCCGAGCAGGTGCTGCGCGAAAGCGAAGAGAAATTCCGGACCTTCGCGCAGGTCATGCCCAACCACGTCTGGGCCGCGCCGCCGAACGGCCAACTCGACTGGTTCAATGAGCAAACCCTGAGCTACAGCGGCCTGGACCATGCCGCCCTGGCCGGCGAAGGCTGGGCGAAGATCGTTCACCCGGACGACCTGGAACGGGCCAGCCAGGCTTGGGCCCGGTCGCTGTCGAGCGGGCAACCCTATGAAATAGAGTTCCGCATCCGGCGAGCCGATGGCGCCTACCGCTGGCACCTGGTCCGCGCTCAGCCCATCCGCACAGGCGATGGCGCCATCACCCGTTGGATCGGCACCAACACCGACATCGAAGACCAGCGCCTGGCCCGCGAAACCCTGCAGGCGATGAATGCCACGCTGGAGCAGCGCATCGAAGAACGCACCAAGGAGCGTGATCGCGTCTGGCGCAATTCGCAGGACTTGCTGGTCGTCATCGGCGGCGATGGCATCTTCCGTGACGTCAATCCGGCCTGGACGCGCATCCTGGGCTTCAGCCGAGAAGAAATCATCGGCCAGCACTTCGACGCGCTCGTCTGCCCCGAAGACCGGGATGCCACGGTGAACGCCCTGGCCTATTCCACCCGAGAAGTGCTGGTGCAGTTCGAGAACCGTTTCAAACACAAGGATGGCGGATACCGGTGGTTCTCGTGGAGCGCCTCGCCCGACACCAGCGGCCTGGTCTATGGCAATGGCCGGCACATCACCGCCGAGAAGGAAGCCGAGGCCGCCCTGACCCGAACCCAGGATGCCTTGCGCCAGTCGCAGAAGATGGAGGCCATCGGGCAATTGACCGGCGGCGTCGCGCACGACTTCAACAACGTGCTGCAGGTCATCGGTGGCAACCTGCAACTGCTGCGCGAAGCCACGCGCCAGGACGAAGCCGCGCAACGCCGTGTCGAAGCTGCGATGGCCGGCGTGGACCGCGGCGCCAAGCTGGCCTTGCACCTGCTGGCCTTCGCCCGCAAGCAACCCCTCGCACCCGACGTGTTGAACATCGGCCAGCGCGTGCACGAACTGGACGACATGCTGCGCCGCGTGATCGGCGACTCCATCGAGCTTGAAACCATCATCGCCAGCGACCTGTGGAACATTTTCGTCGATCCGCACGGCCTGGAAAACGTGCTGCTGAACCTGGCCATCAACGCCCGAGACGCCATGGATGGCGCGGGCCATTTGACGCTTGAAACCCGCAACACCACCCTCGACGAGGTCTACGCCCAAGACCACCCCGACGTCACGCCCGGCCAATATCTGATGATCAGCCTGTCGGACACCGGCCGCGGCATGCCGTCGGAGATCCTGGACCGCGTATTCGAACCCTTCTTCACCACCAAGCCCGAAGGCCATGGCACGGGTCTGGGCCTGAGCATGGTGTACGGCTTCATCAAGCAAAGCGGCGGGCATGTCAAGATCGACAGCCAGGTGGGCCAAGGCACCACCGTCCGGCTTTACCTTCCACGCTCACACCAAGTTCAAGAAACCATGCTGCCCGAATTCAGTGGTCCCGTGACGGGCGGAGATGAAACCATCCTCGTCGTCGAAGACGATGCCCAGGTGCGCGACACCGTGGTCGCCCTGTTGTCCGAACTCGGCTACGAGGTCCTCAGTTCGCCGGACACGCGCAGCGCCCTGGAGATCTTGCACAGCGGCGTGCCCATCGACCTGCTGTTCACCGACGTGGTCATGCCAGGCCATTTGCGCAGCCCCGAACTCGCGCAACTGGCCCGCGAGCTGCACCCCGACATCGAAGTGCTGTTCACCTCTGGCTACACCGAGGACGCCATCGTGCACGGCGGCCGCCTCGACCCGGGCGTGGCGCTGCTCAGCAAACCCTACCGCCGCGAAGACCTGGCCCGCAAGATCCGGCACATGTTCGTCAATCGCAAGTTCGCGGCCACCCTCAAGGCCCATGTGAAGGCTCACCGGGCGGAGGCCTCGCAGTCCACGGCGGAATCCCCCGCGGCCCCGCCCGCCGTCGCGCCGGCAGGCCTGCGCATCCTGGTGGTCGAAGATGAAGAAGACTCGCTGCAATCGCTGCTCGAAATCCTGGATCTGTCGGGCTACGTGGCCGTGGGCGCGCCCTCCGCCGAGAAGGCCCTGACCTTGCTCGACAAGTCGAAATTCGACGTGCTGATGACCGACATCAGCCTGCCTGGCATGTCGGGCCGCGAATTCGCCGCCCTGGCCCGCGAACGGCAACCCCTGAAGGTGATCTTCGCCAGCGGCTACGGCCCCCGCAAGGACGAGCCCGTGGATGCCGTCTGGCTTCAGAAGCCCTTCGACTTCGACGTGCTGTTCGCGGTGCTGGACGAATTGGGCTCTTGAAGAATTTTTGCCACAGCGCAATTTTCGACGTATAATCTTGGGCTCAGTGGCGCTTTAGCTCAGTCGGTTAGAGCGATGGAATCATAATCCACAGGTCCGCGGTTCGAATCCGTGAAGCGCCACCAAAGATTCATCAAGTGCTTCAAGTACTTAGCAACAAAGCCACCTCGTCAGGTGGCTTTTTGCTTTTCAGCTTTTGTGGCTCTTACAGACTTTTTACCAACGGCCTGGCGCCCGCATCTCGCTGCTCTCGGACGAGGAGCGATACAGGACTGCCAAAATTATCCTGCCGACACAATCAGGCCGATTGACAACCGACTCGGTGTCACTGCCGGAGCTCCACTGGTTCGGGTTCTGTCGGTGCAAAGCCCTTGAGCTGCGCCACCCAAATATCCCCCTTGATCGCACCGGCCAACCGGGAGCATAGCCACAACGGAAGCACGCACAGCGCGGCACTGCAAAGGATGGTCACGAGCCCTTCACGGCTCAGACAGTCCGGCGGCAACCGGTCGTGCCCCCACCACAGCGCCGCCCCAAAGGCCAGCACGCCCACGCCCCTGCGAAACCAGGCTCCGGCAATAGGAAACCGGGACTGAAACCACCAGAGCAGCGGCAATAGCACCAGCACCATCACCAGTTGCACCAACTCGATGCCGAGGTTGAAGGCCAGCAGGGCCAGGGCATGCTGCTGCCAGAGCAGACCCGCACCGCTCAAGCTGGCCGAAAAGGCTTGCCCATGCACCAGCCCAAAGGCCATGGCCATGGCCACATCGCCACGCTGCAGAATGGGCCTGATGGCATGCAATGCCGAAATCGCGATGGTGGCAGCCACGGCCAACTCCACCATGGCAGAAGGCAATTGCAGCCAGCCACTGCTGCCCAGGACCAGCGCCACGGTATGGCCCGCCGTGAAAGCCGTGACCACCGCAGCCGTGTGGCGCAAGGCGGCGCCCGCCGTGCGCACCCCGGTCCAGCGGCCACCCGATGCCCACAAGGGGCTCACCAGCAACAAGGTCAGCAGAAACAACAGATGGTCCGTGCCTTCGACGATGTGCATCACGCCGTCTTTGAGCAAGCTCAGCAGCCCGCTCACGGCATTGCTTGATGCGGGCAGGTCGATCGGCATTTCAAGATGAGTCGAATCAAGCTCGGCCAAGGGACGAGGCACTTGAGACACCATGCCACCGGCCCAGTCGCTGCGCAAGAACACCTTGACGCTGTGCGTCATGACCTCGTGGGTCACCGCATCGTAGCGAAACAGGCCCTTGCGAGGATCAGCCCCTTTGGGCGCCTTCAATTCAAGCACCACTTGCAGGTCTGCGCTGGCATCGTTGCCCATGACCCGGAGCCGGGGCTTCTGCGCAAGCCACAGCTGATCTCCGCTGCGCATTGAGACATGCGCCAGAACGTAGTCGGCCAGGGCCTGCGCGTGTCGGCGCATCACCTGATCAGGCTCGGCCGTGAGGTCTGACTTGAAGGCGAACTCCAACCGGTTCAAGGGCATCAGGAGCGTCAGCCGCAAACCCTCGTCGGTCGTGTCGATCCAGACCCTGGATTCGGGCGTCGGATGGGCCTGTGCTGGACGCCCGGCCAGCGCCAGGGCGAGGCCAATCGCCAGCCACAACACCAACAAGCCATTGCGAAACACCCCACTGAATGCGGGACGGGCCTTGCCGACAGAGGTCATGGTTGCCTTGAAAAATCAGTTGGGTCAGGATGCAAGCATGGGTCCTTGGGAACCCATGCTTGACTCTGCTGCCGCGGCTTATCGTTGGCTGTTGCGGCGCAGGCGAACGCCTGCCAGCAGTGGAATGCCCAGCAACATCAAAAGCGCGGAAGAAGGCTCTGGCACCGCACTCACCTGCAGCGCGACTGAGAACGTGCCCAGGCTGGTGCCATCGGTCGTCACCGATGGGTCGATGCCCAGCAAGTTCATCGACAGCGAAGTTGAGGTGAAACTGATGTCGCTGGCATCCAGGCCACTGATGTTGGTGGTCAGCGTGAAACCGGTGAGCAAATAACCATCGCCAAAATTAAGCCCACTGAACACCAAGCCGTTGTAGGTGTCGCCCGACGCCGCGGTGAACGCGGCCAGGAGTTGACCCGAGATGGCGGTGGAGCCGACGTCGATGTACTCGCCGTCAAGCAGTCCGTTGCCCGTGGCATTGGTGCTGGCGCACAGGTTCAGCGTGGCGTCCGGACAGGAGACCTCCACGGCCGAACCCACGGTGACCGTGCTGCTGGCCAAGGCCGTCGTCAGGTCGTTGTAGAAGTAGCCGATCGTGACGGATGAGTCCGTCAGGGTGCCAGTGGAGGTGCTCGTGGTGCCCCCGGGAGGGGTGCTGCCATCGGGCGGCGTGCCGCCAGCGAATTGGGCGTGGGCTGCGGTCAGGCCCATGGCCAGGACCAAGGTCAGTGAAACTTTTGCAATGTGCATGATGAACTCCGAATGCAATGTGATGAATCGATCCAGGCACTGGGCAGAACGACGCTGAAAAAAGCCGTTCAGCCGCGGGCAATGATCAGCTTTGGCCGCAAAGACCGCCGTACTCGGCAGCCTTGTCGCGCCAGACGGTGTGGTAGTGGATGTCGTTCTTGACGATCACACCGCTTTGCACCGAGAACTCGATCCACAGGCGTGGGCCATCGATGCGGAAGTAGTCTCCCTTCGTGGTGACAGTGCCACTGCCGGCATAGGCCACATAGGTCGAAGCCAGGGCCGTGTCACTGAGGTAGGCCGAGAGCAACTCGCTGGCCATGTCAGATGCCTGCGTATTCGCGTATGACTTGATGACTTCGAGGACAAGCGCTTGGTGTGTCGATGACAAATTGGCATAGGGAATGCCAAGGCCTGACTTGCTCGAGTAAGCGCGAGGGCAGGTGCCATCGATGTTGCCGGAGCCATTGGCGCCAAAGACCAGATCGCTGTAGGTGCCGGACAGCTTGGCTGTCGAATAGCCCGTCAGTGCGGCACCCATGTTGGCCACCGCCACGCGCTGAGCCGACATCGGATCGTACGTGGTACCGCCGTAAGTGAACGATGCCTTGGGCTCAATGCCCAGGAACAACGGGGTGGCTGACTTGTAGCTGCCATTGAAGGCTACGTTGTAGGTCAGATGGTGGCCTGTTACCTGGAGCATCCAGAAGCCACTGGTCGACGGCGTTCCCAGGAAGGATATGTAGTATTGGCCCTCGCCGTAACCGCTGCCGCCCCCGATGCTGTAAAGGTAGTTGTCCGCCATCTGCATGCCCGTGAACAGCGTGTCGCCCTTCGAACCCAAAGCCGCTGTGATGAGGGCGTGGGCGGCTGTTTTTTGAGCGGTGCTCAGCGCGCTCCAGGCAATGCCGTTGCGCGCCACCATTGAAGCGGGCAAGTTCGACCAATTACGGGCCGTGTCAAGACTCCAGGTCTTCTGAACGGTGGATTGCTGGGAACTGCTGAGCGTGCTGTAGAAGGTCTGGGCTGCCGTCACCACGTCGGACGTCATGGTGCCCGTCGATGTCTGGGCCACTGAGAGCGTGGCGGCCGAACTGGTTGCGCTGCCCTTGCTGTTGGTCACCACCACGTCGTAGCTGCCAGCGTTGCCCGTGGCCACAGAGGCAATGCTGAAATTGGAAGACGTGGCGCCACTGATGTTCGCCCCGTCCTTGCGCCACTGGAAATTCAAAGTGGCAGCGCCATACGCCGTCACGCTGAAGTTGACGCTGGCACCGGCCGCCACCGACTGGGAGACCGGCTGGGATGCGATGACGGGAGCGCTGGTGTAGCTGCCCCTGCCACTGGTTGCCGCCACAGCGCTGGACATGGCGCTCAGCCCACCGCCATGGGAGCCCAAGATGCCGCTGCCCACACCGACAAGCAGCACCGCGCCTGCGAATGGAATGAAAAACTTGCTTGCTTTCATCATTTTCCTTTGAGTTCGTTAAAGACTTGCTTGACGATGAGCTACACGACGAGCGCAGTTTTGTCGTTGCACGTGTCCGTGGCTTATGTACTTTGTGTCCGGACGGACACACTGGGTGATGCGCTACGCGAACTCGTTTCCCGCCTTTGCAAAGCGGAGTTGTCTGAATCTGGCCTTCCAATCTGAGCAGTAACGGCAGGTGGTGCAGGACGAATCAGATGGCGGCATAGGAGTGCAAGGCTTTTTTCTTTTCCGCTCGTGTATAAAGTCCGCACCCGCTGCCCGCCTGGCGCATGGAACAGAACGAGTTGCACAACCGCTTTGATGATGAATCCACCAAAAGTATTGTTCGTCTGGGATGACAGGGACATCAGCAACGTGGACCTTGGCAATCCGGAAGGCGGCAACATCGGCATCGGCGGGACCGACTTCCTGTTTGGCTCGATCCCCCACGAACTGGGCAAGCGTCAGGCTGGCAAGATCGCCGTGCTGCACCAGATCTCCTCGAACACGCTGTCGCCCTGGGTCGACAGCATCGTCGTGCCACAGGGCAGCACCATCCCCGAGACCCTGAAAGCCATCGCCGGCCAGTTCGACCTCATCGTGGCCCGGCCTGGCGATCTACTGATCAAGCTGATGGACGTGCTGCCCCCCACCGCGCGCGTCATCGCCTGGTCGCACAACCACGCTCGGGGACCGATGCTGAAATGGCTGGGGCTGGAACCCCGCATCGCCGCGGTGGTCAACGTGGGCCGGGAACAAATGCTTTTGACGCGGTTCTCCGAGAGCTACGCCAAAAGCACCTGGATCGACAACCCCGTCTACGAACCACCCACCGCGGGCGACACGGCTCGGACCTGCCGAGCGGTGTACATGGGGGCACTCGTCCCATCGAAAGGTTTTCTCCAACTGGCCAAGGTGTGGCCCAGCATCAAGAAGGCCGTGCCCCAAGCCGAGCTGGACGTGATCGGCTCGGTCGACCTGTACGGTGCCGCCTCCAAGGCCGACCGGCTGTACCTGCAAAAAATCCACCAGCACCTGGGCCAGGCCTCCGGGACCTCCGGCGTTCACTTCCACGGCAAGCTGGGCTCTGAAAAGTACGCCGTGCTGAACAAAGCCTTGGTGGGGTTGCCCAACCCTACCGGCTTCACCGAAACCTCGTGCCTGTCCGCGCTCGAGATGTCCTCCTGTGGCCTGGCCATCGTGGCGCCTCAGCGCTGGGGATTCTGCGACACGGTCAGCCCCCAGTATTCCGGTGTCCTGGCCCCCGACATGGCAAAGTATGTGCGCGCGGTGGTGTCGCTGCTGAGCAACCCGGCCTCCACGCAGCAGCTGGGTCAAAGCGGCAAAACCTGGGTGGCGAAAAACTTCAGCTACGAAAAAATCTGCGGCGAATGGCAGGTGCTCTTTCAAAGCCTGCTCAATGGCCGCCCTTTGCGGCAGCCCGAACCCAAGCAGCCCACCGGTATCTACCCCCATGGCCTCCTGTACCGGCACAACGTCCCGCCACCGTTGCGGGACATGGCGGACAAGATCGTGGGCTGGCGCCTGAAACACTGACCCCCATTTCAATGCGCTCTGGGTATCATCCGTGGGCATGAAAGCCGCGCCCATCCCCGCCAATGACCCGCAACGCCTGCAGGCCTTGCGCGAATTGCTGATCCTCGACACCCCCGCCGAAGAACGGTTCGACAAGATCGTGGCCTTCGCGGCCAGCGAGTTCGACGTGCCCATCGCCCTGATCTCGCTGGTGGACGAGAACCGCCAGTGGTTCAAATCCAAAGTGGGACTTCAGACCTGCGAGACCTCGCGCGATATCTCCTTTTGTGGCCACGCCCTGGCGTCAAAAGATTTCCTCGTCATCGAAGATCCCCTGGCCGACGAGCGCTTCAGGGACAACCCCCTGGTCACGGGCGCCCCTTTCATCCGCTTTTACGCGGGCGCACCACTGATGCTGCCATCGGGCCATGTCATCGGCACGCTGTGCCTGATCGATCAAAAGGCCCGCACCCTGGACGCGCTCGACCTGAGCATCCTGGGCGCCCTGCGCGACGTGGTTCTTGAAGAACTGGCGGGAGGCCACCATGACATCTGAGCGCCACAGCAAACGCTTTTCCTTGCTGCTGGTCGAGCCTCACACCCTGGTGCGCAGCACCGTCACCTCGGTCGCGCGCAGCCTCGACCTGGTCGACATCCACGAAACCCCCAGCGTGGACGCGGCAGAGAACCTGCTCCGCGCCCGCGCTTTCGATGGCTTTGTGATCGCCCTCGACGACGATCAGGCCGGACTGGGCCTGATCAACCGGATCCGCAATGGCAGCACCTTTAGCCCCGCCACTGCGGCGGTCGCCATCACCACCGAGCGGGTGGACCAAGCCAGCATCGAAACACTGCGCCAACTGGAAGTCAAACGCGTGCTGCTCAAGCCCTTCAAGGTCAAGACCATCCTGGAAACGATCACCGCCTTCGTGCAAGCCCCTGCCACGGCCAAGCACCCATGACCTTGCCTGCCTTGATCCTGGCCGCGGGCCGCGGTGAGCGCATGCGCCCCTTGACGGACCACACGCCCAAACCGTTGTTGACCGTGCAAGGCAAGCCTCTGATCGAATGGCACCTCGAGGCGCTCGCCCGCGATGGGGTGCGCGAGGTCGTCATCAACACCGCCTGGCTCGAAGAACAATTCCCTGCCACGCTGGGCGACGGTTCGCGCTGGGGTCTGCGCATCCGCTACTCCATGGAGGCCCGCGATCACGGCGGTGCCCTGGAAACCGCTGGCGGGATCGCCAAGGCGCTGCCCTGGCTGGGAGAGGCTTTCTGGGTCCTGGCCGGCGATGTGTTCGTCCCCGACTTCCGTTTTGACGAGGCCCATGCCCACCGCTTTGCCCGCGAAACGGATTGGGCGCACCTCTGGGTGGTGGCCAATCCACCGCACAACCCGGCTGGCGACTTCGCGGTGACGGGCCAGGGCCGGGTGCTGCGCAAGGAACTGGCGCCTGCGGGCACACCCAGTTGGACTTACTCCACCATCGGGCTTTACCGCGCCGCCATGGTCCACGGCGTGGCTGCCGGCAGTCGCGCGGCCCTGCGTCCTTGCCTCGACCGCGCCATTGACCAAGGCCGCCTTGGCGCACAGCCGCATGAAGGCCGGTGGGTTGACGTGGGCACGCCCGCGCGGCTGGCCGAACTCAACGACACCGCCCGGCCTTATTAAAACCCCATGGCTGGCAGGGTTGCAGGCCCGCCAATGCGCGGAGCGGTCGTCAATCGTCCAAACCAACCCCCCTGTCAAGTGCAGAAAGCACGCCATTCCGCCCAAAAGAGGCCACTTAATTGTTTCAAAATGCCACAGCGTGACTTGCGCCACGGAGGGAGTTAGGTAGTTCCCCCCATCAATCAGTTACACACTCGGTAGAACCCTATAGGCGTGTCGGCGCGTCATCGTTAGAGTGCAACGGTCGATTGAGGTCAGCCGGTCGCCTCTGACACTTTGAGAATCTTCAAATAAAGACCGTATTCACAGTGGAGAAATTAAATGAAATTTGCATTCAAAAGCTTGGTGGCTGCGGCCGCATTCGTGGCAGCTGGCGTTGCCAGCGCAACCCCTTACGCTGGCACCTGGACCGTTGAAGGCGGCTCCGGCAGCCTGACGTTCTCGGCTGGCGCCCTGTCGGCCCTGAGCGCTTCTGGCTCGTCCATCATCACGCCCGGCGTGGTGTCGGTCGGCTTCCCCGGCGCTGGCTCCGCCAACAACGCGGCCTACACCAAGGCCACCGGCAATGTCGCCCTGACGTTCACGGACGCCACCATCGACGGCGACAAGCTGACGTCGTTGACGGCCGCCAACTCCTTGGTGAACATCCGTCGCTCGATCGTCAACGACGAAGATGGCACGGTCTCGCAAAAGAACGTGTTCATGGCCAACTTCAAGGTTGACCTGGTCACCTCGACCATCTCCGCCAACCTGTACTCGAACGCTGGCGCCGGCACCGCACTGCAAAGCTACGGCAACCTGACCATCTTCGCCGCTGCCAACACTGGCGTCGTCGCTGGTGGCACCGGTGGCCTGATCGAAGTGACCAGCGAATCCGCAGCCGGCGCAACCGGTTCTGCCAGCGGCGCCCTGAGCGGCAAGCTGAGCATGAACAATGGCACGGCCGACATCATCCTGGCTTCGCTGGGTCTGGACACCACGGGTGACGTGGCTGACCTGGTCAAGAACGCCGACTGGGGTGCTACCTCGGCTTCGGGCACCTTCACGGCTCCCCCAGCTGTGCCTGAGCCTTCGACCTACGCTCTGCTGATCGCTGGCCTGGCCACCGCCGGTGCCGTTGCTCGCCGCCGCAAGGCTGCCTGAGTAGGCTGATGTCCGGCCTGGCCGGACATTGACCCGAAGAACCGCCTTGTTCCGACAAGGCGGTTTTTTTATGCCAAAAACAACACGCATTGATAACCCTGTCAGGGGGAATCCCCTCCCAAAGGTCAACAAGAGGTTCATAAAATACCCCCATCGCCGACAACATTCGCCTCGGTGGCCAGATGGAGAGTTTTTGATGAAGCACGCCTTGAAGAACATCTTGAGCACCGCCGCCCTCGTCGCGGTCGGCACCGCCCACGCGGCCTCTGGCTATGTCTGGAACGCCGGCACCGGCACCGGCAGCCTCACTTTCTCATCGGAAGCCCTGTCGGCGCTGAGCGCCTCCGGCTCTTCCATCATCACGCCCGCCACCCTGCCTTCGCTGGTCGGCATGTCGAACATCCTTGCCGGCAGCGCCAACAAGGCCGCCTATACCAAGGCCACTGGCAACGTCGCCCTGACATTCAACGACGCCACGGGCGTGGGCGACACCTTGACCAGCCTGTCGGCGGCCAATTCGCTGGTGAACATCCGCCGCTCGGTCGTCAATGACGACTCCACGGTCACGCAGTACAACATCTTCATGGCCAACTTCAAGGTTGACCTGAGCACCTCCACCGTCTTCGCCAACCTCTACTCCAACACCGGCTCGGGCGCCCTGACCAGCTATGGCTACCAGGCCATCTTCACGTCGACGGTCCCCGGTGTCGTCGTGGGTGGCACCTTGGGCACCATCATCGTCGACGGCGTCAGCAATGGCCTGGCCAACGGCCACGCCAGCGGCAGTTTCGCCGGCAATCTGAAGTTGAACACCAACACGGCCAACACCCTGTTGACGGCCTTGGGCCTGGACACCACCGGCGACGTGGCCAACCTGGTTCGCAATGCCAACTGGGGTTCGACCTCGGCCGCAGGCGTCTTCACCGCACCTGCCGTGCCCGAGCCATCCTCGTACGCGCTGATGGGCCTGGGCCTCGTGGGCATGGGCTTGGCGCGCCGCCGCCTCGCCAAAGTTTGAGCACCCCCTCCATCCTCGTCTCTTGATGCAAAGGCCCTTCGGGGCCTTTGCCGTTGATGGGCCTGCCTTTTGGTTTTCAGGGCCTGTAAAATCAACGCTTCCCCCACAGCCCCTGGATCTACACCATGCCCCGCTGTCTATTGACGGCCTCGGTCGCCCTGACCCTGGCCGTGCCCGTTCTGGCGTCTGCGCAAATGCAGGTGCACCGCAATTTCCCGGCCAATGCCTTGCGCGGCGAATTGACCGTCACCGCCGCCCCCGAAGTCAAGCTCAATGGCCAGGATGCCCGCCTGGCGCCCGGCTCGCGCATCCGGGGCCCGAACCAGATGCTGCTCATGTCGGCCGCCATCACCGGCCAGAAGCTGGTCGTCAACTACACCTCGGAACAACACGGCCTGGTGCAGGACGTGTGGGTGCTGCGCCCTGAAGAGATCCAGCAACTGTGGCCCAAGACGCCGAAAGAGGCCGCCACCTGGTCCTTCGACCCCATCGGCCAGACCTGGACCAAGCCCTGAGACACGACACCTGCCATGAGCAACACCGCAACCCCCACCAAAGCGCCCAAGAAGGTCTACATCAAGACCTATGGCTGCCAGATGAACGAATACGACTCGGGCAAGATGTCCGACGTCATGAACGCCGCCCAGGGCTATGAGCCGACCTCCGACCCGGAGCAGGCCGACCTGATCCTGTTCAACACCTGCTCGATCCGCGAGAAGGCGCAAGAGAAGGTTTTCAGCGACCTGGGCCGCGTCAAGCATTTGAAGGACAAAGGCGTGATGATCGGCGTGGGCGGGTGCGTGGCCAGCCAGGAAGGCGCGGCGATCATCGAGCGCGCGCCTTACGTGGACGTGGTGTTCGGCCCGCAGACCTTGCACCGCCTGCCCGCCATGCTGGAAAAGCGCGTGAGCCTGCGCCGCCCCCAAGTCGACATCAGCTTCCCCGAGATCGAGAAGTTCGACCACCTGCCCCCTCCGCGCAAGGAAGGTGCCTCGGCCTTCGTGTCGATCATGGAAGGTTGCTCCAAATACTGCAGCTATTGCGTGGTGCCCTACACGCGCGGCGAAGAAGTTTCGCGCCCCTTTGAAGACGTGCTGACCGAGGTGGCCGACCTGGCCGACCAGGGCGTGAAGGAAATCACCTTGCTGGGCCAGAACGTGAACGGCTACCGCGGCGTGATGGGCGGCACCACCGAGATCGCCGATTTCGCGACCCTGCTGGACTACGTGGCCGAGATGCCCGGCGTCGAGCGCATCCGCTACACCACCAGCCACCCCAACGAGTTCAGCCAACGCCTGATCGATGTCTACGGCAGGACCGACAAGCTGGTCAACCACGTGCACCTGCCCGTGCAACACGGTTCGGACCGCATCCTGATGGCGATGAAGCGCGGCTACACCTCGCTCGAGTTCAAGAGCACGATCCGCAAGCTGCGCGCCGTGCGTCCAACCATCAGCCTGTCGTCCGACTTCATCGTGGGTTTTCCGGGCGAGACGGATGAAGACTTCGACAAGATGATGAAGCTGGTGCACGACCTGGAGTTCGACGCCTCGTTCAGCTTCATCTTCAGCGCACGCCCCGGCACGCCAGCGGCCGCCCTGGAGGACACCACGCCACAGGACGTCAAGCTCAAGCGCCTGCAGCACCTGCAAGGCGTGCTGGACTCGCACGTGAACAAGTTCAGCCAGGCCTTGGTTGGCAAGCGGCAGCGCATCCTGGTGGAAGGGCCGAGCCGCAAGGACCAGACCGAGCTGATGGGCCGCACCGAGTGCAACCGCATCGTCAACTTCCCCGGTGGCCCGAACATGGACCGCCTGATCGGTCAGTTGATCGACGTGACGATCACCCAGGCCTACCCGCATTCATTGCGGGCCGAGGCATGGGTCGCCTGAGCGTTCAAGAAGCGATCAGATCCCCATCTTGCCCAGTGTGTCCATGACATCGCGCAAGGTGGTGGACAGGTAGGGGTGCTCCGCCGAGAAGCGGGCGTCGATCTCTTGCGTGCGCTCGTTCAGACTCGACACCAGGTCGTCCTGCGGTTCACTGGCCGCCAGCACGGCGTGGATGTCGTGGTCCAGTGACTTGAGCTGCTGCAACAGTTCCGGGTCCAGCTTGCCTCCGGCTTCCAGATCACGTTGCAGTTGCGCCAGGGCTGTCTTGAGGTGGTTGGTGTCCATGGGTCTGACTCCTTGTCAGGCCATCGTAGCGCACTCAGCCCGCTTCTGTCAGGGCTTGGCACAAGGTGTCGACATGGTCCAGCGTGTGCGCCGCCGACAGGGAGATGCGCAGCCGGGCGGTGCCAGCTGGCACCGTGGGCGGTCGGATGGCCGGCACCCACAAGCCCTGGCGATCCAGGTGGGCCATGACGGCCAGGGCGTCGGCATTGCTGCCAATGATCAAGGGCTGGATGGCGGTGTCCGACGACATGAGGCGCCATGCGGGCGGCAGCTTCTGCAAACGTGTGCGCAATCGATCACGCAATTGCGCCAAATGCTCGCGCCGCCAACGTTCTTCATGGATGACGCGCAGGCCAGCGCGCACGGCCTCGGCCAGCATGGCCGGTGCGGCGGTGGCGAACATGTAGGTGCGCGCCTTCTGCACCAGCCATTCGACCAAGGTGGATTCACCCGCCACGAAGGCACCGGCCACCCCCGCGGCCTTGCCCAGCGTGGCCATGTAGATCAAGCGGTGCAAGCGCCCTTGCCAGGTGGCCTGAACACCCTCGCGGCCGGTGATGCCCCAATGGGCCAATGTGCCTTCACCGTGTTCCCCCAACACGCCGAAGCCATGCGCATCGTCGACCATCAGCCAGGCGTCATGGCGCTCGCACAAGGTCAGCAAAGCAGGGAGGTCGGCGATGTCGCCGTCCATGCTGAACACCGCATCGGTCACGACCAGCTTGCGCCGGGCAGTGCTGGCTTTCAGGGCCGAGTCCAGGGCCGCCAGGTCGGCATGCGGGACCACGTTGACCTCGGCCCGCGACAAACGCGCGCCATCGATCAAGCAGGCATGGTTCAAAGCATCGGAGAAGATCGCGTCGCCCCGCCCCACGAGGGCCGGGATGACGCCGACATTGGCCATGTAACCCGCCACGAAGGACACCGCGCGCGGCAGGCCCACCATGGCGGCCAGTTCGCTTTCAAGCGCTTCGTGCGAGGGACTGTGGCCACACACCAGTGGCGAGGCCGTGGCGCCCACGCCGTAGCGTGCGGCGGCGTCCTGCGCGGCCTGGATCAGGGCTGGGTGCTGCGACAGGCCCAGGTAGTCGTTGCTGCCGAAAGACAGCCGGGTCTGGCCGTCGATCACGTAGGTGGTGCCGCGGACATGCTCTTGCTCGGGTGACAGGTCGGAGGGCGGCAGCCAAGGCGCGACTTCGCGGCGGCGGCGCAGCAGGTGCGCTTGTGCCAGGTCGGCGAGCTCGGGGGCAAAAAGAGGCGAAGAAGAAGACATCGCCCAAGCGTACCAGCCCGCGCGAGCCCTGCTTCAGGCGAGGCAGGACGCCAGCCGCGCCACGGCTTCGTCGATCTGCATCGGCGACAAGGTCACGAAGGACAGGCGCAGGGACCGCCCCTGCCCCGCAGCCATGCCGGCATAGAACGATGCACCAGGCACATAGGCCACGCCGGCCTCCACCGCGCGCGGCAGCCTTTGGGAAGTGTCGATGTGCTCAGGGCAGCTCACCCAGAAAAACATCCCGCCTTGCGGCAAGTGCCAGGTGCACCCTTGGGGCAAATGCCGACCCAAGGCCGCGGCCATGGCATCGCGTTGGGCACGGTAGCGGGCACGCACGGTGTCCAGATGGCCGTCAAGGTCAAAACCCATGTCCAGCAACTGCATGACGATGCGCTGGTTGAGCGCCGGCGTGTGCAGATCACTGGCCTGCTTGGCCTGCAACAGCTTGGCACGCAGGGCCTGCACATCGGCATGGTCGCCCCGCGGCGTGACGATGTAGCCCACGCGCAGCCCCGGCGCCAGCACCTTGGAGAAAGACCCGAGGTAGATCACCTGCTCGGGTGCGCGCGCGGCCAAGGGCGGCGGTGGCGGGGTGTCGAACCAGAGTTCGCCATATGGGTTGTCTTCGACGATGGGCGTCCGGCTTCGAATGGCCAGCTCGGCGAGTTCACGGCGCCGTGCATCGCCGATGCAGTGTCCGCTGGGGTTCTGATAGTTGGGAACAAGGTAAGCCAGGCGAGCCGGCTCGGCGCCCGACATGGCTTGAGGCAAAGGCCCTTCGGCATCGGCGGCCCAAGGCCTGAACAGCGGCTCGTAAGGCGAGAAGGCTTGCAAGGCGCCCAGGTAGGTCGGCTGCTCCAACAGCACGGGCGAGCCTTCGTCGAGCATCACCTTGCCAATCAGGTCCAGGCCTTGTTGAGACCCCGTGGTGATGAGCACCTGCGAAGCATCGACCTGCCAGCCATCGCGGGACAGGCGCCTTGCGATCCACTCGCGCAGGGGCGGCAAGCCCTCGGTGGTGGCGTACTGCAAAGCGGCCGCGCCCTGGGTGGACAACACCTGGTCGCCAGCAAGCCGAATGGCCTCGATGGGGAAAGATTCGGGCGCGGGCAGCCCGCCCGCCATCGACAGGACACCAGGCCGCTCGGTCACCTTGAGGATCTCGCGGATGGCCGATGAATTCATGCGCTGTGTGCGCCGCGCCAAAGTGAAGCTCATGGCTTGCTGCTCCCGAGGCGGGCCGCGCGCTGACCCCAGATCACCACCATCAACACCGCCGCCGCGACCAGCCAGGTCGACCAGTCCACCGACTCGCGCAAGAGCAGCGCCGACAAGGCGATGGACGTGAAAGGCTGCATGAGCTGCAACTGGCTGACGCGCATGGTGTCGCGGGCCAGGGCCGCGTACCACGCGAAGAAGCCCAGCCAGGTGGAGACCACCGCCACGTAGGCCAAGGCGCCCCAGGCCTGCCAGATCACGGCGTCGGAGGGCCAGCACCAGACCGTGGCCGGCACGGTGATGGGCAAGGCCACCACCAGCGACCAGGAGATGGCCTGGGCGGCCGGCATCTGCCGGGACAAGGCCGCCCCGGCCACATAGGCCAACGAGGCCCCCAGCATCGACACCACCAGCCAGGCATCCGCGTCCACCCAGTGGTCGGCGCCATGCAAGCGGGCCACGCCCAAGGCGAAGCCCAGCACCAGGGCACTGCCTGCGGCTCCGGCGAGCCAGAATCCACGTCCTGGCCGCTGCCCCATCCACCACGATGCCAGCGCAGCCGTGCACAGTGGCAACAGCCCGACGATGACCGCCGCGTGCGCCGCGGGCACCACGCGAACCGCCCACCCCATGCACAAGGGGAACACCAACACCCCCCCCACCACGACGCCGGCCAGCAAGGGCCACTGCCCCCTCACCGGGCGCTCTGCCCGCACCATCCACAGGTAGGCCAGGGCCAGCACGCCAGCGATGGCGCCGCGCGCCACGGCCACGAACAGCGGCGGCAATTGAGGCGCCTCCAGAGACCCATTGGCCACCCGCGTCATGGGGATGGTCATGGCGAACAACAAGACCGCCAAGGCGCCCAGCCAACGTGGCGAGACGGTGGGCAGGCCGGCCCACACAGGGCGACGGGCGAGGACTTGTGGTGTGGTGTTCATCTGTGGCACTCTAAGGGCCGTGACCAACACATGACCAACACACCAAGCCAGATCAATGAACAATCTGTGCTGGTCATGGCGCCAATACATCGGATGACATGACCACGCCCCTGACCCGCGACAGCGCCCTCACCCTGACCGAGCAACTGGTGGAACGTTTTGCCCAGCGCATACGACAACACTTGCTGGCGCCCGGCTCGCGCCTGCCCTCCGTGCGGGAGTGCGCACAGAGCCATGGTGTCAGTCCCTACACCGTGGTGGCCGCCTACGATCAACTGCTGGCGCAGGGCCTGATCGAATCCCATCGGCAGCGCGGCTTCTTCGTGCGCCAAGGGGCGAACGCGTCCACCAAGGCACAGTCCAAGGCGCCTCACCCTTTCCAGCCCCGGACGCCGATCGACGCCACCACCTTGATCAAGGGCATGTTCCACGAACCGGGCAACCACCCCATGCCCGGGCTGGGCACCCTGCCCCCGGCCTGGCTCGACGCGGCCATGCTGGGCGCCGCCCTGCGCAAGGTCACCCAGGGCGAGCGGCTGTTGCCACTGACCCTGCACTATGGCGAGCCCGCGGGCGATGCGCGATTCCGCGCGGCCATGTCGCGCAAACTGGGCGAGCTGGGCTTGAAGGCCGACGCGGACCAGATCATCACCACCGTGGGGGCCACGCACGCGCTGGACGTGGTCTCACGCAGCTTGCTGCAGGCTGGCGACGCGGTGCTGGTAGACGACCCGGGCTGGGCCATCGAGTTCGCGCGGCTGGCCCAGCTGGGCATGCGCGTCCTGCCCGTGCCTCGTGGCCCCGATGGCCCCGACCTGGCCGTGCTGGACAAACTGGCCAAAGCGCACCGGCCCAAGCTGTACGTGACGGTGTCGGTGCTGCACAACCCCACCAGCGCCATGCTCTCGCCGGGCCATGCCCACCAGGTGCTGCGCCTGGCCGAGGCCCACGACTTCCACATCCTGGAGGACGACATCTATGCCTACCTGGCACCCGGCCACGCCACCCGGCTGTGTGTGCTCGACGAGTTGCGACGCACGATCTCGGTCGGCAGCTTCTCCAAGATCCTGACCCCGAGCTGGCGCGTGGGCTATATCGCGGCGCCCGCGCATTTGGTGGACCGCATCATCAACACCAAGCTGTTGACGACACTGACCACACCCCCCATCCTGGAGCAGGCCCTGGCCTTGTGCCTGGAGCAAGGCCAGTTGCGGCGCCACAGCGAACGTGTGATCCAGCAACTGGACGTGGCCCGCGCGCGCTGCCTGCAGTTGGCACGCCAGTCAGGCTGCGAATTCGCGGCCAAGCCACAAGGCCTGTTCGGCTGGATGGACGTGGGCGTCGACACCGAGCGGCTGACCTTGCCCATGCTGGACGCGGGCTGGCTGATCGCGCCTGGCTCGCTGTTCCACGCGCAGCGCCAGCCCAGCACCATGATGCGCATCAACTTCGCCAGTTCGCAGGACGCGCGCTTCTGGAAGGCGCTGGTGGCCGCCCGCAGGGGCCTGCCGCAAACCAGGCCTCAGACTCAGTAAGAACGTGACGTCAACCAGCGCGTCAGCACCGCGGTCATCGACTCGACCGACAGGGGCTTGGCCATGTGCTCGTTCATGCCCGCGTCCAGGCAACGCTGGCGGTCTTCGCTGAAGGCATTGGCGGTCAGGCCGATGATCGGTGTCGCGGCATGGGCAGGCAGGGCCCTGATCAGGCGCGAAGCATCCATGCCATTCATGTTCGGCATCTGCATGTCCATGAAGATCAAGTCGTAGGACTGGCCTTTGGCGCGCTCCACGGCTTCCAGGCCATCGCTGGCGGTGTCGGCCTCGATGCCCGCGATGTACTGCAGCATGTCGTGCGCCACCAGTCGGCCCAAGGCCTGGTCTTCGACCAGCAGCACACGGGCGCCTTCGCAGCGCAGCTTCAAGTCGGCCTGGTTGGCAGGCACGTCCTCCATGGACAGCTCGGCCGACGCTTCCGCCCTTTTCAACCGGGCCGTGAACCAGAACACGCTGCCCAGGCCGGGCTCGCTGGAACACCCCACCTTGCCGCCCATCAATCGGGCCAGGTGCCGGCTGATGGACAGGCCCAAGCCCGTGCCACCGTGGCGGCGGGTCATTGAATCATCGACCTGCTCGAAAGGGTTGAACAAGCGGTGCAATTGCTCGGGCGCCACGCCCATGCCGGTGTCCTCGACCTCGAAGCGGAGCACCACCCAGGAGGGGCTTTGCTCGTCCAGTTTCACGCGCAGCTTGACATGGCCATTGGCGGTGAACTTGGCGGCGTTGGTGCCGTAGTTGATCAGGATCTGTTGCAAGCGTTGCGGATCACCTTGCAGCAAGGTGGGCACGTCGGGATCAATGTGCCGCTCCAGGCGCAGGCCTTTGTTCCGAACGCTGTCGGCCAGCACACCACAGGCGGCCTCGAGCACGGCCTCCAGCTTGAAGTCCACCGGGTGCAGCGCCAGCTTGCCGGCCTCGATCTTGGACAGGTCCAGCACGTCGTCGACGATGCCGAGCAGGTGCTTGGCGGCGGTCATGACCAGGCCCAGGCGATCACGCTGCTGGTCGGTGGGGTGCTCCAGCAGCATCAACTGGGTCAGGCCCATGATGGCGTTCATGGGCGTGCGGATCTCGTGGCTCATGTTGGCCAGGAAGGTGTTCTTGGCCAGCTTGGCGGCCTCGGCACGCTCGCGGGCCAGCACCATCTCGGTCTGATTGCGCACGATGGCGATCACGCAGGGCTGGCCATCGAAGTCGATGGGGCCCACGCTGACCTCGGCATCGAAGGTGGCGCCATCGCGGCGTTGGGCCTTGAACGTACCGCGAGGCGACATGTCCCGCGACGCGGCAGCCTCGCTGGCAGGGTTCTGATGCACGGCCAGCGCCTGACGCTGCGACTCGGGCAGGAAGTCTTCCATGCGCAGGGACGGCATGGTTTTCTCATCATGGCCGAACATGAGCTCGGCGGCTTCATTCCACTTGACCAGCTGGCCCTTGGCATCGGTCACCAAGAGGGCCTCGGGCGCGAGGGCAAACAATTGTTCGAATTGGGAACGCGCAACCAAACCACGCGGCGCCTCTGAACCCGGAGGCGAACGCAACTCACCTGATTTATTCATCGGTGTCTCTTCGAGGAGCCCTGATGTTCACCATGTTCGCAAAAAAACCCAGCTTGCGCCAGCACAAAAAGGTTTAACCGGGAGGAAGGCGCGTTTTTACGTCATGGGCTTGCCGCATGACCCGATCGACGATTTCGGACACAGTGGGCGTGTCGCGGACCAAGCCTTGCGATTGCCCGATCAGTTGAACCCCTTCGGCATGGTCCCCTTGCTGGATGGCCTTGCGCATGGCCAGCGTGGCTGCCCCGAAGTAAGCGATCTTGATGGCACCGACCAAACCCTGTCGCAAGGCATCGCGCAGCAAGGGCCGCAAGGGTGTCCGAAGTTCACGGGCCGCCTGCCATGACCGCAGCAGGACCAGACCGGGGCCCAGCCGGCGTGCCGTGTACTTCTCGCCCCCGGGGGTGCGCATGACGCGGCAGGGGAAGGTGTCGAAGTTGGACGAGTAGATGGTGTCCTCGGACGGCTTGTCGATGATCATTTGCTTGGTGGCCGCATGGACCACGCTTTCGCGCGAAGTGGCGAAGCGCGTGCCCATGGCGACCGCGTCGGCACCCAGGGCCAGCGCGGCCACCAGCCCACGCCCATCGGCAAAGCCGCCCGCCGCGATGATGGGCAGGTCGGTCATGTCGCGCACCACCGGCACCAGCACCAGCGAGGTGACAGCGCCGCCATGGGCCGCGGCCTCGTGGCCGGTCACGATCAAGCCATCGACGCCCATGTCGATGGCCGAACGCGCGTGCTTCTCGTTGGACACCGTGGCGATGACCTTGCCGCCGTAGGCATGGGCCCCTTGCACCACCCATTCGGCGCGCCCCATCGACACATTGACGACGGGCACCCGTTCCTGCAAAGCCACCCGCGCACACTCGGTCGCGCCCGGCAACAAAAGGCTGCACCCCACCCCGAAGGGCTTGGCCGTGAGGGACCTCACGTGCCGGATGGCCGCACGGCACTCGTCCGCCGACATTCCACCCGAGGCCAGGATGCCCAGGCCACCGGCATTGCTGACGGCGGCCACCAGTTCAGGGACCGCGACATAGGTCATGCCGGGCAGGACGATCGGGTATTCGATGCCGAGGAGCGTGGTGATGCGTGTCTTCATGGTGCGTGAGGGCTGGGGCGGAAAACTGTAGCACCCACGGTGCCCCGCTTGACGTGAGCACCTTGCCGCGTCATCCCCGAGTCAGGGGTGCGGGGCGCGATGGCAGGGAATGCCCGATCGAGCGGGCCTGCGCAGCGCTTCCAGAATCGGCCCATTCCTTCATCGAACCGTGGACCATCGCCATGTTGTCTCGCCGTCGTTTTCTGGGCCACTCGGCCTTGCAGGCCGCCAGTGTGCTGGGCTTGTCCGGCTTCTCCCTGAACAGCTCGGCCGCGTCCAGCCGCGTTTTCAACGAGTCGCTGGCCCAACCGCGGGCGCCCCTGGGCAGCCTGGGCCGCGTGCCGGCCATCGTCGTCGGAACGGGTTATGGCGGCGCGGTCACGGCCCTGCGCCTGGCCGAGGCCGGGGTGCCCGTGGTCATGCTCGAGATGGGCCGCTTGTGGACCCAGCCCACGAGCGACGGCAGCATCTTCACCAAGACCTTGTCGCCCGACGGCCGCGCCATGTGGTTCAAGGACCGCACCGAAGCGCCACTCAAGACCTTCCTCGGCCTGGACGTGATCAACAAGAAGATCCCCCGCTATGCGGGCGTGCTGGACCGCGTCAACTACGACGAGATGTCGGTGTACGTGGGGCGTGGCGTGGGCGGCGGCTCGCTGGTCAATGGGGCCATGGCCGTGACCCCACCGCGCGCTTACTTCGAGCAGATGCTGCCCGAGGTCAATGCCGAGGAAATGTATGCCGAGTACTACCCGCGCGCCAACAGCTTGCTCGGCGCCAACCAGGTCGATCCGGCTTGGTTCGAAAAGGCCGACTGCTACCGCTTTGCCCGTGTCTCGCGAGACCAGGCCCAGCAGACTGGCCTGAAGACCGTGTTCGTGCCCAGCGTCTACGACTTCAAGTACATGGCCGCAGAGCAGGCCAAGCAGGTGCCCCGCTCGGCCTTGGCGCAGGAGGTGATCTATGGCAACAACGCCGGCAAGCTCAGCCTGGACAAGACCTACCTGGCCGATGCCGTGGGCACGGGCCGCGTCACCATCTACACCCTGCAGCAGGTGCGCCGCATCGAGCAGCAGGCCAATGGCGACTACCTGCTGAGCGTGCGCGCCATCGACGACCACGGCAACGTGCTGGCCGATGTGCAGGTGTCGTGCGGCCACTTGTTCCTGGGGGCCGGCAGCCTGGGCACGACCGAATTGCTGGTGCGCGCCCGCGAGACCGGCACCCTGCCCCGCTTGAACAACGCCGTGGGCGAAGGCTGGGGCCACAACGGCAATGTGATGGCCGCGCGCGCCAACCATGTCTGGAACCCCACCGGCGCCATCCAGTCCACCATGCCCGCCATGGGCATCAACGACTGGGACAATCCCCTCAACCCCGTGTTCGCCGAGATCACGCCCTTGCCCACGGGCTTCGAGAACTGGGTCAGCATGTACCTGGCCATCACGCGCAACCCTGAGCGGGGCCGCTTCGTCTATGACGCGGCCACGGACTCGGCGCGATTGAACTGGACGCGCGCGCAGAATGCGGTCACCGTCAACGCGGCCAAGTCGCTGTTCGACCGCATCAACCGAAAGCAGGCCACCTTCTACCGCACCGACCTGTTCGGCGGCGGCAAGATTTTCGCGGACGACTTCTGCTACCACCCACTGGGCGGCTGCGTGCTGGGCAAGGCGACCGACCACATCGGCCGCGTCAAGGGCTACGACCGCCTGTACGTGACCGACAGCGCGCTGATCCCGGGCTCGATCGGCGTCAACCCTTTCGTGACCATCACGGCACTGGCCGAACGCAACATGGCACGGATCATCGCGCAAGACCTGCGTTGACCGCCTTGACCAACTGGCGCACGCGGGCGTCCATCTGCTCGGCGGGGGTGTTGGCGTAGCCGATGACCAGGCCGTTGCGAGGCTCGCCGCCCATGCCATAGACCGAGAACGGGCGTGGACTCAAGCCTTTCTTCAGGGCGGCCTCGGCGGCCAGGACGTCGGGCACATCGTCCGGCAAGGTCAAGGCCAGGTGCAGGCCGCAGGCGCCGCCCAGCACCTCGCCAGGCCAGGTCCAATGGCGCGCCAGGGCCTCGCGCAGGGCCGCCTGCCGCTGGGCATACAAAGGCCGCATCTTGCGCAGGTGCTGGGTGAAATGGCCTTCGTTGATGAAGGCGGCCAAGGCCACCTGCTCGGCCGATTGGCCCCGCCGCACCAGGTCACCGAGCACGCCTTGCAGGCGGTCGACCAGGGCTGCCGGCACCACCATGAAACCCAGGCGCAAGGCCGGGAACATCGACTTGCTGAAGGTGCCCAGGTAGATGACCGGGGCCTGCGGCACCAGGCCCTGCATCGCGGCCAGGGGCGGGCCATCGTGGCGGAACTCGCTGTCGTAATCGTCTTCCAGGATCCAGGCGCCCGCCGTCCGCGCCTGCTCGATCAAGGCCAGGCGGCGCGCCAGCGGCAGCACCGATCCCAAAGGGTACTGGTGTGACGGCGTGGTGTAGATCAAGCGGGGTGGCTGGCGGCGCCACAAGGCCCCGGCGGGGGCCAGGCCTTGATCGTCCACCGGCACGGGCACCACGCGCAAACCAGCCGCCTGCATGGCCACACGCGCGCCGCCATAGCCAGGGTGTTCGATCCAGACGCGTTGGCCAGGATCGGCCAGGGCATGGGCACACAGGTCGAGGCTGTCTTGCGTGCCACCGGTCACGATGACCTGCTCCACTTCGCAGACCACCCCGCGCGCGGTTCGCACATAGGTGGCGATGGCCTGGCGCAACTCGGGCTCGCCCAAGGCGGGGCGGTAGCTCAACAAGGCGGGGTCGGGGTCGCTCCACACGCCTTGCAGCAGGCGCCGCCAGGTGCGCACGGGAAAGGCGTCCAGGGCCGGGATGCCCGGCATGAAGGGCAGCAGGTCCTGCTCGGGGGTGCGGCGCCGGTTGAAGGATTGCACGCGGGAGGACAGCATCGCGCCCACCGGCACCTCGGGCTGAGCGCTGCTCGCTGGCGGCTTGGGCCGGCTCGGCAAGGCCGCGACGATGGTGCCTTGCCGGCTGGTCTGCACATAGCCTTCGGCGGCCAATTGCTCATAGGCGTGGATCACGCTGTTGCGCGCCAGGCCCAGGTCCTGCGCCAGCACGCGGCTGGCCGGCAAGGCAGTTCCTGCCAACAGGCGACCATCCAGGATGGCCTGCCGCAACAGTTCGTACAGCCGCCGTTGCCGGGGCATGGTGTCTTTGCGCGCACGCATCAAGCGGCGGTCCAGCAGCAAGGTCAAGTCGGTCATGAAGCGGATCCTGGCATCTTGGCACCCAAAAAATCGTGGCTCCATGATTTTGCAATGATGTGGACCTGTTCATGGAGCCATGTTTTTCTTATCGTCGGGCTTCACCGATCCACAGGGACCACAACACCATGAACCACCCCGCACCACCGCCCTCCGAACGCAGCCGGGTTCGCCGCGCCGAAGACCGCGGCCACTACGACCGCGACACCATCCACGCCATCGTCGATGCCGCCTACCTTTGCCACGTGTCATTCGTGGACCAGCGCGGCCCGGTGTGCCTGCCCACCGTGGTCTGGCGCGTGGACGACCACGTGTTGATCCACGGCTCCAATGGCAGCCAGATGATGAAGTCGCTGGGGCAAGGCACCCCCGCCTGCCTGGCCATCACGCACCTCGACGGGCTGGTGATGGCGCGCTCGGCCTTCTCCCACTCGATGAACTTCCGATCGGTGGTGGTGCATGGCGCTTTCGAGCCCGTGCCCGAGGCCGACAAGACCGAAGTGCTGCACCGCCTGATGGACCACCTGGCCCCCGGCCGCCGCCACGAAGCCCGCGCGCCGGACCGCAATGAACTGGCCGCCACCACGGTGCTGCGCCTGCCCTTGTTCGAGGCCGCGGCCAAGATTCGGTCCTGGGGCCCCAAGGACAAGGAGGACGACCTGGACTGGCCCGTCTGGGCGGGAGTGTTGCCACTGCGGCAGAACCGCTTGGCGCCCATTCCGGAAGCCGGCCAAACCGACCAGGTGCCGGCTTATGTCCGGGACTGGGCAGACCGCTGAGCGTCGCCCCAAGCGGTCATGGCAAACGGATGGCCAGGTCTGCCGCCCCGGCATGGGGCTGCCAGGCGAGGTCGGCCAGCATCGGCGCTTGCAGGCGCAAGCGCAGGGTGTCCACATTGGCCTCCAGCCCCGTCATGCTGGGGTCGATGCGGTTGGCCACCCAGCCCGCCAGCTTCAGCCCGCGCGCGAGGATGGCTTCCTGCGTCAGCAAGGCATGGTTCAGGCAACCCAGGCGCACCCCCACCACCAGGATCACCGGCAAGCGCAACAGCACCGCCAGGTCCGCGCTGGTGGCCGAGTGGCCCGGCGTCTCGAGCAGGGGCACGATGAAACCACCCGCGCCTTCCACCACCACCGCATCGGCTTGCTGGCGCAAAGCGTGGAAGCAGGCCGCGATGTGCTCGATGTCGATGTCCACGCCTTCGTCGCGCGCCGCGATGTGCGGCGAGGCGGCCAGGTTCAGCAAATACGGGTTGTCGTACAGCGCGGGCACCTGCACGGTCGAGGCTGCCCGCAAAGCCAGCACGTCTTCGTTGGCCCATTCGCCGTTGATCAGCTCGGTGCCGGCGGCCACGGGCTTCATGCCGATCACCCGAGCATGCTGGCGCTGCAGGGCATGCAGCAAGGCGCTGCTGACGCGGGTCTTGCCCACGCCCGTGTCGGTGCCGGTGACGAAGAAGGCGGTCATGCGAGGCGCTCGTCGCCGCTCGATGCGGCAGGCACGGCGTCCTGCGCCAACACCTGGCCCAGGGTGCGCAGGGCACCGTCCACCAAGTGCTGCATGTCCGACTCGGTGAGGGCATAGGGTGGCATGAAATACAGCGAGTTGCCGATGGGCCGCAACAGCAGTCCTTCATCCAGGGCGGTGCGGTGAAAGCGGGCCGCGAAGCTGGCATCGGAGGTCGCGATGTCCCAGGCCCAGATCATGCCGATGTGGCGGTGTGCTTTCACGCTCGGATGCCGCGTCAGGGGCTCGGCCAGGGCTGACAGGCGCTCGGCGGTCACGCGGTTGCGCGCCACCACGTCGTCGCGCTCGAAGGTGTCCAGCACGGCGAGGGCTGCGCGGCAGGCCAAGGGGTTGCCGGTGTACGAGTGCGAATGCAAGAAGCCATGCGCGGTGCGGTCATCCCAGAACGCGCCGTAGACCTCGTCCGTGGTCAGCACCGCCGACAGGGGCAGCACGCCGCCGGTCAGGCCCTTGCTCAGGCAGATGAAGTCGGGGCGGATGGACTGGCCTTGGGCGTCGAGCGCCTGCTGGTGCGCGAACATCGTGCCGGTGCGGCCAAATCCCACGGCGATCTCATCGCAGATCAGGTGGACCTGGTGCTGGTTGCACAAGGCGCGCGCCGCGCTCAGGTAGGTCGGCGAGTGGATGCCCATGCCCGCCGCGCCTTGCACCAGCGGTTCAACAATGAAGGCAGCGATCGAGGCATGGTGCTCGGCCAGGTGGTCGGCCAAGGCCCGCACGCAGGCGGCGGTGTGTTCGTCGGGACCGACGCCCGATGCGGCATGGCGCAGGTCGGGCGAAGGCAAGGTCGCGCTCAAGCGCAGCAAAGGCGCGTACGCTTCGCGGAACAGCGGGATGTCCGTCACCGACAAGGCGCCGGCTGTCTCGCCGTGGTAGCCGCCTTGCAGCCCGATGAAACGGTGCTTGCCTGGCATGCCACGGTTGCGCCAACTGTGCGCGCTCATCTTCAGCGCGATCTCGGTGGCGCTGGCGCCATCGCTGGCGTAGAAGGCGTGGCCCAGGCCGGTCAAGGCACCCAGCCGCTCCGACAACTCGACCACCGGCGCGTGTGTGAGTCCCGCCAGCATCGTGTGGTCCAGCCGGACCAACTGGTCGGTGATTGCATCAACGATGGGCTTGAAGCCGTGGCCAAACAGGTTGACCCACCAGGAGCTGACGGCGTCCAGGATGCGGTGCCCTTGTTCGTCGATCAGCCAGGGGCCTTCGCCCCGCACGATGGCGCGCGGGGGATGGGCCTCGTGTGCCTTCATCTGCGTGCAGGGGTGCCACACGGCTTGGCGGCTGCGTTCGGCCAGGCTGGCTGGCAAAGGTGGCACAGGCTGGCTCAAATCAGGCCTTGGGACGGTAGACACAACGGTCGCCCGCCACGCGCGACACGCTCACCATGCTCACCTGCGGAAGGCGTGCGCTGGCTTGGTCGAAGATGAACACGCACAGGTTTTCCAGCGTGGGCGTGCCCAGGCCCCCGACCTCGTCCAGCAGGTGGTGATCCAGCAAGGCACGCACCTCGGCCAGCGCCGCACGCAGCACCGACAGGTCCATCACCATGCTGGTGTCCTGCTGACGGGGCCCGCTCACCGCGACCTCGGCGGTGTAAGTGTGGCCGTGGATGCGGCGGCTGCCCGCGGCCTCTTCGGGCGACACGTGGCGCTTGAGCGTGTGGGCCGCGTCAAACGTGAAGGTCTGGCTCAGTTCAAACATGCGATCACTTCTTCTTCCCGCTCAGCGGATGCCCAGGGTCTTGTGGGTCTGCACGCTGAGCATCCAGCGCGGGTTGTCCAGGCACCATTGCACCGCCCAGGCCATGGCATCGCGGCGCGCCACGGGTTGGGCGCTGTCCATGGCCTGCACGCGCCGTTGCTCGAAATCCAGGGCCTCCATGGCCTTCAGGTCGGCCAGGGTGAAACCAGGCTGGGGGACGACCACTTTAAGCTCGTGCCCGCTTTTTTGCACCAAGGTCGATCCGGCCTTGGGGCTGACGCAGATCCAGTCCAGCCCGGCAGGCGCGGCGATGGTGCCATTGGTCTCGACCGCGATCATGAAGCCTTGCGCGTGCAAGGCTTCGATCAGTTCGGCATCGACCTGCAGCAAAGGCTCACCGCCAGTCAACACGACGAAGCGGCGGTCATTGGCCGCTTCAGAGCCCGCAGGCCAGAACTCGGCGATGCGCGCGGCCAGGTCGGTGGCCGTCGCGAACTTGCCGCCACCCAGGCCATCGGTGCCCACGAACTCGGTGTCGCAGAACTGGCAGATGGCCTTGGCCCGATCGTCCTCGCGGCCCGTCCACAGATTGCAGCCGGCGAAGCGGCAGAACACCGCCGGGCGCCCGGCGTGCGTGCCCTCACCCTGCAGGGTGTAGAACATTTCCTTGATGCTGTAGCTCATGGTCTCAACGCAATCCTGTCCACCAGACGGTCAGCGCCGAAACCAGCACGAGTGCGGCATAGGTGGCCATGGCGCCGTCACGCCCCAACACAATCAAACCCGCGACCAGCACCAAGGCATTGGCCCCGGCCGCCCATTTCACCTGCCGCCCGTAACCGGCCGGTTTCAGCGCGCGCCACCACACTAACCGAGCCAGGGCAGGCAAGAGCAAGGCCATCCCCAGGGCAGGCAGGAAGAAATTCACAAGGTGGGTCAAAACGTCCAGCAAGCCCATTGAGCGCCTTCGCAACATCAAAAAACCCTCGATTTTATAATCCCCGGATATGACCGTCCTGACCTTGGGTTTGAACCACACCACCGCCGCCGTTGATCTGCGCGGACGATTCGCATTCGCAGTGGATCAACTCGGGCCGGCGCTCAAGGTGCTGCACGACCGTCTGACGGGCATTCCCCAGTCCTCCGCCCAGCCCGAAGTGGCCTTGCTGTCCACCTGCAACCGCACCGAGCTGTACTGCGCGCTGGGTGGCAGTTGGGGTGGTCAAGACCACCACGTGCACCACGCCGCGATGGACTGGCTGGCCAACACCGGTGGCGTGGGCCCCGACGAATTGCGTCGCCACACCTACATGCTGGAGGGTGGCGCGGCCGCACGCCATGCCTTCCGCGTGGCCAGCGGACTGGATTCCATGGTGCTGGGCGAACCGCAGATCCTGGGCCAGATGAAGCAGGCCGTGCGCGAGGCCGATGCCGCCGGCACGCTGGGCACGACCTTGCACCAACTGTTCCAGCGCTCCTTCGCCGTGGCCAAGGAAGTGCGCACTTCCACGGAAATTGGCGCGCACTCCATCAGCATGGCCGCCGCCGCCGTGCGCCTGGCCAGCCAGCTCTTCGAAGACCTGGGCAAGACACGCATCCTGTTCGTGGGCGCGGGCGAGATGATCGAACTCACCGCCACGCACTTCGCCGGTCGCGCGCCCCGGAGCATGGCCGTGGCCAACCGCACCCTGGAACGCGGCGAAAAACTCGCCAGCCACCTGGGCGCCCAAGCCCTGCGCCTGGCCGACCTGCCCGAGCGCCTGCACGAATTCGACATCGTGGTGTCGTGCACCGCCAGCACCCTGCCCATCATCGGCCTGGGAGCCGTCGAGCGCGCGCTCAAGGCCCGCAAGCGCCGTCCCATCTTCATGGTGGACCTGGCCGTGCCGCGCGACATCGAACCCGAAGTCGCGCGCCTGGACGACGTCTACCTCTACACCGTCGACGACCTGAGCGCCCTGGTGCAGACCGCCAGTGAAAAGCGCCTGGCCGCCGTCACCCAGGCCGAGGCCATCATCGAGACCGGCGTGCAAGGCTTTGTGCACTGGCTGGACCAGCGCACCACCGTGCCTTTGATCCAGGCCCTCAATTCACAAGCCGACGCCTGGCGCGCCACCGAACTCGCCCGCGCCCGCAAGCTGTTGGCCAAAGGCGAGGACATCGAAGCCGTGCTCGACACCCTTTCAAGAGGATTGACCCAGAAAATGCTGCATGGCGCCATGGCCGAACTGCACAGTGCCGACACCCAGCAACGGCCCCAGGTGGCCGCCTCGCTGGCGCGCCTCTTCTTGCGTGGCGAAGTGAGCCCGGTCAAGAAGGACCACAAGCCGTGAGCGGCGGCCTGACCCCCTCGCTGGCATCCTCCCTCGAACGCCTGGCCCTGCGCCTTCGAGAACTGGACGCCGCCCTGTCCGACCCCGTCGTCGCCGCCGACAACAAGCGTTACCGCGAACTGTCACGCGAGCATGCCGAAGTCAGCAGCGTCTGTGGCATGGCCCAGCGCCATGCCCAGCGCACCTCCGACCTGGACGCCGCCCGCCAGATGCTGATCGATTCCGCCAACGACGCCGACATGCGCGCCATGGCGCAAGAAGAAATCACCCAGGCCGAGGCCGACATCGCCCGCGTCGAAGCCGAGCTGCAGACCGCCCTGCTGCCCAAAGACCCCGACGATGCACGCAACGCCTTCGTCGAAATCCGCGCCGGCACCGGCGGAGACGAATCGGCCCTGTTCGCTGGCGACCTGACCCGCCTGTACACGCGCTACGCCGAGCGCCGGGGCTGGCGCTGCGAGGTCATGTCGGCCAACGAATCCGACCTGGGTGGCTACAAGGAAATCGTGCTGCGCTTCGAAGGCGCGGGCGTGTATGGCCAGCTCAAGTTCGAATCCGGGGGCCACCGAGTGCAGCGCGTGCCCGCCACCGAAACGCAAGGCCGCATCCACACCAGCGCCTGCACCGTCGCCGTGCTGCCCGAGCCCGACGAGGCCGAAGAGATCACCATCAACCCGGCCGACCTGCGCATCGACACCTACCGCGCCAGCGGCGCCGGCGGCCAGCACATCAACAAGACCGATTCGGCCGTGCGCGTCACGCACATCCCCACCGGCATCGTCGCCGAATGCCAGGACGACCGCAGCCAGCACCGCAACAAGGCCAAGGCCCTGGCCGTGCTCAGCGCCCGCATCAACGACCGCGAGCGCATCGAACGCCAGGCCAAGGAAGCCGCCACCCGCAAGGGCCTGGTCGGCACCGGCGACCGCTCCGACCGCATCCGCACCTACAACTTCCCCCAGGGCCGCCTGACCGACCACCGCATCAACCTCACGCTCTACAAATTGCTGAGCATCATGGAAGGCGAGCTGGACGACGTCATCCAGGCCCTGATCACCGCCCAGGCCGCCGAGCAACTGGCCGAGCTGGAAGCCGCCACCGGTGTCTGAGCGGCCACTGCCCACCACGGTCGCCCAGGCACTGGCCCAGGCCCGTCAAGGGGGGGTGGACCGCCTGGATGCGCAACTCATGCTGTGCACACTGCTGCAGCGGCCCCGCGCCTGGCTGCTGGCCCATGACGAGGATGCGCTGCCAGCCGATCTGGCCGAGCGCTACGCCAGCTGGGCCCACCGCCGTGCCCAAGGCGAACCCCTGGCGTACCTGCTGGGCGACAAGGAGTTCTACGGGCTGAACCTGGGTGTCGGCCCCGACGTGCTCATCCCCCGCCCCGACACCGAGACCCTGGTCGAATGGGCCCTGGAACTCATCCCGGCCGGCCCCCTTTCATCGCCTTTCGAGGTGCTGGACCTGGGCACCGGCAGTGGCGCCATCGCCCTGGCTTTGCAGCACCACAGGCCCCAGGCCCGCGTCACCGCGGTGGATGCCAGTCCCGGCGCCCTGGCCGTTGCCCAGGCGAACGCGCAGCGCTTGAAACTGCCGGTCGAGAACCTGCCGGGCTCGTGGTTCGAACCCGTGGCGGGCCGGCACTTCGACCTGGTCGTGAGCAACCCGCCCTACATCGCTGAAGATGACGAGCACATGGCCGCGCTTCGGTTTGAGCCAAAGCAAGCACTCACCTCCGGCGCAACTGGCCTGGACGATCTGTGCCTCATCACCGCCGAAGCATCCCGGCACCTCAAACCCGGCGGATGGCTGCTGTTGGAACATGGCTACAACCAGGCGGAAGCCGTCTCGGACCTCCTGAAAAACCGTGGATTCCGGCACGTTGGAACGCGCACCGACCTCGGGAAAAACCCGCGCTGCACAGGTGGGCAAAAGCCTCATGAATGAGGTCGCGCTGTAGCAAATCCAAGTCACCTTGTGCATTGGCGCTACGAACGTTAACAACTCTGTTCCACAAAACAATCCGGCCGGCGTAGCATCAAATTGTTCTTCGGGAGCTTTCGATGTTCCGCTTGTCCACCCCCTTCAGCTTTCACCGTTGCCTCATCGCCACCTGCGCCGTGGCCGCGTCCGCCTTGGCGCACGCACAAATGGTGCCCTTGCCGCAGCACGTCCTGCGCTCGGTGACGGCGGCTGACCAGGGCAAGGGGTTGAGCCTGAACGGCCAGCAATTCTGGCCGCACTGGGAGGGACGCATCGGCGTGGTCATGGACCGCGCCTACGATCCGCTGAAAGACTCCTTCGTGCTGGCGCAACCCGTGCCCAGCAGCGGATTGAACATGCGCAGTGCCCATGTCCTGTCCGACTACTATTTCTCGGGCGGTTTCCGGGCCACGGTCGGCCTGGTGCGCGGCTCGGTCACCCAGTCGACCTGGTCCGATGGCAGCGACGACACCATTGGCAGCGGCCTCAACCTGAGCTTGCAACGTGTCGACAACCTCGGCCTGAACGACCCCCGAAACCAGTCATTCGACGGTGAAAACCGCACCCTGCCCTACGTCGGCGCAGGCTACGCTGCCAGCCTGGGCGCCCCGGGCAGTGAAAGCATGTGGCGGTTCAATGCCGACCTGGGCATCATTTCGGTCAACTCCAACAACATCGGCCGCATTTCCCGGGCATTGCAGGGCGAGGCTGGCCTGGACGAAATCGTCCGCGACCTGCGCCTGCGTCCCGTCGTCAAGGTCTCTGTGCGCTACGCCTTCTGACGCCGCCCATCCGCACGCTGGTCAACTATTGCCCCAGCCGGGTGCATCCACTTCACAGGCCTGTTATAACCGGGCCTGTTTTTCTTTTTCGACATGGTTTGGATATGAGCGACGTTCAACAACGCATTGACTCTCTGGTCAAAGGCCACCACGTGGTGCTGTTCATGAAGGGCACGGCCCAGTTCCCGCAATGCGGTTTCTCCGGGCGCGCCATCCAGATCCTCAAGGCCTGCGGTGTGACCGATCTGCAAACGGTCAACGTCCTTGAAGACGACGGCATCCGCCAAGGCATCAAGGACTACGCCAATTGGCCCACCATCCCGCAGCTGTATGTGGGTGGTGAGTTCGTCGGCGGATCGGACATCATGATGGAGATGTACCAGGCCGGCGAACTGCAACAGGTCCTGGCCGGCGGTCAGTGACCCAGCCACGCCTCCCTCGCCGGCTGATCATCGGGATCACCGGCGCCAGCGGTGCCGTCTACGGCGTGCGCCTGCTGCAACGTGCGCGGGCCCTTGGCGTGCAAACCCACTTGGTGGCCACGCCCGCCGGCATCCTGAACGTTCACCATGAACTCGGCCTCGACCGATCGGCCCTGGAAGTCTTGGCCGACCAGTCGCACGCACCCGGCGACGTGGGCGCCTGCATCGCCAGTGGCAGCTTCGCCACCGATGCCATGGTCATCGCCCCTTGCTCGATGAAAACGCTGGCGGCCGTGGCCCATGGCCTGGGCGACAACTTGCTGACCCGCGCGGCCGATGTCACCCTGAAAGAACGCCGCCGCTTGATCCTGATGGTCCGCGAGACGCCGTTCAACCTGGCCCACCTGCGCAACATGACCGCCGTGACCGAGATGGGCGGGGTCATCTTTCCACCATTGCCGGCCTTCTACCACCGGCCCAGCACCATCGACGAGATGGTCAACGACACCGTCGAACGTGTGCTGAACATGGCAGGCATCGAGGCTGCCCACCCTCAGGAATGGCAAGGCCTTTGAGGCCTGGCTGGTGGACGATCAGGGGCGCAAGGCCACGATTTGTGGCTTGACCTCGGGCAGCTTCCAGTGCCGCAGCGCCGCGAACACCGCGTTCGGGTATTCAGGCCGGCCCCGGCTGCCGTTGTAGCGGCCCAGCGCGAGGTAAAGATCCCCGCGCTCACGGTCCAGGTAATGACGCAGGATGATGCAGCCAAAGCGCAAATTGGTCTGCATGTGGAAGAGGCTGGCCGGATCACCCGTGCCAATCAGGCGCGACCAGAAGGGCATGACCTGCATGTAGCCCCGCGCGCCCACGGACGAGATCGCGTATTTGCGAAAACCGCTTTCGACCTCGATCAGGCCCAGCACCAGTGAAGGATCCAGGCCCGCGCGCTTGGCCTCGTACCAGACGGTCTGCAGGAACTCGCGGCGCACCTGCTCCTCCGGCTTGCGCTTCGTCAGGCGCAAGCCCGCGGCATCGGCCCATCGGTCGAACTCGTATTTCTGAACCTGGTCGGCGAACACCAGCGTGGGTGGGGCGGACTGGGCGGCCGCGGCCGACAAGGCTGTGCGCACGGCGTCGGCCAGGGGCTCTTCGGCCTGGGCCCCCGCCCGGGCGGCCTGCGTGATCAGGCAGCAGGCCAGCAGCCCCCCGATCCCACGCCAAACCACACGACCAGAACACCAGCCCCACTTCTTCATCCCATCACACCTTCACGCGCGCCTTTACCCAAGCGGCCACCTCGGCCACAGCCACCTTGGTGGCTTCCTTATCTTGGCGGCCCTGGTACTCGGCCGCGCCTTCCTTGAGGCCCTTGTCGCCCAGCACCACGCGGTGCGGCACGCCAATCAGTTCCCAGTCCGCGAACATCGCGCCAGGGCGCTCGCCGCGGTCGTCCAGGATCACGTCGATGCCGGCAGCCGCCAATTCATCGTGCAGTTGGTCGGCCGCGGCCTTCACGTCGGCCGAGCGGTCATAGCCAATGGGGCAGACCACCACCGTGAACGGCGCGATCGAGTCGGGCCAGATGATGCCGCGCTCGTCGTGCTTTTGCTCGATGGCCGCGCCCAGGATGCGGGTCACGCCGATGCCGTAGCAACCCATCTCGAAGTGCTTCGGGCGGCCATCTTCGTCCAGGAAGGTCGCGTTCATGGCCTTGGAGTACTTGGTGCCAAGGTAGAACACGTGGCCCACCTCGATGCCGCGCTGGATGGCCAACACGCCCCGTCCGTCCGGGCTCGGATCGCCTTCGACCACGTTGCGCAGGTCGGTCACCAGGTCGGGCTCGGGCAGGTCGCGCGTCCAGTTCACCCCTTTGAGGTGGAAGCCTTCCTCGTTGGCGCCGCACACGAAATCGGCCATGTTGGCCACGGTGCGGTCGGCGATCACCTTGACGGGCTTGAGCAGCTTGACCGGGCCCAGGTAACCGGGCTTGCAGCCGAAATGCTCGACGATCTCTTTTTCGGTGGCGAAGCGGAAGCCGGCTTTCAAGCCCTGACCATCGGCCAGCTCGACCTTGCCGGCCTTGACCTCGTTCAGTTCGTGGTCGCCGCGGATCAACAGCAGCCAGACGGTGGACTTGACGATTTCGCCGGCCTCGTTGGTTTCGTCCGTCGCCAGGACCAGGGACTTGACGGTCTGGCTCAGCGGCAGACCCAGCAACTCGGCCACGTCGGCGCAGGTGCTCTTGCCCGGGGTGGCGACTTTCTCGAAGGCGCTTGAAGCCGCCCCTCGCGCAGCGATCAGCGACACGCCTTCGGCCAGTTCGATGTTGGCCGCGTAGTCGCTGGTCGGGCAATACACGATCGCGTCCTCGCCCGTCTCGGCGATGACCTGGAATTCGTGCGAGCGGTCGCCCCCGATGGCGCCGGTGTCGGCGGCCACGGCGCGGTACTGGAGGCCCAGTCGGTCGAAGATGCGGCTGTAGGCGGCAAACATGATGTCGTAGCTTTTACCAGCGCTGGCCACGTCTCGATCGAAGGAATAAGCATCCTTCATCGTGAATTCGCGGCCACGCATCACGCCGAAACGCGGGCGGCGTTCGTCGCGGAATTTGGTTTGCACATGGTAGAAGTTCTTCGGCAGCTGGCGGTAGCTTCGCAGCTCCTGGCGCGCGATGTCCGTGACAACTTCCTCGGAAGTCGGCTGGATGATGAAGTCGCGGCCATGCCGATCCTTCACGCGCAGCAACTCGGGACCCATCTTGTCGAAGCGTCCGGTTTCCTGCCACAGCTCGGCGGGCTGGACCACGGGCATCAACAGTTCGACGGCACCAGCGCGGGTCATCTCCTCGCGGATGATGCCCTCGACCTTGCGGATGGTGCGCAGGCCCATGGGCATGTAGTTGTACAGGCCGGCGCCCAGCTTCTTGATGAAGCCCGCACGCATCATCAGCTTGTGGCTGACGATCTCGGCATCGGCCGGGGCTTCTTTGAGGGTCGAGATGAAGAACTGGGAGGCTTGCATGGGTATGAAAAATGCACCGTTGCTCGGGGACTCGCGCTTGCGTTTCAACCGAGCGGTGCAATAATGAAATCAGTTGAAAAATTCGGAGTTGATTATGCTCGACCGTGAAGGCTTTCGCCCCAACGTCGGCATCATCCTGCTCAATCATCGGAACCAGGTTTTTTGGGGCAAACGCATCCGCACCCATTCCTGGCAGTTTCCGCAAGGCGGCATCAAGCATGGCGAGTCGCCTGAGCAGGCGATGTTCCGCGAGCTCCACGAAGAGGTGGGCTTGCTGCCCGACCACGTGCGCATCGTTGCACGTACCCGCGACTGGCTGCGCTACGAGGTGCCCAATCACTTCATCCGCAAGGACGCGCGCGGGCATTACAAAGGCCAAAAGCAGATCTGGTTCCTGTTGCAGCTCATGGGCCGCGACACGGACATGAACCTGCGCGCCTCAAACCATCCGGAGTTCGACGCCTGGCGTTGGCACGACTACTGGATCCCGCTCGAAACCGTGATCGAGTTCAAACGGGATGTCTACCAACTGGCCTTGTCCGAGCTGGCGCGCTTCCTGCCCAAGCCACAAGGGCAGCAGACCAACCGCTACCTTCGGGCCAACATGCGCGGCGGTGTGCACAAGCTGGAAGACGGCCATGTGGAAACCGAAGCCTCGGCCGAGGCTTCGGAAGACCAGACGGGGTCACCTGGCGGCCATGGTGTGATCATCAATGGTTCACACCGCTGAAGCCTCCATGCGAATGCGATGAGGGGCTTTGAACCTGACCGGTTCAAAGCCCCCCTTCATTCAAGCCTTCAAACCGACTCAGTCGATTTCGGTCTTGGTCGCGCACTCGGCATCAGACGGATTCACATCGCAACGCGCGCGCTTGATGATGTTCAGGCCACGCTTGTTGTAGATGCCCTGGTTGGCGATCTCGATGCGGGCTTCGCGGAACATCTGCACGTACTTGGGGATGTTTTCCGGGGGCAGATCGACCCACATGTTGGCGGGAACGCTCTTCTCGGCCACGTCGATGAAGTGCAGCGCGCGGTCGAACTGCGACACCCAGTACTGCCGCGACTTCTCGCCGAAGCCCTCAGGGAACTTGGTCTTGTTCAGGACGATCTGCACGGTCGGGATCAGGATGGGCAAGCGGCCAATGCCACCCGCGGTACCGATGCCCTTGTAAAGTTCGAAAGGCTTGAAGGCCACCGCGGGCAGGGTCACCATGTCGACCGAACCGTTGTTGAACTTGGGACCGATGTTGGTCACGTCGGCCGACACCGGCTGTGCGCCGATGCGCTGGATCATCACGCCCTGGGCCTTGTCGTAGTCGAAGGCGGCGATCTTCTTGCCAGACAGGGCTTCGACCGAATTGATCTTGCGGTCCCGCACCATGGGATAGGCGGCGCCCAGGGGGAACAGGCCACCCACTTCGTAGTTCCCTTCGACCATCAACTTGGCAGCCTGGGGCGTGCTGAACACCTGGATGACCTTGCGCACCACGTCGTAGCTGGCCTTGATGTCGATCTTGCCGTTGCGCACGATGGTCGTGGCGCCAATGCTGTCCAATGACCCGGAAATGGCATTGAATGGCCGGGTGCGCAGGGTCGTGGCGATCACGGCATCGCATTGGCCCGAACGGAAATCTTCAATGGCGACGCGCTCGTCGACATAGCCCTTGACTTCCATTTCGACGCCGTTTTTCTGCATCGCCACGACGTAATCCACCGCCGACGACGTCACGTCACCTGTCTTGCCCGCCACATCCCAGACGCAGACCAGGGATTTGGCCATCACCGGAGTGGCCGCGCACGTTGCCACCGCCACAGCAGCCGCAATTTTTGTCCATGAGTTCATTTTCATCTGAGTCCTTTGTTTCCTGTCATTGATGTCTCCACTCTTGTGGATATCCGCACCATCAAATGGTTCCGCCATTGTTCAACAACAATGAGGACCCTGATTCAACGCGGAATTGGCACCGAACACAGACAGGGGGAACCCCTATCTCCCGCTTAAAGGGGAGAAGGGCCAGCGCTCAGGCCAGGACCAGGTTGTCGCGGTGGATCATTTCGGGCTCGCCGGTGAAGCCCAGCAGGCTTTCGAACTCGCTCGATGGCTTGCGCACGATGCGGCGGGCCTCGCTGCTGGCGTAGTTGGCCAGGCCGCGTGCCACGTCCTGTCCTTTGGCATTGCGGACAGCGATGACGTCACCGCGGTGGAATTCGCCGATCACGTCGGTCATGCCGATGGGCAGCAGACTCTTGCCTTCATCGCGCAATTTGACGACCGCACCATCGTCGATGACCACCGCGCCGCGCAACTGCAGGTGATCGGCCATCCATTGCTTGCGGGCGGCCACCTTGGCGGTGGTGGCCACGAACAGCGTGCCAATGGCCTCGCCTTGCGACAGGCGCACCAGCACGTCGGTTTCGCGGCCCCAGGCCACGACGGTGTTGGCACCGCTGCCAGCCGCACGCTTGGCGGCCAGCACCTTGGTGATCATGCCGCCACGGCCGATGCTGGAGCCTGCGCCACCGGCCATCTGCTCCAAGGAAGCATCGCCCGCTGTGACCACGTCGAGGAAACGCGCCTCCGGGTCCTTGCGCGGGTCGGCGCTGTACAGGCCCTTCTGGTCGGTCAGGATGACCAAGGCATCGGCCTCGACCAGGTTGGCCACCAGGGCGCCCAGGGTGTCGTTGTCGCCGAACTTGATCTCGTCGGTGACCACCGTGTCGTTCTCGTTGATGACGGGCACCACTTGGTGCGACAGCAAGGTCAGCAAGGTGGAGCGGGCGTTGAGATAACGCTCGCGGTCGGCCAGGTCGGCGTGGGTGAGCAGCACCTGCGCGCTGCCCAGGCCGTGTTCGCGCAGCTTGGTCTCGTACATCTGGGCCAGGCCCATCTGGCCGACGGCGGCGGCGGCTTGCAGTTCGTGCAATTCTTTGGGGCGCGTGGCCCAACCCAGGCGCTTCATGCCTTCGGCGATGGCACCGCTGGACACCATGATGACTTCGCGTCCGTCCTGGGCCAGCGCAGCCAGCTGGCGGCACCAGGTGCCGATGGCTTCGGCGTCGATGCCGCGGCCTTCGTTGGTCACCAGGCTGGAACCCACCTTGACCACGATGCGGCGGGCGTTTTTCAGGACGTCATTCATGGTTCATCAACGCAGGTGTGGGGTGGGATGGGGTCAGCGGAAGCGAGGATCGTCGACGTCGGGCACGTAGGCTTCGGGCGCCTCGACGGCCTGCTTGGCGCTGGCCTTCTTGGCAGCGGCCTTTTGGGCAGGCGCTTTCTTGACGGCAACCTTCTTCGCCGCTGCTTTTTTGACAGCGACTTTTTTCGTGGCAGCTTTCTTGGCCGGGGCCTTCTGGGCAGGCACCAGCGTTTCAAGGTCGGGCAAGGCCATCGTTTCATGGGCGATCGGCACCGCGGCCGACGGGGCATCCTCTTCGGTGAAGTCGAAGCGGATGTCGCGGTCTTCGTGGTGCTCCTGCAGGCTGGCCACGAATTCGTAGATCTTCAGGGCCAGGTGTTCGCAACCCTCGTGGCTCAAGGCCGAGATTTCGAAAACCGGCCCCTTCCACTTGTAGCGCTTGACGAAGTCGGCCACGCGCTGGGCACGCTCTTCCGGCGGCACCACGTCCAGCTTGTTGAGCACCATCCAGCGCGGCTTGTCGGCCAGCGCCTTGTCGTACTTCTTCAATTCGTTGACGATGGCCTTGGCCTGCTTGACCGGGTCGACTTCGTCATCGAAGGGCGCCATGTCGACCACGTGCAGCAGCACACGCGTGCGTTGAAGGTGGCGCAGGAACAAATGGCCCAGGCCTGCGCCTTCGGAGGCGCCTTCGATCAGACCCGGGATGTCGGCCATCACGAAGCTCTTCTCGGGACCCACGCGCACGACGCCCAGGTTGGGGTGCAGCGTGGTGAAGGGGTAGTCGGCGATCTTGGGGCGGGCGTTGGACACGGCCGTGATCAGCGTCGACTTGCCAGCGTTGGGCATGCCCAGCAGACCGACATCGGCCAGCACCCGCAATTCGAGCTTGACCTTGCGCGATTCACCAGGCCAGCCGGGCGTCTTTTTCTTGGGTGCGCGGTTGGTGGACGTCTTGAAGCGCAGGTTGCCGAAGCCGCCATCGCCGCCCTTGCACAACTGGTAGACCTCGCCGTGCTCGATCATCTCCTTGATGACCTCGCCGGTTTCGAAGTCGCGGATGATGGTGCCCACGGGCATGCGCAGGGTGATGTCGGGGCCGGCCGCGCCAAAGCAGTCCGCGCCGCGGCCTTGCTCGCCATTGCGGGCGAAATGCTTGCGGGCGTAGCGGTAGTCGATCAGGGTGTTGATGTTGCGGTCGGCCTGCACATAGATGTGCCCGCCTCGTCCGCCATCGCCACCGTCGGGGCCGCCGAAGGGGATGAATTTTTCGCGACGGAAACTCGCAGCACCGCTGCCGCCATCGCCTGCGGCCACTTCAATGGTGGCTTCATCGACAAATTTCATGGGGCGGGTGTCCTTGTGGTGTCCGTCAGAGCGGGATCAGGCCGACGATTATCTTATCGATCGGCGTGCGTGCTGGCCGCCTTGGCGACCAGCGAAAAAACGCAAAAGCCCCGGCGAGCCGGGGCCTTGTGTCGAAAGCTGCACGGCAGCCCGACCCGAGGGTCAGGACCGCCGATCAACCATCAGACCGGGGTCACCACCACCGTCTTGCGGTTCAAAGAACCCTTGACGGTGAAGGACACGGTGCCATCGACCAGCGCGAACAGGGTGTGATCGCGGCCCATGCCAACGTTGGTACCAGCGTGGAAGCGGGTGCCGCGTTGGCGGACGATGATGGAACCGGCCGAGACGAGTTGGCTACCGAAAGCCTTCACGCCGAGCATCTTTGGTTGGGAGTCGCGGCCGTTCCGCGTGGAACCGCCGCCCTTTTTCTGTGCCATGGATCTGCTCCTTGGTGGTTAGGCGTTCACAGAGCTGATTTGCAGCTCGGTGTAGTTCTGACGATGGCCTTGGCGCTTTTGATAGTGCTTACGACGACGCATCTTGAAGATGCGCACTTTGTCGTGACGGCCTTGCGAGAGAACAGTTGCTTTGACGGTTGCGCCAGCCACCAAGGGCGTGCCGACCTGCAGTTCAGCGCCGTTTCCGACAGCCAACACTTGGTCGATCACGATCTCTTGGCCAACGTCCGCAGTAATCTGTTCTACTTTGATCTTTTCGCCAATGGCAACTTTGTATTGCTTGCCACCGGTTTTTATGACCGCGTACATAGGGAGACCTTTCAAATATCTGATGCCCGCCTCTCAAAACAAGGGAACACGGCGATCAGACCAGGAAAAATCCCGAATCTTCTACACGTGCCGTATTGAAAAGAAGGCGACGAATCTCCGCACACTCAAAGTGCGAAGCTCTCGATGCTACCACGGGGTCGACCGTTTTTGCAAGCATCAACCTCTACAGCCCTGCTTTCCAGGCTGTCGGCCGTGTGGATGATCGGACTGCAGCCCTCGCCCATGCTCTGGCCGAAAGGGTCCAGGCCTTCGCCGGGCGCCGAGCCGTCCTTGGCGGCGCCCCAGCCGAAAAAGGCGGTCACCTCGTCGCGCTTGGCCAGGGCGTCGGTGAAGCCCAGGTGGATCAGCTCGCGGGTGAAGGAAGATTCGAACAGCAGGTAGCTGGCCAGCGCGGAGCCGCGGGCAGTTTTACCGCGGCCGTAGACGCCGACGGCGCGCAGCATGCCGCGGACCGCAGGAGGCAGCGCCCAGAGGTGGCGGGCGGCGATGTCGTCGATGCGCTGGCTGGGCGCGATCACCAGCACGTCCACCGGGCGCAGCGATGAGCGCTCGCGCGCCTCGGGCGACAGCAGGCTCAAGGTGCTGTTGACGCGCTTCATGCGTTCGATGTCCACAGCCAGCGCGTCCAGGAAGATGCTGGACATGGCGTGGCCGGCGATCTGCGCCAGGTTGGGGTATTCGAGGATCGCGTCGCGCGGCGCGGGCGGTTCGTGCAGGCGACCGGCGCCAATCACCAAAATGCGGTCGGCGCCCAGGTGGATGGCCGGCGACATGGGCGCGGCCTGGCGCATGGAGCCGTCGCCAAAGTAATGCGGCCGGCCATCGACCGACAGCTGCACCGCGGGGAAGACGAAGGGGATGGCACTGGACGCCATCAGGTGATCGATCGACAGGCGGTCGCGGACGCTGATGCGCTGCGACCGGTCCCATGAGGCGACCGGCTCGGCGCAGTCGTAGAAGGTGACGTGCTCGCCGGTCGTGTAGCTGGAGGCCGAAATCGCCACGGCGTGCAGGTGCCCCTCCTCCATCAGCTTGGGCAGGCGCTCGATCTTGAACATGTCGGGCAGCAACTCGCGCAGCGGATCGTTGTCGAGCAGCGAGCGTGGGCGCGCACGGCGCCAGCGGGCCAGCGCCCAGCCCAGCGAGAACAGCGTCAGCCATTGGGCGCCACTGCGGATGATGCCCAGCGAATCCGAGTGGTAGACCTGCTCGGACTTGAAATCGCGCCAGACCTCGACCATGGCGCGCACGGCAAGTTCGAAGTGGTCAGCGCGGCAGGCCAGGGCCATGCCATTGAGCGCACCGGCCGAGGTGCCGGAAATGATCTGGAAGGGATTGCCGCGCTGCTTTTCGCCGCTGTCACGCCGGATCAGCATCAAAGCTTGGAGCACACCGACCTGGTAGGCGGCGCGGGCGCCACCACCTGTGAGGACCAAAGCTGTTTTTCCGGGCAGACTCATAGGGCTCTTATCGGCAAGAAACCAGCGGATCTGAGTCGGCAGATACCCTGATCAGCTTCGTGGCCGCATCAGGGTGGATTTGCCGAACAGGCTTTCGACGAGATCGACCACCAGTTCGGCGGTCTTGTTTTGCAAATCACGGGCCGGGTTGAGCTCCATCACGTCCAGCGACGCGAGGCAGCCGGTGTCGGCGATCATTTCCATGCAGAGCTGGGCTTCGCGGTAGGTCGGGCCGCCACGCACCGCCGTGCCCACGCCAGGCGCGATGTCGGGGTCGAGGAAATCGACGTCGAAGCTCAGGTGCAGGTGGGTGCGCTCATCGACACCCATCAAGGCTTGCTGCATGGTGGCACGCATGCCGTGTTCGTCCAGGTGGCGCATGTCGAAGACTTCCAGGCCTTGGGCGTGAACGAACTGGCGCTCTTGTTCATCGACGCTGCGCAGGCCGATCATGCGCAGCTCGCCATGGGACAAGGCGGGTTGCGGCAGGTCGGCCTCGACCAGGTGGACCAGGTCCTGCGGACCAAAGCCGAACAACACCGCCACGGGCATGCCGTGCAGGTTGCCGCTGGGCGTGATGTCGCTGGTGTTGAAATCGGCATGGGCGTCGAGCCACAAGACGCGCAGGTTCTGCCCCTTGGCACGGCAATGCGCGGCCACGGCACCGATGGAGCCCATGGCCAGGCAGTGATCGCCGCCCAGCAGCATGGGCATCTCGCCCGCGCTCAAAGCGCCTGAGACGGCTTGGAACACGAGCTGGTTCCAGGCCAGCACTTCCTTCAAGTGGCGGTGACCATTGACCGGCGGCTGCCAGGGATTGCTGGGCCCGCGCAGGTTGCCGGCATCGTGGATGGCCAAGCCGCGCGCCATCAGGGCTTCGGGCAGGCCCGCGACCCGCAAGGCATCAGGCCCGAGAGAGGCACCGCGCATGCTGGCCCCGACGTCGGTGGGAGCGCCGATCAGTCTGATGGTGGGGTCGGCCATGCCGCTTCAGCCTTTCATGTTTTACCAGCCGCAGGCGGAATCTTCTTCGGACTTGCCGAGGCCATAGACCTGCTGCAAAGTTTCCCAGGCCTCATCGGCCGTCTCGACGTAGCGGAACAGGTTGATGTCGCCCGGGCTGATCATGCCGGTCTCGACCAGGTGGTCGATGTTGATGAGTTTGGTCCAGAAGTCGCGGCCGAACAAGAGCACCGGGCGCTTGCGGCACTTGCCGGTCTGCATCAGCGTGAGCACTTCGAACAGTTCGTCCAAGGTGCCGAATCCGCCAGGGAAGCACACCAGGGCCACCGAACGCATCAGGAAGTGCATCTTGCGCAGCGCGAAGTAGTGGAACTGGAAGCACAGGCGTGGCGTGATGTAGGGGTTGGGCTCCTGCTCATGCGGCAGCACGATGTTCAGGCCGATGCTCTTGCCACCGACCTCGAAAGCGCCGCGGTTGCCGGCTTCCATGATGCCGGGGCCACCACCGGTGACCACATAGATCGGGGTCTTCAGCTTGGCGGAATAGTTGGTGACCACGGCGGCGAACTTGCGGGCCTCTTCGTAGTAGTGGGCCATGCCGAGGTGGCGCTGGGCGGTGCGGACCGCCAGCTCGCGCTCGGTGCCGTCGGGCAGGGCTTCGGCTTCGGCCAGCAAGGCGCGGGCGGCGTCTTCCGGCAGGATGCGGGCGCTGCCGAACATCACGATGGTGGAGGTGATGTTTTCCTCGCGCTGGACCATCTCGGGTTTGAGCAATTCCAGCTGCATGCGCACAGAGCGCAGGTCGGGGTTGAGCAGGAACTCGGGGTCGGCGAAGGCCAGGGCGTAGCTGCTGTCGGCGCCACCGTAAAGCGACGGCGTGGCGGCGTGGAGGACGTCCTGTCCGGCCGTGGGGAAATTACGCGCGAGCAGTTCTTTGGGGTTGTTCATGTTGTTCAGTGCCTTGGGGTCCACACACTGGGCAGGCCGGTTCGCGGCGCACCCTCAATTCAGTCCAGCGCCAGCTTCGGCCGTCGAGCATCAACAGGCGTCCTGCCAGCAAGATGTGCGCCTCGCCCTCCAGCCGCGCCAGGATCTTGATCGCCTCGCCAGCTTGCATCACCCCCAACATGCCGACCACGGGCGCGAAGATGCCCAAGGTGGCGCAACGGGTTTCGGGCGGAGGCTGGTCGGGCGGGAACAGGCAGGCGTAACAGGGGGAGGCGTCCACGCGCGGGTCGAACACGCTGATCTGGCCGTCGAAACGCACCGCCGCCGCCGACACCAGGGGCACGCCGGCCTCGATGCAGGCGCGGTTGATTTGGTGGCGGATGGCGAAATGGTCGGTGCAGTCGAGCACCACATCGGCCTGCGGCACCCAGTGCGCCAGCAGTTCGGCATCGGCCGCCTGGGCCACCGTGTGCACCTGCGCTTCGGGGTTGATCTGCGCGAGGGCCGCGGCGGCCGACGACACCTTGGTCTGGCCGATGCGCTCCGTGGTGTGAGCGATCTGCCTTTGAAGGTTGGTCAGGTCGACCGTGTCCGGGTCGATCACCGTGATGCGGCCGACGCCAGCACTGGCCAGGTACATCAGGGCCGGGGCCCCCAGACCGCCCGCCCCGATGACCAGGGCGTGGGCGTTCAAGAGGTGTGCCTGCGCCTCTTCCGACCACTCATCCAGCAACAGATGGCGGCTGTAGCGCAGGCGTTGGTCGTCGTTCACTGCGCCTTGGTGTCCTCGGGCTTGCGCTCGGTCATGGTCTTGGACACGACGACCGGCTTGCCCTTGAGCTGGGCGACGGCCTGCTGGAGCTGGAAGTCTTCGGCGCTGCCGAATTCGGGCAGCGGCTTGGGCGGCTCGTTCTTCTTGGCCGAAGCCTCTTCCAGCTTCTTCATGGCTTCCTCGCGGGCTTTTTCACGGGCGGCGTCCTTGGACTCGGCACCCTGGCCACTGGCGATGTGCTTTTCGAGGTCGGCTTCGCGGACGCGCAAGGCGCTGAAGACATTGCCTTCGGCGGTTTCGTCCAGCATGACGTCGGGCACGATGCCCTTGGCCTGGATGGAGCGGCCGCTCGGCGTGTAGTAACGCGCCGTGGTGATCTTGAGCGCCGTGTCGGCCGTCAGCTGGCGCACGGTCTGCACCGAGCCCTTGCCAAAGGTCTGGGCGCCCATGATGGTGGCGCGCTTGTGGTCTTGCAACGCACCGGAGACGATTTCACTGGCCGAGGCCGAGCCTTCGTTGACCAGCACCACCAGCGGCACGTTCTTGATGGCGGCGGGCAATTTGGCCAGCGGATCGGAACCCAGCCGGCGGGTGTAATCCTCGGGGCGGGCCTTGAAGATGGCCTTGGATTCGGGGATCTGGCCGTTGGTGGACACCACCGTCACGTCCTTGGGCAGGAAAGCCGCCGACACCGCGATGGCGCCTTCGAGCAGGCCGCCCGGGTCGTTGCGCAGGTCGAGCACCAGGCCCTTGAGCTTGGGATCGTCCTTGAAAAGCTTGTCGGCCTTGGCGACGAAATCCTCGACCGTGCGGTCCTGGAATTGCGTGACGCGGATCCAGCCATAGCCTGGCTCGACGACCTTGGCGCGCACGCTCTGCACGCGGATCTCTTCACGCGTGATGGTGACCGGGAAGCTGCGGTTCTCGAGCTTGCGGAAAATGGTCAGGACCACCTTGGTGCTGGGCTCGCCGCGCATGCGCTTGACGGCCTGGTCCATGGTCAGGCCCTTGACGAAGGTTTCGTCGATCTTGGTGATCAGGTCGCCGCTTTTCAGGCCAGCGCGGAAGGCGGGCGAGCCTTCGATGGGCGAGACGACCTTGACCAGGCCGTCTTCCATGCCGATTTCGATGCCCACGCCGACGAACTTGCCGGTGGTGCCTTCGCGGAATTCCTTGAAGGTGGTCTTGTCGAAATAGGTGGAATGGGGATCGAGGCCGGACACCATGCCGCCGATGGCGTCGCTGATGAGCTTTTTCTCGTCCACCGGCTCGACGTAATCGGTCTTGATCATGCCGAACACGGCGGCCAGCTGCTGCATCTCTTCCAGTGGCAAGGGGGCCACTGTGTTGCGGGCGGTGGCCTGGAACTGCATGGTGGTCAAACCGCCGGCCAGCACACCCAGTGCCACCCAGCCCGCAATCTTGAATTTGGAAGTCATGGCCAATGGTGCCTTTTAGAACCCGCAATGCCACCTGAAACCCTCAGATGGCGAAATTGTTTTCCAGTATAGGACCGCCCAGCCCGGCACAAAGTTCAATAAGGCCAGAACTTGCCCTCTGTAAAGGGCTTTGCACGGTTTAGTCGCGAGAAGCTGACGATCCACCCTTGATCTCCCCCTCACGCCCGGGCGGCAATGAGTGCTAAGGTGCGCAAAAAAATCCACTAACCGAGACTCGGAAGATGTCCATGCGCCCGGCACCAGCCCCCGCCTCCCTCTGGGTTCGTGGTTTCATCACCTGGCTGGTGTACGTCGTGGCGGGCGTGCTGATGCTGGGGCTGGCTTCGCCGCAGGATCACGTCGAACCGCTGTACCTGTCGGCGGGTTTCGGGCTGGCCTGCGTGCTGGGCTGGGGCACGGCCATGGTCCTGCCCGTGGGGCTGGGCTCGGCCACCATGCTGGCCATTTCGCACTGGCACGGGCACGATCCCGTTCATTCCTGGCCATTCCTGGTCGTGGCGATGACCGCCGGCATCGGCGCCGCGCTGCAGGCCTGGGCCGGCGCCCGCTGGGCCAGCTGGGGTCAAGGCCCCGATTTGCCGCTGGAGCATCCCCTCGACATTGCCCGCTTCCTGCTGATTGCCGGGCCGGCCTGCTGCGTGATCAACGCGGGGCTGACCGTGCCCGCGATGGCCACGCTGGGCATCCTCCCCCCGCAGCAAGCGGTTCAGACGGGCCTGTCCTGGTGGGCCGGCGACACCCTGGGCGTGCTGATCGGCACGCCGCTGATGCTGACCCTGGTCGGCCAGCCCGTCGATTTGTGGCGCGCTCGACGCCTGATCCTGGGCGCTCCCCTCTTGGTGACGACGATGTTGCTGGGCTTGACCATCCACCAGGTGCAATTGTGGGAGGCCGAGCGCGAACAGTCGGTGTTCGACCAGGACGTGGAAACGCTGACCAGCGCCGTGCATCTGCGGCTCAACGGCTACCTTGACGCGCTGGAGGCCCTGCACGGCCTGTACATCGGATCGTCCGAGGTCAGCCGGCAGGAATTCAAGCTGGCCAGCCACTACTGGCTGAACACGCTGACCGGGATCCAGGCCATGGGCTGGACCGAACGCCTGAGCCTGGACCAGGTCCCCGGTTTCGAGGCCCGACAGCGTGCGGAAGGCCTGCGCGACTACAAGGTCCACGACACGCGGGCCCGCCTGCCTCCCCAAGGCCCGGAAGTGGCCGCCATCCGTTTCGTGGAACCCACGCCCGGCAATGAGCGGGCCCTGGGTTACAACTCGCTGTCCACCCCGGCCGCGCGCGACACCTTCGAGCAATCTCGCCGCGAAGACCGCCCGGCGGTCTCCAAGGGATTCCAACTGGCCCAGGAGTCGGCCGAGCAAACAGGGGTGGTGCTTTACCGGGTGATCTACCAAGGACAGCCTTTCACCCCGCAGACCCGTGTGCAGAACACCCGAGGGGCGGTGTTCCTGGCGCTGCGCATGGACGACACCATCAAGGCCATGACGGCGGGCCTGCCCCCTTACCTCCGCGCCTGTCTGCTGGACGCCAGCCAAGCAAGTGCGCCTTCATTCCTCGGCGGCGACGCCCGTTGCATCCAAAGCAAACCCGGGCAGGCGCGCCGCCATGAAAGCCTGATCCCCATCGAATTTGCCGGACAGCAATGGCAGCTGGTGACCTGGGCCCACGCGCCAGTGCCGGTGGTGGGGAGCCTGGCGTGGTCATGGCTGCTGGCCATCGGTGGCGTGGTGGTCGCCGCCGCCCTGGGGGCCCTGCTGCTGGTCGTCACAGGACACACCCGGCGCGTGGAGGCGGCCATGGACGTCGCCCGGCGCCAGAAGGCCGCGGCGGAGGCGGCCAACCAGTCCAAGAGCGAGTTCCTGTCCCGCATGAGCCATGAGTTGCGCACCCCACTGAACGCCGTGCTCGGCTTTGCCCAGGTGATGGACCTGGACAAGCAATCCCCCCTGCCCCCGTCGCAAACGCAGCGGCTGCAGCAAATTCAACAGGCCGGCTGGCATTTGCTGGACATGATCGACGATGTGCTGGACCTGTCCCGCATCGACACCGGTACCCTCAAGCTGAACACCGAGGTGGTGCCCCTGACCTCCACGGTGGGCTCCGCCATGGACATGGTGCGCGAACTGGCCCAGAAGCAGCAGGTGCGCCTGCTGGACCCCGAACCGGCCCCGGCGGGCTGGGGCGTTCAAGCCGATGCCATCCGCTTGCGCCAGATCCTCGTCAACCTGCTCAGCAACGCCATTCAGTACAACCGGCCGGGCGGCACCGTCAAGGTGTCCGCGGCGATGGCGACACGGCCCGGAGGGGGCGACAGCATCCGCCTGACGGTGCAAGACACCGGCCTCGGCATGACTCCCGAGCAAGTGGCGCAGCTGTTCCAGCCCTTCAACCGCCTGGGCCGTGAACGGCTGGCGTCCGACGGCGTGGGCATCGGCCTGGTGATCAGCCAGCACCTGGCGCAGTTGATGGACGGCCAACTGGAAGTGAGCAGCCGCGAGAACGAGGGCTCCGCCTTCACCTTGACCTTGCCCGCCAGGCCCGTCGAGGTGGCAGCGGTCAAGCTGCCCATGCCACCCACACCCGCCCCCACCAGCGTCATCACGAAGACCAACCAACCCGTGCGTCAGGTGCTGTACGTGGAAGACAACCAGGTCAACAGCGAGGTGGTGCGCGGCGCACTGGCCACCCGCGACTGGATCCGCTTGAAAGTCGCCCCCACCATCGAGGAAGGCCTGGCCGCGCTGCACGACCGGCTGAGCGGGCCCGCGCCCGACCTGGTCTTGCTGGACGTGCACCTGCCCGACGCCTCGGGCATCGAGTTCCTCAAGCTCATGAAGGCCAACCCGCAGACGGCCGCCATCCCGGTGATCATGGTCTCGGCCGACGCCATGCCCGAACAGGTCGATGCGGCCCTGACGGCGGGCGCCTATTGCTACCTGACCAAACCCGTGCAGTTGCCGGTTCTGCTGGTGCACGTGGACGACCTGCTGGCCATCCACACCTGATCCCGGAGGATCAACGCGGCTGGTATTCGGGCACCAGGCCGTGCAGGCGCTGACGCAAGATGCTGGGCTGGCTGGCCGCCTCGTCCTGCGCCAGCGCCAGCAGGCGCTCGATCCAGTCGGCCGGCAATTCGCCCCGCAATTGCGCCAGGCGCAGACGCGGGTGCGGCGTGGCCAGGGTGGTGTCGTCGTCCGCCAGCAGCTCTTCGTAGAGCTTCTCGCCAGGGCGAAGGCCGCTGAACACGATGGGGATCTCCGCCTCGGTGCGGCCGGACAGCAGGATCATCTCGCGCGCCAGGTCGGCGATGCGCACCGCCTCGCCCATGTCCATCACGAAGACCTGGCCCGATTCGGCCAGCACCGCCGCCTGCAGCACCAGTTGCGCCGCCTCGGGGATGGTCATGAAGTAGCGCGTGATGTCGGGGTGGGTCACGGTGACCGGCCCACCCTTGGCGATCTGTTCCTTGAACTTGGGGATCACGCTGCCGCTGGAGCCCAGCACATTGCCAAAACGAACGGCCATGTAGCGCGTGTTCGGCATCTGCGTGGCCCAGTGCGAGACCACCATCTCGGCCGCGCGCTTGGTCGCGCCCATGACATTGGTCGGGTTGACGGCCTTGTCGGTCGAGATGAGCACGAAGCGGCGAACGCCGCATTCGCCCGCCGCTTGCGCCACCTGGTAGGTCCCCAGGGTGTTGTTGCGCAGGGCGATCCAGGCGTTGTCGTCCTCCATCAAGGGCACGTGTTTGTAGGCGGCGGCGTGGAAGACCAGGTCGGGACGGTGGGCGTTCATCACCCGGCGCAACTCGGGCAAGTCCTTCACATCGCCCACCAGGCGCACCAGCGGCACGCGCGGGAAGCGCTCGCTCAGGTCCTGCTCGATGTTGTAGAGCGCGAACTCGCTCAACTCGAACAGCACCAGGCGGCTGGGGCCGAATCGCGCGATCTGCCGGCAGAGTTCGGAACCGATGGAGCCTCCGGCCCCCGTCACCATCACGGTCTGTCCGCTGATGAGGGTGGACAGCGCTGACTCGTCCAGCTTGACGGGTTCGCGGCCCAGCAGGTCGTCGGGCTCGATGTCGCGCACGCGCTCGATGCGCGACCCGCCCTCGCGCAGTTCGTCGGCACTGGGCACGGTCAGCACGGGCAGGCCGGTCGCGGCGGCCATGTCGAGGGCGCGTTTGCGCTGCGCCCCCGTGGCCGAAGGCATGGCCAGGACCAGGTGGGTGACGTCATCCAGGGTGCCTTCGTGCTTGAGCTTGTCCAAGGCGCCCCACACCGTGACACCGGCCATGCGGGCACCATGCTTGCGCGGATCGTCGTCCAGCAAACCGACCACCGTCCAGCCGCGGTGCTGGATGCCGGCGATCAGCAGCTTGGCCGCGGCACCGGCGCCCAACACGATGGCACGGCGCCCCGTGGCATCACCGCCCTCGCGGCGCGCACGCGACTGCTCGCTGAGCATGCGCACCAGCATGCGCGCCAAGGACCAGGTGATCAGCACCATGAAAGGATGCAAGGCCAGCACCGCGCGGGGGATCTCGACCAGTTGCGCCATCAGCACCACCACGGCGCTGGCCAGACCGCCGCCCAGGCAGACCCAGCCCAGGCGCGTGATCTCGTTGAAGCTGGTGTAGCGCCAAGCTGCGCGCGGCACATTCAGGGCCCAGGACACCGCGCTGTACACCGCGGTCACGCCCAGCAGCACCACCAGGTCGTAGCTGGGGCGTTCGTGCAACCAGCGCTCCACCCCCATGCGGAACAGGTAGGTGATGTGCCAGGCCAGCGCGATCAGCAGGGCGTCGATCAGGAGGATCGAGGCCTGGCGATGCGGGCGAAGAACGTGGGCGATGCGGTCGAGACGGTTCCAGATCATGGGCAAGCAAGACTAAGGGGCCGAGGCGGGCTAACCCTCCATTGTGCGCCGGGTTGGTGCCTGCATGGGCGCGTCGTCCCAGTCGAACAGCGGCAGCGTGTAAGGCACGGGGCGCTCACTGGCCACGGATGCGGCGTCAAAGGCGGGCACCTCATCGGCCTTGCACAACGCGCCCGCGCGCACGCCCAGCAGGCGCAGGCGTTGGTCCAGCGGCACCTTTTTCAGGCAACGGCCGGCCCATTGTCGGATTTCCTTGGCATCGGCCGTGTGGGCGGGCAAAGTGACCTCGCGCGTGGCGATCTTGAAGTCGGTGTAGCGCAACTTGACGCCGATGGTCTTGGCCACGTAGCCCTTGCGTTCCAGGTCACCAGCCAGCTTCTCGCACAAGCGCGTGAAGATCGCGCCCAGGGCATCGCGGTCCTCTCGGGCATGCAGGTCGCGCTCGAAAGTGGTTTCGCGGCTGATGGACTTGGGCTCACGCCAGGTGACCACGGCGCGCTCGTCGCGGCCATGCGCCGCTTCGTGCAGCCAGGCGCCGTAGTTGGCCCCGAACTGCCCGATCAACCAGTCGGGCTGCGCCGCGGCCAACTCGCCGATGGTGTGGATGCCGAGCGCTTCCAGCCGCGCCGTGGACTTCGGGCCGATGCCGTTGATGCGTTTGGCGGGCAATGGCCAGATGCGGGTCGGGATGTCTTCTTCGGTCAGGATGGTCAGGCCATTGGGCTTTTCCAGGTCGGAGCACAGTTTGGACAGCAGCTTGTTGGGCGTGACGCCCATCGAGCAACTCAAGCCGGTCGCGTCGCGCACCCGGTCCTTGATGCGCTGGGCCAAGGCGCGCACACCGCCGTGCGGATCGCCGCCCACCGCCTCGCCCACGCCGGGCAGACCGTTCAAATCCAGGTAGATCTCGTCCACGCCCCGGTCTTCGATGATGGGCACGATCTCGGCCACCGCCGCCTTGAACCGGCGCGAATAGGCCCTGTACTGGTCGAAGTCCACCGGCAGGAGCACGGCATCCGGGGCCAGCACCGCCGCCTTCATCATGCCCATGGCCGAATGCACCCCCAGGGCCCGCGCTTCATACGTGGCAGTGGTCACCACGCCGCGCCCGGCATAGTCGCGCAGCACCGAGAAATGCCGCGTGCCGTCCTCTTGCATGACGGGCTGATGACGCTGGCCACCACCGATCACCACGGCACGGCCCCTCAACTCGGGGTAGCGCAACAGCTCGACGGAAGCGTAAAACGCGTCCATGTCGAGGTGGGCAACCCATCGGCGTGTCATCATCTCCATCACATCAAAAAAGGCTGGCCGTCATGTACCACGGAGAACGTTTCAACAGTGTCACCCACCTGCTGGGGCTGGCGCTGGCCGTGGTGGGCTCGGCCGTGCTGATCGCGCGCGCAGCGCAGGTGGGCGATGCGCTCAAGGTCGTCAGCTTCAGCATTTTCGGGCTGACCATGGTGGTGCTTTACGCGGCCTCCACGCTGTACCACAGCATCCGCGGCGCCAGCAAGGAGCGCTGGGCCAAGGTCGATCACTGCGCCATCTACCTGCTCATCGCGGGCACCTACACGCCCTTCACCCTGATCACCCTGGGCGGCACCACGCTGGGCTGGTCGATCTTCGCCTTCGTGTGGGTGCTGGCCGCCATCGGCATCTGCAAAGAGCTGTGGTGGGGGCGTGACACCGTTCCATCGGTGCCACTGTACGTGCTGATGGGCTGGTGCGGCATCGCGGCCGCCGTGCCATTGATGAATGGTCTGCAAGACGAAGGCTGGCGGTGGTTGTTGGCAGGAGGCGTCCTGTACACGGTCGGCATCATTTTCTACGTGATCGACAAGCGCATGCGGCATGCCCATGGCATCTGGCATCTGTTCGTGCTGGGCGGCACCGCCAGCCACTATTTCACCGTGCTGAAATTCGTGGCGTGACATTTTGGTGCAATGCAGGTACATTAGGCCCACAGACATGCACAAGACCGTTTCCTCAAGGTCTTCGTTTCAAGCCGCTTCGCGGCCCAGGTTTCAACTCCCGGTTTGACGTTTCTTGAGTGTTTCTGCCGCACCGGCGCAAGTCAGTGCGGATTCTTTATTTTTTCAATCACTCTACAAGGAACTTCATCCATGAGTACGACACAAACTGGCACCGTGAAATGGTTCGACGACGGCAAGGGCTTCGGCTTCATCGCTCCTGAAGATGGCAGCAAGGACCTGTTCGCCCACTTCAGCGAAATCCGCAGCGAAGGCGGCTTCCGCAGCCTGCAAGAAAACCAACGCGTCGAATTCGAAGTCAAGCAAGGCCAAAAGGGCCCCCAAGCTTCGAACATCCGCCCGCTGTAATTCAGCGCGCGTTGATCGCACCAAAAGCGGCTTCGGCCGCTTTTTTCATGCCTGGCCGGAAATCGTTGCGTGGACCAGGTTCGCCACCTTGGGCGACATGTTCTCGGCCACCAGCTGCAGCTCGGGATGCTGTCCGGCGAACACCCGGAACAGTTCATCGGCGAAGCTGTGGCCGATGTCGGTCACGCCACTGAAGTCGATGCGCGCATGGCTGAACTGCGGCAGGCGCGAAGCCGCGCGTCGGGCCTGCGAGCGGGAATCCAGCGCGGTGCCCGAAGACAGCAGCAGGCGCAAGGGCACCCGCGTGCGGTCGAAAGCGATGCCCTGGTGGTCTGTGCTCCACACATTCAAGACCGAGTCCAGCGTGCGATCGGTGTCCAGCGCGATGGAGGCGTAGACCGAGGTGCCCTGGCGGGCCAGGGGCTTGCCACAATGCCAGCCCCCGCCATCCCAGCCACGGCGCTGGAAGTTCGAGCCATTGGCATGGACTTCGAACACATCGGTCAATTGGGCCGAGAAGAAAAGGCCGCGACCCGTGTGCCGGTCGGGCAGGCTGGTGAGCTTGCCTTTGCTCAACTCCAGCATGGCGTGCTGGGCATCGTCGATGGCAAAGGATTCGCGGATGCGGTCGAACAGGCCACGGCCGTCGTCGGACACCAGCAGTTGGATGTGGTTGGGCGTCTGGCGCAGCGACACGGTGACGGTGCTGCCGCCGCTGTGGTCGATGGCGTTGTTCAGGATCTCGTTGAACACGTGCTGGGCCATGCGCTGCACCTGGGTTGGCAGCACGAAATTGGGCAGGAAATCCCGCTCCCAGGGCACGTCCTCGACCAGGCCCTGCAAGGGGTAGCTGGCCACCACTTGCCTGAAATGGCCAGGGCGGTACACGGGACGGGAAGCCGAACCTTCCCGGACCAGCCAACCGGCCTCGACCAGGCGTGACACTGCCTTGCGGGCGGCAGGCCGGCTGGCCTGGGTGCGCTCGGCCACGTGGGCGATCAGGTCCTGGGGATGGCGGACCGCCGCGGCGGTGATCCAGCCCATCATGTGGTGAAGGTTGAGGCGTGACATGGTCGGCATCCTTTTCAGCTGACCTCAGTATCTGGCTTCGCCTCCAGGGCCCAAGCGCCGAATTGACTGGCGCATCGCCCCGCTTTTCACTCAATGCAGGGCGCCGTCCCGCCCTTCGCCGACCCATTCGAAGCGTGGCTGATCGACCCCCTCGACCGTGATGCGGCCGGTGAACATGGCATAGGGGCGCACCCACAGGGCCCCCTCCCCGTACAGCGGCCGGTAGACGACCAGGGCTTCCAGTGTTTCGCTGTGGCGCGCCACGCCATAAACCTGATAGCGCTGGCCTTTGTAGTGGCGGTAGACGCCCAGCTTGAGCGCGGGCAGGGGCAGGACGGGACGTTCTTCTTCACTCATGGCAGGATTCCTTCGATGCCGGCCATTGTCGATCAGCTCAGCGGGCGTGGTCTTCGGCCGCCATGACCACCCGGTTGCGGCCTTCGTGCTTGCCGGTGTAGAGCGCCTTGTCCGCCCGCGCAATGGCCTGGTCGATCGATTCGTCGGGGTGCAAGGCGCTCACCCCGAAGGTCATCGTCACCCGCAGTGGGCCATCCTTGCTGGACACCCTGAGTTCTTCGATGGCCTCGCGCAGACGGTTCGCGACCAAGGTCGCGCCGGACACATTGGTTTCGGGCAGCAGCAAGAGGAATTCTTCGCCACCCCAGCGGGCCGCGTGGTCCACCTCGCGCACACCCGTGCGCAGAACCCTGGCCACCGACGTCAGGACATCGTCGCCCGCCTCATGGCCATGGGTGTCGTTGACGGCCTTGAAATGGTCGACGTCGCACAGCACGAAGGACATGGGCCGGCCATCGCGGCGCTGCTTGGCGGCCTCGAAGCTGGAGGTGTCCAGCACGCTGCGGCGGTTGCGCAAACGGGTCAGTGGATCGGTGGTGGCCATCTCGCGCAATTCCTGCTCGCTCTGGACCACCAGGCGGTAGTACATGCCCGCCAGGAAAATCAGCAGCACCAGCACCGTGATCAGGTTGAAGTAGTGCAGGCCGTTGATCACGGAGGGGTCCAGCACCGCCACGGGCGTGGCCAGGCGCAGGAAGAAGTCCAGTCCCACGTACAAGGCCACCAGGCCCAGCACGAGCGGCGCCTTGGCGCGCCAGTTGTCCAGCGGGCTGACGACCATCACGGGCGGCACCAGCATGATGTAGAAGTGGAACCCGCTTTCCCAACCAATGAAGTAGACGGCCAGGACCGCGTGGCCCACCACCTCGAAGATGATCAGCATCCAGGCCTGAACCACGTGGTTGTGCCAGAGCAAGGAGAAGGTCAGCACATAGCAAAGGATGCTGCCCACGTTGATCATGGCCAGTGGGGTCACGCCACTTTTGTAGAACAACAGCAGGAAGCACAGGTGGGTCAGCCCCGCCATCACAGACACGCCCATCAAAAGCTTTCGGAACAATTCTTCGCTGTTGTCGCGCATGGCGGCAGGAGACAGGACTTCGGGGGACAGGGATGAAGACGAGGAGCTCATGGCGGTGTTCATCGGGTTCCTGTCGCGGGGTTGGACACGCCGTGGTCCCAGTTTTTAAGCAGGACCATGAAGTCGGCCATGGGCACCGGCTTGCTGTAATAGAAGCCTTGCGCCAGGTGGCAGCCCCAGGCACCCAGGTGGTCGCGCTGCGAAGCGGTCTCCACGCCTTCGGCCACGACTTCCATGCGCAGGCTGCGGGCCAGCGTGACGATGGCCTGCGCCAGCACCGCGCTGTCGCGGTCGGTGGTCAATTCGCGGATGAAGGAGCGGTCGATCTTCAAGGTATCCACCGGGAAACGGGTCAGGTAGGACAAGGCCGAATAGCCTGTGCCGAAATCGTCAATGGCGATGGTAAAGCCCATGTCGTGCAAGGCCTCCAGCATGGAGCGGATGTCCACACGGTCATTGAGCAGCAGGCTTTCGGTGATCTCCAGTTCGATCCATTCTGATTTGCAGCCGGTGTCCTGCAGGGCCTGCCGCACGGTGCCGACCAGGTCGCCGGTGTAGAACTGGCGGGGCGACAGGTTGACGGCGATCTTCAGGGGCTCGCCATGGCGGTCGTGCCAGGCGCGCGCTTCGGCGCAGGCGGTGCGCAGTGCCCACTCGCCCATGTCGATGATCAGGCCGGTGTCCTCGGCGACGCCGATGAAACGATCGGGCGGGACCAGGCCGCGTTCGGAATGGCGCCAGCGCATCAAGGCTTCGGCGCCCACGACCAGGCCAGTGCCCAGATCGACCTTGGGCTGGTAGAACAACTCCAGCTCGTTGCGTTCGATGGCCTTGCGCAGGTCGCCTTCGATCTTCAGGCGCTCCAGCGCCGTGGCGGTCAGCTCGCGGGCGTAGAACTGGAAGTTATCCCGACCGCAGTTCTTGGCGTGGTACATGGCGGCATCGGCGTGGGCCATCAGCTCGTTCACGTCGGCGCCATCGGCCGGGAACAGGGCGATGCCGGCACTGGCCGTCACGAAGATCTCGGTGTCGTTCAAGGCCACGGGGGCCGCGAAGACATGCTTGATGCGGCTGGCCACCACGTCCAGATCCGAAGGCTGGCGGATCTGCGGCACGATGATGGCGAACTCGTCGCCGCCGAGCCTGGCCACGGTGTCGTATTCGCGCAGGGCCTGGGACAGGCGCCCGGCCACGGACTTGAGCAGCACATCGCCGGCGCCGGTGCCCAGCGAATCGTTGACCTTCTGGAAGTGGTCGATGTCCAGCAAGACCACGCCCACGCTGCCGCCTTGGCGCCCGGCATCGGCCATGGCCAGCTTCAGGCGGTCGTGCAGCAAGGCGCGGTTGGGCAGGCTGGTCAGCGGATCGTAGAACTCCAGCTGGTGGGTCTGGCGTTGCAGGTCCTTCAGGTCGGTCACGTCCTGCGTGACGCCGAGCGCACGGGCCGCGCGGCCATCGGGGCCGTATTCCAACCGAACCCAGCTGTGGGTTTCACGGCGACTGCCATCGGGCAGCACCAGGCAGTGCTCGTAGCTCAGTTCGCTCTGGCGTTTGGCAAAGGCATCCTGGTAAAGCAGGAAAGTGGAGGCGCGCTCGTCCGGCAGCATGATGGCCTGGAAGTCCTGCATCGTCAGCTCGTCGGTGTGGGACAGGCCCAGCACGTCCAGGCCCACGCGGCTGATGGAGGAGCGTTTGCTGACGTAGTCCCATTCCCAGTGGCAGATGCGCGCGATGCGCTGCGCGTCTTCCAAACGGCGCTCGGTGGCTTCCAGCTCTGAAATGTCGCGGCCGATGGACAGCACGCTGACGACCTGGCCCGTGCTGTCGCGCTCGGGCACGATGCGCATGTGGAAGCTCAAGCTGCGCCGGCTCTTGTCCTTGAGCCGATAGGTGTGGTCCTGCGGCTGGCCGCTGGTGAACACCTGCGACAGCACCCGCTCGTAGTCCAAGGCCTGGGGCGCCTTGACGCTGTCGCTGGGTTTGTGGCCCAGCAAGGCAGAGGCCGGCTGTCCCATCAGTTTCACCAGGGCATCATTGACGAACACGCGCCGGCATTCGCCGTCGTAGCGGGCGATGTTGTCCGGCGTGTTCTCGACCAACAGGCGGAATTCCTGCTCGCGGGCGCGCAGTTTTTCGTCGGCCAGCACCCGCTCGGTGATGTCCTGCGAAACCGCGAAGAAAGTCTTGGCCTTGCCCTTGCTGTTGTAGGCGATCTCGGCATGGAGCTGAAGGTGGCGCACTTCGCCATCGACCACCACGTCGTAGTCGTACTGCACGGCAGTTTCCCGCGCGGCGATGGCCGCCCTGTACAGGCGATCGATGCGTTCGCCTTCTTCCTTGGGATGGATGGCCAGCAGCTCGGCGGCCGAAGGCGCCCAACCCGGCTGGCGGCCCATCAAACGGCAAGCATGGTCCGACATGTGGGCGAGGTTGGTGGCCAGGTCCAGCTCCCAGAAGCCGATCCGGGCCAGGGACTCGGCTTTTTCCAGCTTGGCCTGCAAGGCTTTGTGGGCCGTGATGTCATGGCACACCGACATCACGCCGACCACGGCACCCCGTTCATCGCGCTCGGGCACCAGCCTGACCTGGCACCAGCGCAGGGTGCCATCCGGCAGGCCCCACTCCATCTCGAACCCGGAAGGGGCGCCCAGGCGGACCACGTTGTGCAAGCGCTCTGCGTAGGACTTGGCGTCGAAAACGAAGGGCAGTTCCTGGGGCAAGGCACCGACGATGGTGTCCATTGGTTGCCCCGACACGATGACCAGGGTGGCATTGGCGTAAATGCAGCGCAGCGTGGCGTCGTGCCGCATGATCGCGTCGGGCGAGCTGTCCACCAGTTGCTTGAACAGCGTCTGGTGCGCCAGCAGCGTCTTCTCCAGCGTGGCCTCGGTGTTCCTCATCGGCAGGCCCCGCACGGGCACAACCATCCCCAGGCATCGGGCACCGACAGCAGTTGGTCACGGCGAATGAGAATGAGACACATGGAGGGCGGATCCTGACAGGACACTTGTTCTGCAGCGTTCATGAGCTTTCGGCCCGGCCTCATCAAACTTGAATGCATCCGCACCAAACCTGGGAAAATGCGCTGGCATTCACCCCGGAATCGTCATGAACCCTCCCCTCATCAACCCCTGTTGCCGCTGGCTGCTGCCGCTGTGCGCCATGGCCCTCCTGCCGGGCTGCGCCGTGGTCAGCATTGCCGGCAGCGTGGCGGGCACGGCCGTGTCCGTCGCCGGTACCGTCGTGAGCACCACCGCGGCCGTGACGGGCAAGGTCATTGAAAAGACGGTGGACCTTGCCACCGCAGACGATCAACCATGAACAAAGTCACACCCGACGACGTGATCGGCGCCATGCGAGATTGGCTGGACAAGGCTGTGATCGGCCTGAACCTGTGCCCCTTCGCCAAGGCCGTGCAGATCAAGCAGCAGATCCGCTACGTGGTCAGCGAAGCCACCGATGAAGAAGGCCTGCTGGCCGACCTGCTGCACGAGCTGCGGTTTCTGCAGGAGGCCGACCCCGAGGTGGTGGAGACCACCTTGCTGATCCACCCGCATGTGCTGACCAATTTCCTGGACTACAACGATTTCCTGGAAGTGGCCGACGCCGCCGTGGGCGAACTCGACCTGGAAGGCGAGTTGCAGGTGGCCAGCTTCCACCCCGACTACCAGTTTGCCGACAGCGACCCGGACGACATCGAGAACTTCAGCAACCGCGCGCCCTACCCCACGCTGCATTTGCTGCGCGAAAGCAGCATCGACCAAGCGGTGGAAGCCTTCCCCGACGCGGCCAACATCTATGAGCGCAACATCGAGACGCTGCGAACCTTGGGCCACGAAGGCTGGAAGAAGCTCTGGATTTGAGCGGCCGTCAGTCGGTCACCCGGCCTCGGGATGACTTGATCTGCGACCGCT